>ALPF01000058.1 GCA_000291825.1 Prochlorococcus sp. W8 | reverse complement strand
GCTTGTTGAAGGCAATATTGAATTTCCTGGATTAGCTAATGTGCCACCACATATAGAATTGGATAAGCAAAAATTAAGTGGGAAAATAAATGGCAAATGCGACAGAGAATGGGTTGCACTTGAAATAAATGAACTCTTAGTTGTGGAATATTACTCAAGGAAAGTTTAATAGGATCTATAAACCCTCACAAAAAGTGGGGGTTTTTTTATTATTATTTTTCAATGCGCAATAATCAAAAGAAAAAAAACAAAACGGGGTTAAAAACAATTGCTATTCATCATGGTAAATCCTACGCTGATGAAACTGGATGTGTAATGCCGCCGATTTTTGCCACATCAACATTTGAGCATGGTAATAGAGCTGATTTTGATTACACAAGATCAGGTAATCCAAATTTTTCTATATTAGAAAACGTTTTAAAGGGAATAGAAAATTCAAATTATTGCACCGTTTTTAGTTCTGGAATAAGTGCTGTAACAGCGATAGTCTCTAGCCTTAAAAGTGGAGATATAATTCTATGCGAATCAAATTTATATGGCTGTACAATAAGAATGTTTGAAAAAATATTCAAAAAATTTGGTATTCAAACTTCATATTTTGACTTTACAAACAAAGAATATATTCAGCAAATTTCTAAAGTTAAACCCTCATTAATTTGGCTAGAGAGTCCAACTAATCCTTTATTGAAAATATTAAATCTTAAAGAAATTTGTAGTGAAGCTAATTCAAGAAAAATCCCTGTTGTAGTTGATAATACTTTCTGTACTGCAGTAATCCAAAGGCCTTTGGAACTTGGCGCAACTCTATCATTAATTAGTACAACAAAATTTATTAATGGGCATAGTGATTCACTTGGCGGAGCCGTTATTACCAATGATGAGTCATGGAATAACAAAATGATTTTTTCTCAAAAGTCTCTAGGTTTGAATCCGTCCCCATTTGATTGCTGGCTTATAACAAGGGGATTAAAAACGCTCCCATTGAGAATTGCAGAACAAACTAAAAATGCACACTTTATTGCTAACGAATTAAATTCGCATAAATTAATTGATCAACTCATATATCCTTTTAATAAAAATCATCCTCAATTCGAATTAGCACAATCTCAAATGAAAATTGGGGGTTCAATGATTACTTTGAAATTAAAATTAAATAAGAATCATACTTTTGATTTTTGTAAAAAATTAAAATATTTTACTTTAGCGGAGAGCCTTGGAGGGGTCGAGAGTCTTATCTGTCATCCGACTACAATGTCTCATGCATCGGTTGATAAAGAAGTTAAAAGTACTTTGGGGATTAATGACTCTTTAGTGAGACTCTCAATTGGATGTGAAGATGGCAGAGATCTATTATCGGATCTTTTATTGGCTTTAGATAGTTTCTAGATTGTGAAAGATTTACTTAAACATCCAATATGGGAAAGTTCAGAATTAGGAAAGCCTATACCAGATAGTATTCATGCTGTTTCAGTAGCACTGCCAACATGGAAAGATATAATCAATTACGAAGAAAAAATACCCGAATGTATAAATTCATTAAGATCAATTTATCCACGATTTGGGTTAAATCCTCTTTTAAAGAAGTTAACAAGTCAAATATTACATGAAAATTCATTAAATAAGCATGATGCTTGGCCTTATCCAAATAAATATTTCGCTTTAAAAGCAAAAAAATATTGTGATAAATATACAAGCTGCAAAAATTCCTTTATAAAAATGAAGGGATCCCTATACTTTTTAATAACCACAGAAACTGCGTCTAATTATGCTCGTACTTTTTGGCAGCATACCGGTCTCGGAGCTTCATCTCGTCAAGCAGCTATTGATTTAAATTTAGAATTATTACCAGAAAAAAATCTTGCAAATAAATGCAAATATAAACTAATTGAAAGGATTTCTAGCTCTCTAAATACAGATTCGCATTTAATTTATTTAACATCTTCGGGAATGTCAGCATTTTATACAGCTCTGGAAATTATATATAAGATTTTCCCTAAGAGACCGACTTTGCAGATCGGATTCCCATATGTTGATGTACTTAAACTTCCAAAAAAATATTTTTTATGGTGCTCATTTAATTACTGAAGAAAGCACAAAAGATATTGAACTTGAAATAAAAAAAATAAACCCTTCTGCATTAATTATAGAGCTTCCTAGTAATCCACTTTTGAAATGCACAAATATTAAAAAAATTGCAAAAATAGCCAAGGATTTAAAAATTCCCGTGATAACAGATGACACGATTGGGTCAAACATAAATATAAATTCTTTAGAAGTATCTGATATGGTTTTTACTTCATTGACTAAGATTTTTTCTGGAAGTGGTGATATTCTTGCAGGATCCTTAGTTATAAATCCAAAAAGTAAATGGGTCGATAAGTTTAAAAAAGTTTTGGATAATATATGTATACCAGAATTATCTGTTAATGATTTAATTTCATTAGAAAAGGCTAGTAGAGATGTTAAACAAAGAGTCTTATTACAGAATTTTAATTGCCTGGAATTAAAAAAAAGATTAGAAAATCATTGCGCAATTAAAAAGGTTTACCATCCAGAAAAATGTAATAACTTTAATTCAATAATGAAAGACAAAGGGGGCTTTGGGTGTTTACTTTCTTTTGAATTAAAAGATGGTCTTGATCAAACAATTAGATTTTATAACTCATTACAAATATCAAAAGGTCCAAGTCTTGGAACACAATTTACAATTGTTTGTCCTTATGTCTTATTAGCACATTACAACGAGCTTGATTGGGCAGCAAAATTTGGAATTCCGCGATATCTAATAAGAGTATCAGTTGGCTGTGAGGATATAAAACTTTTATGGGATAAGTTTGCTAGAGCTCTTGAATGCTAAAAATTTATAGATCTGACTGTAAAGAAATTTATATACTATTTTTGGGATAAGTAGTTAGTATGAAAATACATTAAATTAATAAATAATGTCAAAAATCTACGAAGACAACAGTTTTGCAATTGGAAATACTCCTCTTGTAAAACTTAAATCAGTAACAAAAAATGCGAAAGCAACCGTGCTAGCCAAAATTGAAGGAAGAAATCCTGCTTATAGTGTCAAATGTCGTATCGGTGCAAATATGATATGGGATGCTGAAAAAAGCGGAAAACTAACAAAAGATAAAGTTATTGTTGAACCAACATCTGGAAATACTGGCATTGCTCTTGCTTTTACAGCATCTGCAAGAGGTTATAAATTAATTCTCACAATGCCAGAATCAATGTCTATAGAAAGACGGAGAGTAATGGCTGTACTTGGTGCAGAGATAATTCTTACTGAAGCTTCAAAAGGTATGCCAGGAGCTATAGCTAAAGCAAAAGAAATTGCTGAAAGTGACCCTTCCAAATATTTTATGCCTGGCCAATTTGATAACCCAGCAAATCCAGAAATTCATTTTAAAACAACTGGGCCAGAGATTTGGGACGATTGTGATGGAGAAATAGATGTTTTAGTTGCTGGAGTAGGAACAGGCGGAACTATTACAGGAGTTTCAAGATATATTAAAAATGAAAAAGGTAAAAACATCACCTCTGTTGCTGTTGAGCCCTCCCATAGTCCTGTAATCACACAAACTCTTAATGGAGAGGAAGTAAAGTCTGGCCCTCACAAAATACAAGGGATAGGAGCAGGATTTATCCCTAAAAATCTCGATTTATCTATTGTGGATAAAGTTGAACAAGTTACAAATGATGAATCAATTGATATGGCTTTAAGACTTGCCAAAGAAGAAGGTTTATTAGTTGGGATTTCATGCGGCGCGGCAGCAGTAGCAGCAATAAGACTTGCAGAGCAAGATGAATATGCTGGTAAAACAATAGTTGTTGTTCTACCAGATTTAGCTGAGAGATATTTATCCTCAGTTATGTTCACCGAAGTTCCCACTGGTATTATCCAAGAACCAGTTAAGTCTTAAATTTAGAATGACCCAATAGAGCATCTGGGGATATAAACATAGCATCACCATAAGAGAAAAATCTAAATTTTTCTCTTATGGCTTTTTTATATAAATCTAGTAATCTTTCCCTTCCAATCATTGCACTAACTAAAAGCAATAGAGAACTTTTTGGTAGGTGAAAATTTGTAAGTAATCCATCAACAACTTGAAATTTAAAACCTGGCTTTATAACTAACTCAACACTTTTATTTATAGGGAGGATTTCTTTCGCAATAGGGCAATAACAACTTTCAAGAGCTCTAACACTGGTTGTTCCAATAGCTATAACCTTTTTACCTTTTTTTTTAACAGATTTTATCTCCTCAATTACATCTAAGGAGACATTGACAAATTCTTTATGAAGTTTTAAGTCTTTAAGATTTTCTTGATCTATGGGTTTAAAAGTTCCATATCCAACATGCAATGTTATGGGCAATATTTTTATGCCTTTATTTTTTAAAGATTTGATTATTTGTTTACTTAAATGAAGTCCTGCCGTTGGTGCTGCCACCGCTCCAGGATTTTTAGCATATTGAGTTTGATAAAAGCTTTCATGAGAAACTGATTTATCTATTTTTTTTATATAAGGAGGCAATGGAACTTCTCCATGAATATCGAGCAATTTATTCATCGATTTAAGATTATTATATTCCTCAGGAAATTTTATAAACCTTCCTCCAGTCTTTTTATCAATACCAATTATTTCAAGTTGAATGTCATTACTATGATTAGAATTTAATTTTAAGAAACAACCTTTTTTTAATTTTTTTGCTGGTTTGGCTAAACATAACCAAATTGATTCTTTTAAAGGCTCTAGCACCAAGCCTTCAACTAAGGAAGAATTTTCTAACAAAAAAGATAATCTTGCTTTCATAACTTTTGTATCATTAATTATTACTAAATCCCCTTTGTTTAACTCATCTACAAGATGGCCAGTTAATTGATTAGTAGATAAGCTATTTTCTGAAAGGACATCTCTCACTATCATCATCCTAGATGTATGTCTTACTTTTTTAGGTTCGTAAGCAATTAATGAGGGATCAAGTTCATAATCATATGAACGTAATTGATTATCTATTTCTTTCTTATTTTTTAAATTCAAAAGAATTATGTAACTAATTCATCTGGGGAATTTTGAATCAAATCAGCTAACTCCTTAAGAAAAGCTGCACCATCAGCTCCATATATAACACGATGATCTGCGGTAAGGTTCACTTGCATAACTTTTTCAACAGAGATTGATCCATTATCATTAGCAACTACTGTCGGTTTAGAAGCTGCTATTGCAAGTATTGCTCCAGTTCCAGGGGGAAGTATTGCATCAAATCTATCTACACCAAACATACCTAAATTTGATAATGTAAATGTTCCTGTTGAATACTCTTCTGGTTCAAGTTGTTTAGATCTAGATCTTTTCACAAGATCTTTCCATTCTCTTGATAACTCAAATAAATCTGTTTTACTAGGATCTTTTAATACAGGAGTAATCAACCCACCATCTTCCATAGCAACAGCAATAGCTATATTTATAGAATCAGGATATTTTATACCATTTTCTGAAAAAGAAGCATTTACCTGAGGATGATTATTAAGAGTTTTAGCTACTGCTTTGGCTAAAATCGCAGTCATAGTTACTCCATTTTGTTTGACTTTTTTATAAAAGTTATCTAAATTCTGTGTTTTTATAGAATAACCAACTCTAAAACATGGGACATCTAAACTTGATTCCATATTTTTATTTACAGCTTTTTGCAAAGTATTAAATTGCACAGTTTCACCAGGATTTCCAAAACTATTTCCCATTTCTCTACTGATACTTTTTACTTTCTTATTATTTATAATTCCTGCAGAATAATCACCCTCACCAATCCAAGGAACTGATATAGGTTGGCCTTTAGCTTTTAGTACATCTTCTGCTTGTATTCTCCCATGAGGTCCTGAACCTCTGACTTTTGTTAAATCAACTCCATTTTGCGCGGCTAATTTTTTTGCTTTTGGAGATGCAATTACTCTTGAAGAACTATTTGCAGTAGAGGCATCTATTTGTGATTCATTTTTAATTATTTTCTGTTCGTCCTTATTATTCTTTGGTTCTTCTCGTTTTGCAGTCTTAACAGATTCTACTGATTCTTCTTCACTCTTATTCTCTAATTGAATATCTTTTTTATTTACATCTGATTGAATTTTTACTGTTTTATTATTTTTTTGTACAGAAAGTATTTCATCTTCGGTTTCGACAATTATACCGATAGTATCCCCCACAGGAGCGGTACTTCCTGCAGGCATTAATACTGCTGCTAAATAACCATCTTGAAAAGATTCAACATCCATATCAGCTTTATCTGATTCAACTACTAATACAGATTCACCTCTCTCAACTTTATCTCCTGGATTTTTTAACCACTCTACTATTTTTCCCTCAGTCATTGTAGAACTAAGAGCTGGCATAAAAATTTCGTGAGACATAAAAAATTAACAATAGCAAGTAGTTTGATAGCTTAACCAAGAAAGTCTCTATAATTTTCTACCTGGGAAGCTTTTAAAACTATTAACTTTATTATACGAAAACATGTAAATAAGGGAACTATAGAAAAAAAAGAATTTAATAATTACTTAATTGAATAAAAAGTTTTTATCAAAATTTTTTGAATAATTATCAAGGCCTTTTATTATTTTCTCATAGGATAAAGAATAATACTTACTCTAAAGTTTCATACAACAATATCGTCTCAATTTTAATTCTGTCGCTTTCGGTAAGTGTATAGTTATCAAGTTTCCATTCAACGAACTTTATACAACTTTCAAGAGAGGGTGCTTCATTTCTTTATTTAATCCACTCCCTTATCCAATCCGATAAAGCAAATGTAATTTTAGTTGTAAGCATAAAATTAAATTTATAATTTTAAGGTGATAAATAGTAAGTGAATTTATAAAAAAAATTGAATTTCTAAAGATTTTCTATTGATTGAATTATGCCATCTTTAACTATTATCGAAACTTGCATCTTCTTTATAAGATCATCCCCAACAGAAACTTCACAAAAACTATCAACTTGTCCTTGTTCAACAATATCATCTAACTTTAATTCACGTACTTGATTTTGCTGCTGAAGTAAATTTCTTTTTTGTTCTTCTAATTCATTCCTTTTACCTGCAACTTGTTGCTGTATTTGTCCTACTTGTTCTTGAACTCGTGGATCTAAAGGATTTATAGATTGAGATCTTATATTACTTACAACCTGCTGTCCCTCTTGTTCTAGTTGAGATAATTGTTGATCAGTTCCAGATATGGCCTTACTTAGTTCATTTTCAGCATCCTGTTTCCAAGTAGATGTTACTACTGCTTTTATAGAGATTGAACGTTTAATAGTGAGAGTTTCTTTCTGAGTCATAAACAATAAAGATTTATTTTTATATATTAATTAGTTATTAAATAATAATTTCACCTTTAATTTGTTTTTTATACATTTCTTTTATTTCAAGATCATATTTTTTTTCTATCTCTTTTCTTTTTTGCTTAAGAGTATGTGTTAATAAATTATTTTCTATAGAAAATGGCTCTACAAAGATTAAGTCAATTATTTGTTCTTCTAACCTTGAACCAGATCTATTTTTTAATAAAGAATTTATTTCTGCCTTAAAGTATTTTTTAATTTCAAAATTCTGATTTATTTTTAGAAGATTTTTTTCGGAAAATTTATTCTCGATGAATTCAATATTTGGCACTATTAATGCAGAAAGATTTTTTTGATCTTGTCCTAGAAGCTGGACCTGAGAAATTAGATAAGAACTCAAGATTTCTATTTCTAAAGGATTAGGCTCAATATTTTCTCCACTTGAAAGTACTATTGTATCTTTAGCTCTTCCTGTGATTACAAGAGATCCATTTGGAATCAAGAATCCTAAATCTCCAGTATCAAACCATCCTTCAATAGATAAGACATCTAAAGTGTCTCGCATATTATCAAGATAACCTTCAAAAACTTGAGGTCCCCTAACAAAAATTCTGCCAATTTCTCTATACTTTAAAATTGAATTATTTTCATCAATAATTTTTACCTCTGTAAAAGGTAAAGGCTGTCCTGAACTTCCCCTTACATTACACCATGTTCGACGGCATGTTAATACTGGACTTGTTTCTGTTAAACCGTAACCTACCAAAACATTTACACCCAATGACTCAAAAAAAAGATCCACATGCTCCGGCAAAGCACCTCCTCCATTAATTGGGAATCTAAGATTCTTTCCACAAAGTTTCTCTAAAATTTTTGGCCATAATAGTAAAGTTGCGATCTGGTGAAGTGGCGAACTTTTAATTACTAAAAACAATGAAATTAACTTAGATATTAAACTTGTTTCGTAAAGTTCAATATCTCTTATCTTTCTTAAATTCTTTTTATAAGTAGAGCTATTACGTAGAAAAAATCTAATTATATTTCTTTTGAATTTAGGCATTTTTTTTAAAGCGGCAAAAAAGCCATCATATATAGCCTCCCAAAGTCTTGGAACAGTAGCCATTACTGAAGGTCTGATTTGAGTGATATCATCCTTCAAAAATTTTGGAATGGTATAAAACTGAGAGCATCCACATGAAAAGAAAAAATACTCTGCACTACGCTCATAGGAATGCCAAATAGGAAGAACGCTTAGTACAGAGGTTCCAGGTTTTGGATTGGCAATACAAGCCAAATTAGTTATCTGATGTAAAAAATTAGCATGTGATAAAGGGACCCCTTTAGGTTTGCCTGTAGTGCCAGAAGTATAAAGTATAGTTGCTATATCATCCGCATTACTTTTATCAATAAGTTCTTCGTATAGAACGGAAGTATTATTATTTCCGATTTCCAAGAATTTATCCCACCCTAAAAACTCTCCAAAAGATTCATCCTCTAACACTATTAAAAATTTTAAGTTTTCGATAATTTCATTTTTGATAGCTAATTTTTCCCAGACTGCCTTTGATTCAATTATCAACCCCACTGATTTTGAATGTTGAATGATATATTCAATCTCTACAGAAGGAGAGTTACAACCTCTTACTGCATTAATAGCACCTATTCTCATTATCGCTTGATCTGCAATTAACCATCTAGGTGAATTTTCAGAGATAAGAGCTACTACCTCTCCTCTGCGTAAACCAAGATTAAAAAAAGCTTTAGATGCTTTTTTTATTTTTTTGCTTAATTGTCTGTAGTTATATTCCTCTTTATTCTTTCCTCTTAAATTTTTAACAGCTAAAACATTACCATTTTTATGATTTAAATAATCCCACATTTGATCAATATGCTCAAGCTCGTTGATAAAATCCCTACTTTGAAGAAACAAATCATCTTTACTATTTATCTTTTTGGCAGAACAATATGCTAAGTCATTCATATCGATAATTAAAAACAGTGATAAAAATTATTAATAAATTTATTCTGATACAAATTTCAAATTAAACTCTGACTCAATAAATTTTTTAACAATCAACTTAACATGAGAAGAATCTAAATTTGGATGAAATTCTGAAACTTTAGTCATAATGCAACCCTCAATACCGCAAGGAATAATTTTATTAAAATTATTTAAATCACAATCTACATTTAAAGCGAAGCCATGTATTGTTACCCATCTCTTACAGCCAATTCCTATTGAAGCTATTTTTTTATCATCACACCAAACACCTGTATATCCTTTTTTCGTAGAACCTTTTATTTGAAAATAATTAAGCGTATTAATAATAATTTTTTCAATTTTCCTTAAAAACCAATTAAGATCTTTTTTATAATTCTTAAGGTTAAACACTAAATATACAACTATTTGCCCGGGCATATGACAAGTAACCTCGCCCCCTCTGTTTATCTTGAAAATATTAAATTTATTTTGATCAAAAGAAAATAAAATATTCTTATAGTCACCTCCTCTACCAATTGTGTAACAAAGTTGATGTTCTCCTATCCATACGAAATCGTGAGATAAAGCACCTTGAATAATAGACTTTTGATAGTGCTCTTGTATTTGTAATACCTCATCAAAATATGAAATTTTATTAGGTTGTTTAAGTATTGATGTTCTATTAATCATATTTATGTAGATTAAAAAAGAAGCAGAAATTATTATTGATTATGAAAATTTTAATTCATAGCAAAAATCTTGAACTTACCGGACCTTTAAAAGAATACACAAAATCCAAGATTACAAAAGCAACTCATCATTATAAGGATATCGTCAAAGAAGCAGATATTCACCTATCCGTTGAAAAAAATCCTAGGGTTTCCTGCCAAAATGCTGAAGTAACAATTTTTGCTAATGGAATTGTTATAAGGGCCGAGGAAAAGTCAGATAATCTCTATTCAAGTATAGACCTTGTAGCTAATAAGCTTTGCAGACAATTAAGAAAATACAAAGAGAGACATAGCATTTCAATTCATAACAACAAAAGTAATCATAAATTATCTGATTATGAAAAAGATCCCTATCCAAAATTGGAAGAAAAAGATTTTTTAAAAGATGGTATCAAGGGAGATTTACCTGATCCCTTTATCAAAAATAAGTATTTTGAAATGAGTCCTATCTCAATAAATGAAGCTAGAAAGCAACTTGATCTAATAGATCATGATTTTTACTTTTTCAGAAATGAAGAAAATAATGATCTTCAAGTAATTTACAAAAGAAATCATGGAGGCTATGGATTAATTCAATCAAAATAAATTTTATATGTCACAAAATGATTACGAATTTAATGAAGTAATTCATGCAACTTTATTGAATCCTTATTTATCAAAAGAAAATTTTCAGATTAATTGTGAATTAATAACAAAATACAATATAAGAAATATATCTACCTCTTTATATTTTTTAAAATACTTAAATGATGCAATTAACTATAAGAATTGTAAAATAAATACCTTGATTTCCTATCCACTTGCAGATATCCCTTCAAAATTTCTCTCTGAAATAATTTCTTATGCAAAAGAATTTGGTGCAAACAGTATTGAATTTTTACCAAGATTTTTTTACCTATCAGATTCTAAAGAAGAAGATTTTGCTAGAGAGATTGAAATATTAATTCAATCTGGCCTACCTATTACATTAATTTTTAATTATTATAAATTAGATAGTAATGTTTTATCTAAAGCTATAAATATATGCCTTGAAATGGGTATTGAAAATTTTCAATTTGGTGACGGATTTGAACCGTACATAAATAAAAATGATATTAATCAAATAATTAAATTAATAGGATATAAAAGTAAATTGAAAATTACAGGAGGTATAAAACATTTAGATCAAGCCATTGAAATTCTCAATCTTGGAGCAAGTTCAATTGGAACATCAGACTTTCATATGATTTTCAAAGATTTAAAATTACTTTAATGAATGCTCATAATAAATTAAGAGGTTTATGCATAAAATCAACCCCCCTTGGAGAGAATGATCGTTTAATTACAGTACTATCTGATGAACAAGGGATTATAAGATTAGCTGCACCAGGAGCTAGAAAACCTAAAAGTAGTCTTTCTAGTGCAACTCCTCTGACACTATTAGATTTTCAAATTGTTGGAAGAAAAAGTCTAAAGAAAGTGAGTCAATTAAAAATAATAAAAAGTTACAGTAAAGTCGGTTCAAGCATAGAGTGCCTTGCTGCAGCTCAAGCTATAACAGAATTGACATATCTACTTATAGGGAGTAGTGATACACAAAGTAATTACTTATCTACAGTTCTTGTTCACTTAGAACGAATAAGCGAATTTAAATTTTGTGATAAGAATGAATATATACTTTTGGCAATGAGTATACAATCTTTAATTCATCTTCTCGCTATTGGCGGGTTAAGTTTACCGCTTCACTATTGCTGCAAGACTGGAAAACAAATTAACCCTCCCGTTGGAAATTGGGAATGGAGTTGTTACTTTATACCAAATGAAGGATTTTCCATAACAGACGATAATAGAAGTCTCCTAAAAATGAACGCCTCCGAAATTGCACTAATGCAAAGGCTATTTTTTGCAGAATTACCAATTAAGAAAAATGGAGAACTATTAGGCCCCGAAAAAGTATGGTTAAAAATCTTAAAAATAGTAAGTAATTGGATACCCGCTCAATTAGGAAAAGAATTATCCTCTTTAAAAATCTTAAAAGAATTTTATGAATAAAACTTAAATATTATTTGTTTACAATTTTATACTTTTGTCTTTTGCTATTAATTTAATATATAAAACTTTAAAACTTCTGTGGTTCATATAGCTTGGTTAGGTAAGAAATCTCCATTTTGCGGCAACGTTAGCTATTGCAAAACAACAACTGAACATTTAAGAAATAGAGGATATAAAGTAAGCTTTATTCATTTTGATAATCTAAATAATAAGGAAGAATTAGAAGATCTATTTTTAGCGAATGATCCAGAGGTAAGTCTTCCTTATCTAATAAAATCACAAGTTTATACTATACCTTCACCCAGAGCTGAAAAAAAACTAAAAAATTCGCTAAAAAAACTTAGGCCCGATATTGTACATGCAAGTTTAACCTTATCCCTATTAGATTTCAGATTACCTGAAATTTGTCAAGAAATGCAGGTCCCGTTAGTTGCAACTTTTCATCCTGCTTTTAATTCAAAAATTAGAAATTTAACAGCAAGCGCACAAAAATTAACTTACCAACTTTATGCTCCATTATTAAAGAAATTCGATAAGATAATTATTTTTTCATCATTACAAAGAAATGTATTAGAAAAACTTGGCATTAATAAGAGTAGACAAGTAATCATACCCAATGGAGTTGATCATAATATTTGGAAACCAGCATTATCTTTCAACCAAAAGTATTTATTAATTAAAAAGAAACTCGGTAATTATAGAATCTTTTTATATATGGGAAGAGTTGTTAATGAAAAGAATATTCAGGCTCTTCTTAGAGCTTGGCGTCAAACAAAGAAAAAAAATTGCAAGCTTTTAATTGTTGGCGATGGACCAATGAAGCCTATACTTGAGAATAATTTTTCTGATAAAAAAAATACTAATTTGATTTGGTGGGGAGAAGAACCTGATGTTGAAAAAAGAGTTGCAATTATGCAAATTGCAGAGGCATTTTTTCTTCCAAGCCTAGTCGAGGGACTATCGCTATCTCTTTTAGAAGCAATGTCTACAGGAACAGCTTGTATAGCCTCAGATGCAGGCGCTGATGGCGAAGTATTAGAAAATGGAGCAGGAATTGTAATTTCAACTGATAATGTGACAACTCAACTAAAAACTATAATTCCGATTCTAATTGATAACCCTAATCTATTAAAAACACTGGGTGAGAGGGGTCGAAAGAGGATCTTAGAAAAATATTCTATAGAGAAGAATATTAACTCTATAGAAAAAATTTATAAGGAATTTTATAAATAATAATAAGATTAGCTAAATTCTTTACTTTTTTTAGTTGCAGCAATTATTGCTTCTATAAGAGCAGATCTTAAACTTTTCTCCTCTAAAACTCTTAATGCAGCGATTGTCGTTCCACCCGGTGAAGTTACCATATTTTTTAAATCAGAGGTAGTGATTTTTGTATCTTTTAACAACAATATTGTCCCTAGAATCATATCTAAAACAAGTTCTTCTGATAATTTTTTTGAAAGACCTCCATTTAATCCTCCATCACTTAAAGCCTCAACTATTAATGCAATAATTGCAGGAGAAGATGAAGTTAATGCTAAGAAAATATCAAGATACTCCTCAGGTAATTCAAAGACCTTACTTGAATTTTTGAACAAATTTTTAACAAATTTCTTTTCATCCTCATTAATTCTATCCCCCCATGAAATAGCAGTTAATCCATTCCTAATAGTAATTGGAATATTTGTAACAGTTCTAACACATTTATGATTGGGAAATTTTTTTTCTAATTTGCTGATAGAAGTACCTGCAAGAATTGACACAAGAATATTATCTGAATTTTTTTTAGTATTAATTTCTTCAATATTTTCAAGTTGTTGAGGCTTAATAGAAAGTAATTTAGTGGGACAATTCCATACTAAATTCGCTTTGTTAGATGATACTGGAAAAATATCAATATTATACTTATAAATCTTTCTTATATTTTCAAAACTTTTTTGAGAATTTACTAAGCATATTACTTCATTTTCTTTTATTAATTTCTGATCAAGTATGGGAGTAATTATTGCTTTAGCAATATTTCCAAATCCTATTACACCTAGCTTATATGACACCTTCTATGAATAAGCTGATATTTTAGATTCTCCCCAGGCAGGTTCAGGGGCAGATTTAGTGCCTAAATCTGATTCATAACTTGATTGATTTGTTTTATGAGAGGGAGAAGCCTCCTCTTGAAAAGAGCTTGTGACACTTACACAACTTGGTGCAAATAAAAATATACTTTCCCCTATCCTTTCTTGATGTCCATCAATTGCATAAGTTCCTCCCGCCACAAAATCAACTGCTCTTTGCGCCTGATCAGGATCCATCATTGTAAGATTTAGAATTATAGTTTTTCTCTCTCGCAAGGCTTGAATAGCTTGGGGCATTTCATCAAAACTTCTTGGTTCAATAAGGTTAACCTCAGAAGATGTACTTGAAATTCCAGGCATTCCAACAACCTTTGATGATTTATTCATAAATTCAAAAGGATTTGAAGTTGAAAGGGCCCGTAAATTTTTATTATTTTGCTTTGACAAATTCTGAGAATTAAATTCATCTTCAGATACATAATCTAGTTCATCAAAATCATCATCCAAATAGTCATCGCCTGCTACAACAGCTTTTAATCTAGAAATAAGTGACACCTTTAGATCCTCTCTGAATTTTGAAAGTTAAAACAAACTAGGTAATTTTATTCAATTAAAAATATACCTATACTTAAATAACGTTAGTTATGATTTATCGCAAGTTAAATACTAATAAATTTACCTAATATTAATTATTAATAACTAAATAATTCTATCTCCAAATATTAATGAACCTAACCTAATCCATGTCGAACCTGCTTCAACAGCTTCTTTCCAATCTTGGGACATCCCCATGGAACATTCCTTTAATAGAAGTGAATCTGCCAAAGATCTACATTGCTTAAAAAGATTGAAATTATCTTTTGAACTAAGTCCTTTAGGATTCATAGTCATTAGACCAATCAATTCTACTCCTTTAATTAATTTAATCTCGTCAAAATTACTGACTAAATCTTCTTTATTCATTCCTCCTTTATCTGGATCATTTGACAATTTAATTTGAATCATTATTTTTGGAATTTTATTAAGTTCAATGGCTACTTTAGATATTTTTTGCAATTTTTTTAAGGAATCTACAGAGTGTATATAATCAAAATTATTTACTATTTTTTTAATCTTATTACTTTGAATTTTTCCAATAAAATGCCATTTTAATTTTTGATTCCTTATTAAATCATTCTGCTTTATTTGAGCTTCTTGAAGCTTACTTTCACCAAAATGTTGCTGCCCTAAATCATAAAGAATTTGTATGTTTCTTGAATTAGTATATTTACTTACAGCCAGTAAATTTACATTTTCAGGTAACTGTTTTTTTAGTGTTAAATAATTTAAATTTTTCAAATAATTATATAAAAGTTTGTTTAAATAAATTTTCCCATTTGGGCAAATCTTCAGAAGATTGCCTTCTGGCTTTTTGTAAATTTATTTCTGCTTGATTTCTTGCATCTAAATAAGGAATTACTTCAAATAAAATTTCTCGCTCTTTAATAGTTACTAAAAAAAACATTTTTTGTGCATATAGTGTCGCATATAAATCTTTATCCCCATTAGCAGAAGAAACTTGATAAAGCATTCCAAATGTTGGGTGATTTAGATAGCGTTCTGAACTCAATTTTAAAAATGTTATTTATAAAGAACCATACTGTTTTCTGAGATAAATTGCCATGTAAATAAACAATATAGATAAGAAATTTAGGAATATAGTCAAGATTCCTGGTTTCTTTTGAGGTCTAAATCTATTAATTTTTATTTGCAAGTTACCTTTTGAAAGAAGAGATTCAGCTCCCTGATCAACTCTCAATAAAATATTTAAAAAAATTCTTTCAATAATACTTAAAAGGACTTTAAATGAATTTTTTAAACCTAACTTTCTATAATTAATAGATCTTACTGAAACTGATTTTATGATATTTTGAAATTCTTCTTGAACTAAAGGAATAAATCGCAAGGCTAATAGCAGTTGAAATAACCATTTTTCAATTGGTATTTTGAATCTCCTTAAAGGATTTAAAAACCAACTTAATGCCCATACTATATCTTCTTTTAATGTAGTCAAAAGAACCAAATTAACACTTTGTACAACAGTAAAAATAAGAGTTGATGTTTTGATACCTAATTCAATTGCTCTTCTGGAAATGCTATAGGGACCTATTCTTAAAAAACCAATTTTTTTAAGAGGTATCTCAAGGACATTCCAATTTGAATCATTTGTAAGATTTATAGATAATTCATTCGGATCTCTAATTAAAACATCTAGATTAGAAATATTTGATGTCGCAAAGATAGATAATATTCCTATGAAAAGTGCCAAAAAAAGCAAAATAGCAATAGATCTACTCCAAGTCCTAAAAGGTAATAAACTTATAGATGTAATTAATAGTAAAACAGCCGCTAAGCTAATTCTCCAAATTGGTCCAGACCAAATTGGACTTATAAGAAATATTGAAAGACTAATTAACTTTAATCTACAGTCAATTATCTTTAACCAACTTTTATTACCATCAACATATTGACCTAAGGATAATTCAGTTACAAAATTCATAATTTATCATCAATTAAACTAATACCTCTTTTTGTAATTTCTCGATCCAATGTTCTTTGCTGTTTACCTCTCCAAATTAAAATTATAGGAGTTCCCTCAAATCCTAAATTAATTCTGAATTGCTTTTCAATATATCTTCTATAAGTACTACCAAATAGCCTAGGATTATTAACAAAAAGTGTAAAAGTGGGAGGCTTATTCCTTACTTGGGTTCCATAATAAATCCTTCCTTGTTTCCCACTCCTTTTTGTTGGAGGATTTTTCCAACTAATGGCTTCCTTTATAACTTCATTAACAACCGAAGTTGTTACTCTTCTTCTATGCTGATCAACCGCACTTAACGCGAGTCCAAATAAATCCTTTACTCTTTTACCAGTTAAAGCAGATATAAAAATCATTTTTGACCAATGTAAAAAATAAAGTTTTGATCTGAATTCTTTTTCAGCATCATAAATTGTGGAGCTATCTTTTGAGATAAGGTCCCATTTGTTAACGACTATTAGACATGCTCTGCCTTGTTCTTCGATTCTTCCAGCTAAACGTTGATCTTGCTCAGTTACTCCATCAACAGCATCTAGCACTAAAAGGCAAATATCACTTCGATCAATTGATTTAAAAGATCTATTTATTCCAAAAAACTCTGGACCATATTTTACATTTTTTTTTCTTCTAATACCAGCTGTATCAACTATTTTCCATGTATTATCACCTTCTTCAATTATGCTATCAATTGAATCTGTCGTTGTACCACTTATTTCACTAACAATTGCTCTTTGATTACCACTCATTGCATTTAGCAGACTTGATTTTCCAACATTTGGTCTACCAATAATTGAAACACAAATATTATCTTTTTCATCAAAGATATTTTTTTCAGGTAATTCATTAAGAACTAAATCCAATAGATCTCCAGTACCTGATCCATGTATTGCAGAAACTGGATAAGGTTCTCCCAATCCTAATTTCCAGAATTCAGAAGCCATCGATGCCCCTAGGATTGGAGACTCGCATTTATTAACAACAATTATTGTTTTATGTTTCCCGCCTCTTAACCATTTTGCAATTGAAAGATCACCATCAGTAAGTCCCTGCACACCGTCAACAATAAATAAAGCTAAGCTAGATTCCTCTAAAGCGAGTAAAGTTTGCGTTCTAATGTCCGACAAAAATTCACTATCATCATCAAAAACTAGACCACCAGTATCAATAACTTGGAATTCCCTTCCTCCCCACTCAGCGACCTGATAACTTCGATCTCTTGTAACACCAGGTGTATCATATACTATCGCCATGTTACTTTGGCACAACCTATTAACTAATGTAGATTTACCAACATTTGGACGCCCAATAATAGCTATTGAAGGGAGAGACAAAATAAACTTATCCTTTAGTCATATTACTTATACAACTATACATTTTTTGATGTTTTCTAACTTTCACAAAATAATTATTAAATAATATCATTAAAGAAAAAATCATAAATACTTCTAAGGCTTAACCAGATATTGTTTTATATTCTTATCAAAAGCAATGAAAAATATGGAATTTCATTAGAATTATTTTTAGATGCTTTATCAATAAATTGATTTTTCATACCTAAATTTACTGCTAAGATAGCTTTATCTAAAATATTATTCGCCTTCAAAACCTTTTTGACACTTTGCCATCTTTTACCAACTTTCATAATTGCTAAAACGCAATTTTTCTTATCTTTTATTGAATTAATTAAATCATCT
Organism: Prochlorococcus sp. W8; assembly: GCA_000291825.1. GTDB lineage: Bacteria > Cyanobacteriota > Cyanobacteriia > PCC-6307 > Cyanobiaceae > Prochlorococcus_A. The sequence goes on along the minus strand of ALPF01000058.1, from coordinate 7,895 downwards.
AAATTATCGGGGCATTCTAATATTTCTAAAGTTTCTCCTTGATTAATCAGTTGAAAATTGCCTAGTGCCGCCGCTAATGAAACTGATGAAATTCCTGGAATTAAATTTATTTTTACTTGTGGATAATTTTCTTCTATCACATTAGTTATGTAAGAGGAACTTGCAAAAATAGAAGTGTCTCCCAAGCACAGAAGTACAACTTTTTTATATCTAGTAATATTTTTAACAATTATTTCCGCTGCTTTTTTCCATATTTCCTGGGGATTATGATCTTTTCTTCCCATAGGAAAGATAATGGGTATTTTCTTTTTAAACCTTGAATATTTTTTTACTATTTTAAGTGAAAAACTTTCTTTATCTAATCCAGATACGGGGTAAAAACAACTTTTGAATTTCTAATAGCATTTATTGCTGCCATAGTTAAATAATTTGGATCTCCTGGACCAACACCAACGACGGTTAAAAGTGGATTATTTTTCTTATAAAAAAAATTATTTTTAAAAAATATATTTATCTTTTTCATAATTAATTTACTTTAGTCTTACATTTACTAACTATGTATTCTTGGCATTGAAAAGGTGCTAGAAAGTATTTCTTTCTCTTTTTTTACTAGTTGATCTAATCTTTTAAAAGTTTCTTCTTTATCAAATTTGCTTTGTGCGAGTTTCCAATATACTCCAAAATGTCTAGCTTCACTCTCAACTAAAGATTGATAAAGATCTCTAGTTGCGCTTTCTTTTGAATTCAATGCAAGAATGCTTAATCTCTCATGACTTCTTGCTTCAATTATTCCCGCTATCAAAAAGCTATCAAGCATTCTTAAGGGTTCTTCTTTCCTAATGTTTTTTGCAAGTTCAGCTCCATAAGGTGGAGGTTTTAAAGCTTTCAATGAAATTCCTCTTTCTTTAAGGAAAGACAACATTTTTTCAAAATGTTCAAGCTCTTCTCTGGCAATTGGACTTAAAACCTCAGAAAGATTTGGCTCTGTGGGATATCTAAACATTAATTGTATTGCCACACCTGCAGCTTTTTTTTCACAATGAGCATGATCAATAAGTATTTCAATAGGATTTTCGATAGCCATTTTTATCCATTTATCTGAGGAAATCGCACTTAAATGCTGGATATGAAATGAAGGCCTTTTAATATCAATTATCACAACTAGCTATCTCTTAAATGATTAATAATTGCATCCAAAGCCAAAAAATAACTATTAATACCAAAACCACTTATTATTCCTAGGGCTTTATCAGTAAGATATGAATCTTTTCTAAAATCCTCTCTCTTAAAAATATTTGATATATGAAGCTCAATGAATGGAATATTTGAACCTACTAATGCATCTCTTATAGAAATTGAAGTATGAGTAAAAGCTCCAGCATTAATTAATATCCCTTTTGTTTTTTTAATACTACTTTGAATCTTATCAACAATTTCTCCTTCATGATTACTTTGAAAGCATTCCAAATTTATCTTATTTTTTTTAGCAACTTCTAATAATTCAGATTCAACTTGGCTTAATGTTTTCGAGCCATATATTTCTGGTTCTCTTGTCCCTAATAGATTCATATTAGGACCATTTATTAATAAAATATCCATTCTTAGAATACTGATCTTTTCAAATCGTATCTTGATCAAGAAAAAAAACCAAAAAATCCCTACACAAAGTGACCATTAACTGATAAATTTTTAATGTGGGGGTCGGTGCCCGAGTGGTTAAAGGGGGCGGACTGTAAATCCGCTGGCTCTGCCTACGTTGGTTCAAATCCAACCCGGCCCACTTTAAAAATGCCCTTGTAGCTCAGCGGTAGAGCACACCCTTGGTAAGGGTGAGGTCTCGGGTTCAAGTCCCGACGAGGGCACTCGCGGAAGCAAACCATAAATCATCACTAGCATTCATAAGTACTCATAAGAGTCTTTTTTTATCGCTTAAGTAGCTTGAATACTGAATTTAATGCGAAAAACATCTTTCAGGAGGCTTCAGTATAAACAAATTTCAAAAATAAAAAAGTTCCCGTAAATGTTCTTTTTAATCAGAAATAACCTCCAAAAGCAGTAATAGAGAATCATAACCTTTCATTCCTTATCCCGACGAGAGAATTATCCTAGATCTGAATAGTTAAGGGATCATCATTTGACTCAAATTCAGATATATTGATTAAAGACTGTCTACAATTATGCCTTTATCTCCATACCGGATGCACAGAATTTATATTGCAGCGACTATGAATTATGGTCTGGGTTCCGATAACCCTGAAGAGAAAGCCTATTACAACAAAATCAAAAAACAGATGGAGGACATGAAAAAAGATTCAGTTAAAAAAGGGATACCCCTCAAATGGAATACTCCTGAAGGTTTAGATAAATGAATTTAAATACTTTTTTTTTAATTGATGGAAGTCTTATGCTTATTTGTCTTCCTTTATTAATGATTCTTAAAGGCACCAAGGAAACTCTCTAATTTAATCGCAACAATTATCCTTCGTTAATGAAGCAGTCCAGGAGGTTTCATTCATCGTTGAAAGGTCAACTCTATGAGTTGCCATCCAGTCGCCATTAGCTTCCACAAACTTTTTTACATTACCTTCTGGAGCCTGATGAATAACAATAACCTTTTGAGGATCATCCTTGCTTACACCTCTATAAAGTGGCTTGATATCAAATTCTGCATGTCTTTTTTCTGCCTCTTCACTATCAAATATTGCAACCCACGCATTGAAAGTACTTTTAATTTTAAAAGTGAAAACTGAGGTAACGGAGCAAGACATAAAAAAAGGAGCTATCTGCTCCTTATTTTATATAGGCTGTCAATGAAACAAATTACCCCATTTCTGCAGCTGCATCAGCAACTTGCTTATTTCTTTTAATTACTTCTTCATCATTTAAAACAGCTGTAATATTCCATTCAACACCAAATTTTGCTCTCCAGACACCAAAATGTTCTGATATTACTAGATGATTATCTGCCTTGAAAATAACAAAAACCTCACCTGTTTCAGGTGCATGGAATCTACTTATTAATTCAAATCCATCAAAGTTATCTTTAGGAGCTCCAGAAGCAATATATTGTTCAAACACTTTATAACCTTCAGACTGAGAAATCCCATCAGGAATTAATCCATGCACATGATAATAAGCCATAAAAAATTATATTTAAATAATTAATTTAAAGTTTAATTCTAGAAGTGTTTAAAATATCTCTAAATTAAAATTTTATAGATGAAAATTTTCTCAATATAATAATCTCAAGATAAATTACCGAACTCTTCTGAAACGAGTTGAGAGCAGCTTGAAGATTAATAAAAATCGATAATAATCAAAATTTAAAATTAATATAATTTTGTGTCTTTTGATGCAAATCAATTTTTAAATTAGGTTATTATTAGTTTAATTCAAATATTTAAAAATGAATTCTGCGTTAACAAAGGTTTCAAATTTAAAAATCAATAGATCATCTAAACTTGCTTTTACAATTGTTTCGTCAAGTTTCTTCTTGTATGCATTAGGACAAGCACCTATTTTTAAAAATATTTTAGCAGGAGCATTTTCTTGTTCAGGATAATTTAAAATCTTAAAGGTTGAGAGCTGATCAAAAAGGGGGGTATATCCCCTTATTTATAAAAAGAGTATATTAAAAATCAAATTAAAGATTATTTATCAAAAAATGTTTGATTAATTGATATTTTTTGCTTTGATGTAAGTAGAATTGTTTTTATTATGCAAATTTCATTTTTTGCAAAATTAATTTTCTTCTTAGCTCTTTACTGTATTTCTGATCTTTCTATTAAAAATAATATTTTAAGAAAAGCTGTAAGAAGAGCAAATAGAGCTAAACCAATTAATTAAAAAAATCAATAATCTTTTGTATAAATCTCCTATTAATATTGCTATCCAAAGGCTTTATAAGTCTTTCTAAATCTAATTCCAAGGTAGGTTAATAAAATCACCCAAAAAAGAATTTCAATTAATAGATTTGTCATTTACTTACTCCTTCTTTAATAAAAAGATTATTTTGTTGCGATGCCTAATAAAATTAAACGTAATAGATTGATTCCTAATCACAATAAACTAAACAATGCTGACTAGTTGGATGCTCCTTACATTCATTCTTCCAATAATCAAATTTATCTTTTTTTACAAAATCAATGTCTCTATAATTTTTTTTGAGTATTGTAAATTGATTTAATAATTTCATTTAAACCTCCAAACTTGATAACTATATTTTCCTTCATATTCTTGGAAATATATAGGGGGGTTAGAGGAATAATAAGGTACGGGAAAAGGAACATTTATTTTTAAACATATTCTTAAAGCTGACCTAAAGTGGAAACAGATTAGTCGAGATAATTATAGAAATTCGACTCATCTACCTATGGATCTTAATCTTTTTAAGATATGACATACTACATTTGCTACGACAAAGAGGGTAAAACAATTGCTCGATGTCAGACCATACAAGATATTGAAAATCTAAAAAAATGGGAAGGCCGATTACAGATATAAGGCAAATGAAAGAAGAAGAATCCGTTGTTTGCTCCTTGACAGGTAGCCCTTCCGATTACAATATGGATTATTAAAATAATCTTCAAATAAGATCTACAAGTAGATTAAATATTTGCGAAACTACAATATTTTGCCTACATTTAAATTAAGATTTGAAATTAAGAAATTTGATTGAATATGTCTGGTCAGTGAATATTATGGTTTTAATTCTTCTTATTGGAGTGGGTTGGGGACTATATTTAATTTTTACTTATGATCAAAAATCTATTATATAATCCAATCCAATAATAATCTTTACATTCCTATAGTTATTTCCTAATACATTTCTTCAATTCAAATCAAAGGATAATCCATTAGAAATTGAATATTTTTTTTAAATAGTATTTAAAAAAATACTAAGAGTCTATATAAAAAAAATTACCCGGAAAATAGTTATCTTTATAAAATTTATTTTTTATTTCAAAAATCTGACTGAGTAGATATTTTTTATAATAAACTATTAAATATTAAGAAATATAACGATATAATAAAATTCTTCATTCACAAAAAAAAGCTGAAATGATTGAAATGACTTACAAAACTAATATTTTATGTAAATGTTTGAATATCAGTATTTAAACCTATTTTTTTCACAATAGACTTATTTAAAGAAATTAATTATTAGGGTCTTAGAAGATTAATTAAAAATATGTCTCACGCAGTAAAAATATATGATACTTGTATTGGTTGCACCCAATGTGTTAGAGCATGTCCATTGGATGTTTTAGAAATGGTTCCTTGGGATGGCTGTAAAGCTGGCCAAATTGCGTCTTCCCCGAGAACGGAAGATTGTGTGGGGTGCAAAAGATGTGAAACTGCATGCCCAACAGATTTTCTTAGTATAAGAGTCTATTTGGGAGATGAGACATCAAGAAGTATGGGTTTGGCATACTAATTTAATTCCTAAATTTAAAGAAGTTAAAAATAGTTATTAGTCTTCATTTATTAATTCATCTATTTCATCTGCAATTATTTCCCTAATCTCCTCTACGGTGTGCCTTGCATCATATTTTTCAAAAATATATATGCCAGCTGCAAATCTTAGGTTAGTTTCATGTAAATCAAGACCTAATTTCTTTAGAAATACTTTGCATTCCTTAAAAGATGGTTTTTTTTCTTTGATAAATAAATTAAATTTATTACGTATTTCTTTAGTCCATTGATGATCAAGATTAGGTTTATTATCATCCATTGCTTCAAGAAGGCAACTGATTAGAAATGGGAATAACTTTTATTTTACCTAATTTTGCGAAAGTAATTATTGATTCCATATATGTGGCGAAAAGGGCAAGCAATAAAAATGCAATTAATTTAATCATTTAGAAAATTAATATATATACTTATAAAAACGAATTAAACAACTACGTCAAGAAAACAAATATTACTTTTAAAAGTTAAAAAGATAAAAAAAGGCACGTCATTTATATTCTCAGATAGTTTGGTCTAAAAAGTAAATCAGCATAAACACGGATTTACTTATATTTCTATCCCGAGGTAAATTCAACATGTTGAGTTGGAGGCAATCTTCAAAATGATTGAAAGTCCGCCTGAAATTTAGTGTTTTCCCGAGATTGGGATTATCACGATAAATCTAGTTCATCAAAAAGTCTGATAAGACTTCGCTCTATAATTACCAGCGACATCAGGAGCAAGAATTATCGTATTGTATCCCTGATTTCTCTCAGTTAAATATTATGATTAAATGGTATTTAATCTGCGAATAAATAGCTTTAACTAGCAAGTTATAATTCAAATTGATTCCAAGAAAGAGAACTGATAAAACAGTTCTCTTTTTTAATATATAAGCTCATAAATTTATAAATTTTAAGATATTTATAATTTAAGAGATTTCTTTTAATTGGCAATATTTCTAGAAATACCTCAGTAAATTAAGCTTTTTAAGTTTATCCGTCTAATCTATCTGCATAATCTCTTAAAATCTCGGCCATTTTATGTGGGGGAATATCTGTTTGATATTCCCTACACAAATCAAATAATTTATCTAGAAAATCTTTTATTTTAGTTGTCATAAATTTTTAATATCAAACATAACTCTTAGGTTAGCTATAAAAATGAAGCTTTCAAATAATACACTTAGAATATATAAAATTGAATTCTATACAATAAAATTTTATTCATAATCCTAGAGCATAATTTCCTGAATCTATTTTCAATTAACTCTAAAAAATTTAATATCTTCAATTTACTTTTATATGAAATTTATTTGCTAAATGGGATTATTCTATAGCTTGCGTTTTACCGCAAATCTTCCCTATAAAAAACATTAGATATCCTAAAAACAAAAATGAGAAGATATTTAGAATAAATTTAATATAAAAACCATCTTTTAAAATAAAAAAAAGTTTTGAGATCCAAGAACTAAAAGAAGTTAAAGATCCAGAAAATCCAAAACCAATTAATAACTTTATATTTTTAGAAACTTTTAATTCACTTAAAAACCTAAAATAAAACAGCCTAATATATTAACTATAAAAATATCATTTATTTTCCAACTAAATATAGCTCCAAAAACAGCTCCACATGAAATCATTAAATATTTATTTTTAAATATTTTTATAAACATTTAATTAGAAATTATAAGGTAACCAAAATTAAAAAATAATATCCCTAACACTATTGAGAAGATTATAAGTAAAGTGGACCTTTTCAAATTATTATTTAATATCAACATATAAAAATCACTTATAAATTTAGAAAAAGAACTTAAACTACCAATCAAAGAAAATAAAAATAAAAATATTAATTCCTCTTCAATCTTCAAATTAGTTTTAATAAAAAATGGAAATAACAAACCCAAGATAAATGAACTAAATAAATTAATAGTTAATAATCTATGCTCATTATATTTAAGAATTTCTAATTTTCGAAGAAAAAAGTATCTTATATTAGCCCCAATGATTGCTCCTAAAGCAATTAAAAAGATTTTTAATAATTGGATAATATCCATTTAATTAAAATAACTTACTTTTTGGGAGAGCCTCCTCTTCCAGTTATTACTTTAATTATTTGTTGAATAAGATTTGATTTATTTCTTTTATGGCTAGTATTCTTTGATAAATGAGATAAATCTCTATAAAATCTCCTTGTAACTTCATCTTCTTCTTCTGAAGGCCACAACAAATTTGACCCCTCCTCAAATTCTTCAAAATATCTATTTTTTGATTTCTTATTCATTTTTTTCAAAAAGTTCTAAAAATTCATTTGTTTTCATATGATGAAAGCTTTTTTCTTTTATTGAATTGATTGCTTTTTCATAATATCTATATTTCTTTTGATACTCACATAATAATGTAATTAATCTCCAACGTTTCATATAAAATCTTCTTTCAATT
>ALPF01000057.1 GCA_000291825.1 Prochlorococcus sp. W8 | reverse complement strand
TATCTTTACCTTTCATTAAAGTTTTTACTAATGCGGATGCTTTATCTAAATTTATTAAGTAATTACCGTCCCATACTTTTAATGAATTATTAGATTCAAAACCTCGAAATTTTTTTTCTTTAATTCCACAAAATAAACTCGAATTCAAATTTGATTCTTCACACTTTTTTTTAGTAAATGCCAATAACTCTAGTTTTTCTATATTAGTTAAAAAGCTTATATTACTAGCTTTAAGTAATTGCCTGTCTATAAACATTTTGCAAAGGGTTGACAATGGTTCAGGCGCTTCTTTTTTCCATCGCATCAAATGATAATTAAGCATTACATCGTCATTTGCTAAAAAATCATCAAAGCTTAAATCTTTTAATGAAAAAATCCAATTAAAAAGGCATTGATCAATCCAAATTTTGTCTTGTAACCCATTTTTTATTGATTTGATTATATTTTCTAAAATCCAACTGGATATTTCATTTATTTTATGGTTATAAATTGTTCTGTACATAATATTCCTAAGAACTAGGAAATGTTCAATAGCAATAACACCTTTTGGTTTTATTGCTATTCCTCCATCAGGAGAGAAAGTTAAGGCTGAAATTATCCTTTCTAAGTCAACTAAACCATATTTTGTTCCTGTATTGTAACTATCTCTCAATAGATAATCTAGTCTGTCACAATCTATTTCACTACTTATTAATGTCTTAATTGGATGGGATATTAAATTCTTAGAGGAAAATAATTCTGTAATTTTTTTTGGTATGTCTTTACCAAACTTTTGTAAAATTGAATTAATAGGTGAGTAATCTTCTATTAATAATTTTGACCATTTTTCATGGTTGTGTTCAAATATATCCTCACTAGTATGACTGAGAGGTCCATGCCCAAGATCATGCAATAGGGCTGCCCCATAAACAATAAATCTATTCTTTTGAAATTTAGGATCTATTTCAACTAATTTGTTAAAGATCTGCCTAGCAACACAAAATACACCTATGGAATGGGTAAATCTACTGGATTCGGCACCATGGAATATTAGTGAAGCTGGGCCAAGTTGTTTAATTCTTCTTAGTCTTTGAAATGCTTCTGTTTCAATGAGCTCCATAATCATTAATTCTTCGTCTTTAGATCTATTAATGATTATTTCCTTGTGAATTGGATCATGAAAAACTCTTGTATTAACCATTAAAAATGACCTCAACTGAATTTATTTTTTGTCTAGTATGCATACCTTTGGGATTATTCCGTAATTTCTAAGTTTTGTTCCTTATCTTGAACATTTACATTTTTATCTAACAAAGAGCTTAAATAGATCTCTGAATCTTTAACCCACTTGTCTTCTGAACTGCCATATTCCTTTGCTTCAGCAAAGTCTAAAACTCTATCAGGAACAATACCTCTACCCTGAATATTATTACCATTTGGAGTGAGATAGCTTGCTACTGTTATTGCTATGCCGCTATCCTCACTTAAACTTTTAAGTGATTGTATGAGCCCTTTCCCATAGGTTCGCTCACCAATTAATTTTGATCGTTTATTATCTTGTAAAGCTCCAGCAAGTATTTCACTTGCACTCGCGGTTCCTTTGTTTACGAGAGTAACCATTGGTCCATCGAAGAAGGTATTTTTTTGAGACAATATAGAGTCTTTAATTCCTTCTCTGTTTTTTGTTTCAACAATAATTTTTTCCTTAAGAAAAGAATCAGCAACTGCAATTCCTGAACTTACTAAACCACCAGAATTATTTCTTAAGTCGAGAATAATCCCTTCAACTTCTTTCTCATTAAGTTCTTGCAAAGCCTCCTCAATTTTTTTTGGAACGCTTTCACTGAATTGCGTAATTCTCAGATAACCTATCGTATGAGATCCATCGCGCAATCTTTTAGTTCTTACAGGTCTAAGGTCTACTGATCTTCTTTCAAGATCAATTTCTTTTAATTCACCATCTATTGATGAAATTTGAACTAAAACCTTGGTGCCTTTTTCTCCCCTCAATTTTGATGCTGTATTAGCTAAACCCATATCTGAAGCTGATTTCCCATCTACAGATTCAATATAATTTCCGGATGTTATACCTGCGTCCTCGGCAGGTGAACCGGCCATTGTAGAGATAACTTTTATTTTGCCATTTTGATCATCTTTCCCTAACTGAAGACCAACGCCGTTAATTTCGCTACCAAGATTACTTGACTTTAGTAGTTCATAGTCTTTTGGTCTTAATACTCGAGTATATGGATCCTCTAAAGGCTTAAGCATTTCCTCTATCGCAGAATAAGCTTCTTCTGTCGTATCAATTTGTTTTTGTAATGTTTTTTGTCTGATTTTTTTCCATTGAATATCTTCAAAAATTTCAGGATCATAATAACCTTCATTGACTAAGGTCCATGCTTCTAAAACTATTTGTTTACTATCGCTGAGTGCCTCTGTATATGGATAAAAAGGCAAAAATACAGTGGAAATTATGATCATGAAAATCATGACCCATTTTTTAAAAATAAAAATTTGTTAAAAGTTGATGGCATTGGGTTAAGTGTTAACACCAAAATAGTGAATTTTAAGTAAGCTCCTAGTATCAAAGCTTTTTTTTGGATGGCGAATTCTTCATCCGTTTATGATTGGTTTCAAGAAAGACTTGAAATTCAAGACATAACTGACGACGTAACTTCAAAGTACGTTCCACCTCATGTAAACATTTTTTATTGTTTAGGAGGCATAACATTAGTATGCTTCTTAATTCAATTTGCAACTGGTTTTGCAATGACTTTTTATTATAAGCCTACTGTAACGCAAGCTTATAATTCTGTGAGTTATTTAATGACTGACGTTAGTTTTGGTTGGTTAATTAGATCAGTGCACAGATGGAGTGCATCTATGATGGTACTGATGTTGATTTTGCATGTTTTTCGAGTTTACTTAACAGGAGGTTTTAAAAGGCCGAGAGAATTGACTTGGGTCACAGGAGTAGTTATGGCTGTTATAACAGTCGCATTTGGAGTTACTGGGTACTCATTACCTTGGGATCAAGTAGGCTACTGGGCTGTAAAAATTGTTTCAGGTGTTCCCGCTGCGATACCAATCATTGGAGATTTTATGGTTGAACTTCTTCGGGGAGGAGAAAGTGTAGGACAATCGACTTTAACAAGATTTTATAGTTTACATACGTTTGTTTTGCCATGGTCATTAGCTGTTTTCATGTTGATGCACTTTCTAATGATTCGTAAACAAGGTATTTCAGGTCCTTTATAAATTCATATAATTACAATATATTTTTCGTAAATTCTAATATGTCAACATTAAAAAAACCTGATTTATCTGATCCAAAGCTTAGAGCAAAACTAGCAAAGGGTATGGGGCATAATTATTATGGTGAACCTGCATGGCCTAATGATCTCCTTTATATTTTTCCTGTAGTAATTCTTGGAACTATTGCTTGTGTAGTTGGTTTAGCAGTTTTAGATCCTGCCATGTTAGGTGATAAAGCAAATCCTTTTGCTACCCCTTTAGAAATTTTGCCTGAGTGGTACTTATATCCTGTTTTTCAAATCTTAAGAGTTGTGCCAAATAAATTATTAGGAATTGCTCTTCAGACCTTAATTCCTCTTGGATTAATGATCTTACCATTCATAGAAAATGTAAATAAATTTTCTAATCCTTTTAGAAGACCAGTTGCTATGACAGTTTTTCTTTTTGGTACATTCTTAACAATTTATCTTGGCATAGGAGCTTGCTTACCAATAGATAAATCTCTAACTCTAGGATTATTTTAAATTTTATAAACTTAGCATTGTTATGTCTTTGTTATAATCTCTTAGAAAATGGTGCATTAATAAAAAACCAACGATAGTCCAGGTTTGATAAGTCCTTGATTGTTGACCAACCCATGTTCCAGTTGGGCCATCGAAATATTCTGCCCATTCTTGCTTAGGGAGTTGATTTAATTGACACCAATAACATTCTTCAATAAGTGAACTCATTTCCTCCATCAGGATTACATCCTCTGTTGGAAAATTTTCTTTGTGTAAGAGAACAGAAGCACCAAAAAACCATAGTAAACTCGGCCAATGGCCTCCATTATGGTAGCTCCAGGGCCAATTCTTTGGATCTGAGCCAGTTTTATTTTGCCACTCCTCAACGTCCATATGTGGGTGGCATATTCGCATAGGCATCTGAGCCATGAGATGTTGACGATTATGTAAAACTAATCTGAATAGGGCCCTTTGCTCTGGTGCGGGCAATACACCAAATAAGCATGCCAGAGAATTACCTAAGCTATAAAATCTAAAATCAGGTCTTCCAGTTCTTATATTTCCAATTAAATAACCACCTCTGTTTTCTAACCAGTCTTGCAACCAAGATGGAACTACCTGAGGTTGAACATTAAATTCATTAAAATGCTGATCATCTCCATATTGCTCAGTAGGCCTTCTTCTTAAAGTTTGCATCGTTTTGCTAGTAACCCAATAATGCTTTAAAAGGAAATTTTGCAAATCTTCAACCCATTGCTTAGTAAGTATTAATCTTTGATCAAGTAATCTGCTTACATGATCCTCCCTACTAAGTTCCATTAGATTGATACAACTTTTTAAACATCCATGCAGAAGAACTTCTACTTCTAGAGGTGCACCCCAAACATCCATCGGCCTATCAATCATAAATGCACAATCAGGAACAAATAATACAGGAGTGCCTTCCAATGTAGGATGCAAGACTAAATCTAAAAGTAGTTGTATACCTCTTTGTACGCTCTGACTTTTACCAAATGAATGATCTCCGCTCTTTTTGACGTAAAACCAACATAA
>ALPF01000056.1 GCA_000291825.1 Prochlorococcus sp. W8 | reverse complement strand
GTCCTTTTCCCTGCAAGAATAAATATAAATGTGATAATTAAGTCCTAAATGACCAGTACAATAAATAAACCTCTCGATGGAGAAGGAAGTGTTCAAGTTAATCAAGATCCAAAAGTTAAAATCGAAGAGGGGGCTTTAGTAATTGCTGTATACGGTAAAGGTGGGATTGGAAAATCAACAACATCATCAAATTTATCTGCTGCTTTTTCTAAATTAGGAAAAAAAGTTTTACAAATTGGTTGCGACCCAAAGCATGATAGTACCTTCACTTTGACTCACTCAATGGTTCCAACTGTAATTGATATTCTTGAAGAAGTTGATTTTCATAGTGAAGAGCTAAGACCTGATGATTTTATGTTTAAAGGATTTAACGGAGTTATGTGCGTTGAGAGTGGTGGTCCTCCTGCTGGTACAGGTTGTGGGGGATATGTTACTGGTCAGACGGTTAAGCTTTTGAAGGAGCATCATCTTTTAGAAGATACAGATGTTGTCATTTTTGATGTTTTAGGGGATGTAGTTTGCGGAGGTTTCGCAGCACCATTACAACACGCAAATTATTGTTTAATAGTTACTGCTAATGATTTTGACTCTATATTTGCTATGAATCGCATAGTTTCAGCAATTAAAGCTAAAGCAAAAAACTATAAAGTCAGACTAGGAGGAGTAGTTGCTAATAGATCCAAAGATACTGATCAAATAGATAAATTCAATAAAGAGGCAGGTTTAAAAATTATGGCTCATTTTAAGGATGTAGATGCAATTAGAAGGTCAAGATTAAAAAAATGTACTATTTTTGAAATGGAACCAACTGAGGATGTTATTGAAGTGCAAAATGAATATCTATCACTTGCTAATAATATGCTCAATAATGTCGAACCTCTTGATGGGAATCCTCTTAAAGATAGAGATTTATTTGACTTATTAGGATTCGACTAGATCAAATTAGTCCTACTAGTTTCTTTGTGAGCTCCCAAACCCTTGATGACGTATATGGATCAATAATTCTTTGTGATAACTTCTGAGAGAATACCCTCTTTCCTGGTTTTTGTCTGTTTCCCCAACTCCAATGAACACCAGTTCCAGCATATTCTTCATTAGTTGCTACTAAAGCCACCCTTCTACCCGCTAATCTTTCCGAAACATAGCCTCCTGTAATAAATTTCTGAAATAACGGGAATAATACTCTAAAGATCCAAGGGGTATTTCTAAATAGTTTTGTCTTCGCAACACATCCTGGATAGAGAGAATTACTAATAAGCTTGTCAGGTGTAAATCTTTTTGATAATTCCTGAGATGTAATCATATTGCAAAGTTTACTATCTTTGTATGCTTTACCAGGTCTAAATTTTTTACCATTAGCCATACTAATAGGAGCTAGAAAGCCATTTTCAAAACCTGATAAATCCCCTAGATTTGCTGGGGCGGGTATGGGGATTTTCCCTCCGAATTCAAGATAATTTGCCGTTACTGTGCCTAATATTGTAATTCTCGGAATAAATTTCGAAATTTCCCCATTTAAAATTATTTTTTTCATCTGAATTCAAAATACTCTCTAAGAGTAGATTTATTAGCAAAAAATGTCCAAAGTGATTAACCGCCATCGAATTCTCAAAACCTTGATAGGATCTCTCAGGTCTCTTTAGCCTTGGTTTATAGACTGCTGCATTACATATCAGGACTTTTAGAACATTTCCGAATCGAGTTGTTATCTCGTTAGCACCATC
>ALPF01000055.1 GCA_000291825.1 Prochlorococcus sp. W8 | reverse complement strand
AACTTCTGCGGTACTGATTGGAGCACCAGTTTTAATGGCCAAGTCAATTAACTCCAGTCTATTCCTAAAATTTTTCATATGCCGTAAGTCCTTATCATCGTCAATTAACCAACTGAAAGAAGGATCCTTTTTGCGATAATTTTTGCATTAAAGTTAAACTAACCAAACCCAGAGTTTGATCTGGATTAAATTCTCTATTCTCAGATGATGCTTTAGTTGGATTTTTGTGAGGTGAAGTCATAAATTTATTCACTATTTAAATTGAAGTTATCGGTTCATAAGCATAGTGCAAGTTAATTTGATAGAAATATTGACCCATAATCAGTTATAGTCTCCAGAATGGAACCGACTTCTAGTTTAAATAGAGGAGAGCGCAGAAATAAAAGTTCTCTTGTTACTGGCTCTGAGATTCAGTCTCATGGTGGTGGGAGTTATATTACAACCGATTCAGAAAAGTCTTTAGTTTCTAGGCAAGCAAGTCAAGTAGAACAAATTGAACTTAGAACATATGTCTTTTTAGATTCTTTAAACCACAATTGGCAGCATATATGGGAACTGTTAGTAGAGGTTTTTTGCCAATACCTGGCGATGCTTGTTTATGGATGGAAGTATCTCCAGGAATGGCTATTCATAGGGTCACTGACATAGCTTTAAAAGCCAGTAATGTAAGACTTGGCCAAATGATTGTTGAAAGAGAGTTTGGTTCTTTCGCCCTCTACCATAAAGATCAAAGTACCGTTTTACATTCAGGAGATGTAGTCTTAGATGCTATTGGTAGTGAAATTAGAAAAAGAACAAAACCAGCTACCAGTTGGACTGAGATTATTAGGGCAATAACACCAGATCACTCAGTTTTAATTAATAGGCAAAATAGAAGTGGCTCAATGATCCAGGCCGGTATGAGTATGTTTATCCTTGAAACAGAGCCAGCGGGATATGTATTGAAAGCTGCAAATGAGGCTGAAAAGGCATCAAACATAACAGTTGTTGATGTAAAAGCCGTAGGTGCTTTTGGAAGACTTACTCTTGCAGGCAAAGAAGGAGATGTTGAAGAAGCTGCAGCTGCCTCAATAAATGCAATTGAACAAATAACTAATTTTTAAAAATCTAGCTCAAATGTAGTGCTTGTTTTAAAAAAGGTGATAATTCCCTGGCCGCCTTTCCCCTGCTACCCAATTTTATAAGTTGAGATTGGCTAAGTTC
>ALPF01000054.1 GCA_000291825.1 Prochlorococcus sp. W8 | reverse complement strand
ATACTGGATTCGAACCAGTGACCCCTACCATGTCAAGGTAGTGCTCTAACCACTGAGCTAATCGCCCTAAAGTTTTTTTTCAACAGATACCTATTATAAGTAATCAATTGCGAAAGAATTCATTTCTTAATTAATTTAATTTTAAATTTCCCTCTTTTAGTTTCTGAAATATCCAAAATCTCTATAAAGCCTTTATTTTCAAGATTTATTTTATCACCTTGTTTTACATTAATTATTGGTTTAGTAACTTTTTTACCATTA
>ALPF01000053.1 GCA_000291825.1 Prochlorococcus sp. W8 | reverse complement strand
AGAGATTTTCCTGGTGTACCTGGAAGAATGGAAAAAATAAAAATAAGCCTAAATAATAATCCTAATTTATTGCCAGAAGTATTTATTGATTATGCGCATACTCCAGATGGATTAAAAAATGTTCTTCAGACTTTAAGGGATTTTTCTAAAGGCAAAAGGTTGGTGACAATCTTTGGATGTGGAGGAGATAGAGATACTAAGAAAAGGTCGATTATGGGTGAAATCGCAGAAAAATTATCAGATTATGTTTTAATTACATCAGATAATCCAAGAACAG
>ALPF01000052.1 GCA_000291825.1 Prochlorococcus sp. W8 | reverse complement strand
ATTTTGTAAAACATCAATTACCTTAAGTGCATAAACCCCCTTAAACTCTTTTTCTAATATTTCATTGAGAGTATTTAATGCACGCATAGAATTAGGAGTATTTCCTGCAACATATAGTTTTAGAATATATGTTTTCCTGGCAATCATTTTTGACTCTTACAAACTATCTAAAATTATTCTAGATATAACTTGACTTATTACGCTACTTAATACGAAAATAGATATAGTTTATGATCGCGAGTAAGGCGTAATTATAGCCAAATAGCTCTAAGCCTATTCGTATCCTCCAAATATGACTACTACAAAA
>ALPF01000051.1 GCA_000291825.1 Prochlorococcus sp. W8 | reverse complement strand
TTTTATCTTATTTCAATTAGTTATAAAATTTTGAGCCAGCGAATCAAATAAGTTGTAAATTTAAAATGAGAATTTATTAAATAATGATTGAACGCTACACATTACCTGAAATGGGAGTGATTTGGTCTGAGAACTCAAAATTTCAAACTTGGCTAGATGTTGAATTGGCTGCTTGCCAAGCAAATTTTGAACTTGGTAAGATCACTAAAGAAGACCTGGATCAGATCAAAACTAAATCTAAATTTAATGTTGAAAGGATTAAAGAAATTGAAAAAGAAGTAAAACATGATGTCATAGCTTTTCTTACAAATTTAAATGAATATGTAGGTAATGCTGGAAGATTTATACATGTAGGTATGACAAGTAGTGATATTCTTGATACTGGCCTTTCACTACAACTAAGAGAATCATGTAACTTGTTAATCAATGAAATAGAGGCTTTAGAAAATACCATTAGAAATTTAGCAAGCCAGCATAAAAACACTCTAATGATTGGAAGATCCCATGCTATTCATGGTGAACCAATTTCATTTGGATTTAAATTAGCAGGATGGTTAGCAGAAGTAATAAGAGATAAAAAAAGATTACAGGATCTAAAGAGAAATATTTCAATTGGCCAAATTAGTGGTGCCATGGGAACATATGCCAACACAGATCCAAAAGTAGAGGAAATAGCCTGTAATATTCTTAATTTAAAAGTTGATGAAGCAAGTACACAAGTAATCTCTCGTGATAGGCATGCAGAATATGTTCAAGTCATAGCCTTGATTGGCGCTTCTTTGGATCGATTCGCAACTGAGATAAGAAATCTTCAAAGAACTGATGTTTTGGAAGTAGAAGAGGGTTTCTCAGAGGGCCAGAAAGGTAGTTCTGCAATGCCTCACAAAAGAAATCCAATAAGAAGCGAAAGAGTAAGTGGATTATCAAGAATTTTGAGAAGTTATGTAAACACTTCTTTAGAAAATATTTCTTTATGGCATGAAAGAGATATAAGCCATAGCTCAAATGAAAGAATAATGTTGCCAGATGTTTCTATTTGCTTGCACTTTATGCTTAGAGAAATGAGCGAGATTATAAAAAATCTGAAGGTTTATCCAAAAAACATGCTAAATAATATAAACATCTATGGTGGTGTAATTTTTAGTCAAAAAGTTCTTTTATTACTTGTTGAAAAAGGGATGTCAAGAGAAACAGCATATCGAATAGTTCAGAAAAATGCCCACTCTGCATGGAATAATGAAAACGGAAATTTCAAAAACAATCTTGAGAAAGATTTAGATATAAATAAATTGGTAACCTTAGATGAATTAGAAAAATGTTTTGATCCTAAAATTCACTTAAGCAATTTGAATATAATATGGGAGAGATTAAGCATCTAATAAAATTATTTTTAAATACCTATTATTTAAAAACATTTCTTGAACTCAATTTAGATAAATGAAAGAAGATTTTAGATTAGAGAAGGATAGCCTTGGAAACATAAAAGTTCCAAAAGATAAATTTTGGGGTGCACAAACTCAAAGATCAATAAAAAACTTTTCGGTTGGGGATGAATTAATTCCTTTAGATATTATTTATTCATTAACACTCATAAAAAAAGCAGCTGCTATTACAAACTTTGATTTAGGGATATTAGAGTCCTCTAAAAAAGACTTAATTATCTTATCTTGCAATGATATTTTAAATGGAATGTTCGATGATCAGTTTCCATTAAAAATTTGGCAGACAGGCAGCGGAACTCAAACCAATATGAATGTTAACGAGGTTATATCTAATATTGGCGCACTTAAAAATGGTTCTGAGATGGGGAAAAATAATCCTCTTCATCCAAATGATGATGTTAATAAATGTCAGTCTACAAACGATACTTTCCCTACAGCAATACAAATTAGCGTTGCTAAAGAAATAAATAAATTATTTTATTCTATAGACAAAATTTATGAGAGTCTTGAAAATAAAAAGGAAGCATGGAAAAGTTTCATAAAAATTGGAAGAACTCATTTTCAAGATGCAGTTCCAATAACTTATGGTCAAGAAATATCAGCATGGTCTGATCAAATCAAGCAATCAAAAGAATCGATTCTTAAAAGCATGGAGGATTTATATCAATTGCCTTTAGGAGGCACAGCTGTAGGAACGGGAATAAATTGTCCTAGGACTTTCAGCGAAAAGACAATCAGATTTATATCTAAAGAAACCAATTTGCCTTTTAAAAAATCAGATAATTATTTTTCTTTAATGTCTTCACATGACCGTTTGGCAAATATTATGAGTCAATTAAAAAATCTTGCTTGTTCATTATTTAAAATTTCTAATGATATAAAGATATTATCTTCTGGTCCAAGATCAGGTATTTATGAACTACTTATACCTCAAAACGAACCAGGAAGTTCTATCATGCCAGGGAAGGTGAATCCAACTCAATGTGAAGCACTTTCAATGATTTGTGCTCAAATAATGGGTTTAGATTATTCAGTATCTATTGCGAATTGTAGTGGGACTTTGCAAATGAACGAATACAAACCTTTAATAGGATTTAATATATTAAAAAGTATCAATCTACTTTCCGAGGGAATAAATAATTTTAGGGTTAATTTAATTGAGGATATGAAACCAAACTTAAAGATTGCAAAATATAATTTAGAAAACTCATTAATGCTAGTAACAGCACTTGTGCCTGAGATAGGCTATGAAAAAGCAGCTGAGATTGCAAAACTTGCTTATAATGAAAACTGCAACCTTAAAGAAGCTGCAATTAAATTAGGATATCTAAACAAAGAAAAATTTGATTCCTTAATAAAAGCCGAGAAAATGATTTAAATTTTCAATATTAGTTCTCTGTTCTTTCAGTAGCTGGATTAATATTGCTAGCTTCTGATTTCCTAAAGAGTTCATCTGATTCCCAGACAGGGAACCTATTTATTGCCTTTAAAGTTAAATTAGCGTTTCTTTTAAGTTTATTACTTGCACCTAAACAATATTTAATTTGAGAAAGGATATCAATTGTCCTTCTCATAATCCTTACAATATCTCCTTCGTCTAAAGAGGTATTAAAAACAATATCCCTCCATTTTTTTCCTTTAGCCCACTCTGATATTATTCCTGTTAACTCTTTCTCAAAATGGATAGGGACATCAATCATATATATACTTTGCTGATTAATTATTAATTTTTTTATTCCCTCTAATTCATTTAAAACCTCATTAACCTTCATAGAAGATTTAAAATTACACCAATTATCTGGTCTTCTCACTTCAACAGATATAGCTTGAATAACTGAAGCTAATTCAGGAGGGTCTAAATCATCCAAATAACCACTAACTAATACCATCCCAACCCATAATTCATTTTCTGTTCTTAATGTACTGATAGATTTACCTAGATTAGTTAAATCTAAATTTTCTAAACATCCAAAATAATTCAATATTTCAATTAAATCTGTAAATTTCTTCCAATTATAATTTTCTTTATCTTCAAAAATTTTATTTTTTTCCTTAATCTCTTTTTCTATAAGAATAATTTTATTTCTATATTTTTTTAATTTTTTAAAATCACCAATCTTATCTACAGGATGTTTATCTATTTCATACTCTAATTCTTTAATTAAATTACTTTGATTCTTTACCTCAAGTGCTAAATCATATTGTGGTGTAATAAGATCATGATTTTTTTGATATAGATATAATTTTTTCAACAAAAAGCTTTGAGCTTTCATCACCTCGAAAAATTTCACCTGAGAAAAACATTTCTGGTATATCTAAGTTTGAAATATCTAAATTATCTATATCAGGAAAAATATTTACTATGAAATTTGGTTTTATCAGAATAAAAATATTATTACTTGTTAAACAAAGTAAACTAATTATTTTTTTTGATTTATAGTTTTTTTTGCAAATAACCGCAGGCAAAATTTTTCTATTTATTTGCGGAACTTTTATCGAAATCAAACTTCCAATTTTTAGAAATTCAACCGCAATTACTATTTCTTCAATTAATTTCTTTGAGGCTTGTTTTTCTAAAATCTTTAATAATCTTCTCTCCTCCTTAATACGACCTTTTAATTTTTCATAATTATCAAAATCATTCCATGAAATATTTTTAGTTATATTTTTAGATTTTTAATTCTTTTTCTAAAATACTAATTTTATTATTATCTTGTGATGAATCTTCCATATAAATAAAACTGCCAAAACTTCTCTTTATTAGCTCTTTTGATTTTTCAAGATTATAGTTTTGCAAAAGATTTAAAACCATTCCATAACTAGGAGTAAATTGGCTAATTAAATCATTTGGTTTACTAACAGCTAATTCAGAAGCTTCTTTAGCCCCTTCAAATCTACTTTGTACTGTTACAACATATCCTTGTTTGTCTTTACCTCTCCTTCCTGCCCTCCCTGACATTTGCAAAAACTCACTACTAAACAAAAGCCTGTGGCCATCTTCCGTGCGTTTTGAAAGTGAAGAAATTACTGTTGTTCTTGCTGGCATATTAATACCCGCTGCTAAAGTTTCTGTAGCAAATACAACTTTAATTAATCCTTCTTGAAATAATTCCTCTATTAATTCTTTCCATGCAGGAAGTAATCCAGCATGGTGCGATGCTATACCTCTTTTAAGAGCATCAAAATGTATTTTATTTTTGATGGCTTCTCTATTATTTTTTTCATAAAGACTTAATTTTTGAGATATTTTATTAGCCTCAGAGTAATTAACAAGAGATAAATCCTTTATATATTCAATTGCTTTATCACAACCTTTTCTACTAAAAATAAAATATATTGCTGGCAACAAATCTCTCTCTGCAAGCTTTTCAACAACAAATGATATTGGGGGAGATTTCGGTTGATTAACACGTCCATATTTACTTCTCTTCTTTTGCCCTTTTGGTGCTCTCCAAACTTTACAATTAGGGTGTATGCCATTCCTTTTTTCGTTCAAAAGTGGATGTAATCCTTTTGCACTACAAAATAAAAAATCTAATGGTACTGGTCTTATATAACTATTTATTAAAACAGTAGGTCCATGAATCTTATTAATCCAGTTATTTAATTGACTAGAATTGGCTATTGTTGCTGATAGCGCTATTATTTGAGTTCTTGTAGGGCAATGAATAATAGTTTCTTCCCATACAGTTCCCCTTTGGGGATCATTCATATAATGACATTCATCAAGTATAACGGACTCTAAATTTATTAAAGGATCATCTAAATCATCAAATTCACCATAAAGCATATTCCTAAAGATTTCTGTTGTCATTACTAAAATAGGGGCATCCCTATTGATACTTAAATCACCAGTTAATAGTCCTACTTTTTTATCTCCAAATTGAAAAGAAAAATCCCTAAATTTTTGATTTGATAAAGCCTTTAATGGAGTGGTATAAAAAACTCTACTTTTATGAGATAAAGCCCTATGTATAGCAAATTCCCCTAAAATGGTTTTACCGGAACCTGTTGGCGCAGTAAGTACAATAGAATTACCACTATTAATTGCTCTTATTGCTTCAACTTGAAAATCATCTAGAGGAAATGGAAAAATTTCCTCTAAATTATTTATTATTTCAGAATGAGAAAAGGACGAGTTAACTACTTAAAATATGATCTACTTAAATACTAATAAATACAATAATTATTGTGCAATCATTAATAATAAAATCAATATCTTTGTATTAAATTTCTTTTGAAATAATCAAAATGAACCTTAAAAAAATTCCCTCTAACAGAATTAGAAAACTTAGAACCTTATCATTGGGTAAAGAAGAATACACATTTTGTGATTTAAAACATATCCCTTTAATAGAACTAATTGACTTATGCAGTAATGATTATTTTGGTTTAAGTAGAGATGTAGATATTATAAATGCGGCTTACAATTTAAGTCTTAAAGAAGGACTAGGATCAGGAAGTTCTAGATTCATTAGTGGTTCTAGACCGATTCATGAATTATTAGAAAAAAAATTATCCGAATGGCTAAATCAAGAAAAAGTACTTCTATTCCCAAGTGGATTTCAAGCAAACATAGCTGCTATTCAAACTCTTGCTGATAGAAATAGTATTATAATTGCAGATAAACTTATACATAATTCTCTTTTAGTTGGTGCGCAAACTTCTGGATCCAAACTGATTAGATTTCTGCATAATGATTTAAATGATTTAGAAAAAAAGCTCTCAAAATTTTCTTCACAAAAAAAATCAATCTTAGTAGTTGTAGAATCTTTATATAGTATGGAAGGTAGTATTGCACCAATAAAAGAAATTTCAGAAATTTGTAAAAGATATTGCGTGAAATTACTAGTAGATGAAGCTCATTCTATAGGTATATTGGGAAATGAAGGTAAAGGATTATGTAATAAATTAACTAATGATATAACCATGATTAGTGGAACTCTTGGCAAATCATTTGGAAGCGGTGGGGCATTTCTTGCATGTAATTCAAAAGTTGCTGATCAAATCATTCAAACTTGTGGGGCTTTTAGATATACAACAGCTTTAGCGCCTACTCTTGCTGCAGGAGCTCTTAAATCACTTGAAAAGATAAAAACAAACAAAACATGGGGGAGAGATCTTATACGTACTTCTAAAGAATGGAAAGATGAAATTAGTAAACTTAATAAATACGCAATAAAAGGAGATTGCCAAATTTTATCAATAATTATTGGTGATGAAGATCAAACAATGCTCCTGCAAAAATATCTTGAGGAGAATGGTTTTTTAGCTATTGGGATAAGACCTCCAACTGTTCCTTATGGGCAATCAAGGATAAGAATTACTATACGAAGAACTTTAAATAAAAAGATTCTAAAGCAATTTATTTTAGCTTTAAAAAAATTTTAAATGAACCAAATTATCTCACAACATGGTTGGGCATTTGATAGCAGTTTATGGAAAGAATTAAAAAAAATATATATAAATAATAAGTGGATATGGCAAGATGGCGAAAGAGGTTATTTTAATAAAACATTAGTATCTCCAAAATGGATAAATAATAATTCAAGCAAAGGAAAAAATATTATAATCATTCATTCATTAGGAATACATTTAATAGATAAAAATACTCTTATAAATGCCTCACATGCAATATTTATAAATTCCTTTTATCAATTTATACCTGATAATAAAGATAGAAAATTAATAATAAAAACACTGGAAAGAATGAAAAAAAAATTAAATAATCAAGAAATTAAACCTATGCTTAATGAATTTTATAAAAACTCATTTTTTCCAAATGAAATTAATTTAAATTTTCAAGAAACAATTTCTAGTAAATTTGATAAAGCAAATATATCTAATTTAAAAAGTGATTTTGATAAATTATTGATGACTAACAAACCACCCTTATTAGTTTCTAAAGATTGTAATATATTAATAATAAAATCTGTTAGTGATCGAATTTTAAATAATAATTCTTCAACAAATTTTATTGAATTAATGAGTAAAACGCAAACAAAAAACCAAGGATTTTAGAGATTGAGAATCAGGGGCATATAATTAATAATTATAAAATTTTTAATTTAATTGATAATTGGATTGAAAATAAATATGATTGATAAATTTTCAACCGAACTAATAAAAAGAACTTTAATAATGCTGCATTAGATTATTCGCATTATTCTTTAATTCAAAAATATTTTTGTAATAGAATAGTTCATCAACTAAAAAGACTTGAAATTCCAGTAGGGGATTGGTATGATCTTGGATCTGGCACAGGATTTTTAGCAGATAAGATAGAGGAATTTTCCCAAAAAAAGGTTACTAGAGTTGACTTTAGCGCAAACATGCTTTTCAAAAATAAAAATAAAAGTAAAAAATTATTATGGGATTTAAATAATGATTTACCTCTCTCCGATAAAAAAACATCCCTTATTGTTTCCAATTTTTGCTTACATTGGCTAAATGAACCAAAATTAAAAGTAAAAAATTGGTTTGATCTACTTATGCCAGGAGGTTATTTAATAGTATCAGTTCCTACAAATAGATGCTTTCCTGAATGGAGATTAACGTGTAAGGAAAAAAATATTGAATATAGCGGTATTAATTTCCTCCAAACTCAAGAATTAGCGGATATATTTTTAAAGAATGAAATAATCAAGTTAGATACAGTTTCTTATAAAGAAGAATTTGACAACGTTTTTGATTTATTTAGAAATATTATAAATATGGGTGCTCAATATACGCCCCGGAAGAGAAAAACTGTTCAAGAATTAAGATTGATGCAAAATTATTGGCCTAGAAACAAGAATAAGAAAGTAGACCTAACATGGGAAATAGGAATTTTAATTTTAAAAAAAAATGAGCTTTAAAAATAATCTTAAATTTATAATTTGCGGCACTGATACAGATGTTGGAAAAACTCTAATAAGTTCATTTTTCGTAAGAGGATTAAAATCTTATTACTGGAAACCAATACAATCCGGATTAGAGACAGAAACCGATAGTCAGACAATTTTAAGATTGAGTGGAATAAAAAAAGAAAATATTTTGAAGGAAGCTTATATTTTTGAAAAACCAGTATCTCCCCATTGGGCTGCCGAAATAGATGGAAAGAAAATTGATATAAACTTATTAAACTTACCAAAAATTGATGGTTCTATTGTTATTGAAACTGCTGGTGGATTAATGGTACCTATTACGAGAAATTTTTTACAAATTGACCAAATACAAAATTGGAATTTGCCTGTCATAATTGTTTGCAGAAGTTCTTTAGGAACTCTGAACCATACTTTATTAACTATAGAAGCTCTTAAAAAAAGAAATATAAAAATATTAGGGTTAATAATTAATGGTGAAAAACATTTGGATAATCCAAAAACTCTAAGGGAATTTAGCAAATTGCCAATTATTACTGAATTTCCAAGACTAAATAATATAGATAAAAATAATTTAGATAGACTATGGAAAGAACTAAATATAGAAAAAAATTTAGCATCTATCATTAATTAAGCAAAACTTGATGACCGATCAAAACAGTGAACATTTTCTTAAAAATTGGCACCCAAATATTTGGCCTCCATTTACACAGATTAAAACAAGTAATCCACAACTAGAGGTAAGTCACGCTAAAGATGCAATTATATATACAAAAAATTCTCATCAAGAATTAATTGATGGAATAAGTAGTTGGTGGGTAACACTTCATGGCCATAGCAATGAATATATTGCAAAAGAAATTGCAAAACAAGCTCAAGAACTTGAACAAATAATCTTTGCAGATTTTTTACATCCACAAGCTAAAAAGTTATCAGAAAGACTAAGTAAAATCACAAATCTAGATAGATTATTTTTTTCTGATAATGGATCTACAGCTGTAGAAGTAGCTCTTAAGATAGCTTATCAATGGTGGCAAAATAAAAATGATAAAAGAAATCAAATTATTGCTTTTGAAGGAGCCTATCATGGCGATACATTTGGTGCTATGTCAGTAGGAGAAAGAAATATTTTTAATGAAAGCTTTGAAAGTTTAATGTTTCCTGTTCAAAGAGTCCAATGGCCATCAACCTGGATAGATGATGATCAAGTTCATAACAAAGAGGCAATTGCTCTCAAACAATTAGAAACTTTACTTCAAATTCCCACTGCTGCAGTTATCCTTGAACCTTTAATTCAAGGTGCAGGTGGCATGAATATGGTAAGACCAGAATTCATAAAAAAGGTTTCTAATTTAGTAAAACAATATGACTCACTATTAATTGCTGATGAAGTATTAACTGGTTTTGGAAGAACAGGAAGTTTATTTGCATTCCAAAAGGCCGAAATTGATCCTGACTTAATTGCAATATCAAAAGGATTAACAGGAGGATTCTTACCTATGGGAGTAACATTAGCCAAAGAAGAAGTTTTTAAGAAATTTATTAGCAATTCCCCTTTAAAAACTTTTTGGCATGGTCATAGTTTTACAGCAAATCCTTTAGGCTGTGCTGCAGCTAATGCCAGCTTAGATCTTTTAGAAAGTAAACCCGATAAATATTTAAATTTTGAATGCAGGCACTTAGAACAAATCAATAAAATAAAAAAATTATCTCATGTAGAAAAAATAAGAATTTGTGGAACAATTTCAGCTTTTGACTTGAAGGTAGAACAAAATTCCGGTTATTTTAGTGATATTGGTAAAAAAATTAAAGCTTTATCTATTGAGAAGGGTTTATTTATTAGACCTCTGGGAAATGTTATATATTTATTACCACCACTTTGCATTACTGAAAAACAGTTAGAAAGAAGCTATGACATAATTTATCAAATATTATTAGATATTAATTAGGGACCTTGCAAAATTGCATTCTCAACATCAGCTCTATTAATACAATATGAAAACATTCTTTTAGTAATATGCCCTTCACTATTCCAAATTATAGATAAATCTTCCTGTTCAAAATTAATTGTTGCTTCCCAGTTATAAAGTCTCAAAATCCATCTTGAAGGGTTACTAGAGTCGGGAACTGCTCCTAATTCTGTTAACCATAACTCTAAGGAGTTTAAAGAGTATTGATTAATGGGAGTTTCAGAAGAATTCATTTTATAAATAAATTATTTTTTATTTTATTAACCACATTGGTATTGAATTAAATTCTTTGCCAGTAAAGTTTGCAAATAATAAAGCAAACATTAAACTTAAAAATATAACTATTACTAATAAAAATAATGAGAACATTTCTCCATTAGAGAAAGGTCTTCTATTACCAATTGAGTTAGATATTTTTAAATTTTCGGCATAAGAATTTAAATTATCTAAATTTTTCTCTTGATCATTAACAAGAACATTTTTTATTCTATTATCGTGAAGGTTGCGAAGATTGGGATTATTTAAATTTTCATAGGCTTCCAAAACTGTTTGCAATTTTATTTTGGCATCTTCTAAATTTAATGAAGTAGTATCTGGATGTAATTCTTTAGTTAATTTACAAAAAGCTTTTCTCAATTCATGACTTGAAGCCTTTTCATGAACACCTAAAATTTTATAATAATTTTTTTCCCCTTTCAAAATAATTTTTTTTATAACAATTGTAATCTATTCTATATAAAGTAAAAACACTATATGGTCACAAAAAATTTAAAATTTTAGTTAAAAATATGATTCAAATATCACATCAAAAAGAATTAGAAAACTTACTTACTAAACATGAATTAGAAATGTTTTCAAGATTAAAAGAATTAATTCAAAAACTTAATAAAATATCAAACCTTACAAGACTTATAGACGGAAATGATTATTGGGTATCACAAGTTTATGATAGTGTCTGGCCTTTTTTTAAGGATTCAAATAAATTATTTGAAAATAAAAAATTTATTGATATTGGATCAGGTTGCGGTTTCCCAGGATTGGCTTATGCGATAATACATCCAACTTCAGAAGTATATTTAGTAGATTCTTCATTGAAAAAAACAAATGCTCTTAAACAAATTGTTGAAAGTATGAATCTTAAAAACAAAATTCATATTATTAATGACCGCATTGAAAAAATAGGCCATAATTTAGAATTTAGACATAAATTCGATATCGGTACTGCAAGGGCTGTAAGCAGCGCACCTACCGTCTCAGAATATCTTTTACCACTACTAAAGATAAATGGATTAGGATTAATATTTTGTGGTAAATGGCAAGAAACCGATCATAATAAATTAAAAAAGGCAGTGACATTATTAAATGGAAAAATAAATAAAATAAAGTTTAAACAATTACCAGCAAGTAAAGGTGAAAGGAATGTAATTTTTATTAAATCTAAAGGGAATTGTCCAATTTCTTATCCAAGAGGAATTGGAAAACCAAGTAAATACCCATTAGGTAATTAATTAATTGATAATCTTTGAATTTGATTATTTCCAAAACTATGTTTAAGAAATCTTAATTTAGAAATGACTTTTTTTGCGTTAATGTGGTTTTCTAATAAATTAATTAATTCATCTGCAGTAATAACTGTATCAAGCGAATTAGCATTGTTGCCGGGAAACCAATGACTCCCGTTTCCAAGGAGTTGATATCTTGACTTTGCAAAATCTTTCATATCCCAAGCTTCAATTAAATTTGAGAGCCAAAGTAATACAGGTATATTAATCATACCTGGGGTGTCATACCATTTTGGCAAATTTTTATCCCAATTATAGTACCATTCCATCCCAAGACAATCCATAGATTCTTGCAATAATCTATTTTCTATTTTAGGCACAAAATCATTTGTATTTGATAATAAAGATACGGCTTCTAAATGATATTCAAAGTCACTTTCTTTTGCTATTCCAACACTTATTGTATGAACATCTTTATTTCGAAGACAAAAAAGATCATTAAAAACGATGGGATGAAGAGGCTTACATAAATCAATTAGCTTTTTTGAGGGTGTATGAAGATGACCTCCTTTATCTGTTGGGCTAATAATAAAAACACCAATATCATATTTTTTAGCTAAATTTATTACCTTTATGTTTTTTTGATTTATAAAATACCAATGTAAATTAACATAATCAAATTTGTTGGATGATATTGCTTTTTTTATAAGAGACAATTGTCCATGAGTTGAGAAACCAATATGACCTATTAATCCTTTTTTTTGATATCTTCTTAAAACATCTACGCAACCTCCTTCTCTTATAGATTGAAATAGATGCTCTTCATTATTTAAACCATGAATAGCCACCAAATCTATCTTTGCAACTTTTAAATTTTTAAAGCTATTTTCCAAATTTTCTATAAAAATCTTTATGTTTTCATTAGGAGGGATTTTTGTTTGAAGAATTATAGATTCTCTGTAAGAATTATCTATTGCAAAACCTAATTCTAATTCTGATGTTCCATAATGAAGTGCTGTTTCTATATGATTAAAACCATATTTATTTGCAAGCTTAAGAAGATTATCAACTTTATTTCTTTGCTTACGAGTTATTTCTGATGAATCTAAATGATTCCAACTCTGCTGGAATCTCATACCCCCCAGCGAAAGAACTGGTATTTTTAAGTTTGTTCTCCCAAACCTTCTATAAGGCAAACTCATTTATTTAATTAAACAAATTAATATCTATTAACTCTAGGTAATTTGCCTAAAGATTGAAACATGTCTCTATTTAAACTTGCATCTAATCTCTCTAAATCTTCAAATTCAACCCAGTGCATACAATCAACTGGGCATGTGTCCATTGCCTCTTGGACTGTGTCTAAGGTATCTCCATTCTGCCTTATAACTCTTGCTCTACCAAGATCTTCATCAACGATAAAAGTATTGTTAGCAACATGTACGCAATATTGACAACCTATACAACTTGCTTCATCAACCCAAATAGCTTTTTCTCTTAGCTCACCCCCAAGTACAGGCTCAAACCCAGAAATTCTATCCGATTCTAAAAACTGATCAAAAGCTACTGTTGCGTTGGAGTTATTATCTTTTGAAACGTCTTCTTTGGAATCATCTGATAAATCTAAATTTATAGAATGTTTTAAAACATTAGTGTCTAAAGAAACCTCCTCAGTTTCTCCAATAAATCCAAAAGCAGCAGAAGGATCAAAATCCAATTTTTAAGCTTCCCATTTGGTAAGAACTAATTCTATAGAGCCATCTCTTTCATTTTTTTGTTCAACTATTTGATAACCGTCTTGTTCTGTTTTTGCAATTATTGTGTGGTAGGCATACATTTGTGTGACTTTCGAAATAAATCTTTCTACGGGTAAATTATATTTCCATAGATCTAGATCAGTTACTAACTCATATGATTTAGAACTAGTATCCCACTTAAAACCAACTTTAGTACTCTCAGGAAGATCAACACTAATGTCTACAGCAGTGAATTTACCTTGATAACCTTTTACAAACTTTTCATCTTGATTAGGATTATAGCCTAAGTGATCTAAAGCTTTAATAAGAGGCTTAGTTTCTCTGATTTTTGTTTTGATAGTACTAAAATGAGACATTTGATTCGTTATTTAATTTGTTGAATGTTTTGTTTTGATTACTAGTAAATGCATCTGCAGATAATCTTTTAGATTTAACTTCTCCCAATGCTTCCTCAAGATTCTTTGTAGCATTGTTGCATGAGTCGCCTTCGAAACCCTCTACAGATTCCTGAACTCGTCCATCTTGATAGATTTTGAATCTTAACGTTCTTTGGGGCATTAGAGTAAGACACTAAGTACTTATACTTTATATAAAATAACTAAAATTTTTGGTTTCAGTTGATAACGTAACTTTGTTTTCATTATTGGATATAAAATATTTCTTTATTAAAATATTTTATTTATAAAATCCCCTCATTCCCATTGAATCAAGGGCGGTTTTTGCTTCCTCCATAACAGATGGTTCTTTATCAAATAGAGCAATTTTTGTACATTCATCTACAAAAGATTCCTGTAATTGGTTATTCAAGCTTTGATAAAGCCGACATAATGACCAGATACAATTACTCCTTACAACTGGTTCATTATCTATTTTTAAGCTTATTAATAATTGTTCAGCTGCTAATTGCGCATTTTCTGATGAAACGCTTCCTATTTCAGCCAGAGAACTTGATGCCCACAATCGCACAGAGGATACATCATTCTTTAAAGCGTTGATAAGAGGTTCTAATACTATTTGATTGTCATAATTTGCTAAGCTCCATGCAGTAGCTCTTCTAACATAAGCATTGTCATCAAATCTTAGAAGATTCACAAGTTTTGTTACTGCATCAGGACACGGATTCCTGCCCAAGGCATATACTGCACTCATTCTTTCTACAGGGCAGGATTGATCTAGCAATGGCAAGAGAAAGGGAAAAGCTCTCTCATCGCGGTATTCACAAAATATTTTTAATCCTTGAATCCTCTCTTCTCTATTTCCTTTTAAAAATTTTAGTGCTTGATCGCATTCTGAAGTTACATCTAAACTAGTTTTAGAAAACCCATCATTATCAATTTCTTCTAAAGGATCTATCTCTAACTCAACGGCTAATTCTTTAGCTAATACATCAGGATCTATCACTATATCAGCTAAACTATCATCATTATTTTCTTTTTTAAAATTAACCATCGAAAATAAAATCTTAATTAATTAGGGGCTGGAGACATCATATCTCCAGGCAACCAAATTCTTGCACTAACTGCAAAAAAAGCAACACCAAAAAGTCCTACAATGGCTATTGGTAGAATTTTTGTTCTAATAAAACTCAATTGGTTACTTTTAAATTAAATTTATCTTAGCTCTAAAACTAAGTTTTTAAAATATTTATCTTAAATAAAATTATTTATTAGCTACTTTTTGTCTTAATTGCCCACAAGCAGAATTCTTTTCTAGACCTCTACTTTTACGAAAACTTACATTTATTCCATTCCTTACTAGTCTATCTTTAAATCTTTGGGAGTTCTTCGAAGAAGATCTTTCAAAGATTACTCCATCAATACTATTGTATTGTATGAGATTTACGTGGCATTGAAATCCTTTAATTAAATTACTTAATTGATCAGCATGATCTATTTGATCATTAAGTTTATTTAAAAGTATGTATTCAAAACTAATTCTGCGTCCTGTCTTTCTAACAAATTCTCTACAATCTTTAACAATAAAATTAATCTTATAACTTTTCGCACTTGGAATAATTTTCTCTCTTATTTCTTGATTTGGCGCATGCAAACTTATAGCCAAAGTAAATTGACATTTACCTAATCTTTGCAGTGAAAATTCTGATAATTGAACAATTTTATTAGGAATTGCAACAGTACTAACAGTTATTTTTCTTTGACTGATATTAAAATCACTATTAATAGACTTTATTGATAAAAGTAATTCATCCATATTTAATAGTGGCTCCCCCATTCCCATAAATACAATATTTGTAGCCTTTTGATTCATCTCATATTGAATAAATAAAATTTGCTCTAATATTTCTCCAACTTTTAATGATCTCTTTAATCCATCTTTACCAGTTGCACAAAACTTGCAATCCATTGGGCATCCCACCTGACTAGAAACACATACAGTTAATCTTTTATTAGATGGAATACCAACTGTTTCTATAAACTCTTCATCAAGAGTACTTAAAAGCAGTTTTATTGTCCCATCATTAGATACAGACTTTTTTATTAAACGTAAACCAGAAATTACGTAGCCCTCGTTTATCAACTTAGTTCTGAAATTTGATGGAAGAACCTTTATATCATCTATACAATTTATTTTTTTATTGGAATTATAAATTGAAGAATAAAGTTGCCTTCCTCTAAAAGGTAACTCTCCAAAATATGAAGCAATATTTTCTAATGACTTTAAATCTTGGCCGAGAAGATTTTTCAAATTAAATATTAGTAATTAGAAAAAAGACCATGCTTTAGAAAAAACTCTGTAAGCAATAAAGCTATAAAGCCAATCATTGCAAGTCTTCCATTTAGTTTTTCATTATAAGAATGAAAGCCATAGCGAGGCAATTTTCGTTTTGGTATAAATTCTGGTTTAATCATTATTTGTCAAATTAATATTCTAATGGGTGAAAAACATAATAGCTTCATTAATCATCTGTTAATAATCCCTCTTCTTGTAACCCTTCTAAAGCTGCAGGATCGGGTAGTTGATCTTCAGAAAACTGATTTTCAGCATTAGGTCTTGCAAAAGCAGCAAAATTACTTGAAGAAGGGTCAATACCATGACGATTTCTTGTGGTTTCTAAATCTTCATCACTAGGATCATCTAAAATAGCCGAGGATTTAACAGCAGCGGTCGTTGGAATATCAACTGTATAATCAGGTCTAAGATTTTGAACTCTCCTGTAACCTCCAGATTCCTCCGCAAGAATATCAGGATGAGGTCCTGCCTCAGAGGCTAACTCTTCTACAAATCCACTGAAGCCAGTACCTGCAGGGATTAGTCTACCAATAATTACATTTTCTTTAAGACCTCTTAACCAATCCGATTTTCCTTCTATGGCTGCTTCCGTAAGCACTCTTGTAGTCTCTTGGAACGAAGCTGCTGATATAAAGCTATCTGTATTTAAAGATGCTTTAGTAATACCTAAAAGTACTGGTGTAAATTCTGCGGGTGCTCCTCCAGTAATTGACATGGCTTGATTAGTATCTTCCACTTGACGCAACTCAATTAATTCTCCAGGAAGGAGTGTAGTATCT
Source organism: Prochlorococcus sp. W8 (assembly GCA_000291825.1). Classification (GTDB taxonomy): domain Bacteria; phylum Cyanobacteriota; class Cyanobacteriia; order PCC-6307; family Cyanobiaceae; genus Prochlorococcus_A. The sequence goes on along the minus strand of ALPF01000051.1, from coordinate 9,646 downwards.
CCAGCATCTTCAACTCTAACTTTACTTGTCATTTGGCGAACAATAACTTCAATATGTTTATCGTCAATAGCAACTCCTTGTGATTTATAAACATTTTGAACCTCATTAACCATCCTCCTTTGGAGTTTGGATATCGATTCTTGAGCTGCTTCCATTAGAGGCTTTTGATCTTTTAAGTCAGTAAAGAAACAATCTAATAATTCATGAGGATTAATTGGTCCATCTGTTAGGAGTTCACCAGCATTAACTTGCTGACCATCACTAACCATAATATTCTTACCAATTAAAATTTGATATTCATTAATTGAGTCATCATTCTCAATTACTGAAAGAGAGATAGATTCATCATCTTGTCCTTTTTTTATCTCAACAACTCCTGACTTTCTGCATAAGACGGCTGAATCTCTGGGCCTTCTCGCTTCTAATAGTTCTTCTATTCGAGGTAATCCTTGAACAATATCTCCAGTTTTTTGTCTTTCAAAAACTAATAATGCTAATCCATCACCTCTCTGCACCAAATCACCATCTCTGACATGTAATACAGAATCTGGAGAAACCATATAAGGTCTTCCTAATCTAAGCGTGACATTATCATTATTAATATCTTCTATTTCTCCACAAGATGTTGATTTTTCCGTTTTACTTATAAAATCACCATCTACAACTCGGTCACCAATTTTTACTGTTGGCTTACCTTTTGAAGCTATTGTAATTTTATCTTCTTCTCTCTCTACTATTAATCTTCTAATAGGTTCGTCATCAATTGCAGTAGGTAATTGTACAATTCCATCTTCTTTGCACAATATTTGAGTTGTAGCAATAACGTCACCAGCACTGACCATAGTATTATTCTTGATTTGCAATTCTGTATGAGTGGAACCATGACTAGAATCAGAGATTGTATCTCTTCTAACCAAAATTGATTCAAGTATTACAAGACTTAATCTATTAATATCTTTATCTTTTTTATCTTGAATAATTTCAACATCCACAGTCATTTGAGGTGTAGCATCAAAAGTCTCCAAACTTAATTGAGTTCTGAGTAATTCGACACCCTCAACTGATTTGATTAATTCACCATCTTTGAAAGTTAATCTTTGAATTGCTTTAAGACCTAAATGAGGACCCTTATCCTGCTTCACATGATCAAGACCAGGCAACTGCGCTTCATCAGGAATTGTAAATTCTTCAACTGTCCTTAATAAAAGTCCTTTACATTTTGGAGTTTCTAATCTTTGCACAAAGAGAATTTCATCATTTTGAATCCCCTCCATAATATTTTCACCTGGATTAATAAGCATTCCCTCGTCATCAAAACGTTTTAAAACTTCTTCATCATCACATTCATGGAATGTTCCATTTCTCACAGTAATCTCACGCAAAATATCATTTTTTTGAGTGACTGTGACTATACCAGAAGTTTGGCTAAATATATCTTTAACAACTTCTGTGCCAGCTTCTATCCATTGCATATCCTCTATCATTAGAAGAGAAATATCTTTATTAATTTCATGAGTTTCTTGAGGAATCCATAATAATGTTCCGCCCTGGCTTACTTCAAATCCATTCTTTGCAGATCTTGCTTTTTTAACACTTAGCCCTGGAGCGTATTTTACAAGCCCACCTGTTTTTGTTTTAAATTTATCATCAGCAAGATCAGCTATGATTTCTCCGCTACTAATTTTGCTCCCTGGAATAGTATTAAGACGGTAAGAAACACCATCAGCTGACTCTAAATGCCAAATCTCACCAGAATGTGTTGCTTCTTCAATCAATTTACAATCTTTTATAGTCATAGAAGTAGTAACTATTTGCACTTCCCTTGAATCACCAATCGAATCCCTGAGGCGAACTTCTCCTCCAAATTCACTGAATTGACTTGCTTCTGCTAAAACTTCTCCCTCTTTTACTTTCTTATTTGATGATATTACTGGTGTCGCATTAGGGGGTAGATTATATACATCACCAGCCAAAACCCATAACCTACCAAGCCTTTGAGCTTTTAATGTGATATTTCCTTGTCTATCAGTAACTTCCTTAGGTTGAATCGCTTTATCATATTTCACTTGACCTGCAAGATCGCAAATTACATCTTTTGTCGCCTTCTCAACGCTTTTCTTAATAGCTCCAGTTGTAATCTGAGCTATTGTTATATCTGCATCTACTACTTGACCGTTTTCAACAAAAAGTAATGACCCACTTGAAACTTCTATCTTTTGAGCTTTATTACCATTCTTAGGAATAATTTTTAAAATAAAATCTACCTCAGCTTGTTTAGCTTCTACACCATGAGGAGTACGGTATCCTCTGATTTTTGCTTTTGTCCCAAATTCTACGGTTCCCGCAATTTTTGATCTTACTACTCCACTCTCGGCTGTAGAGACCCCTCCAGTATGGAAAGTTCTCATAGTTAATTGTGTACCTGGCTCTCCGATAGATTGAGCAGCAATAATACCGACAGCTTCACCAAGATCAACTAGGTGATTATATGCTAGAGCCCAACCATAGCATTTTCTACATACAGATCTATTGGCTTCACATGTTAATGGAGATCTAATATTTACTTTTGGTATTGAAGCATTTTCAATAGTCTTAGCTATAGATGGATCTATTGCTGTATGCTTTGCAACTAATATTTCATCATCTTTATCAAGAATATCCACAGCAGTTAATCTTCCTAATAATCTATTACCAAATTTTCCATCTTCAGCCTCAATTACAATTGAACGTTCAGTACCGCAATCTTCTTCTCTCACAATTACGTCTTGTGCAACATCTACTAATCTTCTTGTTAAATAACCAGAGTCAGCTGTTCTAAGCGCTGTATCCACTAATCCTTTCCTGGCTCCATATGAGGAGATTACATATTCAGTAACTGTAAGACCCTCTCTAAAGTTTGTTCTAATAGGTAAATCAATAATTTCACCTTGTGGATTAGCCATTAGACCCCTCATTCCAACAAGTTGCCTAACCTGAGACATATTACCTCTCGCTCCAGAGTTGGCCATCATCCAAACAGAATTTAATGGATCATTTTGATTGAAATTATTTTTTACAGCGTCAACTAATCTTTCATTAGTTTCTGTCCAGGTATCTATAACTTTAGTATGACGCTCCACCTCTGTTATTTCCCCTAATCTATAACATTCTTCTGTAGCACTAATTTGTGCTTCTGCTTCACCAATTAAATCTTGTTTAGCTTCTGGTACTTTTAAATCATCCACTGAAATAGAAACTGCTGCTTGAGTTGCATATTTAAATCCAAGATCCTTCAAATTATCTGCCATGGTTGCAGTAATGGCAGTGCCATGGGTTTTATATGACCAAGCAACAAGATTTTTTAATCCTTTTTTATCAATAACTTTATTTTTAAAAGATGGGGGTGTTTTTGCTAAAGGAGGCATTATTGATTGAGTATTTTTTTTAGAGTTTCTTGAGTTTTTGCGAACTCTTGAATTTTTTCTTGGCTTGGATGATGTCATGATTTTAGCTATTAATGTTAAAGGTGTTTTTTAATTAGGTCTGAGATACAGAATCTAAGATCGTATGGTTCATTAATACTCTTCCAACTGTGGTAAGTATATATCTGGAAATCAAATTTCCCTCATTATCTAATTTATCTCTTCTATAAGTCCATATTTCAAGTTTAGATCCATCTTCAAATTCTTTTAAATCTAGAGGATTCTTAGCTTCATCTTCATCTTCAACTTCTCCATTAAATCTCACCCAAACCCAATTATGTAATCCTATTCTTTTATCCTCGTAAGCAAAAATAACATCCTCCAGAGAAGCGAATGTTGATGTATTTTGCCCGAATTCAGGTTTTTTGTAATTAGGCTGCAATGCAGTCAAATAGTATGAACCTAAAACCATATCTTGTGATGGAGTTACTATCGGTTCGCCAGTAGCTGGTGAGAGTATATTATTACTTGCCAACATAAGCATTCTGGCTTCAGTTTGAGCTTCAAGAGCAAGGGGGACATGTACAGCCATTTGATCTCCATCAAAATCAGCGTTAAATGCAGGACAAACAAGAGGATGAAGCTGAATTGCTCTTCCCCCTACAAGTTTTGGTTCAAATGCTTGGATCCCTAATCTATGCAAAGTAGGAGCTCTATTAAGTAGGATTGGGTGTCCTTCAATAACTTCTTGAAGAACTTGCATGACTTCATCATCAGCTTTTTGAATTAATTTTTTAGCAGCCTTGATATTATTTACAATATTTTGTCTAATTAATCTATGAATTACAAATGGTTGAAATAGTTCTATTGCCATTTCTTTTGGAAGTCCGCATTGATGCATTTTCAATTTTGGACCAACAACAATTACTGATCTACCTGAATAATCAACTCTTTTACCAAGCAAATTCTGTCTAAATCTTCCCTGTTTACCCTCAATTATGTCACTAAGCGATTTTAATGCCCTATTATTAGCGCCAACAACGGTTCTTCCCCTGCGCCCATTATCTACGAGCGCATCAACCGCTTCTTGAAGCATTCTTTTCTCATTCCTAACAATGATCTCTGGAGCTAATATTTCTTGGAGTCTTGCCAACCTATTGTTTCTGTTAATAACTCTTCTATATAAATCATTAAGATCTGAGGTAGCGAATCTTCCACCATCCAGTTGAACCATTGGTCTTAAATCTGGAGGAATCACTGGTATAGCATCTAAAACCATCCATTCCGGTCTTGCATTTGTAGCAATAAAATTATCTATTACTCGTAATCTTTTAATAAGTTTTGCTCTTTTTTGACCTTTACTTTGAGTTATTTCTTCTCTTAATTGTTCAGCTATTAAAGTTAGATCAAGATCCTCAAGTAATTGTTTTAAAGCTTCAGCACCTATCCCAACAAATGGTTCATTTTCAATAGTGGAGTCTTCAGCATAAATTTCATCTTCAATCTCAAGCCATTCATCCTCAGTAAGTAATTGTTTGTATTTAAGATCCTGATGATCCCCTACATCTAGGACTACATAGCAATTAAAGTAAACAATCTGTTCGACATCTCTCAAAGGCATGTCTAAGAGGATTGCAACATAACTAGGAATACCTTTTAGATACCAAACATGAGATACGGGTGCCGCAAGTTTAATATATCCCATCCTATGGCGTCTAACTCTACTTTCTGTGACCTCAACTCCACACCTTTCACATACAATCCCTCTATGTCTAACTCTCTTGTACTTTCCACAATGACACTCCCAATCTTTTGAAGGACCAAATATTTTTTCACAAAATAATCCATCCATTTCTGGCTTGAGAGTCCTATAATTTATTGTTTCTGGCTTTGTCACCTCACCAACTACCTGTCCATTTGGCAAAGTTCTTTGGCCCCAATCCATAATCCGTTGGGGTGAGGCTAAAGAAATTTTTACGTAATCAAAGTGATTTTCTGTTCTTAAGTTGCTGTTTGTCATAGTGAAATATGTAAATTAAAAATTATTGAAAAGTTTAATCCTCCTCATATTCGGAAGTTCCTAATGATTCGTAGGTTGGCCTTGAAGGAGTATTTCTCCTTGCATTAACATCTTGCATTAAATCAACCTCTTTACCCTCATCTGTGTATACAGCAATATCTAAGCCTAGAGATTGTAATTCTCTCATTAAAACTTTGAAAGACTCAGGTGTACCAGGACGAGGGATAGGTTTACCCTTAACTATTGCATTTAGAGCTTCATTTCTGCCTTGCATGTCATCTGATTTAACAGTTAATAGTTCCTGAAGGGTATAAGCAGCTCCATAAGCTTCTAAGGCCCAGACTTCCATCTCACCTAAACGTTGGCCTCCTTGCTGAGCTTTACCTCCAAGAGGCTGCTGAGTAACCAATGAATAAGGGCCCGTTGATCTTGCATGAATTTTATCATCAACCAGATGAACTAATTTAAGGAAATGAGAATAACCAACAGCTACTGGCTGATCAAATGGTTCTCCTGAACGACCATCAATTAGTAAAAGTTTTCCCGGATCATCGGGATTGTAAACCCAATCCTTACCAGCCTGACGAGCAGCCTCTTCAAGAAAAGCTTGTACAGTTTGATGAGATTTCTCAGGGCCATACATTTCATCAAATGGTACTACTTTTACTCTACAATTAAGATTTGAAGCAGCCCAACCCATCAACAACTCAAATACTTGTCCAACATTCATTCTGCTTGGAACTCCTAAGGGATTCAACACAATATCAACAGGCGTACCGTCTGGTAAGTAAGGCATATCCTCTCTAGGTAAAATTCTGCTAATTATCCCTTTATTACCATGTCTACCAGCCATTTTATCGCCAACCTGAATTTTTCTTCTCTGTGCTACATAAACTCTTACAACCATGTTCGCTCCAGGAGGCAATTCATCTCCTTGTTCTCTGGTATAAATTCTGACATCAACAACTCTTCCCTTCTCAGTATTAGGAACCCTCAATGAATTATCCCTAACATCTCTTGCTTTCTCGCCAAAGATAGCTCTTAGAAGTTTCTCTTCAGGAGGTTGATCTGATTCACCCTTTGGAGTTACTTTTCCAACTAAAATATCTCCACTTTCTACAAAAGCACCAATTCTTATAATTCCCATTTCATCAAGATTACTCAAACTATCTTCAGATACATTTGGTATTTCTCGTGTAATCTCCTCTGGTCCTAACTTAGTTTGTCTTGCCTCAATTTCATACTTTTCAATATGAACCGAGGTATAAAGATCATCAGTAACTAATCTTTCACTTACTAAAATTGCATCTTCATAGTTATATCCCTCCCAAGGCATATAAGCGATTAGAACATTTTGACCTAAAGCAATTTCGCCTCCCTCACACGCTGAGCCATCAGCTAGAACTTGTCCAGAGATGACTTTATCTCCATTTTTAACTATTGGCCTTTGGTTAAGGCAAGTATCCTGATTAGATCTTTGATACTTTTGCAAATAATGTACGTGCTCATTTCCTTCTTCATCTTTAACTACAATTTCATTAGCATCCACATATGCCACTGTCCCATTAACTTTAGTAATTGGAACCATCCCTGAGTCTCGTGCTACTTGAGATTCAAGCCCAGTTCCAACCAAAGGCCTTTCAGGCCTTAGTAGGGGAACAGCTTGTCTTTGCATATTTGACCCCATTAAGGCTCTGTTAGCATCGTCATGTTCCAAGAATGGGATCAATGAAGTGGCAACAGAAATTACTTGAACAGGTGAAAGCTGTACATAATCAACTTGCAAGGGTGGAACCTTTTCAAAATCTTGCCTATATCTTACGGGTATTAAATCAGAGAGGATTAAACCATCATTATCAGTTGCTACATCTCCAGGGGCGACCCTACATTCATCTTCAAGATCTGCTGATAAATAAATTGGATCACCAGTTTTAATAACTCTTCCTTTATCAACTTTCCAAAAAGGTGTCTCAATAAATCCATACTCGTTGACTCTTGCATGAGTAGCTAAAGAGTTAATTAGACCTGCGTTTGGACCTTCTGGAGTCTCAATAGGGCACAATCTACCGTAATGAGAAGGATGAATATCTCTTACAGCAAATCCAGCCCTTTCTCTGGTAAGACCACCAGGTCCTAAAGCGGATATTCTTCTTTTATGTGTCAATTCAGCGAGTGGATTCGTTTGATCCATGAATTGACTTAACTGACTTGAACCAAAAAACTCTTTAATGGCAGCTACTAATGGTTTTGGGTTAACTAATTGAGCAGGAGTCAGTGAATCTGTCTCACCTACAGTCATTCTCTCTTTAATAATTCTTTCAAGTCTATTAAGGCCAACCCTGACTTGATTTTGAAGTAATTCACCAACAGATCTTACTCTCCTATTTCCTAGATGATCAATATCATCTAGACTTGCTCCTCCAATATCTAACTCTAAATTAATGAGGTAATCAATCGTTGAAAGAACATCTTCATGAGTAAGTGTTCTTATATTATCTGGGACTGTGAGTCTCAATTTCTTATTAATTTTATATCTCCCAACCCTTCCAAGATCATATCTTTTTGCATCAAAAAATCTACTATGAAGGAGTTGCTGCCCACCTGAAACAGAAGGTGGTTCTCCAGGTCTTAATTTTTTATAGAGTTCAAGTAAAGCTTGGTCCTCTGAAGTAATACCCTCTTCGTTTGCAGAGTCAATAGAATTTTTATAAAATTCTGGGTGGCGTAGCTTGTCAATAACATCATTATCAGATAGGCCCATTGCTCTCATAAGAACATGAGCATTGATTTTTCTTGTTTTGTCAACTCTCACATAAAGTAAATTATTCTTATCTGTTTCAAATTTAAGCCAAGCTCCTCTGTTAGGTATAACACTTGCATTATAAGTTCTTCTTCCATTTTTATCTTGCTCGTCTTTGAAGTAGACGCCTGGACTTCGAACAATTTGATTAACAATAACTCTTTCAGCACCATTAATTATGAAGGTTCCCCTCTCAGTCATCAAGGGGAGTTCTCCAATGAATACTTCTTGCTCTTTAATTTCACCAGTTTCTTTGTTAATTAATCTGCAAGTCACATACATCTGAGAAGCAAAAGTAGCATCTCTCCTTTTTGCCTCCTCGACATCATGCCTCGGGCGTTTTAACCTATATTCTTCGCCTATAAAATGCAACTCAAGTTTGCCAGTATAATCTGTGATTGGTGAAAAATTTTGAAGTTCTTCAATTAAACCTTTTTCCAAAAACCATTTAAAACTTGCTCTCTGTACCTCTACTAAATCTGGTAAATAAGTAACTGTCTTTGTTACTTGTAAAGCGCTACTGCTCATCCAATAGAATCCTGGGTTTTTTAAGATTTTACCTTTTTAATCTTCATAATTTTTTTTAAAATACATACTCGAAAAGAGGATTTTTGAATATGTTCTTTAATTTAATTTAAGAAAATTTGCCAGTAATTTTTTATCCTAGCAGATAAATAGTCACTTTACCAAGTCAAATTTAAACAATTCTTCAGCATTCTTTGATGATTCTTTAGCAATTGTTTTAAAACTAGTCGATCTTATTGTTGCTACTGACTTGGCAACATTTTCTACATAAGAAGGTTCATTTCTTTTACCTCTAAATGGGACAGGGGCTAAGAAGGGAGAATCAGTTTCTATTAAATACTTGTCAGGTGGAACTAATCTTGCACATTGATGAGTTTGATAAGCTTTGGGAAACGTTACTATACCGCTAAAACTTATATAAAAACCTAACTGTAAAAACTCTTGCATCTCTTCTACAGTTCCACTCCAACAATGAAGTACTCCCCTTGGGCACTTCTTATTTTTAGCGAGATCTCTGCATAAATCAATCATCTCTTTTGCAGCCTCTCGACAATGAATTATGACTGGCAAATTAGACTCATAAGCTAATTCCATCTGAGGAATTAAAGCATTCATTTGTATTTCAAGATCTTTATTTTTAAATAAATCGAGACCTAATTCGCCTATTGCAACAATTCTTTGATCATGACTTATTGCTTGTTGCAAAATTGATCTAGAAGAGCTATTCCATTTTTTAGCATCAAGAGGATGGAGTCCTACTGAATAAAAAACTTCTGAATAATTATTAGATAATAATTTGATTTTTGGAATTTCTGCAAGTTCAACACAGGCATGAAGCAGTTTTTTAACCCCTTTTGATCTCCATCTATCAACTACTTCATCAAAATCTTTTTCAAAGTT
>ALPF01000050.1 GCA_000291825.1 Prochlorococcus sp. W8 | reverse complement strand
TAAATCTTGAATTTCTGGTTCTCTTGCAGCATTTTCAATAACTGTTTGACCTTCTGCTAATGTTGCAGCCATTATTAATGTTTCAGTTGCTCCGACACTAGGGCAACTTAGTAATATTTTTGAACCTACAAGTTTTTTCTTTTCTCCTTGAATTTTTGCTTTTACTAGACCATTCTTAACTTCAATAATAGCTCCAAGTTCTCTTAGTCCTGTTATATGTTGATCAATAGGTCTCTTGCCGATTTTGCATCCGCCTGGTAGGGCTAAAGTTACTTCACCAAGCATGCTAAGAAGAGGGCCGATACAAAAAAAACTTGCTCGTAGGCCATTCACTAATTCGAAAGGTATATTATCTCCAATATGTAGG
>ALPF01000049.1 GCA_000291825.1 Prochlorococcus sp. W8 | reverse complement strand
TATCTTTAATAAAAAAACCATGTCCGAAAATAGAGATAATAGTAGTTGATGATTTAAGCGATGATAATACCATTTCAAGAGCTGAAAACTTTAAGGAAGATTTTATAAAAAAATTCAATTGAGATGAAAGTTATTTCTGCAGGTCAAAGACCTAAAGATAAAAATTGGGTAGGGAAAAATTGGGCATGCTATGTAGGCACAAAAAATATAGATTCAGAATGGTTATTATTTCTTGATGCAGACGTCGAAGTAAGCGAAAAATGTATTTTTAATGCTTTATCAAAATCTCAAAAAGATAATATTGATTTACTATCATTGGCTCCAAAAGTTAATTGTAATTGCCTTGCAGAATGGATTGTCCAACCCATAATGACAAGTTTACTTATAATTGGATTTCCTATTTCAGATACTAATAATCCTAAAAGTTCAACTGCTTTTGCAGCTGGACCTTTTATGCTTTTTAAAGCAAAATCTTATTTTAAAATTGGAGGCCATCAAGGAACATTTAATAAGGTAGTTGAAGATTTAGCTTTAGCAGAAAAAATAAAAGGCAGTAAATTAAAATTAAATTTCTTGATTGCCATTAAAGATGTTTCATTAAATATGTATAGTGATCTAAGTTCATTAATTGAAGGTTGGAGCAAGAATTGGTTTTAGGAGTAGATAAAAATATCTTTAAATCAATATCAGCTTCTATTTTTGTGTTGATATCAAATACTATTCCTTGGTTAATAATAATATTTTGCACAACATGTTATTTATTAAATGTAAGATTTTTTTCTTGTTGATATTACTTTTCTTATATCAGCTTTAGCAATAGCTTCATATGGTATTAAAAGATATTGGTTAAGAATTAAATATAATATCCCAAATGATTTATGGTATCTAAATGGAATTGGAGGCTTGATAGTTACTTATATAAGTTTTCTCTCAATTTATAAAACATTCACTGGTATTGGATGGACTTGGAAAGGTAGAAAATTAAATAAATAATAAAAAAAATTTAAAATCATTATAAATAAAACATTTATTTTTAAAAAGCCAATTAATTTTTCTGCTAGAAAATAAATAGAGTATAAATCATCTATGAAATCAAAAAAGTTGAATTTAGAGTATGTTTCTCAAGAAAGAAAAGAATTATTTATTTATTTTTTTTGCTAGTGCTGGTTTAATAGTATTTCTTGCTGAATTTTTTAATTATTTATACCTTCATAATCCAAATTTTCATATGTTTGTTCAAAGTAAAGGAATTTTTCTTTAAGTTAAGGAATATCTGTTTAATTCCCAGCAATTAATATCAAAGCTAGTTTCTTTTTTTAAAGCTTTTTCAGCTAGACATTTTCCAATAAGTGGAGCAAATTTAAAAGCCTGCCCAGATCCTCCCGAAAAAAACAGTTATATTTGCTTTCGGTTTATCAAGGATAAAGTTTACATCTTTAGTCATAGTATAAGGACTTACAAAAATTTCATCACAAGAGATTACCCCATTCAGATTATTGAAAATAAATTTATCTAACATATCTTTCAAAGGTCTTATGAATGGTTGATCCATAACTGAAGAGTCATTTCCTACTAGTTCATCTGGGGACCAATCAATACCAACTTTTATTCTAGGTAAATTATTTTTATTTCTGCTCATAACAGGAAATCCGTAGTATAAACCACCATCTTCATTGCGGGCTTTTTGAAAACAAAACCATTGTGGATAATCATTTATGAAACTCTCCTCAACAATATAATGTCCCCAAACCATTGGCCATATTTTGACATCTAATTTTAAACCTAAAGGTTCTAGCAAGCTATTCGACCACATTCCAGATGCAACAATAAGCTCATCAAAAGCGACTTCAAAATTATTATTAATTAGCAGAGTTCTATTATTTTCATCAATCTTATTAATTTGACAATTTTCAAAAATATTATTGCCATTATCTTTAATAGTTTTGATCCAATATTTTATTGCATTTTCACTAAAAATAGCACCTGCACTAGGCTCAAAAAGGCCAACAAAATCATCTTTCGCGTTTATTGGGAATCTCTTAGAAATCTCATCTGATTTTAAAAATTCGTATGGAATATTTTGTTCATCCATTACTTTTTGAGCGCCAGGTATTGATCCCTCTATTGTTTCTTCATTCCAAGACTCGCCATAAAATAGTAAACCATGTTCCTTTCTCAAAGGATTTTCTGATTTTATTTCTTGTAAGGCCCAGAGCTTATTAGCTTCTTGAGCAAGTTTACATAGTAACGGATCCGAATACATTTCCCTATACATTCTTGACTCCCCATAACTACTTCCATCGATATGGGCAAGTTTTGAACTTTCAAAAACTGCAACATTTTTAACGCCCATTTCACTAAGAGATGCAGCAGCACTTAATCCAGCCATACCTCCTCCCACAATTGCAATATCAATATTTTTTGGAAGATCTAAACTCTGCATTAAGCTAAAAAGGTCTTACCTATTATTGTATCTTGCTCATTTTGAATTAATTCTAAAGTTTCTTCAGTTGTTAAACCACTTTGAATGAGCGAAAGAAAAGCAAAACATTTATTTCTAACTGAATCTTTAACGAATTCATACACTTTTTCAGAAGTAGCTTTGATCCACTCATGTGGCGCATATCTCTCTATGGAATCTCCAATTACTGCTCCAGCATTTACCAATGGATCAGGTATTATGGTTAGATTTGCCTCTTTTAATTTCTTTGGAATAATTTCATTTATAAAGGGCGCATTAGCTGCTGGGATGATCGCTTTTTTTATCTAAAAGGAAAGATGCATTATAAGTATTTATAAGACCAGAAATAGAGCAAGGGAAAAGCACATCAAATTTATTTTTATACCAATAAGCATCATCACCTAATGAAATCGTTCCTTCGATATTTGTCTTACTAACATCTTTATCAACAACATAGGTTTTAAACCCTTTTCGGACTAATTCACTAGCTACTATTTTTCCAACAGCACCACATCCATGAACCAGTACCCCATTAGACAAATCAGAAGGGAAGCATTTATAAAAAGACTCAAATGCGCCAACTACACCTTTTGCTGTAGCAGTACTAGCATCAACTTCACTATTAACTGCAGCAAGTACATG
>ALPF01000048.1 GCA_000291825.1 Prochlorococcus sp. W8 | reverse complement strand
CACTAATTAATAACGCTAATGTAGCGCTCATTATCCCTGCACCAATTAGAACTGCATCATATTTACTGTTAATAGAAAATTTTTTTCAGTAATCATTATAAAAATTTATTTTTTTGCAAAGAATGAAATTATTTTCTACTCTAATTATAAGTTAATTAAAAATTATGAGTACTGAGACTCTTGCACTCACAAATGAAAATGTTGAAAAAGTTCTTGATGAACTAAGACCATTTTTAATTTCTGATGGTGGCAATGTTGAGATTGCAGAAATTGATGGGCCAATTGTAAAAGTTAGACTTCAGGGAGCATGTGGAAGTTGCCCTAGCAGCACTATGACTTTAAAAATGGGAATTGAGAGAAAATTGAAAGAAATGATTCCTGAAATTAGTGAAGTGGTTCAAGTTTTATAGTATTTATATATTAATTAATTTCCCTCTAATTCTTTTGCAAGTGCAGTTTTATAATCTAAACAATCTACAGGTAGACCTTGACCAATTGATATAAGAAGTGGAGCTAAAATTCCAAGAGTAAAAACTAAATTAGCTTGATTTATACCGTTTTGGCTGAGAATATAAGTTATTAAATAAATAACTAAAAGATAAGCATGGAGAGAAATGAATTCTCTGGTTTTCAAAACGGGCCATCTTAATGTGTTACCCAAAAAATAAAGAAAACCAGTCATACCTAATAAAGTTTAATTTGTTTACCAAATTAAAGATTAATACCTAAATACGTTAATTTTTTTACAAAATTTACTTTAAATAACATATTGATTAAAAAAAAATTTACTATCAAAATTAATTTTTATAGACTTTTATTAAAAATTTAGTCTATAATAAACATGTAGCGTTGCTACTATTCGTTCACTCCAAAAGGAGCGCAGTCCGAGCTATACCATGGAACGGGGGATAGCCGTGTTGTTATCGAATTATGACTACACTTATTTATCGAGGGAAAACCTACGTACAAAGCAACAAACCATCATCTAAGGAAGTTGTTGAGCTCACCTACAGAAGAAACATTTACAAAAAAAGACAATCAAATGTTTCATCTAATAATGAAAAAATTTATTTTAATTACAGAGGTGTAAATTACCAAAAGTAATTGAGTAAGTCCCCCCTTTTTTTAGGGGGGTTTTTTTTAGCTATATTAAAATAAAGTCTTTTAAAAATGGCAAATAGTTGTTGCGGTAATTCTGAATCTGAAAACAATAAATTAAATCATAAAGATGCAATACAAAATAGATATGGTTCTGCTGCAATAGAGAAAGAAAGTTGTTTATGTACGCCAGTATCATTTAATCCAAAATATCTAGATGCAATTCCTCGTGAAGTAATTGAAAGAGATTATGGTTGTGGCGACCCAACAAAATATGTCAAGCAAAATGATGTAGTTTTAGACCTTGGAAGCGGTAGTGGAAAAAATGCATTCATTTGTGCCCAAATAGTTGGGAGAGATGGAAAAATTATAGGGGTAGATCAAAACAAAGACATGCTTAATCTTTCAAGAGATGCAATAGAATATGTTGCAAATAACATTGGTTATAAAAATACTCAATTCATAGAGGGATCTATTGAAAAGCTAGACGAATTAAATAATGAAAATCATCCCATTATAAAATCTTCATCTGTTGATATTATTTTAAGCAATTGCGTTTTAAATTTAGTTAATCCAGAATCAAGAAAGTCCTTATTAAAAAATATTAAAAGAGTACTTAAAGCTAATGGGAGAATTGCAATCAGCGATATTGTTTCTAATAAAAAAGTACCATTAAGATTACAAAATGATCCGGATTTATGGAGTGGATGTATTAGTGGAGCCTGGTATGAACCAGAATTCATTAGTGATTTTAAAGAGATTGGATTTAAAAATCTTAAATTTGCTGAAAGAAGTTCTGAACCATGGAAAATAGTTGAAGATATAGAATTTAGGACAGTAACATTGGTTGGCAATATATAAATAATATAAATGACCACCAATTTAAGATCATTAATACCAAGCTTAAAAGATAAAATTTATTTTAATTATGGTGGACAAGGTCCTCTACCTACCCCCTCCCTAAAAAAAATAATAAATAGTTGGGAAAAATTACAAGAGATTGGTCCTTTTACTAATAAAGTTTGGCCATATATAAATAATGAGGTCATATTAACCAAGAAATTAATTGCAAAATTAATGGGAGTAAAAATCAAAAATATAGCTTTATCAGAAAATATTTCTACTGGTATGGTATTACCTTTATGGGGCATAGATTTTATAGATGGAGATGAAATATTAATAAGTGATTGCGAACATCCTGGTATTGTTGCAGCAGTTAGAGAATTATGTCAAAGATATAAATTAAGATTAAATATTTTTCCAATTCAAAAAATAAGCAATTTAAATGACGAACTAGTTATTCATGAGAATAAAAAATACCTAAAAAATACAAAAATATTAATTATCTCACATGTACTTTGGAATTTCGGATACGAGGTACCTTTAAAAGAATTAAAAAATGAATTAGAAAAAGTTAACAAAAATTCCTATTTAATAGTTGATGGTGCTCAAAGTTTTGGACATATAGAAATTGAGGAGAAGGTTAGAAATTCTGATCTTTATGCAATTACTTCCCATAAGTGGGCATGCGGTCCAGAAGGTTTAGGTGCTTTTTACGTTTCAGATAGATTTATTGGCAGAACAAGACCTACAATAATTGGATGGAAGTCCCTAAAAAAAGAGCAAGGTATTTATGAACCATCTGATAATCTTTTACATGAAGATGCAAGAAAATTTGAGATTGCTACTTCTTGTATACCTTTGCTAGCGGGCTTGAGAGAATCACTATCTTTATTTGAAAATGATATCCCTAATAATAAAAAAAATAAAATTATTTCAGCTATGAGTAATAAATTATGGTTTGAATTAAATCAATTTAAAGATATTGAATTAGCCCTAAAAAGCCCTCTTAAAAATGGGATAGTAAGCTTTAACGTAAATAGAGTTATTGACAAAAATGCATTTATTAAAAAATTAGGTCTTAAAAAAATTTGGATAAGAGTCATCGAAGACCCAAAATGGTTTCGGGTTTGTATTCACCAAATAACACAAGAAGATGAAATTGATTTACTTTTAAATGAAGTAAAGTTATTAATGAAATAAAATTTTACCAAGGAATTTCTTTTCCATCCCAGGCAATAAATTTTCCTGAATCTGTAGTCTTTTGGTGCCGTAAAATATCAATCAAGTAACTTGATGTCTTTTGAGTAGAGAATAATTTATCTTTTGGAACAAACTTATGAAAAGGTTTTGATAAATTTGTATTTACTGTTCCAGGATGTAAAAGAGTTATAATAGCTTTCGGATATTTTCGTGCCCATTCAATACTTAATGACTTAAATAATTGATTTTGCGCAGATTTTGCTGCTCGGTAAGAATACCATCCTCCAGTTTTATTATCAGTTATACTTCCGACTCTTGCGCTAATAGATGCAAAATTAAACTCTAATTCCTTATTAATAAATTCTTCAATAGTTTTAGCTAATAAGATAGGAGCAAATGCATTTATAGAAAAACTCTCAATCAAATTTTCTATATTAATATGCTGCAATCTTTTTTCTGGATTAAGCTTTTCGCCATGTAACCTTCCTGTAGCATTTAATACAAGTCTTAAATTTAATTTAGATTTACTAAGTTTGTCTTTGAAATCATTCAAAG
>ALPF01000047.1 GCA_000291825.1 Prochlorococcus sp. W8 | reverse complement strand
TCTACAGGTAAACCAGTCGAAATATCCTTGGTGAAAACATCTCTTCTAGCCAATACAATTGCTCCAATCATAGCCATTAGTAGAAGTACAGATGCAACTTCGAAAGGAAGTAAATAATCGCTAAATAAATGTTCTCCAATTCTTACAGTTGATTCTTCTCCAATAGATAAATTCGGGTTGGCAATCTTCCAGACTGTTGATAAATCAACACGAACT
>ALPF01000046.1 GCA_000291825.1 Prochlorococcus sp. W8 | reverse complement strand
TTGTAGATATGGAAGATATAACAATGTGAGTGCTTAATGTTATATTTTTACTTGTTAGATTAAATACAAATAATCTTATAAAGCGTTTATCGCTTTGAAACCAATTAGTTAATCACTTTAGATCTATGTCAAAAGCACGTATATTAGTTGTTGATGATGAACCAGCCGTACTCAAGGTTTTGGTCACAAGACTTCAATTGGCTGGTTACGAAGTTTTTTCTGCAACTAATGGAGAAGAAGCTATTGAAGCTTTTCATAAAGAATCACCAGATTTAA
>ALPF01000045.1 GCA_000291825.1 Prochlorococcus sp. W8 | reverse complement strand
ATTTACTACATAAAGTAGATTTAGCGTCCTTGGAAAACTACAAAAGCTGTCCCTTGGCTTTGAGTGTAAGCATCGTAACCGATGATTCTCACATGGTGATCAGGGTATGCTCTATGACATGCCTCTAATTCACTTACAACCAAGTTAAGATCTTTTTCCCCAAAGAATGGGAGTTTCCAATAAGACCAATAAGTTTGCATACTTCCACTAGGATGTACATGCTCAATAACAGGACTCCAGCCTTGAGCAATTATGTATGCAATTTGATCATATATTTCTTCCTGGGTCATCGGTGGTAAGAAACCGAATGTTTCCAGGGTTGCAACTGTTTGATAGTCGCCTACTGTGCTCTGGAAAGGCATAATTAATCTAAATGTGAATGAAATTACTCGTAATAGAACGAGATTTGTAGAAGTTTGAGGAGAAAATATTCTCCTCAATTTTTAAATCTGGTTTAACCTTGAACGTCAAGCTTGTCCACGGTATCAAACTCAAACTTGATTTCCTTCCAAGTTTCAAGAGCAATAGCTAATTCAGGACTATGCTTAGCAGCTTCCATAAGAATGTCTCTACTCTCTTTTTCGATTTCGCGACCAGCATTACGTGCTTTTACGCAAGCTTCTAAAGCAACTCTGTTCGCTGCAGCTCCAGCAGCTGAACCCCATGGATGACCATGTGTTCCTCCACCGAACTGAAGACAAGAATCATCTCCAAAAATCGCTAGAAGTGCAGGCATATGCCAAACATGAATACCACCTGATGCTACGGCAAAAACTCCAGGCATTGAACCCCAATCTTGATCAAAGAAATTACCTCTTGATCTATCTTCAGGAACAAATGACTCTCTTAGGTTATCAATATAACCAAGAGTTGTTTGACGATCACCTTCTAGTTTTCCAACAACCGTTCCCGTATGCAATTGATCTCCTCCTGAGAGTCTCAAACATTTTGCTAGAACTCTGAAATGAATACCATGCTTTGGATGTCTATCAATAACAGCATGCATAGCTCTGTGAATATGCAGAAGCATGCCATTTTTACGACACCAGTTTGCTAATCCAGTATTTGCTGTAAAACCACCAGTTATGTAATCATGCATGATGATTGGCATATCTAGTTCTTTTGCAAATTCGGCTCTTTCGTAGAGTTCCTCAGGTGTGTTAGCTGTACAGTTTAAATAGTGACCTTTAACTTCTCCAGTTTCTTCCTGAGCAAGCTTAAAGCCTCTGCAACAAACTCAAATCTTTCTCTCCAACGTTGGAATGGTTGAGAGTTGATATTCTCATCATCCTTCGTTAAATCAAGACCGCCTCTAAGACACTCATATACAACTCGACCGTAGTTTTTACCAGATAATCCTAATTTAGGTTTAATGGTGCAACCAAGAAGAGGTCTTCCGTATTTGTTAAACGGTCTCTCTC
>ALPF01000044.1 GCA_000291825.1 Prochlorococcus sp. W8 | reverse complement strand
CAGGAGTTAAATTTAAAGCTGAAGATGGAAAACTTGGAGTTAAGCTTATAGTAACTATTACTCCAAATCCAATATTAAAGAAAGTAATAATTGATCAAGAAAATGTAATTATTCCTCAAGAATTTGTAGATAAAACATTCGGTAAATATTATGGAACGACATTAAATCTAAATGTTTTTCAGAAAAGATTAAGCGTTATTAAAGAGTGGTACAAAGAGAGGGGTTATTCATTAGCAAGAATTAATGGCCCAGAAAGGATTCTGGATAATGGGGAAGTTCAACTACAAATAGAAGAGGGGTTAGTTTCACAAATCAAGATAAGGTTTATTGATGCTAATGAAGAAATAAAAAAAAGAGGAAAAACGAAGGAATGGGTTATTAAAAGAGAGATGAAAACCATACCTGGAGAAGTTTTTAATAGAATTTCTTTAGAAAGTGATATTAAGAGGTTATATTCAACATCTTTATTCAATGATGTAAAAGTGTCTTTAAGCCCTGATCCTTTAAGTTCTGAAAAAGTGATAATTACATTAGATATAAGTGAGCAAAGGACAGGTTCCCTAAATGGAGGACTTGGTTTTAGTAATGCATCAGGTATTTTTGCACAATTAGGATTTAAGGAGTCAAATACATTTGGTCGAGCTTGGTCATCCGCGCTTGATGTTAATTTTGGTGAGTATCTGACAACTTATAATTTCTCAATTTTTGATCCTTGGATAAAAGGAGACAAATATCGAACAGCATTTAGGACAAATATATTTTTAAGTAGAAATTATCCTCGCGAATTTTCAAGTGATGGGAATGGAAAGCTTTATGCTGTAAATGATCTTAATAGCACCTCCGCAGATAAATTTTCATCAGTAGTCCTAGAAACATTTGGAGGCGGATTTACTTTCTTTAGGCCATTAAACGGGGGAGATCCATTTAAACAATCTCCATGGAAAGTTTCTGCGGGCATGAATTTTAGAGAAGTAAAGCTAATAGATTCTGATGGCAATAAAAAACCTTATGCAACCAAAAATGTAACTACTGCGAATGTAAATGAAATTATATGTATTGGTTATGAGTTAGAGGATGGAGCTTGCCCTGATGAAAATACGTTAATTAGTGTGGCAGCAAATGCTTCAAGGAATACATTAAATAATAAAAATAATCCAACATCAGGAAATTCTCTTAAATTTGGTAGTGAACAATTTATACCTTTAGGTAACAATTCTCCAACTTTTAATAGGATAAATTCTTCATATGCATGGTTTGTTCCTACTAAGTTAATTAATCTAACTAAAGGATGTAGAGATAAAAATTCTGATGCTAATAGTTGTCCACAAACTATAGGATTTCAATTAAAATTTGGCACAATAATAGGCGAATTGCCCCCATATGAAGCATTTTGCATGGGGGGAGCTTCATCTGTGCGAGGCTGGCCATCTTGTGGATTAGCAGTAAGTAGAAGTTTTACAGAAGCAACTGCTGAATATAGATTCCCTATTTGGAGAATGTTATCTGGTTCATTATTTGCTGATGTAGGTAGTGATCTGGGTTCTCAAGATGACGTTCCTGGAAAACCTGGAAAACTTTTGAGTAAAGAGGGATCAGGTTACTCACTTGGAGGTGGATTAGGAATTAAAACGCCTATCGGTCCACTAAGATTTGATGTGGCGACTCAAGATCTAAGTGGCAATATGCGTTATACCCTAGGCGTTGGATGGAAATTCTAAGTGTTTTCTTGGCCCTCTAATTATGATTCCTGTTTTACCCTCTCTGGTCCAATAACTAGAGATGGAGTAGGTTTGCATAGTGGTGAGAAAACAAAAGTAAAAATATCTTCATTTGAAGAAGAGGGTTATTATGTATCTTTTGCCGATAAGCCAGATCAGATATACAAACTTGATCAGAGTTTGATTGGAAGCACAATGTTGTGTACTGCTGTTAAATTAGGTAAAAGAAATCTCTATACAATAGAACATTTATTATCATCACTAGCTGGATGTGGGATGAGTTATATTCATATTCAGGTAAAGGGGAAAGAAATCCCTCTACTTGATGGTTCAGCAATTGAATGGGTAAGAGCTTTTGAGGAAGTAGGTATAAAAAGAGTACCTAAACCGTTAAATTTTATGAGAGAAATAAGCAAGTCAAAAATCTTTAATAAAGATAATTCTGTAATTGCGATCACACCCTCAAATAAACTAACTATTATTTCAACTATTGATTTCAGCTACAAAGCAATTGGAAAGCAAACATTTATAATAGATTTGAATCCAAAATGTTATGTCGATCTAATTGCTCCTGCAAGGACATTCGGTTTTAAAGATCAATTCCAAGAACTAGGGGAACTGGGTTTAATAAAAGGAGGAAGTTTAGATAATGCTCTTGTTTGTGATGGTGATAAATGGGTTAATCCTCCGTTAAGATTTGCAAATGAACCAATAAGACATAAGATTTTAGATCTTATTGGGGACTTGGCTTTGGTAGGGTTACCTAAGGCACAAATAATTGTTTATAAAGGATCTCATTCCTTAAACGCATTATTGGCTTCATCTCTTAAAAATTAATTTAAACTATTTTGGAAAATAAAAAATCTATTGATAATGATCAGCTTGCTATAGAAGAGATTCTAGGCTTACTTCCACACAGATACCCTTTCGCACTAGTAGATAGGGTTATTGAACATATCCCTGGAGAAAAAGCTGTTGCAATTAAAAATATCACCATAAATGAACCTCAATTTCAAGGGCACTTTCCTGAAAGACCATTAATGCCAGGCGTTTTAATAGTTGAATCTATGGCTCAAGTTGGAGGGTTGATAGTTACGCAAATGCCTGATCTGCCCTCAGGCCTATTTGTTTTTGCAGGAATTGATAATGTTAAATTTAGAAGACCAGTGGTTCCTGGAGATCAACTTGTAATAACCTGCCAATTATTAAGTATTAAACGAAAAAGATTTGGGAAGGTTAAAGGTGAGGCTCATGTTGAGGGAAAACTTGTTTGCTCAGGAGAATTAATGTTTTCTTTAGTTGATTAAAAATGGAAAATATTTTTAGTAATTATTCTTCTAAGTTTGATGAGATCATAGTTGACACAACTGCATCTGTTCATCCAAATGCGCAAATAAATAAAGGTGTTGTTATTGAAAAAGGGGCAATCATTGGTCCAGATGTCATTATTGATTCCGGTACTTATGTAGGTCCTAATTCTGTAATACAAGGCAAAACAAGTATTGGAAAAAATAATAAAATTTTCCCAAATGTTTTTTTAGGTTTAGAGCCTCAGGATCTAAAATATAAAGGGGCTAATACAGAAGTAATTATCGGAGATAATAATACCTTTAGGGAATGTGTAACTGTTAATAAGGCTACTAATAACGAAGAAAAAACAGTTATTGGAAATCATAATTTATTAATGGCTTATACTCATATTGGGCATAATTGCGAATTAGGTAATAAAGTTATCTTATCTAATAGTGTACAGGTTGCAGGTCATGTAAAAATTGATGATCAAGCAATAATTGGAGGTTGTTTAGGAATTCATCAATTTGTTCATATAGGATATTTAGCTATGGTCGGAGGTATGACTCGAGTTGATAGAGATGTTCCTCCTTTTTGCCTAGCAGAAGGACATCCTGGTCGTTTAAGAGGTCTCAATAGAGTTGGGATTAAAAGGAGTGGTTTACTGGAGGATAAGAATTTTGATTTAAAATTATTATTGAAAATATGGAATTTACTTTTCAAATCAGACTACGTTATTTTAAAAGCATTAAATATGGCAAAGAAGGAGCAATTGGATTTATCTTCCAAAAAGTTATGTGATTTTGTTGAACAATCAATATCCAGCAATAGACGCGGGCCAATGCCCTCAATAAATATATGATAAAAAAAATTTTTATAAGTACAGGTGAGGTATCTGGAGATTTACATGGAAGCCTTTTAGCAAGGGCTTTAATAGAGGAGAGTAAAAAACGCTCTATCCCTATAGAAATATTTGGACTTGGAGGAGAAAGGATGCGAGAAGTAGGTGTAAATATTATGCACGATACTACCTCTATAAGTGCAATAGGTATTTGGGAAGCTCTACCATTAATAGTTCCTACTCTAAAAATTCAAAAAAGATTTTATAAGTTATTAATTTCAAATTCCCCTAATTGCTTGATTTTGATAGATTATATGGGCCCAAATATTAATATAGGGAGAAAAATAAGAAGGAAAAATATTCAGATTCCAATTTACTACTATATTGCTCCTCAAGAGTGGGCATGGAGAGTAGGTAATAATTCAACAACTGATTTAATTAGTTTCTCTAATAAAATCTTTGCAATATTTAAAGAGGAGGCAGATTTCTACCGAAAGAGAGGAGGTAATGTTTCCTGGATAGGTCATCCTATGGTTGATTCAATAGATAAACTTCCTAGTAAAAGCTTATCTCGAAAGCATTTAAGATTAAAAAATAATGAAAATATACTCTTAATGATGCCAGCTTCCCGCCCTCAAGAAATCAAGTATATTTTGCCGACTTTTATGAAAGTGGCAAATAAATTACAAGAAAAATATCCCAATCTAGTAGTCTTTATACCATCATGCAGGGATACCTTTGAGGTGAAATTTGCAAAAGCTCTTCAACGTTATAATGTAAAAGGTAGAGTTATTAGCTTAAGAAATATTGAAGCCAATAAACCTTTTATTTATTCGTTAGCAACATTAGCTCTCTGTAAGTCTGGAACAGTAAATATGGAACTTGCATTATATGGAGTACCTCAAGTAGTTGGTTATAAAGTAAGTAGGGTTACAGCTTTCATTGCTAAGAATATTCTTAAATTCAAAGTAAGATTTATATCACCTGTGAATTTATTAATGAGAAAAAGAATAGTACCTGAATTCGTTCAGAAAGATTTTGAAGTTAATAGAATATTAAAAAAATCTCTACAAATAATGGATAAACCAAATCAAAAGATCAAAATAAAAAATGGTTATAAATCTTTGAAGAAAATATTAGGAGATAAGGGAGTAGTTCAAAGAGCTGCTTCTGAAATATTAGACTCTTTAATTTAATCATAAAAATGAAAAACCTATTCAGTCTATTTATCGTAATTTTAATATTCATTAATCCTATAAGATTAAACGCAAATGAAATTGTTTTAGCTGGTGGATGCTTTTGGTGTATGGAACATGATTTAGAGTCTTTGGGAGGGATTGATAATGTTATGAGCGGTTATTCAGGAGGTAATATTTTGAATCCTACTTATGGAAATCATGCGGGTCATCAAGAAGTGGTTTTAGTAAATTATGATCCTAATATTATTAAATTAGAGACGATATTAAGAAGTTACCTTAGAAATATAGATCCTTTAGATGGAGAAGGGCAATTTTGCGATAGAGGTGACTCCTATAGACCGGTTATCTTTTATGAGGATCTTGATGAGGCTGACAAATCAAAAAATGCTTTAATCTCTGCTTCAAAAGAGCTTGGTGTATCAGTAGACAAGATTAAAGTTGAATTAAAATCTCGAAATAAATTTTGGATTGCAGAAGATTATCATCAAGATTTTGCTAAGAATAATGAATTGAAGTATAAATTTTATAGATATTCATGCGGCAGGGATAAAAGGTTAGATCAACTATGGGGTGAAAGAGCTAAAAAAACAATTGCTTGGAGTGAATAAATCAAAAAATATTTAAATATTTTGTATCCACTTTACGAGAGTCCTAACACCGTATCCTGTAGCTCCACTTGGATTTAAACCTTTGTTTTTATCTGCCCAACAAGTTCCTGCAATATCGATATGTGCCCAGTTAATATTCTCATTAAAGAATTCTTCAAGAAATAGAGCAGCAGTTATTGAACCTCCACCTCTAGGCCCAGTATTTTTCATATCAGCTATGTGAGATTTCAAACCTTCTTTATAAGATTTCTGTAATGGCATATGCCACATTCCTTCTCCAACTTCAGAGGCTGCGTTTAAAAGATCATTTGCTAATTGATTATTATTACTCCATAAACCTGCGAGATCACCTCCTAAAGCTATAACACATGCTCCTGTTAAGGTCGCAAGATCTATTATTGTATCTGGATTTAAGTTGGATGCGTAAGTTAAAGCGTCGGCGAGTGTCAATCTACCTTCTGCATCTGTATTATTTATTTCAATAGTTTTTCCATTTGAAGCGGTTATGACATCACCAGGATGAAAAGCAGAACCATTAATCATGTTTTCACATGAAGCAATAATAAAATGAATTTCTAATCCTTTGGGTTTAATGGCTCCGATTGCTTTTGCTGTGCCCAGTACAGCTGCACTTCCCCCCATATCATATTTCATCATGTCAATTTGAGAACCAGCTCCTACTTTTAAGTTATAACCGCCAGAGTCAAAAGTTAATCCTTTTCCAACTAAGGCAATCTTTTTCCTTATATCATCATTTGATT
Organism: Prochlorococcus sp. W8; assembly: GCA_000291825.1. Lineage (GTDB taxonomy): Bacteria > Cyanobacteriota > Cyanobacteriia > PCC-6307 > Cyanobiaceae > Prochlorococcus_A. The sequence continues at coordinate 30,932 of ALPF01000044.1, read as the reverse complement.
TATAAATTAAATGAATAAACTTAGGTTCTAAATCTGACCCTTTTGCAACGGCAAGATATGCACCCATGGATAGATCTTCGCATTCTTTCCTATCTAAAATCTGGACTTCTAGGTCATAATTTTTTGCAATATTAATAGCTTGTCTTGACATCTCAAGAGGGGTAAGAATATTTGGGGGAGCAGCTACAAGCTCTCTCGCAAATTCTACCCCTGAACATATATCTTGTATCTCTTTAAAAGAAATTTCTTTTGAGTCAGTAATACCAAGAAATTCAACTGCTTTAAGAGAAACTTTTTCATCTTTTTTATGATTAAATCTATTATCTCTAAAAATTGATAATCGAATTATTTCTGCTGCCGAGTGCAATGAAAAGTTTTCTAATTCATCCCAGGGAAGAAGAATCCCGCTCTTTTCCTCTACATCACAAATTTTTCTAGAGCAATCAGAGATTGACTTTGATAAGTATTCATAATCTATTTTATTTCTTTTACCTAATCCAAAAATTAACACAGAATTAAGATACGAGTCTAAAAATTCAAATTTTAAGATTTCTCCTTTTTTGCCTTTGAAATCTTTTTCAAGGAATTTGGATGTTAATAATTTAGCATTAATGTTTAAATTATATCTTTCTAATTGTTGAAAAATATCTTCCTCAAACATCCCAAGAATTAATGAATTACCCTGCCAAGTATTTAATGGATTTTTGAAAATTGAAAATTGCATCTTATCGAAGTTTTAATTTAATTTTTATTTAGTTGTGAAAGTTGTTGCCCATCTATTTCTGGTTTCCTTATTAAATGGGGGTAACCATAAATATATCAGTTGCTGTTCTAATTTACGTCTAAATTTGACCTCTTTGGGAACATCTAGATAAAAACGTATATCTATATGACTTTTGAAATTATTTTCTGATAATGATTCTTTGTAATTATTTATGTAAATTTTGCAGTCATGATCTCCTTTCCATCTATTATCGGCTGAATTTGTTTCACCTATATATAAAATAATTTCAGAGTTATTTAATTTATCAACTACAAAGTACAAAGCTGGGCCATTGTGAATTGCTTTGTTACTTCTCCAGAAGTTTATAGAAATACTTGAAAGTAAAAAGGGATTTATATTTATAAATTTTTCTTCAACATTTGTGAATAGCGATTTCTGTAAAGATAGATTACTCAAATTATTGCGAATAAAGAGTTGATGCTTATGTATCTTTTCTCGCCAATCTAGAAAAGAACTATGTGAGTGATTTATATTGTTTTTTAAGCTATAGTTTGATACAAAGATTTCTTCACATCGGAATAGTTCAAATTGCTTATTTTTATAAGATTTTTTATTTTTGTTTTGATCTTCCAATGTGTTGAGATTTTTTAGAATATTAATTGTAAGTAAGCAATTATTAAATACATTATTTATAAACTATAATTGTATTACTATAGTTTTGTAATTTTAAGATTTTTTGTCTTAAAAATTTGCCCCTTAGTTGATTTGAATTAAATGAGTTTTTTTGAGTCAGATATTGTTCAAGAAGAAGCAAAGCAGCTTTTTAACGATTATCAAGAACTAATGAAATTAGGTTCTGACTATGGAAAATTTGATAGAGAGGGGAAAAAAATGTTTATAAAAAGAATGGAAACCCTTATGGATAGATATAAGGTTTTTATGAAAAGATTTGAGTTATCAGAGGATTTTCAAGCAAAAATGACAGTTGAACAGCTGAAAACGCAGTTAAGTCAATTTGGTATCACACCTGAACAAATGTTTGACCAAATGAATAAAACTTTATTGCGAATGAAAAATGAACTTGATCAAAGTTCTTAATAACCTTAATTTATTTTCTTATGCTTCCTGATCAAAATCTACCTTCTTGGTTATTTAGAGGAGTATCGGAATTATTTCCTTTACAAAATTCAGATCAAACCTTAACTAAAAAGTTGGAAAGATATAACAACGGTGTAGGTAAAAAGTTAAGAGTTAAACTAGGAATTGATCCTACTGGAGCAGATATTCATTTAGGGCATAGTATTTTATTTAGAAAACTTAGAAACTTTCAAGACAATGGACATACAGCTGTTTTAATAATTGGAGATTTTACAGCTAAAATAGGTGATCCTACCGGAAAGAACAAAACCAGAATTCAATTAACAGAGGATCAGGTTAACCTAAATGCTAAAACTTATTTAAAACAATTAGGCTTAGGTAAGCCAGCATCACGTTCATTATTAGATTTTGAGACTGAAGGGAGACTTGAAATAAGGCATAATAGCGAGTGGCTAAAAAATTTAGACTTAAATTCAATTATTCAACTGATGAGTTGTAGTACTGTTAGTCAGATGCTTGCTAAAGAAGATTTTTGTAATAGATATAATTCTCAAATACCAATATCATTGCATGAATTTTTATATCCACTATTGCAAGGCTACGATTCAGTGAAAGTAAAAGCTGATATTGAAATTGGCGGAACTGATCAAAAGTTCAATATAGGAATAGGTAGAGATTTGCAAAAATTCTTTAAGAAAGAAACTCAATTCGGAATGTTACTTCCAATCCTTACAGGTTTAGATGGAGTAAAAAAGATGAGTAAATCTGAAATGAATACTGTTGGGATTAATGAAGAGCCGTTATCAATGTATTCCAAATTAGAAAAATTAAAAGATAGTCTTGTTCCTTCATATATTGAATTACTAACAGATGTTAATTTATCTTCGATTAAGGATAAAGATTCAAGAGATATGCAAAGATTTATGGCTTTAGAGGTAACTTCCTTGTTCCATGGGAGAGAGGCAGCTTTAGAAGCACAGTCAAATTGTGAGAAATTATTTCTTGGTGAAAAAGAAGAAGTTACTGACATACCAGTGATATCTCTAAATAATGCAAAATTCCCATTAAAGTTTTTTTATTTGCTCAGTTTCTTGAAACTTTTTAATTCAAGTAGCGAATCAAGAAGATCAATAAAAGGAGGCGGAGTTAAGTTAGATAGTAAAAAAATATTGGATCCGGATATTGTTTTTAATTCTAAAGATGAGTTGGTTGGAAAAATTTTGCAAATTGGAAAGAAAATTACTAAGAGATTTGAGAAGTAAGTAGATGAGTTCAAATAATCCATCAGATAAGATAATTGTTGCTCTTGATGGTATGGATAGAAATGGTGCTATATCTTTTCTTAAAGGTTGTCCTGATATTTCTTGGATTAAGGTAGGTTTAGAACTTTTTACTAAAGAAGGCCCATCCATTATAAAAAAATTTAAGGATATGGATAAAAAAATTTTTTTAGATTTAAAATTCCATGATATTCCAAATACTATGAGCTCAGCCTCTTATCATGTATCAAAATTAGGAGTTGATATTATTTCTCTGCATGCCTCTGCTGGTCTTAAAGCATTACAACTTTCAAAAGAAGCAACTTTAAAAGGATCAAGAGAAATAAATAATAATCCTCCTGAGGTTATTGCAATAACAGTTTTAACAAGTTTATCTCCACATAATTTTAAATATGAATTAAATAGAGAATCTTCAATTGAAGATAATGTTTTAAGCCTATCTAAATTAACCTACGATGCTGGTTTAGATGGATGTGTATGCTCTCCTTTAGAAGTTAAAAGTTTAAGAGATAAATATGATAGTGACTTTATGTTAATTACTCCAGGGATAAGATTTTTAATAAATGATATTAATGATCAAAGTAGAGTTATGTCACCAGTGGATGCAATTTCTAATGGAGCATCAAAAATTGTTGTAGGAAGAGCCATAACTAAAAATAATAATCCCAATAAAATATTTTCAGAAATTTGCAATAGTCTTATCTAACTTTTTACTTTAATTTTTGGTTCAATTCCTTTTATGATCCTAGCAATATTTGCCTTGTGTTTACCAATGATTAAAATTGCTACTAAAACGCTAAATATGAAGTAGGGATGATTCATTTTTCCCAGATTTAAAAACATAAAAACAGGTAATAGTAAAGAGGCCGTAATGCTTGATAAGGAGACAAACTTAGAGAAACTTAATACTAATAAAAATATTCCAAAAGAAGCTAATCCAACTTGCCATGATAGAGCAATAAATATGCCTAAACCAGTGGCAACTGCTTTTCCACCTTTGCCTTTGAGCCAAATTGGCCAAATATGTCCTGAAACGGCTAAAGAACCTGCTAATACTTCATATATACTTTCTGAAATAAAAATATGAGAAATTGTGACTGCAATAAAACCTTTGAGAACATCAATTATAAAAACAAATAGAGCAGGCCATTTACCAACATTTCTTAAAACATTAGTAGCCCCTGTTGAGCCAGATCCTATTTTTCTTAAATCTATATTTTTTAAATACTTTCCAACTAAAAAACCCGTTGGAAAGGATCCTAGTAAATAGCAAAGAGATAAGATTAAAATTTTAAAAATTAGGTCCATTAGTTCATTTCAAAATCATCATAAATTTCTTCATCTGAGCCTACAAACGCCAGCCAGAGAGGAAATTGAAGTATTGGTATTTCAATATTAGTTTCTGATCCATCGATAATTATTAATGGTACTTCATTCTCCGATTCCAGTCTATCTGCTTTCTCTATGACCCCTTCAGGTCTCTCAAAAAGGACTATTCCACTATTAGGGCCAAAGTCATCTCTATTAAGTCCTAAGCAGTCTTGTAGGATTCTCCTCCACTCGCCAAGCCTCTCTGGCTCAGAAGCTAGGATTAAAGTTTGGAATTGATCTCCATATAATTCCCCTAAAATGGATATTAAACCTGCTGATAATAAAGCATTTTTTTGTCTTGAACCTCTGCTCTCAAGAGCTCCTCTTCCTCCCATGTTGAAAAACCAATCATCGAGTATTTCTATATCCTCTTTATCGAGACTACGTCTTAACTTCCAAGGTTCAGCATAAAAATCTGGTTGTTTACAAAATGAAGAAAAGCATTTTCTGATTATCTTTTCATCTGGTTTGAATGTATCAGATAACGCAGGAACATGAATTATTTCATTTTTGGCTGTAATTTGAGTCTCATCAAGTGGCGATGGCTTAACCATTATAGGTTGCGAGACTAATTCCAATTTTTCTACAGTTTGAGATAAATGAAGTAAAGCACCCGTTAAATACTCTTGAAATCCTTTAACTTTTTTTGCGATATTATCTGACTTTCCAGAAAAATTTGATTCAATATCAGTTATTAAATTATTCTTCTGCTTTTCTAAAATATTAATTTCTTTCATTAAATTTGATTTCTTAAGAATAAGTTCATTAAAAATCTCATTAAGAATCTCTTCTTGATTAGTTTTCTTTTTTGAGATTATTTGTTTTTCTTTTTTATTTGAGTTTGATTTATTACCATTTGCCTCCCCTTTTTTTATTGAAGCATCAGTTTCATTTGATTGTTTATTTTCGGATGTTTTATCGATCATTTTTTTATTATTGATTAATGATGGGGGTTTGAATAAAACTAAATACTAGATTTTCTAATTTCTAAAGAATCGACTTTCTTAAGAAGTTCTTCTTTCAATTGTTTTGGATTGAATAATATTGGGAGAAGGTGAGGACTAGAGGTTTCTCTGAAGTAAAAAATGCCTGGTAGATCAGGTAAAAATAACTTCCAAGCAATCCAATTTTTGAAAGGGAATCTTCTTATCTCTTTTCCTAATTGTAAAACCACAAAATCTTCATTCGTAATATTTATTCTTAAAGTAAATGCTTGTAATAAAAGGAAGAAACTAAATGATGAAGAAATAATTGTTGGCCAAACTCCAATATTAAGAAAAAGCAACATAAAGCTTAATGCAATTAAAATTACTGGAAGCTGAAAAGATGGGGAGATTGTTACGGAATCTTTTGACTCAGATTTGCTAATCATAAATCTATCCAAATAAGATTTGGGTCAATAGTACATCCATAAGAGATACTGTAACAAGGGTCATTACAACAGCCCCAGTAGTACTCGTTCCAACTTCTTTAGGACCTCCTTTCGTTGTGAGACCCCAACCACATGCAATGATAGCTATCTGCAGACCAAATACTATAGATTTAATGATCATTGAAGTTAGATCAGAACTAGTGAGACTTACATTACCTGAGCGTACAGATGACCAAAAAATTGTAGGAGGAACGTTATAAAAAATAGTACTCCAAATTTGACCACTCCATAATGCTACAGATAAAAAAAGGAGACATTGTATGGGCGACATTATTATCATTGACAATAATCTTGGAACAACTAAGTATTGAACTGGCTCTGTTTTTAACATGGTTATGGCATCAATTTGTTCTGTTACTTTCATTGTGCCTAATTGTGCAGCATATGCAGTGGCAACTTTACCTGTCATTAAGGTTGCAGTAAGTAAAGGAGCCATCTCTCTTGCCATTCCAACTGCTAAAAGTCCTCCAATTTCGCTAGATACTCCCATGCCTGTCAATTGTGAAGCAACTTGAATATTAAAAACTGTTCCGGCGGCGATACCAGTTATTAAAACAATTAAAAAACTTCCTGGACCAGATTCCATTAATTGCTCTGTAAGATCATTTTTTGATATTTTTCCTTGAAAAATATAATTAATAGCCTGCCCACCAATGATCAGACTTTTAAATAATCGTTCTAAGAATTTTGGACAATACATAATTCTAGATTAGTTTGTAATTAATTCTTGATCCCATTTTCTCATAATTAATAGGCCCCAATAGACAAGAATAGAAGGTATTAAACCCATGCAAATTCTTACAGTTATTAATGCAGAATATGGTTGAGTGATATCAAGAAGTCCTTGACAGGCTTCTTGCTTGAAACCAGTGAGAGTAAGTAGATAACCGAATAATCCTACGCTTAAAGCAATACCTAGTTTTTGACATAAAACCATCCAAGCAGTATAAATTCCTGCGGCTTTCTCTGGATCATGATCAATAGCATCTGGCAATAAAGACCAAGGTATTAAATATGCTGTTGATGCTCCAAATCCAACAAATAATATTGTTAGAAATAAAATTAGCATTTTTATAGAATCTATATTGAAAGAATTTATTTCAAAATTATTTGACAATGGAGGTAATATCATTGCGATCAAGCAGCCACCGATCCATATAAATCCACCTATTCTTAATGCTTGAACTCTTCCATATTTATTAGAATAAAAACTCCAAATTTGCAATCCTAAAAGAGCGCTGATTTGAAAAGGAATGATAATCCAAAAGGATATACCTCTTGGTAAATTCATGACTTGTTGTAAATATATTAATGATACTGTTTGCATTAACTGTAATCCGCACCAAAGAAGTAAATAAAGATAGATCACCTTTATAAAAATTTTATTCTTTAAAATACGCTTGAATTGATTTTTTATTGGTTGTATTTTATTGATGGGTTTTCTTGCAATCTTTGCAAATGGAGATAGACCCCAAGTTGCCAGCAAAGTTATTAGTGCGACAATAGTGCCTGAAATTCTTCCCATTGTTAGGTAACCTATATCTCCTTTTGTTAGGCATATTGCTCCTAAAGTTAATCCTGATAAAGAAGCTAATATTGAACCAGTAAATCTCGCAGCGTTAAGTCTAGTTCTTATAGTTTCATCTTCACTAATTTCTGTTGCTAATGCTCCATAAGGAAGATTTACAGATGTATAAGCAGTCATGTACAAGATTGATGTAAATATGTAGTAAAAAGTTTTTTCTTTGATGCTGTAATCATTTGGAATCCACCACATTGCAGCTAAAAAAATCCCAAAAGGGAGTGATGCTCCAATCATCCAAGGTAGTCTTGGCCCCCATCTTGATTGAGTATGATCACTCATCCAGCCAATCAAAGGATCATTCATTGCGTCCCAGAGCTTAATAGTCATCAAGATTGAACTTGCTATCCATGGGGGTAAGCCAGCCGCACAAGTAAAGAAGGGGAAGAGGTAGAAACCAAATTGAGCATTAGCAAGTCCTGTCCCAGCATCTCCTAACCCATAAGAAAGCATTAATCTAGTTCTTGACCCAGTTATATTTTTTGAGTGTGAATTTTTCAATCTTTTTCAGTTGTTGATTGTTTGATAATGTATTATTGCAAATGTAATGATTTTTGCATTACGCGGGCGTAGTTTAGTGGTAAAACCTCAGCCTTCCAAGCTGATGATGCGGGTTCGATTCCCGCCGCCCGCTTTAATCAATTTGATTATTATTACCAAGTAATTCATTAGCAACAAGCATTACGGTACTTCTACTTTTTACTTCTAATAATTTATCATTAAATATTACAGGTTTTAATTGAGATGATTCAAATGTATCGATTAGCTTTAACCAATTTTTAGAAGGCTTTGGAGGAGAAAATTTTATATCTTTTGAATATGCATTTAAGGCTATCCATATTAGAGGTTGATTACTAGTGCATTTATTTAAGCTAAAAGCCAAGGTATGAGACCAACTACTCCAATCTGGACTATTAGTTTTTATTCCATGCCATTGATAATTTATTAATCCTACTGAATTAATATGAGAGGGATTAAATAAATAAATAAATTTTTTTCTTATTTTAATTAGCAATTTTACATAATTAAGAAGTTCAAGATCCTGCTCATTCTTATTCCAATTCATCCATCCAAGAGGGTTGTTTTGACACCAAGTATTATTGTTCCCCCCTTGTGATCTGCCAATTTCATCACCCATAAGCATCATTGGGATTCCTTTAGAAATAAATAAAGAAAAAAGAAGATTTTTTTGTTGTTGTTTTCTGATTGATTTAATAATATTGTCGCTAGTTGGGCCCTCTACTCCATGATTCCATGAATTGTTAGTGTTTTCACCATCTCTATTTTGCTCTTTGTTAGCAAAGTTATATTTTTTGTTAAAACTGACTAAATCTTTTAAGGTGAATCCATCGTGAGCACTCACAAAATTAATTGATTTGATAGGTTTATAAGCCCCTCCATATATATTTGGACTTCCTTGGATTTTATCACTCATATTCCATGCAGTATCTTCATCACCTTTCCAAAACTTTCGTACGTCATCTCTAAAATGACCATTCCATGTGTAGGTTGAGCGCGATGGGAAATCTTTTATCTTATAAAGTCCACCACAATCCCATGGCTCGCTAATAAGTTTTATTGATGTTAATTCTGGATCAGATTCGATATCTTCAAAAAGCGGCGGGTTATCCAAAGGGGTTAAATTTTCACCCCTTGTTAGAGCGATGCCTAAATCAAATCGAAACCCATCTATCCCAAATTCATTGGCCCAACATTTTAATGAATCAATTATTAATTTTCTTACAAGTCCCCTATTAGCAGCAATTGTATTACCACATCCGCTTACATCTTTGAAGCCTTTATCCTTATCTAGGAAATAATAAAGGTTTTCATCTATCCCCTTCCAAGATAGTGTGGGACCAAATTCATTCCCTTCTGAAGTATGGTTATAAACAACATCTAAGATGACTTCGATACCGAATTTATGACACTCTTGTACAAATGCTCTCAATTCATTTCTTATTATTTTGGGAGATTCATCGGAAAAATATTGATAATGAGGTGAAAACCAGTTAATAGGACTATATCCCCAGAAATTACTAAGTCCATTTGGAGAATCATTGGGATCAAAGCAAAATATTGGAAGTAGTTCTATTGCAGTTATGCCAAGTTCTTTTAAATAAGGAATTTTTGATTTAATTTTTTTGAAGCAACTTTGCTCCTCATCAGGATCCTTACAAAAATAACTTTTTGTAAATGCCTCAACATGTAATTCATAAATAATTGAATCCTCCCATGAATGTTTTGGTCTGGGATACTCTTCAAAGTTAAATTTATCTCTTTCGCAGACAACACTTTTTAGAGCGCAATTTAAATTACTTCCATGAGTAACTGATTTTTCTCTTTGATAATTATCCCAACCAACAACTCCTCTTGAGCAAGGATCAATTAAAATTTTCTCAGAGTAATCATTATTAATATTATTCTTCTTTTGATGGACCCTATAGGCATAAAAAGTATTTTCAGCTAATCCCTCAATTTCCGCATGCCAATATGGGCCAGATTTAAACTTTTCATCAAGTCGATAAATAAATTTTGGTTGAGTTGAGTTCTTATCTTCAAAAATTAATATTTCAATAAAATCTGCATTAGTAGCGACTATAGAAAAATTTACGCCAAGTTTTGTAATGGAACTACCAAGCGGTGATGGCTGACCAATATTAATACCTGACAATTTTAAATTAGATAAATGATGATAATGAATTTAGAAATTTTTAATCCATTAACTTGATCATAATTCTTAAAATTAATAAAATACTCAATTTTCATGTTTTTAAGATTTATTTAGCAAATATGGACTGAATTAATAAAAAAAAACTTAATTACTACAAAAAATTTTATTGAATAAATTTTCTTTCATGTGATGAGAAGGAAATATATTAGAAAGTTAATAAAAAATAATAAAAGTTTTCCATTTTTATTATTTTTCAAACTTAATGATGTTTGTGAGTTAATCTGATTCAATAGCTCTTAGAAAAAAGTTAGTCATAGCAATTGTTTTGGGAGTTTTGAAAAACCTACAATTTCTTTATGGGTAAAAATTTATTTTCTTATATTCTTAAAAATTATTGATATAAATGTCAGTAAAGTTTGTATAAAGCTTTGCGCCGCCGGCATTTTCGGTTGCCGTATTTGTATTTGCTCCATATGATATGCAAGTTCGAGATATTTAGACTTTTTAAAAATAGTCTTATAAAATCTCTGCTATACAAACAATTCAATGAACAAAGCTGATTTAGTAAACCTTGTAGCGGCTCGTACTGAGCTCACAAAAACAGATGTTTCTTTAGTAGTTGATGCAGCTATTGAAACTATCGTTGATTCGGTGGTGGAGGGTAAAAAAGTCTCCATACTCGGATTTGGTTCTTTTGAACCAAGAGATCGTTCTGCAAGGCAGGGCTTAAATCCCAAAACAGGCGAAAAAATAGCAATACCTGCTAAAAGAGTACCTACATTTTCAGCAGGGAAGTTATTTAAGGATAGAGTTCAGGGTTAATATACTCTTGAATCTTTTCTTTCATAAAGGTGCTCATATTGAGCACCTTTTTAATTCCTTATTAAGTTCTTTTAAGAGCAGTTTGATTTTATTACTACACCTTGATAAAAATTTGTACTAATGAAGAAGAATTACTTGATTCTTTTAATATTGTTCTTTTTAAATTTTCTTCCCAATTACTCTATAGCTGAAATAAATATTATTAATAATCTTAATTTCGACGAATTAAAAAAATGTTTAAGAAAAAGTAATTTTGAGGAATGTAAAGAATTAATTTTGATTATGGAGAAGTTACAAGTAGAAGCATCTAATAAGGGAAATTTTAAATGTCAATCAACTTTACTTGGTATTCAAACAGTACTTATTAAAAATTTGTATTTTGAGGGAAATGATATTATTCAGGAATCTAGTATTAAGAATAATCTAATTAAAAATTGTTAATTTTAGAATAAAAATAAAAATCTACAATATTATTAAACTGATTACTACATTTCATGAATAATAAGGGTTTCTCTGATAAATCAAATGGAGTTAATAACAAAGTTGAAAATGAAAGCGAACCTAAAAAAGGTCTTTCAAAAATCTTAGCTGAAAAAAAGTTTACTTATACATTACCTGGTAAGAGGCAAATCAATATCTTTGCATTTATTGTATTGGGTCTTAATTTATTTTTTGTTGTAGGTATTCTTTTGTTTTTTAATAATGATACATTTCATGATTTTATTTTTAATGTAGGGAGATAGTTTAATGATATATTTAAATTTCAAACTAAAAATAAAGGATGAAATTCATAAGCACAATTTTTCAGTCAATTATATTGATTGTAATTATTGGAATATTAAGTTATTGGTTATTAAGTTTTAAATCAGCTTTTGAGGCTGACCAAATGTGTCATTCAACAATAGCTAGTTTTAATTCAAATAATCAAAACTTAGGATGTGATCACGATACCGAAACGCATCAATGGATACTATATGAAAAAAATGATGATTCTCAACCTGCAAAAGTCATCAAAAGATTTAGATACAGATTTTTATAGTTTCAATTTTTTATAAATTTTGAAGCCTATTAAAAAAGATATTATTCCTGTAATTGTAAAAGTCAAATATTGCCAGATAGAACCTTCAATATAAATTTCTGCTTTGTAAAGAGGATAATCAATAAGTGATCCAACCGATCCCCAAATAATAACCCAAGAAGAAATATAGAGTATGACCTTAAGATTTTTATTTTCTTTCCAATCCATTTTTAATTAATACCAAAAATTGATGAAGTCACGGGACGACCTTTTAGGACTAATTCAGTTAATATTAACATCAAAAATCCCACCATTGCTGCTCTTCCGTTAACAAGTTCTGCACTAGGATTAAATCCGAATACCTGTTTTACTTCTTCGCCACTATTATTTATCCATTTACTATTGTATTCATCATCATTTGATATGTTAATTTCAGTCTCTAATGAGTTATTTTGAAAATCCTTCTTTTCCATTTAATACCTTTTTTCTCATATTAAGAAAAAAATTTCTAAGTCGTTTGTTGCAAATAAATTAATAGAAAAATAATACTAAAAAGAAAGATCCACAGTAAAAGTAATCTAAAAATTAAATTTTTTATTATTTCTACAGAGTTAAAGCTGCATTTTTCTCCTAATGAATTTAATATTGGTTTTTTAACTACACCATTTGGGTAGATATTTTCACCACCTAGTTGAATATTCGCAACATAAGCAAATATACCTTCTGAAATGCCTGCATTAGGAGATTCATATCGATGTCCTTCCTTAAAGACTGTTTGAATGAGTTTAAAGTATTTTTTTGTCCCTTTTTTTACAAAAGGTAAACTATAAACAACTAATCTTGCTGGAATGTAAGTTGCAAAATCTTCAATTTTTGCACTAAAAAAACCTAGTTTTTTATAAAAATCATATTTGTATCCGATCATTGAATCTAATGTACTTATTGCTTTGTAAGTGAACCCTAAGGAGAGAGGTCCTGGGAGATAAATAGAATAATGAATAGAAAAAGTACCTATAAAAATCCAAAATAATGGTCCAAATATCCCATCTACAGAATTTTCAGTCAAACTCTCTACGGTAGATCTTAATAAATCCTCAAGAGAGGATAAAGTGACGTCCCGACTTACAATATTTTGAACTTTTGAAACTATTTTTTTCAACGAATTCTCATCTATAGATTTTTTATTTATCAAATATGAGATTTCTCTAACTCTGGAAATGAGACTTTTAGTCGCTAAGCAACTTGACAAACCAAATAACATAGCTAAACCATAGAAGATATTATTATTTGATTTTAAGAAAAATATCTCTAGGGTCTTTCCTACAGAAAAACTTGCCAATATTGTCATAAAAGCTATTAATAGTCCGCTCCATTTAAGTAAATTTTCTTTTTTATTAAAAAGATGGCCACAATATTTAGATGACTTCCTTATAAAAAAACCCATTACTTGAACAGGATGTACAAGATATAATGGATCTCCTATTAATAAATCTAATCCGATGGAGCTGATTACTAATAAAAAGATGTTTACTTTAGCCAACTGAACATAGATCGAAGTCCTTTCCCAACAATTTCAATTTTGTGATTAGAGTTATCTTCTCTTTGTTTAGTCATATATGGCTTGCCATCTTTGCATTCACTTACAAAGTTTCTTGCAAAAGTGCCATCTTGGATATCCCCTAAAATTCTTTTCATTTCTTCTCTAGTTTCATTATTAATAAGTCTCTTCCCACTTACATAATCTCCATACTCAGCTGTATTTGAGATCGAGTCGCGCATCTGAGAAAGACCTCCCTTTACCATTAGATCAACAATCAATTTAACTTCATGAAGACATTCAAAATAAGCTAACTCTGGCTGATAACCAGCTTCAACTAAAGTTTCAAATCCAGCTTTTACTAATTCAGATAATCCACCGCATAAAACTGCTTGTTCCCCAAAAAGATCTGTCTCTGTTTCTTCTTTAAAATTTGTCTCAAGAATACCTGCTCTGGTCCCACCGATCCCTTTTGCATATGCCATCGCTAACGCTCTTGCATTCCCTGAATAATCCTGTTCAACAGCAATTAAAGCAGGCACCCCTTGGCCATTTTGGTATTCCCATCGAACTGTGTGACCAGGACCTTTTGGCGCGATCATTACTACATCAATAAACGAAGGAGGTTTTATTAATTTAAATCTTATATTGAACCCGTGAGCAAAGCTTAGTATCTTCCCAGGTTTTAAATAAGGCTTTATTTCTTTTTCATAGATATCACTTTGGAACTCATCTGGAAGTAAGACCATGATCCAATCAGCCTTATCACAAGCTTCAGCAACGGTAAATACTTTTAACCCATCATTAATAGCTTTACTTTCAGATTTACTACCTTTGTATAAACCAACAATCACATCCATTCCACTATCTTTGAGATTAAGGGCATGCGCGTGGCCTTGGGAACCATAACCTATAATTGCAAGAGTTTTATTACTCAAAAGACTAAGATCGGCGTCAGAATCATAAAAAAGTTGTGTCATTAGCGAAGTGATTATTTTTTTTAATAATGTCTATTTTAGTCACTATTTGACTAAAAAAATAAATTAAGTAATTTTATAAAGATAATAAATATTTAGATTTAACTACAAAATCAAGATTAACTAGCCTCACTTGGATGAGATATGACACGATCTATTAGTCCATAATTTTTTGCTTCTTCAGCACTTAAGAAATAATCTCTATCAGTATCCTTTTCAATCTTTTCAAAAGATTGTCCAGTCATCTCTGACATTGATTGATTTAACATATCCTTTATTCGTAAAATCTCTATAGCTTCAATTTCAATATCACTCGCCTGTCTTTGTGAAGTTCCTCCTAATGGCTGATGAATCATTATTCGGCTATGTGGCAATGCAACTCTTTTACCTTTTGTTCCTGCAGCAAGTAAAAATGCACCCATAGACGCAGCTAATCCAACACAGATTGTCACTACATCACTTTTGACATATTTTATTGTGTCATAAATTGCTAATCCTGCTGTAACAGATCCTCCTGGGCTATTTATATATAGATAAATTGGCTTTGTATTGTCATCAGAATCAAGATAGAGCATTTGAGCAACTAAGCTATTGGCAATTCCATCATTGACTTCTTGTCCAAGGAATAAAATCCTTTCAACGCCTAATCGTGTATATATGTCAACCCATCTTTCATACTGACTACCTGGGAGTCTGTAGGGTACGCTCGGTGTTCCTATTGGCATAATAAAAATGAATTAAATTTGTTGGGGTAAATCTTTTTGACTGGTAAGTATCCTATCAATAACACCATATTCAACAGCTTGTTGTGGATTAAGGTAACTCATACGATCAGAGTCTTTAGATAGCTCTTCTATAGTTTTGCCAGTATTACTCGAGAGTATTTTAAGCATTGACTTCTTATTTTTAAGTACCTCTTCTGCTCTTATTTGTATATCTGTAGCTTGACCTCTAGCTCCGCTAATTGGTTGGTGTAGGACAATCGATGCATGTGGGAGAGCTGCTCTTTGACCCTTGGTTCCTGAGGATAAAATGACGGCAGCTGTTCCCATAGCTTGTCCAATACAAATAGTATGAACAGGAGGTTTTATATAACTAATAGTATCGCAAATAGCAAATGCCTCAGTTTCAAATCCCACAGCATCGCCTGTATACCAACTAGTTCCAGTTGAATTTATATAAAAATATATAGGTTTATCAGGATTATCAAATTCAAGATAAAGAAGTTGAGCAATGATAAGTTCAGTTACATCCATGCCTAGTTGTCTTTTAGCATCATCATCAGAAAATAATGGTAAGCCAAGATAAACTATCCTTTCTTTCAGTAATAAAGATGGTAGATCTGGAGGCGGTGTTCTCATAACACTACTCTCTCCATAATAAGGAGCAGAAACCGTCATTCTTCAAAAGTAAACTTCTCTTAGATTCTAACCGGAGTTACCCTTGAGTTGCTTGAGATTTGAAAGATTTGTTTGACTCCTGATCATTTATTAGTTTTCCAAAGACCATTCTACCGGTTGGAGTCTGTAATGCACCAGTTATAACTATATCTAATCTTGTGCCAACAAATTTTTTGGCTTCCTCTATGACAACCATTGTTCCGTCATCTAAATACCCAATACCTTGCATTTTTTCCTTCCCTTCACGAACAATTTTAATATTAAGAGATTCGCCTGGCTGAACTTCCGGTCTTAATGCAATTACAAGATCACTTAAATTTAAAACTTTTAATTCTTTAACTTCAGCAATTTGAGAAAGGTTATAATCGGCTGTTATTAAAGTCCCGGTCATATCTTGAGTTATTTGTAATAATTTTTCATCAGTACCTTCTCCTTCGTATTTTGTTGGGTTAATTACAAGCCTTCTACCATATATTTCTCTTAATTCTTTTAATATCTTAAGTCCTCTTCTTCCTTTAGATCTTTTTTCATTACTGCTTGAATCTGCTAGTGTTTGAAGTTCATCAATTACACTCTGTGCAACTATTATTTGACCTTCCAATAAGCCACAGTTTAAGAGACCATTTATTCTCCCATCAATAATTACACTTGTATCAAGAATCTTTGGACTTGCTGCAGGTAAGATGCCTTCGTTGACTAGATATGCATCTGTATTGTTTGGATTGAAAATTCTTAGTAAAGTTCGACCATGCGTATCAGCTAATTTATAACCTAAAACACCAAAGAAAATATTACTCAATATGGCTGATAGAGGTTTTGCAAAAAATACTTCTCGCGGAAATGGTATTAATAATATTGGAGCTAGTAATAAATTCGCTACTAATAAACCTAAAATCAATCCAACAGATCTACTGATTAATAGATCTGTTGGCATAGTTTTTATCTGATCTAAAAATGTCTTCCTTAATTGAAGAAATACAAATCCTGCTGCGAGACCTACGAAAGACCCTATTATCGCTAAAACGATTCTAAATCCTTCGATGTTGGAAACTTGTTTTAAAACATCAATAGGTAAAAGATCAACTCCAAGCCACCCTGATGCGGCTCCTGACAATACAAATAAGATAATTACTAAAATATCTGTCATAACCCTAATCTACTAGGGTTTATTAATTGAGTAAATAAAGATTTTATTTTTTAAATTGTTTATTAAGATCTTCTAATGAAATACTAAATTAAATGAATATGTATAAATACCCTAGAAGTGCTTATATCCATATTCCTTTTTGCCATAGAAGATGCTTCTATTGCGACTTCGCAGTGGTGCCAATAGGTGACAATATTGATAGCCTCTATGGAAATAAAAGTGATACTGTAAAGGATTATTTGAAGTATCTTAAAAAGGAAATATTATCAATTAAACACAAATCTCCTTTATCAACAATTTATATTGGAGGCGGAACTCCATCAATATTAGATCCCACTCAAATAGAAGATTTAATTAATATTTTTAGAAAATATTATGGAATAGATAGAGGTGCAGAAATAACAATGGAAGTTGACCCTGCAAGTTTTGATGAGTATTCTCTTAATGGTTTTATAAAGGCTGGAATTAATCGTTTTAGTTTAGGTGCTCAAAGTTTTAATGATGAAATATTAAAAAAATCGGGAAGAAGACATATAAAAGATGATGTTTTTAATTCTTGTTTATGGCTAAGTAAGGCAAAAAATGAAAACCTTATAAGAAGCTGGAGCTTAGACTTAATTCAAAATCTGCCAGAAAGCGGAACTAATTTATGGGCAATCGATTTAAAAGAAGCAATTAAATTTTTGCCACCACATATTTCAATTTATGATTTGATTATCGAGGATGGTACTGTTTTCAAGAAGCTTTATGATCTAGGTAAACTTTCCTTACCCAATAATGATGAGTCCTATGAAAATAGTGCACTGACAAGTTTATTTTTAAAGCAATCAGGATATGTAAGGTATGAAATATCAAATTATTCAATTTCAGGTCATCAATCGCGACATAATAGAGTTTATTGGAAAGGTTTAGGATGGTGGAGCTTCGGACAAGGATCTACAAGTTCTCCTTGGGGTAGAAGATTTACAAGACCAAAGACAATCGAACTTTATAAAGAATGGGTAACAAATCAATGTTTATTAGCTCTGGATGAGTCTTTATTAATGTCATCTTTTAAACAGATAGATTTAGATGAGAAAATAATGTTAAATTTGAGAACTAGTGAAGGTGTAAATGTAAGAAATTTAATGAAAGAGTATGGATGGAGTGATGAAAAGATAGAAGGTAATTATTTAAAATTGATAAAAACCTGGGATAAATACATAGATGGTGGATTACTTAAAAAGGAGGGAGATAGAGTTTTTTTAAGCGATCCAAAAGGAATGGAATTAAGCAATCAAATATTAATTGACATGTTTAATTGGTGGGAAAAAATCAATTAAGACTTTTCACTCCCCTATTGTCATAGCTAAAACCATTACTATCACTACTTTTGTCAGAAAAATAGATAAAAATAATTCCCTCAAAAACTTCTTAAACAAAAGCTAAAGCAAATCTCTTGAATAAGTAATATTGACAGTCGATCTAAAATTGGAGGGATGAAATTCTCTTTAAAAATGAGAAAAAAGGATAAATTTATTTTTTATTTAGGCGGACTATTAGCACCTTATATTTTCTTTGTTTTTTGATTTTTGTTTGGATTTGCTTTCTTCCAAATAGTTCCCCAGATATTGGTTTTCATCGAATTAGATCTTTTAAGGGGAAAGATTCCTGAATTCCTGGATCAGTCAATTATGAATTTATCGATATTAGTCTTTCTTTTTGCTTATCCAGCTACATCATTTATCCTGTTTAGGAAAATAAGTCGTTTTCAAATTAAAAAATATATAGAAAAAGGTGGGAAATTAGAACCAATCAAAATCATAAACCTTTCAGTTATTTGGTGGCTTTTAAGTTTATCCTTTTGTTTTATCAGTTTGATTACTATTTCTCTAAGTCTTTATCCTGTAAAGACAGTACCTTACGATTCGATTGTAAAAAATGTATTAGTGAATGGAGTTAAAGAATGTGGTGTTAGACAAACTGAAAATCAAACTACAAGATTTGGCGATGTTCAATCATTCTCAGCTAATTATTCAAATAACTATTCAAATAACTATTCAAAATTTAAAATAGAATCATTAGATCCAAATAGTTGTTACAAAGCAAAAGCAGTTCCTACAAATAATCAGAACACATGGTTCAAAATAGATATGGATGAAAAAACTGGAATTGTCTCAAAGACATGTGGAGATTCGTCCAAGCCAGGCTGTGAAGAAGGAAATACTTGGTAATAGATTTTATGAAAGTTTTAATTTGAGAATGAACATAAAAATTTTTCTGTTTCTTCTTGCTTAAAAACTAGTGTTAACACTAGCTTCTTGACTAATCACTACTTGTGACAAAAATTGGGGTTATTAGTTAAGTCTTTCATCCTCTATCCATTTTTTTAATTTATCCTTAAAAATGTTTTTACCATCAATCAATGGTTCACAAAAAGGGGGTTGTTTATCAGTTAAGCCTAATAAATCAGCCGTTACTCGTATTTGGCCATCACAATATTTTCCTGCGCCAATTCCAATTGTGGGTATTTTTAAGTTTTCACTGATATCTTTGGCAAGCAAATTAGGAACATGTTCTAAAACAATCGCAAAACATCCCAACTTTTCTAAAGACTTCGCGTCTTGTTTGATTTTTTCTTGAGTTAAATAATTATCTCCCTGTTGTTTAAGTCCCTGATTTAAAAAGTTTTGTGGGGTTAAGCCTACATGCCCCATTACAGGAATTCCCATCCTGATTAATCTAGAAATTACATCTAAAGTTTCTGGTTCTGCCCCCTCTAGTTTTACACCTTTAGCAGGGGTATCTTTAATTATTTTACCTGCATTTTCAACTGCCTTATCCTCTCCGCACTGATAACTTAGGAAAGGTAAATCGCAGATCAGAAGAGGTTGAGCATCAAGGTTATAAGAAAAGCCTCTACAAACAGCATTTGTATGATCGACCATATTTTTTAAAGTTACTGGAAGAGTAGTTTTATAACCCAAAGCTACCATTCCTAATGAATCACCTACTAAAACAATATCTGCTCCAGCAACTTCTGCCAAAGATCCAGTAATTGAATCCCATGCCGTTAAAGCAATTATTTTTTTTGAGTTTTTAAAGTTAATAAGTTCTGAGGGAATCATGATGATATTAATAATTTATTAGATAGGTTGCTATGATATTAATTGACTCGGCCTTTCGCGGTTTTAACACCTAAATCTGGTCAGGACCGGAAGGTAGCAGCCACAAAGGATGCTTAAAGCAGGCGAGATAACCGGGTCACATTTTTTAGGAATTAACCTTCATCTCTTCTATTTTGTCTTAATCTCAAAAATTCTGGAATATTTGCTCCTGTCTCTTTATTATCAGAAATATTCCTCAGTGGCTGTGAAGATAATCTACTTTTAAGTCTTTGTTGCCTATTTACTTCCTTCGCATCAAATCCAGTTGCTATAACTGTAACTTGTATTTCACCTTCCATTGAATCATTAATGGAAGTTCCAAAAATAATGTTAGCTTCTGGATCAACCAAGTCAGAAATTACTTCAGTAGCAGAATTCACATCTTCAAGAGTCATATCGCTACCACCAGTAATATTAATTACACATGCTTTAGCACCATTAATTCTTCCCGCCTCAAGCAATGGAGAACTGATAGCTGATTGAGCAGCCTCTAATGCTCTTGATCTTCCGCTGCTTACTCCAATTCCAAGTAATGCAGAACCTGCTTCAGTCATTACTGACCTTATATCTGCGAAATCTAAATTGACTTCACCTGGACAAGTTATGATATCACTTATTCCTTTAACTCCCATTCTTAAAACATCATCAGCATTTTTGAAAGCTTCTTTTAAAGGAGCTCCAGATATAATATCCTTTAAACGATCATTAGGGATAACAATAAGAGTATCTACATTCTCAGCTAACCTAGCAATCCCCTCTTCTGCCTGACGCATCCTTCTTTTACCTTCAAAAGAAAATGGTTTCGTAACAATACCTACTGTTAAAGCTCCTGTTTGTTTGGCAATTTCTGCCACAACTGGTGCTGCACCTGTACCAGTACCACCTCCCATTCCCGCTGCAATAAATACCAAGTCGGCTCCATCCAGGGATTGTTGTAATTCTTCCCTAGATTCTTCCGCAGCTTTTTGTCCGATACTTGGATTACCTCCTGCTCCTAAACCTCTAGTTAAATTTTGACCTAATTGAACTCTTTGATTTGCAGATGATTGCAAAAGTGCTTGTGCGTCAGTATTAAGTACTCTAAAAGATACTCCCTCAAGATCACTATCGATCATTCGGTTAACAGCATTACTCCCTCCTCCTCCAACACCAATTACTTCTATTTTGGCATTTTGACTTGGAAGAATTTCACTTGATTGATTTAAGTTTGGATTGTTTCCGAAGCTCATCGCTATTTCAAAACAAATTTTATTCCTTGGTGCATTATGAACTCACTCAGGTCATCTTTAGGGATTTCTTGAAGAAACTCCTTAAAAGAATTTTATCCCGATATTAGTAAAAATCTTATAAAAACCTTGCCATGATTACCTTTTTAAAAAAATACGTTTAAAAAAAGAATCTCAATTATTAGGGTTTGAACACTTTTATTTTTGGATTGTCTGGATCTGTAATATCTAAACTTTTTAAATTTTTAAGTATATTATTTTGTTTTAATTGGTTTTTTATCTCGGGTATTAAGTTTAGTTGAGTATTTAATCTGGAATGTTCATAACCTAAAAGTATTTTTTTAAGTACTTTCTCCTCAATAAATATAAATTCATTTGAAGCAATATTAATTAATTCAAGATCATTAAGATTATTTTCGTAAAGTTTAAAAATTTTAGAGATAATCTCAGCATAATTTCTTTTCCAGCCAATAATTTTTATAGGGTATATATTTTTGTTTTTAATGCTTGCAAATTCTTTAGGGATGAAAATACCCTCGGAGTCAACATAGCCATAAATTTTTCTATCAAGTTTGTTTGACTCTGCATAAGCTAATGGAATTCTAGTTTGTAAATAAATTTTTAATTGAAAAGGAATTAACCTTCTATTTATAGAAATATTTTTAAGTGATAAATTTTCTTTTAATTCTTTTTCGAGAAGACTTGTTTTGATGAAAATTAATTTTGTAGGAATTATTAGTGATGAATTATCAATTAAATCTCTCTTGGTTATGAATTCATCTCCCTCGATAAAGAAATCATCTAGCTTTACTTCTCTAAAAGACCTTATAGTTAAAAAACTTGTTAAGAACAAAAAAATTAATAGTCCTAAAAATTTTGAAGAAATAATAAAATTTTTCTTTTTCACAAATCACAACGAGCTTTTTCCATTAATTGATCCATCCATTCTCTAGCTTTATCTGCATCTGAAAAAGGAACGTCCATTTCTTTTCCACTACCTACAAGTCTAAGTCTGCATTTACCCTGAGATTCATTTGTTAATGGTGCCTCGCCGGAGGTGAGAGCCATTAACTCTACTAATTCAAGTTTTTTAATTACAAAACAACCTTGATCTTTAAAATTTCCAGCTTCAAATGCACTCCAGGTTAATTTGCCATCTTTCAAAGATGCTGCTCCTGAACTATCTAACTTACAAAGTTCTGAACCTCTTGCCCAATTAACAAATAGATTTTGTCTTCTTCTTTCTAACCAACCTAAAGCAGTTAATAGAAAGAATATAAAGAGTAATGGCAACCAAAGAAGTCCATGTATCATTTAGGATTCAATAACAATATTTATAAGTTTAGCTACAAGTTGATCAATGTCTAAACCTAATGGTTTCCAAAGTAACGGGAACATACTTTTGTCAGTAAATCCAGGAATAGTATTAATTTCATTAAGATAAATTTTATTAGTTCCTTTTTCTAAGAAAAAGTCTACTCTTGCAAAAACTTCAACATTCAAAGCTTTACAAGCTTCAATTGAAAATGTTTGAATCTGATCTCTAATGTTTTTATCAATTAATGCTGGAATAGTTAATTTATTTTCAAGTTCATACTTTGACTCATAGTCGTACCATTCAGATTTGCACTCTATTTCTCCAACTTCAGAAGGATGTAAATCATTTTTACCAATAATACCGCACTCCAATTCCCTGACATTTAAGCCTTCTTCAATGATTATTCTTTTGTCAATTTTCCAAGCTTTTTTTAATGCTATGGGAAGTTCATTTATATTATTGATTTTTGAAATTCCTAATGATGAACCAGAGTTAGAGGGTTTAATAAATAATGGAAAATTTAATTTAGCATTTACTTTCTTAATTATATTTTGTAATTCATTGGTTTTGTTTGGGTCATAATTTTGTAAGGGCAAATAATTAACTTGAGGAATTTTAAATTTGCAAATAATAATTTTGAAGTTATTTTATCCATACACATAGCAGAACCAAGAATCCCTGATGATATAAATGGTTTTTGAGTGAATTTTTAGTAATCCTTGAATAGTTCCGTCCTCTCCATTAAAACCATGAAGAATAGGGAACCATACATCAATTTCTTTTATGTTTGAAATCTCAATTAAATGTAATGGCTTGCATTTTTTTTCAAGTTCAAATTCTTTAATATTCAATTTTTCTTTAAGAATTAAAATTGATCTCTCATGTGAAAACCATTTGCCCTCCCTACTTATATAAAAAGTTTTTAAATTAAAAATTTTTTATTTTGTTTTGAGTTTAAGGCTCTAAAAATTGCTTGAGCTGAAGTAATAGAAACAAAGTGTTCATTTGATTTTCCACCAAAGATAAGGCCTACACATTTTTTACTTATAGAACCCATTAAATTTTCATATTATTAACTACAAATTTCTCCTGATAAGGAAAAAGATCTTACCTGATTTATTCTCACATTTAATTCAGTACCAATTAAGTTGATTTGCTGAGAATAAGGAATCTCAACAAAATTTAATCGGCGAGAAGGTGATCCTCCTATTAGCTGAGATAATTCGTTACCAATTAAATCTATTTGCTGGTTTTCATCTGGAATCTCAACAAAAGTTAATCTATTAGTTCGAGTTCTGCCCATCAATTGAGAAGAATTTTTTGGATTAAATCCTTCTATTAATATTTTCTCTTTTGTATTAAGGTAGCGTTTGTTCCGTTCTCTTGAAGTTTTTTCTACTATTTCATTTAGCTCATTAAGTCTTTCTTTTTTTACCTCCTCAGGAATTTGATTTTCCCATTTTGATGCAGGGGTATTTGGTCTTGGTGAATAGGCTGCAGTATTAACTAAATCAAATCCGATCTCGCTTATTAGTGATAATGTATCTTTAAATTGTTTTGACGTCTCCCCTGGGAAAGCCACAATAGCATCAGCAGTTATAGATGCATTAGGCATGAGAATTCTTATATTTTCAATGATTTCTTTATATTTCTCTATTGTGTAACCTCTTGACATCAATCTAAGGATTTCATTATTTCCACTTTGAAATGGGATATGGAAATGTTCACAAACTTTATCTAATTCATAACAAGCTTGAATTAGCCTTTTTGAGAAGTATCTAGGATGACTGGTTGCAAATCTATACCTTTTTATTCCTTCAATATCATGAATGTAGTAGAGTAAATCAGTAAGAGTAGTGAGTTCTCTTCCTGACATTGTTTTCGCTGGAAGATCTCTCCCATAAGCATCAATATTTTGACCTAAAAGAGTAATCTCTTTGAAATTATTTTTTGCAAGGGAGATAATTTCATTTTTTATTGCACCCGGTAATCTGGACTGTTCTCTACCTCTGACTGATGGCACGACACAATAAGAGCATCTCTCATTACAACCATAAATAATATTTACCCATCCACAAATGGAGCTTTCTCTTCTAGCATTTGTGATATCTTCAGAAATGAATATTTCTTCAGTAGCCACAACTTGGTTCCCTAGGTCAACTCTTTCTAATAAATTCCCAAGATTGTTAACGTGCTGCGGTCCCATTACTAAATCTAATTCTGGGACTTTTCTTAGAAGAGATTCACCTTCTTGTTGAGCTAAGCAACCGGCAATAATTAATTTAAGTTCTGGAAGTTTGTGTTTTCTTTTTGCCTGCTTGCCTAGATAGCTATATACTTTTTGTTCGGCATTATCTCTTATGGTGCATGTGTTATATAAAACTAAATCTGCATTAAATTCATCTTCAGCTTTTGTATATCCCAAATTTTCAAGGATTCCTGCCATTCTCTCAGAATCGGCTTTATTCATTTGACAGCCAAAAGTTGTAATCCAGTAACTACCTGAATCTGTTCTAGCTCTGAGGCCTTTATATTTTTCCTTGTATTTAGTTTTTAGCACTTTATTTAAATAAAAAACTTTTAGATATTACATAACCCAAAAATACACATTAAATAATTTTAGCGCCATAAATATTTTGAGGGCGAGCGAGGGGATTCGAACCCCCGAATAGCGGCGCCACAAGCCGCTGCCTTAACCACTTGGCGACGCCCGCCTCATATATTGAATCTAACAACTCATGTGCATAAAATGAAAACTTTTTTTTGTTTTGAGATGAATTTGAGTTATTTTCCTTAACAATTTATAATTTAATGTTGATAGTAAATACTTAAATGTGGTTTTGAATGATTTTGCACAAATAAAAGTATTAGTTCCAAAGTGTATTTGCAATATAAATGAAAGTAGAGAATTATATGTTAACTCGGATGGATTTACGCCACTAGAAATATCATGGAATGGAGGGTTTGTTACAAAGATAAAATCAATAGATATTGATGAATTGGATAAAGTTAAAAGAATCCTATTTCCTAGATTTGCCGAAGCTCATGCTCATTTTGATAAAGCGTTCTCTTGGAATAATTTTCCAAATTTAAGGTCTGATTACGCAAATGCTCTCTCTGTAAATCTTGAGGAACATATCACTAGAACACCAAAAAAAGTTATTAAAAGAGCTAAAAAGTCTATGAATTATGCAATAAGTAATGGATATAGAGCGATAAGGACTCATATTGATACATATCTTTCACAAGATGAAGAGATATGGAATGAGATTTTTAATTTGAGAAAAGAATATTCAAATTTATTAGAGTTACAATTTGTAGCTCTAGCTCCTTTGGAATTTTGGAGTACTTTAAATGGTGAAATATTAGCAAAAAAATTAACCCAAAATAATGGACTATTAGGGGGAGTATTAGTTCCACCCTTTAATAAGCATATTCATTCATCGCTTTCAGATCTCTTAAAATTGGCGATGAAATTTAATTTAGGAGTAGATTTGCATGTAGATGAGTCTTCTTTTCAGCCAGGAAGAGGTATAAAGTTATTATTAAAAACAATTGATAAATTAAATTGTAATATACCCATAACATGTAGTCATTCAAGCAGTATTTTATTACTTAAAAATAGAGAGATTCATAAAATTGGGAAAAGAATTGCTGAGAGAAATATAAAGGTTATTGCCTTACCACTTACAAATTTTTGGCTTTTAAATCGTGATCAGAATAATAATTCACTGCAAAGACCAGTTGCACCAGTTAAACAACTTCAACAATCATTTGTAGATGTTTCTATTGGGAGTGATAATGTTCAGGATCCATGGTATCCATTCGGAAATTTTGATCCTTTTTATTTAATGTCTCATGCTATGCCAATGTTGCAGTTAAATCCTTGGGATAGACTAACTCTCTCCGCATTCTTAAATGCTCCTAGTAGATTATTGGGTTTAACTTGGGATGGAATCCTTTCTGTAGGATGCCCAGCCGATTTTGTTTTAGTTGAGGGCAATAATTGGGGTGATGTTTTTTCAAGCTCTATAAAAAGGAAGGTACTTATTAAAGGCAATTGGTATCAAAAATGATTTATCTTATAAAAAGCAAGGAAAAAATTAAATGTCTCATATTGATGAGTTAAAGACTTATTTGAAAACTATTAATAACTTAGAAGTTATAAATAATAATTCAGACTTAAAAAGGCTTTCAAGAGATTTTTATGATTACTCGCCGATATTAAAAGAGGAATTAAAAGGATGTATAGCGGATGTTGTTGTAAGACCTAAAAATATAGAATCAACTTGTGAGGTAGCTAGAAAATGCTGGGAATTATCTATTCCTATTACAATTAGAGGAGGTGGGACAGGCAATTACGGGCAATGTGTACCTCTTTTAAAAGGAGTTGTAATGCATATGAATTACTTTAATAAGGTTGAAGAATTTTATCCTGATACCGGTTTTGTAAAAGTACAATCTGGATGTCTTATGAGTGATTTAAATAAAGAACTTGCGAAAAATGGAAGAGAGCTAAGATTATTACCAAGTACATGGAGAACCGCCACAATAGGAGGATTTATATCTGGAGGATCAGGTGGGATAGGTTCAATTAGATGGGGTTTCTTAAGGGATACAGGTAACTTAATTGGAGTGGAGGCAATAAATATAGATTCAAATCCTCAATTATTAAAGTTTAATGCGGAGGAATCTGAACCTCTAAACCATGCTTATGGAACAAATGGCATAATTACATCTTTATTACTACCCACTGATGTAAAACGTGATTGGTATTCTGTAGTTATAAATTGTGATGATTTAAATAAATCTGTCGAGATTTTAAAATTATTTAGTGCTGCCGCAATAAATCTAAAACTTGGAGCAATCCTTGAAAAAGAGATAGTTGAATATATGCCTAAATGGTTTAAGGGGAAAAATAAAAGTCATAAAGTTGTATTACAAGTAACTTTAGGCGGCATCCAAACAATAGATCTTATATGTAAAAAATATGATTTGGAATTGCAAAATTTAGGAAGAGATATTGATCTTGAGTATGGAATCTCTGATGTAGTTTGGAATCATACTACTCTTCAAATGAGGGCTAAGGATAAAAAATGGACTTATTTACAAATGCTTTTACCTCTAGGGGATGAATTAAAACTAATTAAAACTATGAGGAAGAAATATGGCAGAAATTTATTATGGCATTTAGAGGCAGTATCTCAACAAGGAGTCCCCAGGCTCGCAGCACTTCCAGTTTTGAAATGGAGTGCAGAAAGTGAATTAAACCAAATTATGGATGATTGTAAATCACTTGGAGCAATAATTTTTAATCCACATACAATAACTGTTGAAGGAGGAGGATTAGGTGTTATCGATGCTGATCAAGTTAAGGCTAAGATTAAATATGATCCAAAAGGGCTACTTAATCCAGGAAAGCTAGAGGGATGGGAAAAAAGAAATTTTTATAAGTAATTAACTAGTTATTTTTAAAAATTCAGATACCAAAAATATTGAACCAGTTAATACAGGATGACACTCTGGCCATTTTCCACTGATTAAGAAATTCAAAGCACTATTGAGATTTTTAAATTCAGTAATACATTTAGAATCAAAGTCTGATAACTCTGTAATTTCACCAAGAGTCCAACTCATTTGATTAGGGACGGGAACTAATAAAAAATTATCTTTTGGCTTCCTGAGATTATTAATAATACCTTTGATATCTTTTTGTTTTTGAACCCCAATGATCCAATAAATACCCTTTTCTTGATTAATCCAACTATTTCTTTCCTTAGCTAAAACTTTTGCTCCCAATGGGTTATGAGCTGAATCAAGCAGAATCTTTTTATTTTTCCATGAAATGATTTCCAGTCTGCCAGGCCATT
Source organism: Prochlorococcus sp. W8 (assembly GCA_000291825.1). Lineage (GTDB taxonomy): Bacteria > Cyanobacteriota > Cyanobacteriia > PCC-6307 > Cyanobiaceae > Prochlorococcus_A. The sequence continues at coordinate 2,310 of ALPF01000044.1, read as the reverse complement.
TCGTTTCCGCAAGACTTTTTTTAATTAATTGTCTGTTAATATTCCATCCCTTTTGGCAAAGAATTTCAATAACTCCTAAAGCTACAGAAGCATTCTCTCTCTGAAAATCACCTTTAAGTCCTAGTTCCCATTTTTTAGAAAGAGGGTTTACCCAATGCATTTTTGCACCAACTTCTTCAACTCTTTGATTGATGATATTTTTAGCCTCCGGGCTTTGTTCACAACTTATAACTTCTGAATTCTTCTCAATTACGGCTGCTTTCTCTTTTGCAATTTCTTTTATTGAATCACCCAAATATTCAGAGTGATCTATATCAATTTTGCTAATCGCAATTATTGACCTATCTTTGTGGGCGGTAGTAGCATCTAATCTCCCTCCAAGTCCTGCTTCAAGAATTAATAAAGTTGCTTTTTTGTGGTGAAAATATTGAATACTGCTACAAATAATGGATTCGAATGGTGATAGCTTAAATTCACTTAAAATTTTTTGTGTTTTTGAAAGGTAATGATCCAGTTCATGTTTTTTTATTTTATTTTTTTTGAATCTTATCCGTTCAGTAATATCAATTAGATGAGGTGATGTAGCAACGCCTACACTTATATCAGCGGCACATAAAATATTTTCTATAAAAGCAGTGATTGATCCTTTCCCATTTGTTCCAACAACTTGAATGGCTGGAATATTAATGCATGGATCATCTAACTTATTAAGTGCATTTTTGATCCTTGATATTCCTAATTGAATTTTTGCTCTCTCATTCTCTGGAGAATACAAATTACAGTTTGTGGTATTTATTTTTTGCAATTGTTTTTCAACAAAAATCTTTAAAAATAGAATACAATTTTTTTAAAAGTTTCTCTGTCTCACTTCTTGAAATTGTTAGCGGTGGGACAATCCTAATGACATTTCTTCCTGCTGCCACAACTAATAAGCCATTATCAAATGCTTTAGAAGTAAATGATTTAAGATCTATTGTATTTTCCTGAAGTACGATGCCTTGTAAGAGACCTATTCCCCTTCTGCCCTTAATAATATGGGGAAAATCACTTGCCATGTGACTTAATCCCTCTTCTATTTGATTACCTCTTGAGATTACATTTTCCAATAAGTTCCTGCGTTTAATTTCTTCTAATACAGTAATAGCTGCTCTGCATGCAAAAGGATTACCACCAAATGTGCTTGCATGATCACCAGGACTAAAAATATTAGCCTTCTTGTTAACTAATAAAGCTCCTATGGCATGTCCCCCTCCAAGACCTTTAGCAAGAGTGAATGCATCTGGTTCTATACCTAGGTTTTCATATCCCCACATCTTTCCAGTCCTGCCTACACCACTTTGTACTTCATCAAGAATAAGTAAAGTATCATTCTTGTCACATAATTTTCTCAATTCTCTAAAAAAGTCTTTTTCTCCTGGTATTACTCCACCTTCTCCTTGGATTGGTTCAATAATTATTCCAGAGATTATTTGGTTATTTTGGACGCTTTCACTAAATATTCTTTTTATTGAATCGATTTTATTGTACTTGAAAAATCTAAAGCCGCTTAGAAGAGGTTCAAATCCACTCTGGTACTTTGGCTGTCCTGTGGCACTAAGTGCACCAATGGTTCTTCCATGAAAACTTGATTCTGCTGCAAGAATAAGAGATTCTTTTGAATTATCTTTATTATTTCCATGTTTTTTAATTAGCTTGATAGCTGATTCAATCGCTTCGGCTCCACTATTGCAGAAGAAAACACTTTCTGCACAACTATTATTTGTTAGCAATTTGCTCAAAAGCTCTTGTTCCTCGATATTATATAAATTTGAAATATGTTGTATTCTTCTTAATTGTGTTGATAAATTTTTCCTGAGTACTCTATCGCTATGACCAAGACTGCATGTTGCAATTCCTGAAACAGCATCTAAATATTTTTTACCATTTTTATCCCAAAGCCAACATCCTTTCCCTTTTTTAAAAGTAATATTAAATCTGTTGTAAGTATTCATTAAAGTGGGAGCGGTCGGACTTGAACCGACATACCCGAAGGTGCCGCATTTTGAGTGCGGTGCGTCTACCAATTTCACCACGCTCCCAAATTAATTTCGTACTTTCTTTCTAATTATAATCTAAAAATTTTCTGAGGTCACGATAATCTTAAAAAAACTAAGCAGCTTTAAGTTTTTCTATACTTTTAATAAAATTCTCATTGACAATGGTTTGATTAAAAAAAATCTGTTCATTCAAACTTCTTGTAATATTAGCTCCGAGAATATTTAATTTTGATTCAAAGCAGTCATAACCTCTATCTAAATGCTCGAGACCACC
>ALPF01000043.1 GCA_000291825.1 Prochlorococcus sp. W8 | reverse complement strand
ATACCTCTATACTTACGAATTGCTACGGAGTTGCACTTGAAGAGAATGGTAGTTGGTGGGTTTGATAAAGTTTATGAGTTAGGGAGAATTTTTAGAAATGAAGGAATAAGTACTCGTCATAATCCTGAATTTACTTCTGTTGAAATATATCAAGCTTATTCAAATTATTTAGACATGATGGAATTATGTGAAGAATTGATCTCAAATATAGTTTTAAAAATATGTAATACATCAACAATTAATTATCAAGGAGAGATAATTGATTTTTCCCAACCTTGGAAAAAAATATCAATGAAAAAGGTAGTTGAGGAATTTACAGGTATAAATTTTGATTCTTTTCAAGGTGATTTGAATAAAGCAAAAGCCACCTTGCAGGCTGAAAAGATTGAGATCCCAACTAAGGTTAATACTCTCGGGAGATTATTAAATGAAGTCTTTGAACAAAAAGTAGAATCCCAATTGATTCAGCCAACATTTATTACTGATTACCCTATAGAGATTTCACCGCTAGCAAGAAGTCATGATGATGATAAGGCATTTGTACAAAGATTTGAGTTATTTATAGCGGGGAGAGAAATAGCTAATGCTTTCAGTGAGCTTATTGATCCGGTTGATCAGCGTAATAGATTAGAAATGCAACAAGCAATGCGCGATGCTGGAGACCTTGAAGCACATTGTATTGATGAAGATTTCTTACAGGCTTTAGAAATTGGGATGCCTCCTACTGGAGGCCTAGGGATAGGTATTGATAGGTTAATAATGTTAATAACTGATAGTCCATCAATTAGAGATGTGATTCCTTTCCCATTACTTAAACCTGAACTTACTTTGAATAAATCATAAAAATATACCTTGAATGAAGTAAAATAATTATAGGTCCAATACGAATTATGTTAAATGAGTGGTGAACGTGTTGGTTTTCGCTTCAAGCACACAGATGCAGTTGTCAAAAGAAATCCTCAAGGCCGATCTAGAAGGGGTTGGGTAATGGAGCCAGTGGAACAAACTACCAGTAGAGGTACTAAGATGCCTGCATATAAAATTCGCTGGAGAGATAGCGAAAGACCAGAAATAGTTTTGCAACACATGTTAATAGCTGATCCTGATCCTTCTCCCCCCCCTGAAACAGTCAGTTTAGATCCTTAATGATTGTGATAATTATCTAGCTAAGGCTGAACGTATTTGTTTTTGAATATTTTTAGTCTTATCCGCAAGTCGTTTGTCATGTAATTTTTTCCCTTTTCCTACTCCTATCCTTAGTTTAATCCATGATCCTTTAAGGTAAATC
>ALPF01000042.1 GCA_000291825.1 Prochlorococcus sp. W8 | reverse complement strand
ATATTGTTGGTTTGTGCATAGCGTGGATCAAGCTCTACTGCTGCAATCCAATTACTCTCAGCTTCGCCAGATTTTCCCTTTGACCATTGCAATGCTGTCAATGCTGCTCTGGCATCTGCGAAAGTAGGGTATCGCCTTATCAATTTCCTCAGTTCTTTTTCCGATGCTTCAACATTCCCTAACTGATAATTGGCTAAAGCTTCACTTGAACGAGCCATCGCAAACCCAGGATTATATTGAGA
>ALPF01000041.1 GCA_000291825.1 Prochlorococcus sp. W8 | reverse complement strand
TAGTCCAAGGAATCCAAGTCCGACTTGGCGATCCTCTTCGGGCGGGAGGTATTCTCCAGTTGATCCAACACCTGTTTTGCCATGGAGATCGCACAGTTCTGACATACCGATACGCATAGCTTCTCGAATGTCCCCGATAAGACAGGCTGACAAATTAATATGCTGGAGGAGGCAAGTTCCTCGTGAGGGCAAAAATACTTCGAGGCATACATTCCCATAGATTCTGTTTCCTTCATTGTCGTGTTTTATTTTGTTGAGCCAAATGTCTCCTCTTGCAATGCCTCTAAGGATTGCTTTCTTTGTTGAAGGTTCTGTATTATTCCAGTCTTTTTGTCCTCCAATGTCGATACACCGTTTAACCCACGGTAAATCGTGCCGAGGAGTTTCGATGAAAATATTAATATCGGGATGTGTAATATCAAGATGAAGAACGCAAGCACCGTTGCGGTACGTCCCTCCGCGCCTAAGAATTTCATTTAATGTTGAGTAGATTTTTCCGAATGATGTTGGACCTGATGCAACGAGAGTATCTGGTCCTTTATTTGTTTCCGTTCCGCTGGGTCTAAGTTTCGACAAGTGGACTGCAACGCCTGCTCCATAGCGGAGAGCGTGCGATACAAATCGCCAGCTTGCTTCGATTCCGTTTGGTCCTTCCATTGAGTCTTCGACTACAAAGACGGTGCATGAAACGGGTAGACGGGAGTTAGGGTTGTCGATCCATTGCTGAACTCTCCCAGTTCTCGCAATTTTGTTTGGTTCTATGTTCGATTTCATTAGATAGGTAGTGGATTGCTTTTGATAAATCTTGTATGTCGTTGTCTTTATATCCAGCTCTGCATATATATTTGATTACGTTTCCGAGGTGGTATCCGAGTCCTTGGTCTCTAATAAAATCCCAAACATCAATGGAACCTCGTTTGTAGTATTGAGGTCCGTGGTCGTTGGTGGTTTCGGCCATTTTTCTATAAGATTTGTTATGCAATTTGATAAGACAAAAGCTTGTTCTTGAAGAGCAATCATTACAGTAATAATGTCTTCCTTTTTTGTCTCAGGTTTAGCGAGTAAGATCTCAAGCTGTCGCAGCTTCAAGTCTTGCTCCATCGTCAACTTTGTAATTGGAGGTGGCGGTCCATAAGATTGGTTCTTGTTTTTCTGAGTCATAATCATCGAAGGTTAATATTCTTGCGAGTCTTGCATTGGTTAATGCATCTTCTTCAGTCATGCCTTTCTCCTCAAAAGTTTCTACAACTGCTTTCCATGTGTAGCCTTTTTCTTGAAAGATTTTTTCAGCACGTTTTATACCAATTCCTGGCACACCGCTGTAGCCATCAGTGTTATCGCCTGCCATCGTCTGAATTAGATGCCATTTAGCACCTTCCTCAGGTGTAATGTCAACTGTTTCATTGAAGTCATATAATTTACCAGCAATCTGTCTCATATCCTTGTCAGGAGAGACAATAATGTTGCCTGTATATTTAGTGGCGTAAATTCCTAAGCTATCGTCAGCTTCGAGGCTATCTTTAATAATTACCTTGTAGTTTTTCTTGAGTGCATTTATGACCCTTTTGAAACCACACGGCTTTTTTCTATTTCGATGACCCTTGTATTCCGGTAAAATTTTTTTCCTAAAATTATTAGGACTTGTAAAAAATAAAATTATATCCTTATGAAAAGGAAATTCATTTCTAATTTTATCTAATTCTTTTTCAACGCATTTCATAGCTTCACTAAATTGTGAAGTTACTACTATTACATCGTCACCAAAATCTAATTCTGTTTCAGCAGCTGCACAGCATTTATATACTATGTAGTCGCAATCAATTAGTAATTTCATATATTTAATGCACGTCAGCCCATGTCAAACCTTGCTTTGCTTCAGCTGCTATGGGACAACGTAAGTTGTAATATTCGCCTGATAATCTTGCAGCTGTCTCTAAAAGATTCATTAGATTTACTGCATCATCAGGAATAGTTTCGTACTGCAATTCATCGTGTACGAAGGCAAGTTGTTTAGTGTGAATGTTATGTATGCCGTTATTAGCTATAACCATCCATCTTTTAGCAACAACACCAGCTCCGCATTGTAAAAGGTAGTTCAGTCCCTTGTGAGGGCTATCAACTAAAACCTTACGTTGATCTATAGCCATCAAATAGCCTTGTTTAGCTTTAGTATTTACCGCTGCTAATAGCTCAGCTAATCCGTCAATAGCGTCAACATAAGCTTTTCTAATTTCTTGTCCTTTCTTACTAGCCTTAGCTGGAGTTAGGGACTTATCGTATGACAGACCTAGTTTTAGGTTGCCCGCCCCATAAAGAAAGGCATAAGTTACCGTCTTAACTTGTCTTCTAGTTATTCCTATTTTGTCAGCATTAACTTGATGAATATCATCATTGAGTAATATGTCGGCGTATCGACCTCCGTCATATCTGCCAAGATAGTGGGCAAGCATTCTCAATTCGATTCCGCTTAAATCTGCTCCAACCATAGTCATACCAGGGGATGCAGTAAATAGTTCTCTAAACTTTTCATCAGCTGGAACTTGGGCAAGATTTGGCTTGCGATGTGCACAGCGAAAAGTGTTAGTTGAAACTGAGCAATGATGATGCAATCGGCTAGATGTCGTACATAGCTTGAGCCATGCGTTCACGCCTTGCGATATCATTCCTAGCTTCTTTTTCAGATCCAAAGCTTTCGCACATAATTTGCAAAAGGGATGATCTATCTCCTTCAATGTAATCTCGTCTATAATTAGTTTCCCAGTCGTTGTAGTCTGGGTCAATGTAATCTTCAGACGATTCTGAAGTATCCATGCTATGTGATCTCGTGAAGTTGGGTTAAATTCAATTAATCTTTGTGATTCAGATCCTTCGATATAACCGGTGGACTTGTTATTTCGTTTAGGAGTGAACATCTTTCCTCCAACGAAAGGGAATTGTCCTCGAAGTATTGCAGCAGTCTCTTCCATCTCTCTTCGGAGATATGACTCAAGTTGCTGACCTTTTGATTCATCAAAGTACCATCCATGTATTTCTTGTTCTGTTAAAATTTCTGCGACTCGGTGTTCTAACGCGAGCCAGTCATGTAAGGGCGGAAGTGCTCGCATAATTTTGTTGTAACGTGTACGTCTTGGACGCAATAATCTTGCATCTCTTGTGACCAGTTTTGCCAGTCAGTTGTTTTGCCAAACTCTCCTTTATATTCGCCAAGCCTATAGCCATAAGCTTCTAAAGAATGTCGACCATAAAGTTGTAATGGCATGCGTTCAATATTTCTTCTCTTATCTATCTCCATCATGTTTGGATGATATAAGCGAGATAGCACAAGAGTATCCACAACTTCAGCAGCAGTATGAAAAAAAGGATATACTTTCCGAAAAACAGGTAAGTCATAACCAATGATGTTATGACCAACAATGACATCAGCCGTACTGAGCCAATGACAAGCTTCCGTGATCGGTGGGCACTTGTCACCTCTATTGTTAAATACGGTGGTTTCCTCCTTTTCGGAGTCCCAGATGGCAACGCAATGTATCTCAGAAACGTCATGTAATAATCCGTTAGTTTCGCAATCAAATACGAGCATTTGTTTTTCCGACATAAGTTTTATCTTTAAACTTGGCTTTCTTAACTGCTTGTTTACTAGGTGGGTTTGGTTTCTTCAGTTCCTCAGAAGTCTGTGGTGGGACTGAAAATTGTGTTCGTAGTTTCATTAAATTTACAGGTGTCTTTATCGTATTTCAGTTCAGCAGCTACACCTGTCTCGCCTGAGTATCTGTTCTTTAAAACTCTTAAAGTTGAGACATCATCGGGATTCTGCTGATCGCGTTCCAAGGCGAGTACGGTGTCGGATAACTGGCTTATACTTGCAGATCCGCGAAGCATACCAATCGAAACTTTCTGTCCATCTTCTATCGCTTTATCTCCTTGGGCACGTCTTAAGTGAGAAACTAAAAATAATTTAATTCCTGTACGTTCAACCAGACTTCTTAAGTCAGTCATGGTTTTATCTATTGTTCTCCTCTCATCCATATTTCCATCCAAGCCGGACAGTAATATTGATAAGTGATCGAGGAAAACTATTTTTATATCTAGACCAAGAGCCATGTATTCGATACGACTGTAGATAATATCACTAGATAAACTACCAAAATGATCGTATAAATAAAGCTTCCAGTCTTTAATTGTTTTGTCGTAGGCATCTTTAAGGGTGGTGTATTCATGTGTACCAAGATGCAGGGCTTTACCCACAGCTACAGACATAAGTCCTAAAGCTGTTCGCCTGTTAGATTCTTCTAATGCGATGTACCCTACTGGTACTCCTTTATTAAGAAGTTCTGTTGCCAGCTGTCGGCAGAATGTACTCTTACCTTGACCTGTGCCTGCTGTTATAGTTGTGAGCTCCCCATAGCGTATGCCATGAGTCATAGATTGCAGTCCAGGAAAGGGATATTCGTGATTACAAGGAGGACTTGGAGTTGTTACCGCTTCGAGTAACGTCTTCCCATCAACGATGCCATCCGGTTGATACGGTTTCGCATCATATATGGCACGTCTAACAGCATTTGCATCATCGTTTTGGAGTGCCTCTGACGCATCCTTATATTTGTCCATTCTTGCAATGAAGACCTTACCTGTTGGTAAGACTTGCGCTGCAAGTTCAGTAGCTCTTCGTCCGGCATCGTCATTGTCGAAGAACAGGACAACCTTCTCATAGCCTTGTAATAAAGGTATTTGTTTTTTAATGTCTTTTTGTGCGGACGCTGCGCCATGTGGTAGCGAAACCATCGGCCAGTTTTCCATCGCTTCAAAACAGCTTGCAGCATCTAGTTCTCCCTCAGTAATAACAATACGCTTGCCGCTAGTAGGAAATAAATGCTGACCGAATAGGGTATCGGTGGTTTGCCCTTCATATTTAAAATCTTTACTTTTGGTTTTTACTTTGAATCCTTTAAGACATCCATTGCTGTCGAAATAAGGGAAGCGTAAGTATGCATCGTCTCTGTAGATTTTGTAAAACTGGCATACTTTTTCGCTAATTCTTCGTTTGTGCAGCCTTTGGGCTGATCCTTTGAAATTAACATCTGTTTGCATGGGTAGTTGTTGTTCTTGCCCATCTCCAGCAGTTCTAGCTTGACAACTAAAACAATAAGTGTGCCCGTCTGTATATACCGCTAGAGCATCAGACGAGCCACAGTCTGGACATGGTTCGTGTCTAATAAATTCGCTTTCAGTCATCGAAGCCAATCAATTGGTATGGCGTGAAAAGCACACCATTTAATTCCATATCTCTGACACCACTTTGCGTAGGTTGTCTTTGATTTTTTATTTATTTTTTTATAGGGATCTTGAAATACAAGACGTAAATCTATTTCCGGATTTTCTAAAATTACCTGTTTTATTTTACGTCTGTCTTCGGGTTTCCAGTATCCCTTAGTTTCTAGTATTACTCCGTTAGGCAGAATAAAATCAGGTGTGTATTGATGTTTGATCGTATAAGAAAAACTCTTACCTTCATATTCATAATCCACACCTAACTGACATAAAAGATCAGAGACTTTCTCCTCTAATCCTGACTTAAACATTAGAAGTCGTCTTCCTCTACTGAACTGGGAGTTGTGTCAGGAGTGACATTAGGATCGTCAGCTTTATAGCCAGCAGTAGTTCCGAAAAGCTCTGCTACGCCTGCTTCATCCAAGTCCCCAGTATCAACCCCAGCTCCGGTTTGGACTGATACAACTTGTATGCCCGAAAGCTTAAGAGAAGTACCGTAGGTAACGCCATCGCGAAGTATATAAGGCTTTTGAATAAAGCCAATTTTAACCTTTGACCCTTCATATACCGGTGTATCCGTATTAGTTATGGGTGTTCCTTCTGTATCTACTACAGGTGGCTTCTTGTCCTCAGCCCAAGAAAACTTAACGATGTATTTACCATCGTCAACTTCCTCCCAAGGAGTAGGTTTTAATGTAGCTCTCTTTGGATTCTTAAGCTTTGACTCTGCCCATTTAAGACAGTCTTCTCTTTCAGTCTCAAGTTCGTCTACTAATTTACTGTCGACTAATGCCTTCAGTGAATAACCAAACTTACTTGGTCTCAGCACAGCCTGATAACCAGTTAGTGTTACAGGCTCTTTTGTTATGTGTATGTTTCTCATTAACAGAAAAAATAAGTGGATTCAATCACGGTTTCCGGTTCAAGGTCACCAATGATCGGCGGTTCAGATTCAGCTCCAATAGCTTGGGCAAAATCTTTTAAGAAATCATGCTCTGCAAAGAGGTGCATGTAAGTGTCCCGTACCAATGTGGACAGGTGGGACATATCAGTAGCTCTACATAGAACTGAGTCATGTATAAGAGCTATAGGTGCATTGAATTTAGTAGCACTTAAATGTAATAAGCTTGCATCTAATGAATGAATTAAGTTAGGTGCTGTAGCATTCTTGTGATGTCTAAGGTCTATACCTTTTTCTCCATCAATAACCTTTATTCGACAACGACCCATTAAATGTAATTCAACATTTTTGTAATCGTATTTCATAAGGCGTTGGTTTACTCTAAAACCAGAGGGAGTCTCCCAAGTTATCTCTTCAGCTCCTTTCTTAATTGCATTAGATACCTCTATCTCAATCCATCGCATAACCTTCATAGGTCCTGGTACGACTGACTCCATAGCATCTCGCACTGCTTGAACTATTTGTGTTAGTTCATCCTTATCTACCTCGACATCAATATCATCGAATGCATCTCTTATGTATTGTCGATTGCTGAATGGTTTAGCGTTATAAGGAATAGTCATGACACATCTTTTGGTCTTCTTTCTATCCCAGTAAGGTCTAAGCCTTTCAGGTATATCTTTCCTACTTGTATCTGCTATTACTTGATATGCATCTTGAGGTTTATCACTTGGTATTACATTTACCAAGCTTGCTGTGGACTTATCGCGAGCCAAGCCTGCAAGTATCTGCAAGCCGGAACAGGTGGCATCGGTTGCCACAGGTAGACCTGTTGTTGTTCTTGTCTTAAGTAAGACAACAGAATAGTATTCCTCACATGCAGCAAGGAACTCGAAAGGTTCATCAGCTGTTTCCCAATCTCCTATGTTGTTTATAGGATCTGTTGCTACTCGTTTAATTAATTCTATATTTATTGGTTTACCTACCCAAGCTAACCGCTCCTCCATAGTCGCTTTATCAAGACCATAAGTTGTAGCTACTTGGAAAGCTAACCATTTCATCCCATCCTTAGTTATAGGTTCTTCATCAGCAAACCTAATTAAACTTTTTCCAAAGTCTGTATCTTGAGGTGTTAAGAAACTAGGTATCGGATATGCTCTACCACGATAGTCGAAGGACCATGGGATAAAGTATTCCTTGTCTTTAAACTCTCTGACACAATTCATTGTCATCCGAGTTCTACAAGAGATTCTCCACTCATTAGCATTCTTATTACGTGCTATTGCCTTATCCTTTCTCCATTGTTTTCTACTCTCTTCATCCTCCATGTTTGGAGGCTTGGGAGGGTCAGGATGATTAATAACAGGACGAAATTTTCCTACCTCTATTTCTCTTTCCTCTAGTTCTTCCGCAACCATTACTATGAATGGGTTTAAACGGTATTTAACTTTCTGTATTTCATTAAGGAATTGATAGGTAGTTTCCCCCTGTATACATAGGGGTTTACCTCTTCGTACCATCTCATGGCACTTAGTTAAATCATTCAGATAATATCCTCCATCATGTACGCATGACCAATCTCTTGGTTCGATAAGCATCGGCCATGCTAATGGACTGAATAATTCAGCTAATCTTATGATTTCTTCCTTGTTTTTGTGGAACTTTTCAGTAGGTACAACAAATTGTTGTTTCTTACCTCTATTCATAGATAATTCTCTTTCAAACCATTCAGAGGATTCCATAAGACAATCTAAGAACCACGTACCTACCTTGATACGTTCAATCCTGTTCCATGACTTCCATTGTTCTATGTCTTCGTGCTTATTCATCAAGGTTTTCATGGATTTAGCTTTGTAAGCTGTACCCTTTGCTTGATGCCAATAATTTTTCTTTAATGTCTCAAAAAGCCCTGGTGCACTGGATTCATAGTATCTCATCTGGCACTCAGCCTCTAAAGCAGAGCCGATTGCCTGTACGACATTAGCAACCTTGCTATTGTCCTTGCGTGGGGAGAATATTTTATCAAAGGTTATTTTGGCAGTAATAGCTGCTTGTGATTCTGAATCAAGAGAAATTAGATAAGGAATTAAATGTAATTGTCTTCCTACTAATATGCTTTGTCTTTCTTCTTTCTTTGCATCAATATACTTAACTAAATAAGGCAAGAGAGTTTCTATTGATGACGAGCCGAAAACGGTGGCAGATGCATAGTCCTTATCCAATAGCTTTTTAGTATTGTTTTGGAATCGCTCTAGACCTCCTTTAATTTGCTTCCGCTCAAAATTTACTTGCCGCTCTAAATCAAGTGATGTAGGCATTGTTTAGTGTGAAAAATATACGCTAGATTTATGTTGGATATTTATCCTTAAGTGGATAGGTTGTAAATTAAGAAAGCGACTGGCTTTTGACCAATCGCTGTAAAGTACTGTTCGCTAGTGTATATGATTATTTGTTGTCTTTTAAGTCCGGCGCGTCTACCAATTCCGCCACACTCCCAACAGGAATTTGCGCTCTCTAAGCGTAGCGAAAAGTATTAATTTTAACCATCAAAAATTTGAATATTTACACTTTTCTTCCATCATTGAAAATGCTTTATTATTTATTAAAATTACCTTCTAATCCTCCAATTTAAGGTTTGACCTGCGTGAAAAGGTTTTATTGCACCAATCTTTTTATTTTCATCAAAAATATCCACAAATTCCTCAACCTCATAAGGATCACGAATCATTGTTATGTACTCATTATTTAATGGTAGATTATGAAATTTAGGTCCATTAATGCTCGCAAATTTCTCAAATTTTTCTAAAGCATTTTCTTCCTCAAAAACCTCTAAGTAGCTGCTTAATGCTACCGAAGAATTAAATATCCCTGCACAACCACAGAAAGCTTTCCACTCTCTCAGGTGTGGAGCTGAATCAGTACCTAGGAAGAAACATTCATTACCACTAGTAGCAGCTTTGATTAAAGAAATTCTATTGGATTCCCTTTTCGCTACTGGCAAACAATAAAAATCGCTATTTAGACCTCCAAAAAACATTGCATTTCTATTGATATGCAAATGGTGAGGGGTAATTGTGGCTGCTATATTATTACTCTCTACAAAATCAACTGCATAAGAGGTTGTAATATGCTCTAAAACAATTTTTTAAATCTGGAAAATTTTTAATTATGGGATTTAGTTCGGTATCAATAAAAACCTCCTCCCTATCAAAGATATCAACTTTTGGATCACTAACTTCTCCATGAATTAATAAAGGCATACCTATTTCTTGCATCAATTCAAATACTTTATAAATTTTTTTAATATTTTTAACTCCATATTGTGAATTTGTTGTTGCGTTAGCAGGATATAATTTTGCAGCAAAAAATATATTATCTAAAAATCCTCTTTTAATCTCATCAATTGAAATACTTTCAGTAAGGTATATTGTCATTAATGGTTTAAATGCATTCTTTTTTGGCAAAAGAGAGCAAATACTATTTTTGTATAAAACTCCTCTTTCAATAGAAGTTATTGGATTCTTAGTATTTGGCATTATGATTGCCCTCCCAAAAAAATCTGATGAGAATTTTAAGATATTTTTTAAAACGACTCCCTCTCTTAGATGCAAATGCCAATCATCAGGTTTTCTTATAATTAATTTTCCAATAATTTATTTCTTTTATTAATATTACCAATAAATATTTTCAGACAATATTTTGTAGATATTTATAAATGAATTTAGTTTTTTTTAAATTTTAATTTAAGGATATAATTAATAAGATAGGAGTCCCCGACATTATATGAGCGAATATTTAATCTCAATTGTCGAAATAATAGTAGGAATCTTTTTACTTTTTATGGGGGGGAGAATTTTTTATCCAGGGATCAGTTGCTTTATCTTTGATTCTTGGAATTCCCCAAATAGTTATTGGTTTAACAGTAGTTGCTTTAGGTACAAGTTCTCCTGAATTATTAGTGAGCCTAAACTCAGTTTTTAAAGGGAGTGATTCTTTGGCTGCCAGTAACGTTGTAGGAAGTAATATTTTCAATATTTTAGTTGTATTAGGAATTAGCTCCTTAATTACTCCCTTAAAGGTTAAAAGTAGAATTGTGAGGAGGGATGTGCCTTTACTAATAGCTATTTCATGTTCTGTATGGGCAATGTCCTCAACAGGTATCTTAACTTGGCAGGCAGGTATTTTTCTCTTATTTTGTTTATTAATAAATACTATTTGGGAAATTAATACTATTAATGAAAAAGACGATGATATAAAAACTGCCGAACCAGAAATAAATGATTTTTCCTTGAGTAATAATTTAGTAGGTACTATCACAAAATTAGTTTTTGGGATAATTCTGCTTAGCTTTGGTGCGAATATTTTGGTTAGTGGATCACAAGATCTTGCAAGAACATTAGGAATAAAAGAAACAATTATTGGTTTAACAATTGTTGCTACAGGGACATCTCTTCCTGAACTAGTGACCTCTATTGTTGCGGCATTTAAAGGTAAAACAGACCTTGCTATTGGAAATGTTATTGGAAGCAATTTATTGAATCAACTATTAATACTTGGAAGCTGCTCACTCTCTTCAGGTTTAGGAGGTTTATCAATAAATATTGACCTTATTAGAACAGACATCCCAATAATGGTTTTAACAACTTTTGCTTGCATGCCAATATTTTGGACAAAAGGGAAAATCACTAGATTTGAGGGCTTCATACTTCTGAATATTTATATTTTGTACGTTCTAGATAAAATACTGATATTGTCAAAGTTTAATTTCATAATAGAATTTAGATTTTTTATTATTGCTTACTTCTTATTAATTTTTACTAGTATGTTTCTTAAAAAAAGTACAAGACTAATAAAAAAATAATTCCAATCAATACATAGTTACAAATTCCTCTGAAATTGTTGGATGCAAGGCCATTGTTTCATCAAATTCTCTTTTGGTAACTCCTTTATTCATTGCAATTGATGCCATTTGAATTATTTCTGAAGCAGTTTCCCCAAACATATGGCACCCTAAAACTTTATCATCTAGTTTGTTTACTACTAATTTGAGCATACATTTTGTTTTTTGTTTTTTAAATGTATTAGACATTGGAGTAAACCTACATTTGAAAACTTTAATATTTTCATTTAAGTAAATATTTCTCGCCTCTTCTTCACTTAAACCTACAGATGAAATTTCTGGATTTGTAAATACTGCTTTCGGAATAAATTGATAACTAATACTTCTTTTTTTATTCCCAAAATAATTATCAGAAAAAATCCTTCCCTGTTCAATTGCGACAGGAGTTAAATTAGGTTTATCAATAACATCTCCTATAGCAAAGATCGTAGATTGACTTGTCTGATTACTTTCATTAACTTCTATAAAACCACCTTTCATTTTTAAACTCACGGTATCAAGATTTAAATTGTCAATATTTGGCTCTCTTCCTGAAGCAATAAGAACATTTTTTTCTCTTTTACTAATACCTGATTTAAAAATTAAGTCAAAATTTTCCTTGTTTTTACTAATGGAAACTAACTCATCATTAAAAATTAAATTAATTCCAGCAAAAGTCATAGATTCCTGAATCGACAAAGACAAATCAGAATCAAAACCATTTAGAAGTTTATCACTTCTAACTAATTGAGTAACTTTTGTTCCCAAATTATTAAAAATACAGGAAAATTCGCAAGCTATATATCCTCCTCCAACTATTAATAGAGATTTAGGGAAGTTATATAAATCAAATATTTCATTACTTGACCATGCAAATTCTGCACCAACAATATCAAGTACTTTTGGTTTTCCACCAACAGCAATTAAAATTTTTTTGCTTTTTAAAGTTTTTAAAAGTTTATTTGTTTTAGAGCAAATAATTTCTACTTGATTAGTATCTTTAAATCTACCCCAACCTTTAAATACTTTAATATCCAGTTTATTAAGCGACTTATAATGTAAATCACTTAATCTTGCGACTTCTTGTTTTATATTTTTAAGGAGAATACTAGAGTCAAAGGAAAGATTATTAAAATACAATCCATTTCTCGCTGAATTGATTATATTACTTCTTTCATTAGCCGCATAAACCATTAATTTTTTTGGAACACAGCCACGAATGACGCAAGTCCCTCCAATTTGATCACCCTCTATAATAGCTACATTTGCTCCGTAACCTGCCGCTCTTTTTGCTGCAGCTAAGCCGCCCGAACCAGCTCCAATTACAATTAAATCAAAATCATAAATCACGATATTTATTAATTTATTACTATATTTTAGTTAAGTATTCTAATAAAATGGTACTAAAAAAAGTTTTAAATTGGAAAGATTTAGAAAAATTTGCTTTTGAAGAAGGGGATAGAGTTAACGGATTAAATAATTCATATACTAACTTGAGATTATTTAACAAAAATAAAACAGATGCTAAATTGATTTTTTATAGGGATAGACATGCATGGTGCCCCTATTGCCAAAAAATATGGCTTTGGCTCGAATTCAAAAAAATACCTTATAAAATTGAAAAAATAAACATGTATTGTTACGGTGAAAAGGAAAAGTGGTATCTAAAAAAAGTAATCTCAGGTAAATTACCTGCGATTGAATTAAATGATCAAATAATTACTGAAAGCGATAACATAATAGATTTTCTCGAGAAAGAGTACGGCGCTCTTGGTTCCTCTATTTATTCAAATAAGCTTGCCAAAATAAGAAAGATCGAACGAAATATATTTCGATCATGGTGCGATTGGCTTTGCAGAAGTAATTTCTTCAATTTTGACAATAATCTTAAAAAAAATAATATGATTAAGAACTTAGAGGAACTTGAGAAACTATTAAGTAATTCTAGTTCAGGATTTATTGATCCAATATATATATCTCCAAACAAAATACAACCTGGAACAGGAGATATTATATTTATTCCTTACCTAGAGCGAATTAATGCATCTCTTTTTTATTACAAGGGCTTCAAATTAAGGAAAGAATTTCCATTAATCAATAAATGGCTGACATTATTTGAGAGTGAAAATACGTATACTGGAACTCAAGGTGATTTTCATACTCATTCTCATGATTTACCGCCTCAAATGGGAGGATGTTTTAAAGATATAAATGAGGCTCAAGAGAGATTTTCAAGACTTATTGACTCAGGAGAGGGTGCAGGCAATTTAGAAATAAATAAAGAATTTGATAATAATCACTATAGGAAAATTGCTCTTGCTAGAGTAATTAGGCACAAAAATAATATTATTAATGTGAATCCTTGCGAAAACATTTCATTCGATTTTGCATTAAGATCTGCACTTACTAATTTAATTAAAAATGAATTAATTAAACCTGATAATAATACTGGTATTGGCCTAAGGTATTTACGAGATAGGATTTCTGTTCCAAGAGATATGCCTCTTATTTCAGCAAGGTTACTTAGAAAATCACTAGAAAAAGTTGCATGTATTTGTAATTCGAGTGATATTTATAAAATTCCAATAAAGCATAGATATGATCAAAATCCCAATAATTTCATGTTAAGTGGAAAATAAGATGATCACATTTTTTTTCTTGAGTCAATTTGCAATAAATCCCTTACTTTTTGTACTTGACTTGCAACACTAGGATCACTTGATAATTTCTTCTCAACTTGATCAATTGCATACATAACTGTTGTATGGTCTTTACCTCCAAATTCATCTCCAATTCTTGGCAAACTTAAATCTGTTCCATGCCTCATTAGATACATGCCAATTTGCCTAGCTTGGCTAACAGGTTTTCTTCTACTGGAACTAATTAATTCATCTGCTGAAACTTCAAAAAACTCAGAAACTTTTTTAATAACTTGTTTTGGAGTAACAACCACACCAACACTATTTGGATCAAGCATTGGAGCAATAGACTGAACAGTCATGGGCAAACCAGTTATTGAAGCAAAAGCCACTGCTCTAGTAAAAGCACCCTCTAATTCTCTAATATTAGAAGTGAATCTCCCAGCTATAAATTGAATAAGATCTCTTGGTAAATTCATCTTTTCATGCTCAGCTTTTTTTTGTAATATTGCCATTCTTGTTTCTATATCAGGTGGCTGTATATCTGCGATTAATCCCATAGAAAATCTAGAAATCAATCTCTCCTGTAATCTCGGTATCTGACTTGGAGGTCTATCGCTAGCAATAACTATTTGCTTTCCTGCTTCATGTAGAGCATTGAAAGTATGGAAAAATTCTTCTTGAGTATATTCTTTCCCTTCAAGGAATTGAATATCATCAATAAGAATTAAGTCAGCTGCCCTATATTTATTCCTAAAAGCCTGCATTCCATCTTTTCGAATTGATACTATTAAATCGTTTGTAAAAGTTTCAGTTGAAACGTATGAAACCTTTGCTTCTGGATCAATTTCTAAACGATAATGACCTATTGCCTGCATTAAATGCGTTTTTCCAAGTCCTACTCCTCCGCAAATAAATAATGGATTAAATTCTCTCCCAGGAGATTCAGCGACTGCCAAAGCAGCAGCATGTGCCATCCTACTATTGGGACCCACAACAAACCTATTAAATACATAACGTAAATTAAGATAAGGGGTTATTTTTGTTTTTTTAATTAAAGATTTAGTGTGATTAGCAGCCAGACCGGAATAACTTTTATTGCTAGAAGATTGATTTGAAGATTGAATATCTGGATTAGTTGAGTTTTCAGACTTAAAAATTACTTTTACAGGCTCACCGCAAACTTCTTCTGCAGCCTTTTCAATTGTTTCACAATAATTTTTTCTTAACCAATCGCTTGAAAATGAATTTGGAGCAATAAGGGTTAAAAGGCCATTATCAAAACATCTAAATTTTGCTGGTCTAATCCAAGTCTCAAATGATGGTTTACTTAAATTTTTTTGAAGTGATTTTTGAACTTCTGCCCAAATAAGATTTTTAGTTTGCACAATATTTTCCTAATAGATTTTTAATCTAATAGCATTTTCTAGATTGGCCATTAAGTCATTACAAGATGATGTGAAATTAAAACTTTCTTCACAAAAAAGTCCTTCTTTTACACAAATTTGTATATTTTTTTAACACTAAAAGATTTATTATATTAATAAATTCGTTATGCCTGATTGAATAAACCTTTACTAATAATTATGACAAAATGGCCTAGATATGGTCATTGCAAAACCAGATTATCAAAAAATGTTGGAAAAAAAAATGCCTTACTAATTCAGATAATGATGCTTCAACATACAATTTTAGTCGCAAAATCCTTATTTGAAAAAAATATTTTAGATATCTCTCTTGCAATCTCTGGGATCGGTTCAAATAGCAGTAAAAGATGGTGTCAACATTTAGGTATTAGAGATTTTTATTTACAGGGCAAGGGTTCTCTTGGTGAGAGAATGAGAAGGCAAATTCTTACACATCAAAAACATTCTTTTTTAAAAAAAGATAGACCTTTAATATTTATTGGAACTGATCTTCCAAATTTATGCCATATAGAACTTCTAGAAACCATATCTAAACTTAAATCCAGCGAGGTTGTTATAGGCCCTTCAAATGATGGAGGTTATTGGTTAATAGCTTTTTCTTCAACGGTGATATCAAATAATTTATTTCATCCATTTATAGATATACAGTGGAGTTCATCAAATGTTTTACAAAAAACCATTGATAATCTAAAAAAAATAAATATAAGAATTGATTATTTAAATATAAAAATTGACGTCGATAACATTCATGATCTTGTTAAAGTTAGCAATGGATAATGAGATTCTCTCAGTAATAATACCTACACTTAACGAATCAAAAAGTTTACCTCTTCTCTTATCAGATTTATCAGAATTAAGGAATACTGAAATAATCATAATAGATTCTTACAGTAAAGACAAAACAAGAGCAATAGCATCAATATATGGAGCAAAATTTTATCAATTAAATCAGAACAATAGAGGTTTGCAACTGAATTTCGGAGCCCAAAAAGCCACAGGGAAGTGGTTACTTTTCATACATGCAGATTCAAGATTAAAAGAAAAGTGGTCAGAAGAAATAAATTTAATAATGAAGAAAAACCCAGCCGCAGTGCACTTTTTTAAATTTAAGATAAATAGCACGAAAACAATTTACAGATTTTTGGAATTTCTTGTAAACATGAGATGTTTCTTTTTTAAAGATCCTTATGGTGACCAAGGATTATTAATACAAAAAAATAAATATTTAAAAAATGAGGGTTTTAAAGAAATTCCTTTAATGGAGGATATTGATTTTATAAAAAGAATTAAAAAGAGAGAAGATCTGGTGTGCTTGAAAAATTCAATTTATACAAGTAGTAGAAAATGGGAGCGAAATAATTTATTAATTCAATCTTTTAAAAATTGGAAATTAAGAAAAAGATGGTTAAGAGGAGATCCTATTGATTTAATATACAATGATTACTATAAATCAAAAGATTAATTCGCGTACCAAAAAGCACATTTTGTACCTTTAGGTTCCAATGTCCAACCTTGATTTTTGTAAAACCTGACAACACCTGCATCTGCAAATAAAGTTACTTTGCTTATTCCACTTATCTTTAATTCTCTCAATACATACTTCATTATCTCTTTCCCAAGACCTAGTCCCTGATAAACAGGATTAATTGCAACATCCCAAATAGTTGCTTCCAAGATCCCATCACCAGTGCATCTTGCAAATCCTACTAATCTCGGGAATTTTTCATCATGCTTCCATAACCCAACAACAAGAATACTAAATTGAAGCGCTCTTTTAACTCTCCTGATGGGTCTTCTGCTCCAACCAACAGTTTGAAGTAATTGATCAAGTTCAATAAGATCTAATTCTTTTACTTTGCTGCAAACAAAAATGGAATTATCATTCTTAAGATTAAAATCAAATGAATCTGCGCCATAAAATTTTTCTAAGATGTTCTTATTTAAGACATTAGTTTTTTTTAATGCTGACCTTCTATTTCCTAAAATCATTATAAATTAGCAAATCCCTTTTCTTGAAGCTCAGAAAGCTGAAAATATAGGCCTTTTTTTTCTCTAAGTTCCATATGAGTACCTTCTTCAAAAAGAGTACCTGATTTAAGAACAAGAATTTTATCTGAATTTTCAATAGTTGCCAGTCTATGAGCTATGACTAATGCTGTTCTTTTTTCCAATATTTTTTTTAGGTCTTTTTGCAAGGTGGCTTCAGTTGATGGATCCATAAAAGCTGTAGCTTCATCCATAATTAAAATTTTGGGGTCTCTAATAGCGACTCTTGCAACAGAAAGTAATTGTCTTTCTCCGGAGGATAAATTACCTCCTCTTTCTCTCAAATAAGTATTCAAACCATTAGGTAATTTTTTTAGTAAATTATTTAATCCTAATTTTTTACAAACTTTTTCAAGCTCTTTATTATCAATTTTGCTACTTAATTTCAAATTATCTGCAACATTGCCGCTAAAAATAAACGTATCTTGCAAGACAACCCCCAACATATCTCTAAGATCTTTAATTGGAATTTCTTTTATATTTATATCATCTATGAGGATTTCTCCTTTTTGAGGCTCATAAAGTCTACACAGCAATCTTATTAAAGTTGTTTTTCCTGACCCTGTCGGACCAACAAAGGCAATATGTTCGCCAGGTTTGACGATGAACGACAAATCTTTGAGTACATATTCATTTTTTTTATAATAAAAATAAACTTTCTTAAACTCGATTTTCCCTTTAAATTGAAATTTATTGAGTGGTTTATTTTTTATATTTTTATCGATTTGTATATCTTTAATATCTATCTCCTCTTCTAACAATTCATTAATTCTCTCTATTGCTGTAAGGCCTCCTTGAATTTGAGTAAAACGCTCCGCCAATTGTCTCAAAGGCTCAAAAAGTCGTTGGGAGTAAAGAATAAAAGTTGTTAAGGTGCCTAAACCTATATTCCCTGAAGTAACAAAGTAACCCCCTATTGCGAGCACAAGAGAAACTGCAGCGAGAGATATCCACTCTATAAATGCAGAGATACTACTATCATAAAAGATAGTTCCATCAACAGCCCTTCTGTATAATTGCCCGGTTTTGTTAAACTTATTGCTATTAAAACTTTCCCTTCTAAACATCTGTACAACTTCTAAACCTTGCAAATTTTCTTGGAAATCAGAATTTAGCTGAGATAATTCCTCTCTTACTTGATAGTTCGCTTTCCGATATCGTTTTTGAAGCCAAACAATAAAGCCTGATACTGGAATTTGAGTTAAAAGAAGAATAATAGCAAGACCCTGATCTATTGATAGCATTGTTAATGAAATCACTATCAAACTTACAAAATCTGCAATAACACCTACAGCTCCACTTCCAAAAACTTCAGATAAAGCATCAACATCATTCGTTAATCTCGTTAACAATTTCCCAACCGGCATTTTATCGTGAAAGCGTAGTGATAATTCCATCGAATGATCAAAAAGATCTCTTCTTATTCTTGCCGTCAATTTTTGTCCAACGGCTTGGATATTATAAGTTTGATAACCCTGCAATATCAAACGCAAAACGACAGAAATAAATAGACTTAATATTATTAAATTTATTGACTGACCTATAAAAATCTTACTTAACCAAACATCAGAACTCTCATTTTTTAAAACAGTAATCGCCTGCCCTACAAGCAATGGTTGTATTGCTCCCGCGAAAGCAACTGGTATCAAGACTATAACAACAAGGTATAACGATCTCTTATCTTTGGTTAAATATCTACCTAACCTTTTTATCCTTTTAAAATCTTTTAAAAACATCTAATCTTTATTATCACAAATTGATTCTATTGATAAAATCAAATCTTGGAGAGGTTTATTATCTATTCTGATCGAAAGTGGATTAGCAACCAATCGTGCTGTTGAGTGATAAATATCATCAATTTTTATCAATCCGTTATCTTTTAGCGTTTTACCAGTTGCTACTAGATCTACAATGGCCTCAGCCATACCTGTAATAGGACCTAATTCAACAGAACCTGTTAAATGAACAATTTCCACTGGAATATTTAATCTTTCAAAATATAGGCGTGCAGTTTTTACAAATTTACTAGCAACATAACAATTAGGAGGAAGATCAGTAGGTTTTAGATATCCGCTATCTTTTTTTACCGCTAACGACATTGAGCAGCCTCCGAATCTCAAATCTAACAATTTAGCAATTTCTGCATCAGACTCTTGCAGAACATCATATCCAACTATTCCTAAGTCGGCTTGTCCATAACTTACATAAACTGGTACATCACCGTTTCTAACCAATAGAGCTTTAGCCTTTTTGCACTTTGAATCTATAGTTAAGGATCTATTCTCTATCTGTAAAGCCTCAGAGAAATCTAAACCTACCTTTTTAAATATTGAAATTGAATCTTTTAACAGTGCTCCCTTAGCTAAAGCTATAGTGATCATAGTTTGAATATTTCTATCTTAAACTTAGTTAATTCTAAAGTAATAATGTCATTTAATAAAGATCAAAATATTACTGGTTTACCAGTTTTGCAAGACAATATTATTTGGCTTTGGGTTAAAAATAAATCAGTTGTAGTAGTAGATCCAGCTATTGCTGAACCTGTAATTCATTGGATCAAGAAAAGAGACCTAAATTTATTTGCAATATTTCAGACTCATCACCATGAAGATCATATAGGAGGTACACAAAAATTAATAAATGAATGGCCAAAAGTGAAAGTAATCGCATCAGAGAGAGAAAAAAAACGTATTCCTTTTCAAAATATTTCAGTAAAAGACGGAGAGATAATAAACGTTTTAAATAAAAAATTTAAAATAATTGAAGTTATTGGTCATACAAATTCTCACATATCATTTTATTCAAAAGATTTTCTTAATCCAATTCTTTTTATTGGAGATACATTATTTTCAGGAGGCTGCGGGAGAATATTTGAAGGGACCCATGAACAAATGTTTAAATCATTAAAAAGAATATCACTTTTGCCAATAGATACAATTATTTATTGTGCGCATGAGTACACGAAATCAAATCTTCAATGGGCACTTGAAATATTTCCTGATGATTCCGTAATTAAAGAAAAACTAAAAGAGGTTGAACAAAAAATTAATTCAAATAAATTAACAATACCAACTACCCTAAAGGAGGAAATGAAAATAAATCTTTTCTTAAAAGCAAAAAACTTAAAAGAATTTAGTGATTTAAGAGCAAAAAAAGATAACTGGGCCTAAATTAAAAAAGTTCATAATAAAAAAATGTCTTTACCATTCCCAATCTGCACTAACTTGGCACCGGATCCTGTTGGACCATATAATCAAGCCATTAAAGCAGGAAACTTTATATTTTGTTCTGGACAAATAGCAATAAATCCAGACTCTAATTCTATAGATTGTCTTGGAGATATAGAGCAAGAGACTATTCAAGTTATTGAAAATTTAAAAGAGGTATTGAAAGCAGCTAATGCTGATTTAACCAATGTTATAAAAACAACAATTTTTCTTACAGATTTAAATAATTTCAATGTTGTAAATTCTATTTATGAAAAGTACTTTAAGGGTAAAAATGCTCCTGCAAGAGCTTGTGTTGAAGTATCTTCACTACCTAAAGGTGTATTAATTGAAATTGATTGTGTAGCATACATTCATTAATAAAAAATTTTATGTAGAAAATCAATTTTGATAACTTTTATGGGCCAACTTTGTTTTAAATTAATAATTAACCGTAATCCTATCTATGTCTACAGCAAATCTAAATATAGATGAATTAGAAGCAGGTTACCCATTATTCTGTAAGGCCCTAAGATTATTAATCCTTAAAGGTAGAACCATTAAAGAAATACAAAGAACAGTCTGCTGGGGACATTTAGAGACACTTAATAGATGTCTTCCTGGGAGATATAAAGCACCCTCTTATTTAATGGCTTTAATAAAGAGAGATATAGAAAAGCCAAATAATAATTAGTTTTGACTTTTACTTTATCCTTGCGAATATATCATCAATTTCTTTTGAGAATTCTTTCTCCATATTTGAAATATTTGTTTTTTCAAAAAAAATTGTAATCCCCACAAATTGACTTCCAAAACTAATATTAGGAAAAATATTTTTAGCTTTACAAAGATTATCTATATCTTTCATAAAGTGACTTGTTTTTGAGTAGTTTTTAAATTCAAAGCGTCTTTCAATCCTGGGTGGATTGTCCTTTTCATTCCACATAAAATTTAACTCTCCAAAACAAATTTATCCTAAAACTATTAATTAAAAGCAACAAATCCCTTTAAGATTAATTAATTTTCAAATTTAATTAGGATCCCAAAAATCAATTATTCCACCAATTGTCAAATCTGTAATAGCTTCTGGATTATTTGTGCAGGCATATCTTGCAGCAGTCCCAGTAGTGGTAAAAACCCAGTTGCCTTCTCTTGCACCTACAGGATCAAGTGCTACTAATTTTTTGCCTTTATTATTTTGTAAAATTCTCAAATGCATATGTCCAAACCCTTCAACTCTTTGAGTACAGACTAATTCCCCTAAAACTTTCATTATTTCCATTAGATCTATTTCCTTACTTTTGAATATTATCAGGATCCCAATGATCAATAATCCCAACAATAGTTAAATCACTTGGATATGCACTACTCCCTGCGGCAGATCTAGCAGCGGAACTACCTACACAAATTACCCAGTCACCAGGCTTACATCCAACAGCATCTACAGCAACTTTATTACTTGAGCCATCTAAAACGACCTGTAAATGTTTGTGTTCAAATCCTGGAATTCTATTTGTAGAAACAAGTGGTTTAATCACCTTGCAAATAAGCATAATTAATGGGCCTCCATTGTTTTTTTATCTAAAGACATTCGAATGATTTGAGCAGAATCAGTTTTGTCTCTATCTCTAATAGTAAGACATGTGTGTAACAAACCTTGATCAACTAAATTTTTATATCTAATTGATATCGCATTATTAACCCTATCACAATCTTTAATGGCTCTCTCCTTTGCCCCTGGAACTCTTCCTGAATAATCAAATCTAATTACTACTGGTATTGGTAAATCTTCTGAAACATTTAAGCCAGAGAAAATCTTAATCCCAACATCTAAATCTGGAGCCCCCTCCTCAACAGTATCTAAATGGGAGAAATAAGTAAGATTTCTCAAATGTACTTCCTTAAATCCAATTCCCACCCCAATAAATCTTTCTGCATGACCAATATCCTCATATGATCCTTTATGAAATTCATTAACGTAATCAATTTGAGAAATATTATTTATTATTAATTTATAAATAAATTTTCTATCCCAGTTAAATCTTTCTCACAAGAATAGTTAGAAATTAATTGGCAGATTTCTTGACTTGTTTCATCAACAGATTTATCAATCGTAGAATTATAAATATCTAGAGTTGAAACAGTATTTTCTAGACTAATATTCCCATCTTTTGAATTTAAGTGAATTTTAAGTGCATCTGTATCTGTATCAAGACCAATGAGCATCAAATCAACAGAGGCTCCGCAACAAAAACTATTTTCAACAGACTCCCTAAAGGCATTTAATTTATTAAGTCCCTCCTCCGCTGCTAAAGCATCATTACTACCATGAGCAGCACAACCCTGATGTAGAGGATCAACTGAACTAAAGTGGTAAGTCACTATTTTTAAATATCTTGTATCTTTATCAGCAGGATTGGGAACTCCTTCTCTATATCTTTTATGTTCTGTTTTAATCCATCTATTAACAGTATTTTCAATATCAAACAGAGCCCCAGCATGTGATCTTCTTCTAACAGCACTAAATGGAATTCTCATTACATAAGCAACAGTATGAGCCAGCCTTCCATCAGAACAAGGGGTTATGTCTAATAAGTGAAAACCACAATCTAGGAGAAATTTTTCAAAATTCTTTGCTTCAATGCTTCCTGAAGACCCTTCCAAAGGATCATTTTTAAAGAAATCGTCGCTAAATTTAGCATGCTGCTTAAATACGCACCATGCGTACAAAGCTCTCATATCAAGGGGCTTTACCCAAGACTTTTCCAGAATATATGATGGCAAGTCTATTCCTAAATTATTTTGAGATATTTGTTGTGCATTTTTGAGGAAATTTTCATTATGTTGAATATACGCAATTTCTTTTAAAGTAGAGACAATATCATCAAAACTTTTTTTTGTTTTTAACTCATAGTCATAAAGTTTTTTATTCTGCAACTGATCAGTAAAATGATGGCTTTCCCCTGATCTATTTCTTAACTTTCTTGTTTTAATTTTAGGATCGATGTGCTCTGAAAATGATTTCATTGGGGCGGTGGGGCCCAATGTAAAGTTCTTGGCTTTAGCCAACCCTCTTAAAACCATTTTTTACTTATCCTCTTGCGCCACCTGAGAAGGTTACAAGTTGTCCTTCTTTAGTATTTCCGCTAGAACCAGTAATTAAGAAATCAGGTTCTTTCATTTTTTCATTTCTTTTTATTTCCATTGGTGGCATTGCACTTTTCATACTTGCTCTCGATGGATTTCTTCTTCGCGAAGATGCACCTTCAGTTCCAGTTACACGATCACCTCTGTCCCAGTCATCACCAGTTATATTTAGTCCAGCAGATTGACCTTCGCCAGTAATACGAGATTGAGCTCTTTCCTCCTCAAAATTTGTTTCTTTATTATCTAGTTTTGGCTGTAAATTATTTAATTTATTTTTATCAAATCTAAATTGTTCAGTTCCAGTAACCTTATCAACGGCCATATCGAAAGGACCAGTAATATTCGCCCCACTTTCATATTGATTACCTGTCACTGAATCACGTGTTTTTTCAGAATATCTATCTCTAGACGGAGAATTAACTGAAAAATCATTCCATGTATTATGTTTTTCTTTTTCATTATTTGCATAAGATTGATTTGATCCGTGACTATTACAATTCGAACTTAGTTGATCTCCTCCTACATACGGAGTCCCGGTTGGATTTAAACAAGCACCTTTTGCAGCACCAGTTAATTGACCACCAATTCCAGGTTGTTTTCCTGTCAATCTTGCATTAGAACTACTTCCTAAATAAACCTTTCCTTTTCCTCTTAACTCATTTTTAATATTTGGATCGCAATTATTATCTAATTGCTCAACCCCAGCATATGGTGTACCTGTAACATTTTTACAAGTTCCAGGCTCATCACCAGTTACATTATTTGAACGTCCAGTCATAGTACCACTTATAAAATTATTATTCTGAGATTTGCTAAGGCCAACTTTTCTTGCCTCTGGAGCTGGTTTATTACCGCAGAAAGTTTCATATTGTTGTGATCCTATATATTCATCACCAGTAATATTTTTGCAGCTACCGCTTTCATTACCAGTCATTCGCTCAGATCTTCCAACTCCTGTTCCTGTAATAAGATTTCCATTTAGAGTATTGTAAGCCCCAACTTTTTCAAATGATTTACCATCAGGTAATGGATCAGCACCAAGATATTGATCTCCAGTTAACTGATGTCCAGATCCACTTTCATCTCCAGTTACAAGGGATGATCTTCCTGGTAATGAGCCAGAAACGCTTTGACCATCAAGAGTTTTACTATGTCTAATTTTTGAAGGAGTTTTATTTATTTCACCGCAATAACTTTGAGATAAATTAGCAGAAGTATATTCTGTTCCAGTAAGATTTTTACAAGTTCCTGGTTCATTACCAGTCACTAAAGGTGATCTTCCAACTTCATTTCCTGTAACTCTATTCCCAGAAGTAGTTGAGCTAACATTGATTTTTGAAGGTTGCTTATAAGTTAAATCTGAATTACAAAACTCGTTTATAACTTCTGTACCCAAATATTGCGTGCCAGTAATATCTCTACAAGTACTAGATTCATTTCCAGTGGTTTTTGATGACCTATTAGCTTGCGTGCCTGTAACAGTTTGCCCCGAATTTGTTCCGCTTTCGCCAACTTTCCAATGAGCATCGGCCTTAAGTTTTGAACCATTTTTGTTTGGACCACAAGGTCTACATTTACCATTACCCTTAATACCTGTAGCACCAGTTTTACTTCTTAGCTCCCTCACCCTTTGAGAAATTTCTCTACTACTTAAATCTGGGTCTCCCCTTCTGGCTAAAGAGGCGGCACTAGTATTTTGTTTAGACGCTGATTTTCCATGCTTAGATTGAGCTTCTCTTCTC
>ALPF01000040.1 GCA_000291825.1 Prochlorococcus sp. W8 | reverse complement strand
CTTTAAACAATGGACATCTGTCTTCGTAATGTTGATAACAAATGCAACAAGTCAATAACGCCCGGTAGTGTTCATGGCATGTTATGGTTACAAACCCATTTTGAAGACGAGCAATGGGAAGCTTTATCTGAGAGTAGAGTTACCATTTCTGAAATTGATTCAAAACTATTATGCCAAGACGCTCATTTAGCAGGTTTAAAGGTTGAAAATATCTCAGAGGTTTCAATATTGGATGTTTTACCTAAAACAAATTAAAATAAATTCAAAATTTTTGAAAAACTATGAAAAAGGTTGAGGCGATCATTCGTCCATTTAAATTAGATGATGTAAAGGTAGCACTTGTCAATGCTGGGATAATCGGAATGACAGTAAGTGAGGTTAGAGGTTTTGGGAGGCAAAAAGGGCAGGTTGAGAGATATAGAGGGTCTGAATTTACAGTTGAATTCCTGCAGAAACTTAAAGTTGAAGTTGTAGTTGACAATGATAAAGTCAATTCAGTCATAGAAGCTATTAGAGAGGCTGCAAAAACTGGAGAAATTGGTGACGGAAAGATATTTATTTCACCAATTGATTCAGTTGTAAGAATAAGAACTGGAGATTTAGATGAAAATGCTCTTTAATACGAGCTTAAATTAGCGTATCTTCTACTAATTTATTTAAAAAAACCTGATCAATTGAAGTATTTGCTAATTCTCTATCACTTATCCATATCAAATATTCATGATTACCTGCAGGGCCTACCAATGGAGAAGCAATCAATCCATTAATATACCAATCCAGAGAAATCATTGCATCAATTACTGATTGCAAAGCAAATATATGATGTTTTTTTTCTTTGACAACCCCTCCCTTACCAACAATTTCCTTACCAACCTCAAATTGAGGTTTAATAAGAAATACCCCCTCAAAAAAATTTTTTTTCATTAGATTTCTTATTGGTTTTAAAACGTACTTCAATGAAATAAAAGAAAGATCAGCAACAACAAAATTGGGGAAATCATTCTGATTAGAAAATATTCTTGAGGGATCAAGATATCTAATATTTGTTCTTTCATAAAGTCTTACCCTGGGATCATTTCTAATATTCCAAGCAGTTTGACCATATCCAACATCAATTCCATAAATTAATTTTGCTCCAT
>ALPF01000039.1 GCA_000291825.1 Prochlorococcus sp. W8 | reverse complement strand
AATAACCAATAATTATCTTGAAGTTGAAGATGCGATAAAGAAGACATCACCTGAATTGGTTTTAGGAACTCAAATGGAGAGACATAGTGCGAAAAGACTAGGTATTCCTTGCGCAGTTATCAGTACTCCAATGCATGTACAAGATGTTCCAGCAAGATATAGCCCTCAAATGGGTTGGGAGGGTGCAAATGTAATTTTTGATGACTGGGTTCATCCATTAATGATGGGTCTTGAAGAGCACTTGATTGACATGTTTAAGCATGACTTTGAATTTGTTGATGGCCACCAAAGTCATTTAGGTCATACAGCTGTAAAAACAAATGAAAGTGAAGATGAAAATATAACGAAAGAAGACCAGTCAAATTTAAAAAAAGTAATTTGGACAGACTCAGGGAAGGCTGAATTAACAAAAGTTCCCTTTTTTGTGAGAGGCAAAGTCAAATCAAATACCGAGAAATATGCTTTGTCAAAAGGGCTTTCTGAAATAGATGATGAAACACTCTACGACGCAAAGGCATTTTTCAGTTAATGC
>ALPF01000038.1 GCA_000291825.1 Prochlorococcus sp. W8 | reverse complement strand
TTTTCTCTTAGATAAATATTATTGCCTTGATTTGCGATTTTTCTTTTTTCACCCTCTATAAAAATAAGAGGAACTAGATTAGTTGTATGAGCTGTCCATGGCTCACCATTGGAGTCTTTCATTAATTCTGCATTTCCATGATCTGCTGTAATCAAGATACTTCCTCCCATTTGACCAGTAGCGTTAACAATTTTGCCTACACATTCATCAACTGTTTCGATAGCTTTTACAGCAGCACTCATATTGCCAGTATGTCCAACCATATCAGGATTTGCAAAATTTATAACAACAAATGCATATTTTCCACTTCTAATTGCATTGGAGCAACTTATCGTTAATTCCTTAGCAGACATTTCAGGAGCTAAATCATATGTTGCAACTCTCGGAGAAGGTATTAAATGTCTTTCTTCGCCTTCAGAGGGTATTTCAACTCCTCCATTAAAGAAATACGTTACATGTGGATATTTCTCAGTCTCCGCTGTTCGGTATTGCTTAAGTCCATGTTCAGAAACTATTTGGCCAATGAAATTATTTAATGACTCAGGAGGAAATGCAACTTGAACAGAAAGATTAGCCTCATATTGAGTAAAGGTA
>ALPF01000037.1 GCA_000291825.1 Prochlorococcus sp. W8 | reverse complement strand
CAATCATTAAATGTTTTTAGAATGAAACTACTTGGAGCTGAAGTTAAAGTAGTAACTTCAGGCACAGCAACATTAAAAGATGCAACCAGCGAAGCAATCAGAGATTGGGTTTCAAATGTTGAAGACACTCACTATATCTTAGGTTCTGTTGCTGGCCCGCATCCTTACCCAATGATCGTAAGAGATTTCCACGCTGTTATTGGAATCGAAACAAAGAGCCAATGCTTAGAAGCATTTGGAGCACTTCCAGATATACTACTTGCTTGCGTAGGAGGAGGATCTAATGCGATGGGTCTTTTTCATCCATTCGTTGAAAATAAAGAGGTAAGGTTAATTGGAGTTGAAGCTGCAGGGAATGGATTAAATACCGATAAACATGCAGCTACCATTACTAAAGGCTCATTAGGTATACTTCATGGATCTATGAGTCTTCTACTTCAAGACGAAGACGGTCAAGTGCAAGAAGCTCATTCAATAAGTGCTGGATTAGATTATCCAGGAGTGGGGCCAGAGCATAGCTATCTAAAAGAAGTTGGAAGAGCAGAATATGGATCAGTTACAGATCAAGAGGCTCTTGATGCATTGAAACTTTTAAGTGAGCTAGAAGGAATTATTCCAGCGTTAGAAACTGCTCATGCCTTTGCTTGGTTAGATAAGTTATGCCCAACATTAAATAAAGATACAGAAATAGTTATAAATTGCTCTGGAAGAGGAGATAAAGATGTAAATACTGTCGCCTCCAAAATGGAGAATCTTCAATAATTCAATACCTTGGAAGACTGGGATCAACATCTCTGCTCCAGCCATCAATTCCATCGATTAAATTCCAGACTTCATCAACAATTTCATTATCCAATAACCATTGACCAAAATTATAACTTCGAATACCTCTATGACATAAAACAACAAAATTCTTTTTCTTATATTTTTCTAATTCCGATACAACTAATTCAATAGATACTTGACTCATTGGAATAAATATTTCTGTAAAAGGTAAAGAAGCAATATTTAACTCCATATCCTCTCTAACATCAATGATTATGGGTTTTTCAACTGAAGAGGACAACCACTTTTGTAAGCCATATGCATCTATTAATTTTGGTTCCATTTTTAAAAACTAACATTTATAAGAACTTATTAACAATTTAATGAATAAAACTTGCAGTAATAAATCTATTGTTAAGAATATAAATATTATGATTAACATTAAAAAATTATTAACAACTGTACTTTTATGTATATTTATTTTTGCTTTTTATATATCTGAAGCAAAAGCTAATAACTTTAATAATTCTGAAATCAAAACCAATAAATTTCAAAATTCATACCAGATAATAATGAAATATTACTTTATTCAGATTATAAAAATAATCAAATAAATAAGTTTATTAAACAAAAGTTTTCAAATAAAGAAATTAAAAAATAAATATTATGAAAGATGGCTTAATATCATTTCTTGGTTTTGATATAAAAGATAATTTAAATGATTTATTTGATGGTGAATTTGTATTATCAACATTTAAAGAAATAAATAAAAAAGAGAGGTATTAATTATTTTAAAAACAAAAAACAATGCTGATTTAAATAAAATTCTTAATATTGAAGACAATAAATATAATACTAATCAGCTGGTCAATATTTCAAGACCAAATACTCTTAATCTAATAACCCATGTTATTCAAACAAATGATAATTATATAATTTGTGCTTCTAATAAAGATTTAATTCGTGAGTCATTGAGAGCTATTAATAATAATAAATTAACAAAGATAAGAGAAGAAAAATTTAAATACTATGAAACTAAATTAAATAATAAAAAATTATTTTTATATACAAATAATCTATTTTATGATTTATGCAATATTAAATCATTTAATTTAGATAATATAAATTATTTAACACAATTCGATTTAAAAGAAAACAAATTATTACTTAATAGTTTTTTCATTAAATAATAATAATAACCTTTTTGAATAAAAACAATTTTTTATATACCAGAAAAGAATGTCATAATATTATTAGCAAAGGATATTGATATTTATAAGGATTTTTTAAACAGTTCAGTCAAAGATCAAGTTTATAAAAACTTATTGGAAGAAATTATACAAATAATAAAGGGGGAAATATTTATTAAAATAAATAAAAATAATTGGGTAATGGGATTTAAAAGACCAAAAAATAACTTCTCTATTGATCAAATAACTTCATTAAATGATTACCATCAAGATAAAATTTAAAAATGATAATTATACTTATACGATATTTTACAAAAAAACAATTTAACATTTATAGATCAGAAAATAATTTATAAATCTGAGCGACCTTATTTTTGTTTATGAATCAAACAATCTTACTTTTCTAAGTAATGATTTATCTGAATTATTAAATACATTAGATCTACCTATTGAAGATACACTTCAGGAAGAATCAGGTAATTTAATTCTCGACGATAAACTAATTGTTAGAGATTTTAATAATCAAATATATGAGGATTTTCTTAATATATTGAACAAATTAAATTATTTCACCCCAGATGGACTATCTCTCAGTCTAGATACTCTTGAATCAAATACCAAACAAAAAATTCCAGAAACTATACCGAGCATTCAACTGAAAACCCTTATAAACTTTTCTTGATATTTGCACTAAAGGTTTAAAACTTTCAAATTAACTTAAATAATTGTGGTTAACAAATTATAATTTTATTATCTTGTTTTATATACCAAACATTTAAAATATTTATTTTGGATACCTCAAAATTAATTTTAAAGCCAGGTTTAGAAGGTATTCCCGTAACTCAGTCTTCAATTTGCGATATTGATGGCCAAAAAGGCCATTTACTTTACAGAGGATATAAGATAGAAGAATTAGCGCAAAAGAGTAGTTTTTTAGAAACCGCTTTTCTTTTTGATTTGGGGTGAATTACCAACAACTAGTGAATTAAGAAATTTTGAAGCTGAGGTGCAAATGCACAGAAGATTGAGCTTTCGTGTTAGAGATATGATGAAATGTTTCCCTGCTTCAGGTCATCCAATGGATGCCTTGCAATCAAGCGCCGCCTCGTTAGGTCTTTTCTATTCAAGAAGAGCTATTGATGACCCTAAATATGTGTATAACGCAGTTATAAGACTGATAGCGAAGATCCCAACAATGGTAGCTGCTTTTCAATTAATTAGAAAAGGACATGATCCCATTCAACCACGAGATGATTTATCTTATTCATCGAACTTTCTCTACATGCTTACAGAGAAGGAGCAAGACCCACTAGCAGCAAAGGTATTTGATAAATGTTTAATTCTTCATGCTGAACATAGCTTAAATGCCAGCACCTTTAGTGCTCGGGTAACAGCAAGTACACTTACAGATCCTTATGCAGTAGTTGCATCAGCCGTTGGTACCTTGGCTGGACCACTTCATGGAGGTGCAAATGAGGACGTAATTGCAATGCTAGATGAAATTAAATTACCAGAAAATGCAAAGTCTTTTATTAAAGATTCCATTTTAACCAAAAGAAAAATAATGGGTTTTGGTCATCGTGAATATAAAGTGAAAGATCCTAGGGCTATGATACTC
>ALPF01000036.1 GCA_000291825.1 Prochlorococcus sp. W8 | reverse complement strand
CAAGTATCTGGCCAGGTATATGCTCTTATCATTAATGTACTATTTTTCGGACTAAATTTTAAGCCGTTCCCAAGTAAATTATCGAAAACTTGTAATAAAAGATCCCAATTACCTAAAATTGATGGGATATTATCTTCAATATCTTTTGCAAGAGAAACATTTTTTTCAGTTGCATTTAATTTATAGTTTCGTAGGGTTTGTTCAATCGCCGGTTTTATATCCATGGGTTCAAGCTGAATAAGTTTTCCAGATTCCAATCTGGACAGATCTAAGACATCATTGACTAGTCGAGTTAATCGATCAGTTTCAGAGTTGGCTATGTTTAGAAAATCTAATTGCTCTTCATTAGAAAGTTGATCCTTGAGGTCATAAAGTGTCTCAACATAACTTTTAATATTAAATAAGGGTGTTCTTAATTCATGAGATACATTGCTAATAAATCTATTTTGAGCAGCATTAAGTTCTACTTCTCTTGTTAAATCTTGGACAGTAACTGCAATACCTTTTAGTTCAATCTTATTTGTATCTAATACTGATTGGAGAACTATTCTTAAAGTTCTTGGAGGTTCTCCAACGCTGCATCTAATATCATCACTTTCTTTATCTTTATCTAATATTGATTCAATTGATGCATGTAAATCATTGGATAAAATTTCTGGAATTTCGTTTAGTAAATCTTTTCCCTCTAAAAATCTTCCTTCCCATCTAAATAGCCTTTTAGCTGTTGGATTGGCAAGAACGATTTTCCCTTTTGAGTCTAAAAGTATAGCTCCATCGGCCATAGTTGCAATTAGAGATTCTTGTTTTATTTGAGAGGCTTTTAATTCTTCAAAATTAGCTTCATCATAATTTTCAAGTTGAGAAGCCATTTTGTTGAAGCTGGTTAATAATTCTCCCAATTCTCCGGTCATAGGGAAAGAAATTCTTGATTTGAAATTACCTTGTGAAATCTCTCTAACACCTCTTACAAGTTCTCTCACAGGTCTTGTAATAGTAAGTGCATTAAATACTGCTCCTAAAATTACCAATACCCATATTGAAATAAAAACTGCAACAGTTACTTCTCGCGTAAGAGCTGCGCTTGCTAATGCTTTTTTATTTGGAGTCACACCTAAAGCTAATGTTCCTAAATACTTACCTTTCCAAAGAATAGGTACAAAAACATCTGTCAATTGACCTTGCGGAGTTGTATGTTGTTTGATTACTGGAAACTGGGGTCTTTTTTTTAATTCAGATGGTAGCTTTAATTTTCGAGTAATTTGAAATTGACTACTTCCATTGTTAGATGTAGCGCTGATGGGTATACCAAGTTGAACAATATCTTCTTCATCAGTCAAAAAAATATATCTTAAGTTTCTACTAGATCTCCAAAATTTTTCAGCAACATTGGAGATTTCATTCTTCTGATTATTAACGACTAATTCAGTTACATTGCCTGATAATAGTAAACCTAAATCTCTCGCATATCTTGTGTCGTTCATTCCGGCATCTCTTTGAATACTATTCAAGGCAAAAAAAGTAATTCCTGTCATAAGTAAACTTACAACTAAGGTGGCAATTGCTAATAATTTTGTTCTTAGACTGAATCCACTCCACCATTTGATTAATCTCTCCCACCAATATTTATTATCAAGACTATTTTCAATATTTTCAGAAGCAAAA
>ALPF01000035.1 GCA_000291825.1 Prochlorococcus sp. W8 | reverse complement strand
TTACTAACCGCATCTAAAGGGTGAAAGAATTGGGAAATTGTTTGGATACTATTTTCAATTCTTCCTGATTTCCTAAACCAAAACTCATTAA
This sequence comes from Prochlorococcus sp. W8, assembly GCA_000291825.1. GTDB lineage: Bacteria > Cyanobacteriota > Cyanobacteriia > PCC-6307 > Cyanobiaceae > Prochlorococcus_A. The sequence goes on along the minus strand of ALPF01000035.1, from coordinate 844 downwards.
AAGCTTTTACAGTTAATTTATTTAATATGCCATTAGGCATAAATCTTGGAGCGGTTCCCAAATTTTTTGAGTCGTAGGATAGTAAATCCAAAGAAGTATTATCTAAGTTCTCTATTTTGGCATGTTCCCCACATGTTAAAACTCCCCTTAATTTTTTATGTAAACTATCCACCCAAGCAACGCTATATGTATATTCCTGATCTTTGGATCTCATTAAATCCATCAATATCTCTAACTCATTACAAATAAATGTGTCCACTTTCATTAATGAAGTTTCTATTTTTATTAATGAAATTGTAACTTCAAGAATTATTCCAGTTAGACCCATTCCTCCTATAGTTGCCCAAAAAGAAATTATTATTTTCTTCAGAATGTTCTAATTTTGGTTTAATTTCTTTAATCTCTCCCTTTCCATCAATAAGTACAATTCTTGATACATGATTCCCTAAACTTCCATCCTTATGGTGATTCTTACCATGTACATCTGCTGCTACAGCACCACCAATGGTTACTTGAGCAGAACCTGGCGATACTGGACAAAAAATAGCCCAAAGGTACAATTACCTCTAAGAGTTTACTAATAGAAACCCCACCCCAACTGTTAATTTATTTCCTGATAGCGATATCCCATCCGAAAAGCTTACATTTACAACAAAATCATCTTTTAATTGAGCTGCATCTCCATAGGACCTACCTAATCCTCTTGTTATGAGGGAAGAAGTTTCAGATCCCTTAATTAAATTTATTAATTCTTGAGAGGACCCTATATTTAGCAATTTAGAATTAACAAAACCCCTGCGCCCCCATCCCGAAATGGATTTACTTGTAATTAAAGAATTTAAAT
>ALPF01000034.1 GCA_000291825.1 Prochlorococcus sp. W8 | reverse complement strand
ATTTAAGCGAGCTTCTCTAAATTCAGACAAAATTTAAATTACAGATGTTCTATTTAATTAAAGTATCAGAATAACTTTCAACTTGCCAAAGTTGTTGCTGTTTCTCCAACCCTCTGTGAAGCGTAGCCTATACCCCTTACTGTAAGTATTAACTCAGGATTTCTGGGATCAGGTTCTAATTTTCCTCTCAATCTTGCCACATAAACATCGACCACTCTCAAATCAGCAGCTCTTCGTGGTGGATAACCCCATAACTGTTCTAATATTTCGGCTCTAGGAACAACTTTTCCAGGTTCATCAAATAAGAGTTCTAGAAGACTAAATTCAGTATAAGTAAGACTTATTCTTTCACCAGCCCTGGATACTTGTCTCCTATTCGTATCCACAACTAGATTACCAAATTTCATCACTCCTTTGCCTGATGGAACTTCTTTAGTCTCTGTTACAGAGATCGCAGGTCCCATTCTTCTTAAAATAGTTGCAATTCTAGCCTCAAGTTCTTTGGACTAAAAGGCTTAGAAAGATAATCATCAGCTCCTAGGTCTAATCCAGCTACTCTTTCAGATATAGCTTCTAAGGCCGTAAGA
>ALPF01000033.1 GCA_000291825.1 Prochlorococcus sp. W8 | reverse complement strand
AATTTTTTCCAGAAATTAATATTTTAGTTATTGAGAAGTTATCGATATCAGGACAAGAAAGTAGTGGTGCTTTTAATAATGCAGGTACTGGTCATGCTGCTAATTGTGAATTGAACTATACACCTATAGATGAGAATAATAAAATCAATATAGAAAAAGCCCTTTCCATAAATAATTGCTTTGAAGAATCGTTAAATTTATGGGCTTATCTATATGAGAGAGATCAAATAAATATAAAAAATTTTTTAACATTTCTTCCCCATATAAGTTTTGTCAATAATGTCGAAGATGTTGCTTTTCTTAAAAGAAGATTTGAATTGATGAAAAAATGTAGAGAATTCCAAGATATGGAATTTACTACTTCGTATGATGAGATTTCTAATTGGTCGCCATTGATAATGAAAGATAGAGATAACAAACAAAAAATTGCTGCAACTAGGTTAAAAAGAGGAACAGATATAAATTTTGAAGCCTTAACAAGAGAATATTTTAATTATCTTTCACAAAAAAGCAAATTTTGAAATTAGCTATAATACAAATTTATTAAATTTAAAAAAGATTAAAAATCATGAGTGGGATTTATATATTAGTAAAGACGGTAATAAAAAAATTGTAAAAACCAATTTTGTATTTATTGGGGCTGGTGGAAAAACAATTAATCTTCTTCAAAAATCTAATATTCCTGAGAGTAAAAATTACGGTGGATTTCCAGTAAGTGGGAAATGGCTAATTTCCGAAAATCAAGAGTTAAATTTAAATCATCATGCAAAGGTATATAGTAAAGCATCTATTGGCTCGCCTCCAATGTCTGTCCCTCATTTAGATTCTAGATGGATTAATGGAAAAAAATATCTTCTTTTTGGACCTTTTGCAGGTTTTACAACAAAGTTTTTAAAAAAAGGATCATATTTTGATCTTTTTGAATCATTTAAAAAAGATAATCTTTTACCTATTTTTGATGTAGGATTTAAAAATTTTGAATTAATAAAATATCTTGCTCTGCAGTCTACTAAAAATCATTCGTCAAGAATTAAGGATCTTCAAGAAATAATGCCATCTGCTTGTAAGGATGATTGGTATCTGAAAAATGCGGGTCAGAGAGTTCAAATTATTAAGAAAACTAAGAGCGGCGGTGTTTTGAAATTTGGCACCGAAATCGTTAATTCTCGTGATGGATCCTTATTCGCTTTGTTGGGAGCATCTCCAGGAGCTAGTACTGCAGTGAATATTATGTTACAAGTTCTAAAAAAATCAATTTTTTATAATGAAAATAAAGCAGCTTTAGATGAAAAATAAATAAATTAATTCCACTGAATAATGCATTATCAAACTCTAATGATTTAGAAATTATAAAAAGAAGGAATAATGACATTTTAGGTTTCCACCAATAATTTTAATTAGCTAGAATTAATTTATGAGGTGTATTATTTAATCAATTGTATGACAGATATTGCTGTTTCGAAGTTAAGAAATTTCTGCATTATAGCTCATATAGATCATGGTAAATCAACCCTCGCAGATAGGTTGTTGCAAGATACAGGGACTGTATCAACAAGAGATATGCAAGATCAATTTCTTGATAGCATGGACCTTGAGAGAGAAAGGGGGATAACTATAAAGTTACAAGCTGCAAGAATGAAATATACTGCAAAAAATGATGATGAATATGTTTTGAATTTAATAGATACGCCTGGTCATGTAGATTTTTCTTACGAGGTAAGTAGATCGCTGCAAGCCTGCGAAGGTGCATTGTTAGTCGTAGATGCTAGTCAAGGAGTTGAAGCTCAAACCTTAGCTAATGTTTATTTAGCTATTGAAAATAATTTAGAAATTATACCTGTGTTAAATAAAGTTGATTTACCAGGGGCTGATCCTGAAAAAATAAAAAAAGAAATTGAAGCAATAATTGGTTTAGATACATCAAATGCTATTCATTGTTCAGCTAAAACAGGTGAAGGTATTGAGGATATTCTTGAGGCAATTGTAAATGATATTCCAGCCCCAAAAGATACTACAAATATGCCTACAAAAGCTCTTATTTTCGATTCCTATTATGATCCGTACAGAGGAGTTGTAGTTTATTTCAGAGTTGTATCTGGATCAATAAGATCCAAAGATAAAATTTTATTAATGGCAAGTAATAAATTTTACGAATTAGATGAAATTGGAATAATGGCCCCTGATCAACAAAAAGTTAATGATTTGCATTCTGGAGAAGTTGGTTATCTAGCTGCATCAATTAAATCAGTTGCTGATGCAAGAGTTGGTGATACTATTACACTTTTTAATGCACCAGCTAAAGATGCCCTACCTGGTTATAAAGAAGCTAATCCTATGGTCTTCTGTGGATTATTTCCTACAGATGCCGATCAGTATCCTGATTTAAGAGAGTCTTTAGAAAAACTACAACTATCTGATGCCGCATTGAAATATGAACCTGAGACAAGTAGCGCGATGGGATTTGGTTTTAGATGTGGTTTCTTGGGCCTTTTACATATGGAAATTGTTCAAGAGAGATTAGAAAGAGAATACGATCTAGATTTAATTGTTACTGCTCCATCAGTTATTTATAAAGTAAATCTCAATGATGGTGAAAATATTTTTATTGATAATCCCTCTACAATTCCTGATCCGCAATTAAGAGATTCTATCGAAGAACCCTATGTGAAAATGGAAATTTATGCTCCTAATGAATTTAATGGGACTTTAATGGGGTTATGCCAAGAGAGAAGAGGCGTTTTTGTAGATATGAAATATATTACTACGGATAGAGTAACTCTTATCTATGAAATACCCTTAGCAGAAGTAGTTACAGATTTTTTTGATCAAATGAAAAGTAGAACCCAAGGTTATGCTTCGATGGAATATCATCTAATAGGTTATAGAAAAAATGATTTAGTGAGATTAGATGTCCTAATTAATTCTGAGAAAGCTGATCCTTTAACATCAATCGTTCATAAAGACAAAGCTTATGGGATTGGAAGAGGATTAGTTGAAAAATTAAAAGATCTTATTCCTAAACAACAATTCAAGATTCCAATACAAGCATCAATAGGAAGCAGAGTTATCGCAAGTGAGAGTATTAGCGCTCTCAGAAAAGATGTTCTATCTAAATGTTATGGAGGGGATATTTCGAGGAAAAAGAAACTTCTTAAAAAGCAGGCCAAAGGTAAAAAAAGAATGAAGGCTATGGGTAAAGTAGATGTGCCTCAAGAAGCATTTATGGCGGTATTGAAACTTAATCAATAATAAATGTCAATTTAAGAAGATAGCTCTTTTTGAGATTTAAATCTAAAGTTATATTGAGATTATTAGGTTTTAAAAGAAATTTGATTCAAATAAATTCATTTAATAATATATCTGAGAATATAAGAAAAACAGGATTTATCATTTTGTTTTTCTACCTAACTATAGCTATTTTATTCAAGATATTAGAGCTTAATAATATTATTGATTTTTCTATATCTTTTAATAATGAAATTCATGAACCACCTTCTCTGAGTCATTTATGTGGTACTGATCGATTGGGGAGAGATGTTTGCTTAAGAACTTTACAAGGTTCAAATATTGCTATCGAAATTGTATTTTTATCTTTAATTTTCGCAATTGGATTAGGTTTACCATTGGGTTTAGTAAGTGGATATTTTGGAGGTTTTTTTGATAGATCATTGTCATTGATAATGGATACTATTTTTTCAATCCCAGTCATTTTACTATCTGTCGTTATTGCTTTTGTTTTTGGTAAAGGAATAATAAATGCAGCCTTTGCTCTATGTATAGTTTATTCTCCACAATATTTTAGGCTTATTAGAAATCAAACAATTTCAATTAAATCTTCTGATTATGTTCAGGCTGCACAAATTTCCGGAGCTAGTAACTTTAGGGTAATAAGAAAATATATTATCCCAAATATTATTACGCCACTCCCAATACTTTTGACTCTAAATGCAGCAGATGCTGTACTTGTTTTGGGTAGTTTGGGATTCTTGGGTTTAGGTGTCCCTGCAGATATACCTGAATGGGGAAGTGATCTTAATTTGGCAATTGCAGCTTTACCAACTGGTATATGGTGGACTGCTTTATTCCCTGGATTAGCAATGTTCTTTCTTGTTTTATCACTTTCTTTTATAGGAGAAGGTATGGAGGATAAGTTAGGATAAAAATTTATTGCTAATTTCTCCATTTTCATCAATTTCGGGATATTGAAAATCATTCTCTTTATAAGAATTTTTTATTTCAGGATATGCCCATTCAAATAATGTTTTTTGATATTTTTGTTGTTCAATTCCTTCACCATTTTTAGGAAGTAAACCTACTTGATCTCTTTGTCGTATAGCTTCAAAAAGTAAAATTGAGGCTGCTACAGATACATTTAAAGATTGAACCATACCGTGCATAGGAATATAGATACATTCATCAACTGCTGAAATTAAGTCGTCACTTAAACCCCATTTTTCTGCTCCTAGAATAAAACAAGTTTTTTGTGTAAAATCTAGTTTTCTGTAATCAATAGATTTTTTATTTAATGTTGTCCCAAATAATTTAAATCCTTTTTTTTTAAGTTCTTTCGCAGCATCAATTGATGAAGAGTGATTATTTAATTTTACCCACTTTTGACTGCCTTGAGCAGTACTGTTAAAAGTTTTAACCTCATTCTTGTTGTATATAAAATTGGCCTCAAAAACGCCAGCAGCATCGCATGTTCTTAAAATTGCAGATAAATTGTGAGGTTTACTAACTCCCTCAACTAATACCGTTAGATTTTCCATCCTTTTATTTAAAACGCTTTTTATTCTTTTGAATCTTCTAGGCAATACCGACATCAAATAAATTAATAGTATCTTTAAATATAAGTTTTTATAGACTAATATTCTTAAATATAGCTGGCTTATATTTTAATTTCAATTAATTAATTTTTTATTCTTTTTCTAAGAAATTATGATTTTGAAAATAAAAAGATAAATTATAATATTTAAAGTAATAAATGAATTTTATGGCATACATCGAATGGGACTATACGGTTATAACAAGCATGGTGGAAACCCAAGGATGGACATTGCCTGATAAAGGATCTGAAGAATGGGAAAGATTTAATGATGAATTAGGGGAAACTATGAGAAAAGTTGGAATAGTTTTTGAAAAATATTGCGATTTTAAATCTGATGTTGGAGAGGGTGTTCATCTATTAGATGAGTAAAGAGTGAACCATTGACGTATCCCTTAATCAATGGTTGGTATATTTAAAATAAATCAAATTTATTCATATTTGAGTGCACAATTATTAAGGCTTTATAAAGCTTCTCGTTGTTACTCTCAAAACAACATGTTTTTCTTGCTAAAAACTACAAATATTTTTTATATTTCCACAATTTAAGGATTATATTTTTATATTTGATAAAAAACATGCAAAATAAATTAACTTTTTTATACGACGGGGGTTGTCCTCTATGCAGAAGAGAAACCGATTTTTTAAAAGGTAGAGATAAAGTTGGAAATATTAGATTCGTTGACATTAATAGTGAAGATTATGATCCAAAAAATTACCAAAATATATCTTTTGAAAAAGCTATGTCTAATTTACATGGTATTTTACATAATGGAAATTTAATTCAAGGACTTGATGTTCTAGCATATGCTTATCAACTTGTTGGTCTTGGTTGGGTATATTTTCCAATAAAGATACCGATTATTTCAAATCTTTTAAAAATTTTTTATGGATTCTGGGCTAAATATCGGTTAAAGATTACAGGCAGAAATAGATTAGAAATTTTATGTGATTCAAAATGTAATGAGGTGTTATAAATATGGATATTAGAGAGATCGATAGAATTATCGAAATGTGTTGGGAAGATAGAACACCTTTTGAGGCAATTGAATTTCAATTCGGTTTAAAAGAGAAAGAAGCAATTGAATTAATGAGAAAAAATCTTAAAGAAAAATCTTTTAAGGTATGGAGAAAAAGAGTATCAGGAAGGAAAACAAAACATATGGAATTAAAATTATCAGATCGTTTTAAATCTACTCATAAGAGATCAATCTAGTTTGAAAAATCTACCACAAAAAATCTGTCCTGTTTGTAAACGTAAATTTGATTGGAGAAAAAAATGGTCTTTATGCTGGGAAGAAGTAGTTTACTGTTCTAAAAGATGTAGAAAAAGGAAATCGAAAGCATGAAGCAAATTTCAATAATATTCCCTAATCAACTTTTTGAGCTTAGTCCGATTTTAGATTTTAAATGTGAAATCTTAATGTTGGAAGATTCATTATTTTGGGGAAATGATAAAAAATATAAATATACCAACCATATAAATAAAATTATTTTTTTACGTTCTGCTATGTATTCCTACAAGAATTATTTGGAGAAATCTGGTTTTAAGGTTATTTATGGATCTAATGAGAAAGATTTTGTTACCTCAGATTATCTTTCAAAATATCGAGTAGAAAATTATGATAGTGTAAATATTATTGAACCTCATGATTACTTAATTGTAAGAAGACTAAATAATTTTTTTAAAAAAAATGATATTAAAGTGAATATTTTAAATTCACCAATGTTCCTTATAAAAGATTCATTAAAAAATAAATTCGAGGCAAATAATAAAAAGCCATTAATGGCTAGATTCTATGAGAATCAAAGAAAAGATTTAAAAATTTTGGTCGATTCTAATGGTTCGCCAATAGGCGGGAAATGGAGTTTTGATGAATTAAATAGGAAAAGATTGCCAAAAAATCAAAAAATCCCGGATCTAAAAAATATAAAAAAAAATAAAAATTTAATTGAGGTGGAAAAGACAATCCTTCAAAGTAATATTGAATATTTAGGAAGTAGTGAATTTTTCTTTTATCCTACAAATTTTAAAGAGGCCAACGATTGGTTGAGTGATTTTTTTGAAAACCGATTTTCTTTATTTGGTGATTATGAAGATGCAATCAAAAAAAATGAAAGCTTCTTATGGCATAGCTTATTATCTCCTCTTCTAAATACAGGTTTGCTTACCCCAAAAGATGTCATTGATAAGGCACTCAATTATGCAGAGAAAAATAATATTCCACTTAATTCACTTGAAGGATTTATAAGACAGATTATTGGATGGCGAGAATTTATTTGTCTTACCTATAAAAAATATGGAAATAAAATGAGAACAAAAAACTTTTGGAATTTCCCTAAAAAACGAATTCCTGAAGCTTTTTATAATGCATCTACTGGGATAGAACCAATAGATAATGTCATAAAAAATATACTTAAATATGGATATTGTCATCATATTGAAAGGTTAATGATATTAGGGAATTTTATGTTGCTTTGCAGAATTCATCCTGATGAAGTTTATAAATGGTTTATGGAAATGTTCATAGACTCATATGATTGGGTAATGGTTCCAAATGTTTATGGAATGAGTCAGTTCAGTGATGGAGGTATATTTTCAACAAAGCCATACATATCAAGTTCAAACTACATAAAGAAAATGTCAGATTATAAGTCAGATCAATGGTGTGTTATTTGGGATGCACTTTTTTGGAAATTTATTCATGATTATGAAAGTTACTTTAGGAAGCAGTATAGGTTGGCGATGTTAACAAGAAATTTGGATAAAATGGAAAGTTCAAAATTAAATAATCATTTAGCAATAGGAGCAGATTTTTTAAAAAATCTTTAATTAAAACTAGATTTTTCATTTTCAGGAATGAAAGATTAAAAGATTATTATATTATTACGAAATGTAACAAAAGATGTTAGTTTAATACCACACGGCTTAGTTAAATGAATTTAGGATCACTTTATTTAAAAATAAATTCAACTGGTATTATCACTTTTTCAGAATTAGACTGGGTAACTAAACAACAATTTAATTTTTCTAGAGTTGAGGAAGCTTTAGCAATTAAGCTAGGAAGATTACTTGACTCAGGTGATATTAATATAGGCTGCCGTATATATTGTTAATACTTTTATCTATGACTAATTTTAAAAATAAAATAGCTAATTTAAAACTTACTAAAGAAAATATTCATAATTTAAATATCTACATTTTTCTTGGCTTTAATTTAACGCTTGTATCTATTGTAGGTTTCTTTTGGTTTAACTCTTCTGTTAAAAATATTGTCTAGATAAAAATATTTTTAGTATATTTACAGTAAATTTTCATAAATATTTGACTGAAGGATATTTACAAAGAAAAGCATCATGGCAGGTTCTTTTAAAAGTAAGTTCTGGTATTTATTCTGATCGTGCAATTGATGAAGTTTTATTAGATTATAGATTCAATTCGTTAGATATAGCTTTTATAACTGAATTATCATTTGGTTGCATAAGGTATAGGAAATACCTTGATTTATGGATAGACCATACATCTATGTTGGCATATAATAAGCAGCCACCGAAATTACGTTGGTTACTTCATGTGGGTTTGTACCAATTATTAAAAATGAGTAAGATTCCTTATTCTGCTTCTATTTCGACTACTGTTGAGACTGCTAAAAAGTCAGATTTAAATAAGTTATCTGGCGTTGTCAATGCAATCTTAAGAAATGCAATTAAAAAAATAGAAACTAAAAATTATCCACATATTCCAAATAATAAAATAGATAGCATTGCTTATCTAGATTCATTACCTGAATGGTTAGTTCAAGAAATTATTGATTGGGTAGGAATTAATAATGTGGAAATCATTACTAAATCATTTAATAAAAAACCCTCAATTGATTTGAGAATAAATACCCTTAAAACAAATATTAAAGATTTTATGGAAGAATTTCAAAATGCAAATTTAGTTGTAAGCGAAATCAAAGATCTTAAAACTGGTGTTGAACTAAAAAGTAAGGCAAGATCGATAAAAAAATTACCAGGTTTTAAAGAAGGTAAATGGGTAATTCAAGATAGATCTTCTCAATCTATTGCCCCATTATTAAATCCTAAAAAAGGCGACAAGATATTAGATTTATGCTCTGCGCCGGGAACTAAAACAACACATATAGCAGAATTAATTAAAGATGATGGGGAAATATGGGCTATTGATAGATCTAAATTAAGATTAGATTTATTAAAAGATAATTTAAAAAGACTTGAAATCAAATGTGTTAAAACTTTTGTAGCTGACGCAAATGAATTATTAAAGTTAAAACCAGATTTTTTGAATTATTTTGATAAAGTTCTTTTAGACGCTCCCTGCTCAGGTATAGGTACATTATCAAGAAATCCAGATGCAAGATGGTCTTTAAGTAAAAAGAAAATTGATGAATTAATAGAGCTGCAAATAAAATTACTTGAAAATAGTAAATATTTTTTAAAAAAAAATGGAATTTTAGTTTATTCGACATGTACAATATGCGCAAGGGAGAATAATTTATTAATAAATAGTTTCTTAACAAAAAATAGAGATATGCATTTAATAAGTGAAAAGCAAATTCTTCCAGGTTTTAAAAATAATGGTGATGGATTTTATGCAGCTGTTATTACGAATAAAAAATAATTTATTTATTTAGTAATGATCTTGTTTTATATATTTTCCAAAAACCTGCTGCATCTCCACTAGATAAAATAGTTTTTCTATTATCATCAAATCCAATCCAAATACCTGTAGTAATATTTCTGATAGATCCTATAAACCATAAGTCTCGATAATTATCAGAAGTTCCTGTTTTACCAAATACTCTTTCACTATTTATAGCAGCTGCTATTCCATTCCCTTCTTTTATTGATTTTTCAAGTAATTTATTAATATTTTTGATGACTTTTTTACTCATAATTCTTTTCTCAATAGGTTTATTTAACCAAATAATTTTTTTATTATTTAATTTAATTTTTTTAATTATTTCTGGTTTAATTATTTTTCCATCATTATTAATAGCAGAATATGCATTACTTATATTTAAAAGACTATCTCCGTAAGCGCCTATAGCTAAAGGCAAAACCTCATTAAATTTTTGTTTGTAACCTAATCCAAATAAATTAGCTAGGGATATAATATTTCTTAAACCTAGTTCAGTAGATATTTTTATTGGAACAATATTTGAAGAATATTTAAATGAATCAATTAATGAGATTTTTCCTCTATATTTCTGCGAAAAATTTCTTGGACAATACTCATCCCAGCAAGTTGGTTCATCATAATACAAATCATTTATATTTTTCCCAATAGAAAGGATCCCAATATATGGAATAATTTTAAATGTTGAGCCTAAAGGCCTTATTGCATTTGTGACTCTATTAAATTCATTTATTAGTGGATTTTTCCCACTCACAAATGCTCTTATTAAACCACTATTTGATTCAATTGAAATTAATGCTACTTCAATATCTTTTGGCTTAATATTAGAGGCTATTTTTTGTGCTTCTTTCTGCCAATTCCTAAATAGGCTTGATTGAATAACAATATAATCATCAAGTTTGAGATCATAATTTAATTTAATTTTTTTAATAGCCTTCTCAAGTATGAAATTAATCAATGTTTTGTCATCTTCTAGATTTATTTTTCCAGATTTTTGATTTAATTTTATAGTCTCTTTTGTTGATTCATATAGTTCTGATTTATTGATAAATCCATTTTTATACAAAGAATTCAATACTTTATTTCTATTTTGAATAGCCAATTCATAATTTTTGTAAGGAGAATAAATTGATGGGGCTGGGGTTAATCCAGCTAATAAAGCAACTTCAGATAAAGTTAATTCATGAATAAATTTACCAAAATAGATTTTTGCGGCCTCATTGATACCGTTTGCTCCAGACCCTAAGTATATTTTATTCAAATAAATTTTTAGAATTTGATTTTTACTAAATCTCATTTCCATAATTAATGAGATAAGTATTTCTTTGATTTTTCTAAAAAAACTTAATTCATTACTTAAAAATATTAATCTCGAGACTTGTTGGGTTATGGTACTACCACCCTCTACGATAGATCCATTCTTAAGATTGATAAGTGAGGCTCTAATTAAACCCAAAATATCAATGCCATGGTGTTTTAAATATCTCTTATCCTCTGCAGCGATAAATACATTTTTAATTAATAGCGGGACTGTTTCGTCCTCATTTGAAATATCAAATTTCCGACTTAATTTACTAATCGCTTCATTATTATTAAATTCAATTCTATAGCTAAAGTTAACTTTATTTAATAAATCCTCTTTAAAAGGGTCATAACTTAAAGTGGATTTAATTATATTTGCGAGGAAAAAATATAACCATAATAAAAGTACTAAAGATGGTAAATAAAAAAGAATTTTTTGCTTTTGGGTTAGCACCTTAGGCGACTAAAAAACTATGTCCAATTGCTAGAGCAGTTATTAACATCCCAGTAATTAGAAATGGCTGAGCACTAGCTTGATATTTAACGTCATATTTCAAAGGATCTCTTAGTAACCACATATCTTGAAAAGTAATCTGAGGTATTATTAATAAAACTAGTATGACTGATGCTAAATGTTGGCCAATAGAAATTAATACAATAACCATAGCTATTTGGAAAATATCAATAAGAGCTGCACTTATTCTGCTTGCGTTTTTAATTCCAAAAATTACTGGTAATGAATTAAGACCTAATTTTGAATCACCTTCTACACTTTTAAAGTCATTTATAACAGCTATTCCTAAACCTGAAAGGGAGTAAGCTAAAGTCAATATCGCCGTAATAGGGGTTAACTTACCAAATAAAGCTTGTCCCGCCCACCATGGAAGAGCTATATAAGATGCGCCTAAAGCATAATTACCTAACCAGCCATTTTGTTTTAATTTTAAAGGTGGTGCAGAATATATATAGCTTACAAAAGATCCCCCCAGAGCGAGAAGAAAAACAGAAGGAAATTGATGTTTAGAATATAAATCTAATAGATAAGCTACTACTAAACCTAGGATTAAGAGGACCCAAATTTGAATTTTTACTTGTTTTATTGAAATTGCACCTGAAGGGATAGGTCTATTAGGCTCATTTATAGCATCAATCTCTTTATCGAAAAAATCATTAATTGTTTGAGTATAACCTGCAAGTAAAGGACCACTCATAAGCATGCAAGCAAGAGATGCTAGAACATTAGAAAATGTCCAAGTAAAATTGCCGCTTGCAGCCGCTCCGCAAATTACTCCCCATATTAAAGGAATCCAAGTTATTGGCTTCATTAGTTGAATTCTAAGTTTCCACAAACTTTTAGTTTCAGAAGCCCCTTTTATTCCTAATAGTTGTTTTGGATCATTCACTTAATAATTAACCTCGTTCAATTTCTTCAGGGAAAAACCAATTTTCCAGACCAGATTGGAATTGTACTACTAAGCCAATACTCCTTCCATCGGTCATTTTATATCCTTTAATTATAGCTCTTGAATCATTGGATATTTGTTCAATAAGCTTACTTGGTAATCTATCTTTTACTTTATCTATATTTATTTTAATTTTACTACCTATTTTTGGTAATAATTTTGTGTCATCCATAACGTTATAAAATAGAATCTATAAGCAAGATTAACAGTATTTGAACAAATTTTTTTAAAATGGTTGCTCTTCGTTTAATACCCTGTTTAGATATAGCGAATGGACGAGTGGTAAAAGGCGTCAATTTTGTAAATCTTAGAGATGCTGGAGATCCTGTTGAATTAGCTTGCCTTTACTCGGATGAAGGTGCTGATGAACTTGTCTTCTTAGATATTAAAGCTACTTTTGAAAACAGAAAAACATTAATTGATTTAGTCTCTAGAACAGCTAAAACTTTGAAAATCCCTTTTACAGTGGGGGGAGGTATTAATTCTGTAGAGTCTATTAATGAATTATTAAGGGCTGGAGCTGATAAAGTAAGTATTAATTCATCAGCAGTAAAAAATCCTTCACTTATATCTGAAAGTTCGAAAAAATTTGGTAAACAATGTATTGTTGTGGCAATCGATGCTAGAAAAAAAATTAATAAATCTGATGAATGGGAAGTTTATGTAAAAGGTGGTAGAGAGAATACACAATTAGATGTAATTAATTGGGCTAAAAAAGTTGAAAAACTTGGAGCTGGTGAAATCTTATTAACTTCTATGGATGGTGATGGTACTCAATTAGGATATGATTTAAGTCTCACTGAAAAAGTATCAAGTTCTGTAAATATTCCTATTATCGCATCTGGAGGAGCAGGAAGTTTAAATGATATCTTTGAAGCTTTTGTTAAAGGTAAAGCATCTGCAGCTCTTCTAGCTTCTTTATTACATGATAAAAAACTTACAATTAAAGAAATAAAATCTTATCTTTTAGAAAAAAATCTTGTTATGAGGCCTTATTTATGAATAACTCAATAACACAATAATGATTTGATCAATGTTTTTTCGTGATTCAAAAAATGTGAAAAATATTTTTAATAATGTTTCTTATAGATATGATTTTTTAAATAATTTATTAAGTTTAGGTCTTCATAACTTATGGAAAAGAGAATTAGTAAGTATTGCCAACCCAAGTGCTGGAGAAAATTGGGGGGATTTATGTTGTGGTACGGGTGATATCTCTTTTATTATTAATAAAAAGGTATTACCTAATGGGAGTGTTATAGGAATTGATAATGCAGAATCAATTTTAGATATTGCTAAGAAAAAATCAAAAATCATAAATAATAATTCTATTATTTGGCATCAAAAAGATATCTTTAATATAAAAAAAGATGACTATAAATTTGACGGAATATGTATGTCATATGGCTTAAGAAATTTAAATAATGTTTATGAGGGTTTAACAAAAGTCTATGAAATCTTAAAAGAAGATGGAAAAGCAGCCTTTTTAGATTTCAATCATGCAAAAGAAAAATCATTTACAGATAAATTTCAGAAATTGTATTTACGTAATATTGTTGTACCTATTTCTTCTATATTTAGACTAAGCAATGAGTATTCTTATATAGAAAAAAGTATTGAAGATTTTCCCTGCGGTGAAGAATTAATTATAATTTCTAATAAAATTGGTTTTAAAAAGATTCAATTTAAAACAATATTTTTTGGACAAATGTGTATTTTACTAATACAAAAATAATTAAAAATTAGTTTTTATTTCGCCAGCAGAAAGTGCAACTTCCCCATCTATCAATTTCTCCTTTTGGGGCGGGTCTATTACAATTCTTACATAATATTATTTCCTTGTTTTTAACTCTGCTTGGGTGATTATCCCAAATTTTTTTGGTATCAATAAAATTATTTTCATACTTATTATCTTGATAATTCTGAATAATCCTTATGTTTTTTATTTGAATTCCTAATCGAATAATTGACTCTTTTAATTTATGTTTGTTATATAACAATGCTTGCCTCCATTGGGGATTATTCGCAACGATTGTGAGAATATTATTTTCAATTTTTAATGGTTTACATTCCTTAGATAAATCTTCTCCAACAATGTTTATCCATTGAGAAGATAATGATAATATGATATCCAGATCTGACCAAGACTTTTTAAATTGTTTAAGGCAATTTTTAAGGGTTTCTGGTTTTCTTTTATCCAATTTTAAAAAATAGTTAATTATTAATTTTAAAAATTAATATTATGATTAAAATTTACAAACTTATAATAAGTAATATGTATTAGTTAAGTGCTTAAAAATTTGTGAAAATTAATGGATCTGCAGCAAAAACTTCATATTTTTATAAGAAAACAAAGGAACATTTTCCTAATTGGAAATTAATTTATAAATATAAGTGTTCTAGCACTGAATATTTACTTGATGAATATTTAAAATTAAATCATTTAAAAAATATTCCCATTGCAATCTTCTCTAGATCTCAATCTTCAGGATTTGGCCGTTATGAAAGAAAATGGTTTTCTCCTCATGGAGGGATCTGGTTTAGTGCCGCTTATCCTATTAAATCAAAAACATTTATTTCAGAACTATTTTCTATTTCAATAGCTTATAAATTATGCGAAATGTTATCTGAAGAATCAATAAAAGTTAGTTTGAAATGGCCAAATGATATTTTTTATGGATCAAAAAAGCTAATTGGATTTTTACCAAAAGTTATAACTAGAGGAGAACAAACTAATTATGTAAGAGTTGGATTTGGTATGAATTTAAATAATAAAAGTCCTTTGAAAGGAATATCTTTATACAAAATTTTAAATAAAAAGAATTTATGTGAGTCTTATTGGTCATCAAAAATTCTCCATGTTTTTAATGAAGCAATTAATATAAATAAAAAAAGAGATCTTATTGTGCGCGGAGCCAATAAATTTTTAAATAAAACGTATTTACCCAAAGAATATTTTGAAAAAGATTGGGCAATAAAAAATATTGATTCAAAAGGTGGTTTAGTTATTTCTAGAGATGAAGATCAAAAAACTATTAATATATAGATTATTGATTTTTAGATAATTCAATTAACTTACCATCTTTAAACCTTGCAATTTTTTGAGCTCTTCTAGCGACTTCATTCTCATGAGTAACGAGTACTATTGTGATTCCAGATTGGTGAAGTTTATCAAAAAGATCAAGAACATCTTCTGTAGTCTGAGAATCTAAAGCCCCAGTAGGTTCATCTGCTAGCAATAGTGATGGTTTGTTAATAATTGCTCTTGCGATAGCAACTCTTTGTTGTTGTCCTCCAGATAATTGGTTTGGTTTATTATTGATCCTTTCACTCAGGCCAACTCTCATTAAGGCTTCTTTAGCTCTCTTTTCTCTCTCCTCAGAATTTATTCCTGCATAAATCATTGGAAGCATTACGTTCTCCAATGCTGTTGCATCCATTAATAAATGAAATTGTTGAAAAACAAATCCTAATTTTTGATTTCTTAATTCTGCTAATTCGTCATCAGATAAATGTTCTACCGCATAATCATTTAATTTATATTTACCTGAAGAAGGCCTATCTAAGCAGCCTAAAATATTCATAGCTGTACTTTTGCCTGATCCACTAGCACCCATTACAGCAAGATAGTCTCCTCTATGAATATTTATGCTTACTTCATCCAATGCTTTAACAATAAGATTATCTTTACCGTATGTTTTTGATACATTTTCTAAACAAGCAACAATACTCATTGCCCTTAATTAATTAATGAATAGAAACTAATAGTAGCTAAACTGTTATGAAGAAAAGGAGTTTCGGAGACAGCTGTATTAGCTAGTTTAAAGAGAGGATTTGAGAGAATTCCTCCAAGAGCTGTCACTGCTAAACATGTATATAATGCAACTCTTAGCGGAGGTAAACCTATAATATCCCATTTTGTTTCAGGATAAGATTTTACAATTTCTGATGCTTCTTGAGGTTCTTTTACTACCATCATTTTTATTACAGATATGTAGTAGTAAATGGATATTACAGAAGTTACTAAACCTACTATTACTAATAGATATTGTTTATCAGCCCACCCTGCAAAAAAGAGATAAATTTTCCCAAAGAAACCTAACATTGGAGGTAATCCTCCAAGAGATAGCAAGCAAATACTTAAACCCAAAGTTATCAAGGGATCTTTTTGGTATAAACCTGAATAATCAGTTATTTTATCTGAACCTGTTCTTAAAGAGAAAAGAATTACACATGAGAAAGCTCCTAGATTCATAAATAAGTATGCAGCTAGATAAAGAACTGCTGCAGAAAGACCATCTTGTGTGCCCGATACTATTCCAATCATTACGAAACCTGCTTGCCCAATGGAACTATAAGCCAACATTCTTTTCATTGAAGTCTGCGCTAAAGCAACAACATTTCCAAGTACCATACTTAGGATGGCTAATATTGTAAAAAGCAATTTCCATTGAGCATCAAAAGAACTAAAGCTTGTAATTAATATTCTTATTGCAAATGCAAATCCTGCTGTCTTAGATCCAACAGAAAGAAAAGCGACTACTGGAGTTGGAGACCCTTCATATACGTCTGGTGTCCATTGGTGAAAAGGAACCGCAGCAATTTTAAAAGCTACTGTTGATAATACAAAAACAAGCGCTACAGAAGTAATGAAGGAGGGTTTATTAATTAATTCAATACCAATATTTTCAAGATTAGTTGATCCACTTAGTCCATAAAGAAGTGATGATCCATATAGGTAGACGGCAGCAGCAGCTGATCCAACAAGGAGATATTTTAAGGCAGCCTCGGAGCTTCTTGGATCTCTTTTTAAATATCCAGAAAGTAAATAACTTGCAACCGATAATGTTTCTAAAGATATGAATACACTTACTAAGTCAGTAGATCCACACAAAAGCATTGCTCCAAGTGTCGCTGATAAAACTATTGCTGCAAACTCTCCTATGGGACTTCCGCTCTGTTCTGTGTAACGCCAACTGATAGATAATGATATTAGAGTTGATAGCGCAATAATAGCTCTAAATGCTAATGATAAATTGTCAGAAATAAATGAGCCAAGAAAAGCGACATCAGCTGGATTACTCCATTGAAAAGCTAATGCGATAAGGGAACTACCTAATGATACATAACATATAATCGGAGCCCATTTGGATGCTGTTTTTTCTCCTGCAAGGTCAACTATGAGGGTCCCAACAATTCCAAGCAAAATAAAGGCCTCAGGAATAATTGCCTGAGCATTAAGATTAAATGTGAGGATTTCGTTAGGCACTAATTTAAAAAATTTGTTTGAATTTAGGATTAATAGTTAATATTAACTTGATTATAATTTGTAGGCGGGTTAATTGTAATTTCTCAAGAATTGATACTTGAGGATTTTCAATTAACCATAATATGCCTAAATGGAATAAAAAACTAATTTTTATCGAATTCTTCCTTGGAACACACACTAGTTATCGTTGAAAGTCCAACTAAAGCAAGAACTATTAGACAGTTTTTGCCTTCTAACTTTGAAGTACTTGCTTCAATGGGTCATGTAAGAGATTTGCCTAAAGGAGCTGGCGAAATACCAGCAGCTATGAAGAAAGAAAAGTGGTCAAGAATAGGTGTTAATACAACTGAAGATTTTGAACCCCTTTATGTTGTTCCTAAAGAGAAGAAAAAAGTAGTAAAAAATTTAAAAGATGCATTAAAAGGGGCTACCCAACTTTTACTTGCAACTGATGAAGATAGAGAGGGGGAAAGTATTAGTTGGCATCTAATGCAACTTTTAAAGCCTAAAATCCCAACTCGAAGAATGGTTTTTCATGAGATAACTAAGAAGGCAATCAATAAGGCTCTTGGGGAAACACGTGAAATTGATATGGAATTAGTTCAAGCGCAAGAAACAAGAAGAATACTTGATAGACTTTTCGGTTATGAACTTTCCCCTCTTTTATGGAAAAAAGTTGCTCCCAGATTATCAGCTGGACGAGTTCAATCTGTTTCAGTAAGATTATTAGTCAAAAGAGAGAGAGAGAGAAGGTCTTTTAAAAAGGCTTCTTATTGGGATTTAAAAGCTTTATTATCAAAAGACGAAATAAATTTTGAATCAAAATTATTTAGTGTAAATGGTAAGAAAGTAGCTAATAGTAATGATTTTGATGAGAAGACTGGCTTCCTAAAAGAAGGAAACAAATCGTTGATATTAGATGAAAAGCAAGCCTTAAACTTATTAAATATTCTCAAAAAAGAGAAATGGGAGGTAAATAAAATTGAGAAAAAGCCAACAACGAGGAGACCTGTGCCGCCTTTCACTACCAGTACATTGCAGCAGGAATCAAATAGAAAATTGAGATTATCCGCTAGAGAAACAATGAGATGTGCCCAAGGCTTATATGAGAGAGGCTACATAACTTATATGAGAACAGATTCAGTGCATTTATCTCAGCAGGCTATAGATGCCTCTAGACAATGCGTTTTAAAAAAATATGGAAGTCAATATCTTTCTGAAAAACCCCGTCAATATAATGCAAATGCAATTAATGCTCAAGAAGCTCATGAAGCGATAAGGCCAGCAGGGGAGCAATTTAAAACTCCAGCTGAAACTGAATTAGTTGGTAGAGATCTTGCCTTGTATGAACTCATATGGAAAAGAACTGTAGCAAGTCAAATGGCTGATGCAAAACTAACAATGCTGAATACAGAGATCTCTGTGGGAGAGGCAATCTTCAAATCTAGTGGTAAAACAATTGATTTTGCTGGATTCTTTAGAGCTTATGTTGAAGGTAGTGATGATCCTACTGCCGCAATTGAACAACAAGAAGTGATTTTGCCTAATTTATTAGTTGGTTCAAGACTTTGTATCGTAAAAAATGAAATTGTTCCACATGAAACAAAACCTCCATCACGATACACAGAAGCAGCATTAGTAAAAATTTTAGAAAAAGAGGGGATCGGAAGACCCTCTACGTATGCAAGCATAATAGGAACAATAGTGGATCGTGGTTATGCTCAAATATCGTCGAATTCACTTGCCCCGACTTTTACTGCGTTTGCAGTCACGGCTTTACTTGAAGAGCATTTTCCTGAATTAGTTGATACAACCTTTACTGCCAAAATGGAATCATCATTGGATGAAATCTCATCTGGTAATTTAGAATGGCTTCCATACTTAGAAACCTTTTATAAAGGTAAAAATGGTTTAGAAGTAAAAGTACAAAAGACTGAGGGTAACATTGATGGTAAAGCATATCGGCAAGTTGATTTCGATGATTTGCCTTGTGTAGTTCGTATTGGTTCAAATGGTCCTTGGTTAGAAGGAACAAAACTAGATGATTCTGGTAATGAAATTCAAGCCAAAGGAAATTTGCCTATGGATATTACTCCTGGAGATCTTGATCAAAAGAAAGTTGATCAAATTTTAAGTGGTCCTTCAGATTTAGGGCAAGATCCTAAAAGTGGGGAAAAAGTATTTTTAAGATTTGGACCTTATGGTCCTTATGTTCAATTAGGTAATAATGAAAATAATGAAAAAAAACCCAGAAGAGCATCACTTCCTAAGGAACTAAAAACAGATGATCTAACTCTTGAGCAGGCATTAGAATTACTAAGTTTACCTAGATTACTTGGTGAACATCCTGAAGGGGGAATTTTAGAGGCTGATAGGGGAAGATTTGGTCCCTATGTAAGATGGATTAAAAATGAAAATGATTCTGAGAATAGATCTCTGAAAAAAGAGGATAATGTGTTTACTGTTGATTTAAAAAGAGCTTTGGAGATTCTTTCGCTGCCAAAATTAGGAAGAGGAGGTAGAGAAGTTTTAAAGGATTTAGGTAAACCAGATGGATCTAAGGATAAAATACAAATTTTTAACGGTCCATATGGAATGTATGCAAAATATGGAAAAGTAAATGTCTCTTTACCAAAAGATACAGATTTAGAAAAATTATCTATTAGTGAAGTTTTAAATTTGCTTAATGAAAAATTAAAAGATAAAAAACCTATTTCCAGAAAAAAAATTTCGAAAAGAAAAAAATAATAATTTATATTTAAACTGTGATTTTTAAATTTTTTAATTATTTTTTGGTTTTTTTTCTACTTCAGTCATGCTCTGGAGGAAGAGTTGGAAATTTTCTTGAATTAAGTTTCAGGAATATAGAAGCAGATGAATTGAAAAGTATTGAAAATAATGTTAAAAGTCAAAAAGTTCTAATAAATAAAAAGAACTTCAAAGATTCTAATAAACCTGAAATTAGTAAAAATAATAAGGATTTCCAAAAGGCAACTAATAAAATTAATATTCAAAAAAAACAAAATATAAAATCTGATGAAATTAATAACAAGCAAAAAAAAGTTATCAAACAAAATATTATTAAAGAACAGAATAAAAAGATTAAACCTAATTACGAGCCTCAATCATATAGGGTAGTCATTATTTTAAAAGGAGTTGATCCAACAGATCCTTCACGAAAGTTTTCAAATGTTCTTAAAAATGCAAATATAATTTTTGAAATAGAAAAAATTGAACGTATTCTAGAAAATGATTTAAAAAATTAAAATGGAATATAACCTAAAGTGACATGAAAATAATAAATAAATCAAAAGCTTTAAATATTATCGAGCCATCTTACATGGCTTCTTTAGCAGCACTATTATGGATTGCCCTTTACTACCTTCCTATTGGAGGAGCTTTGTTTAGACTTGCTCTGCCACTACCCATAGCACTTCTTCACTTAAGAAGAGGTACAAGAGTGGCTTTAGATGGGGTAATTGTTCAGTTTTTTCTATTAATAATTCTTATGGGTCCAATTAGGGGACCATTATTCTTATTCCCATATGGTCTTTTATCTTTTTGGCTAGGTTGGTCATGGTTTAAATCTAAAAATTGGTGGTTTAGTTGGCTTTTTGGAATAATAATTGGTACCTTTGGATTTTTAATTAGAGTATTAGCTCTGTCAACTTTGGTAGGAGAAAATCTTTGGGTTGTAATAACTAGGGCAAGTTACTCTCTAATAGAAAAGATTTGCTTATTATTGAATATTGCATCTTCACCTTCTCTAAAAACTGTACAAGTAGTTGCGATTTTATTAATAATATTTCAAGAGATAATATATGTTCTAACTATTCATATTATTGCTTATGCCGTTTTTCCTAAACTTAAATCTAAAATACCCGAACCTCCTGAAGTTATGAGCGGATTTGTAGATTTAAATCTTTAAAAATTTAAAAATATGGACGAATTAGATTTAAAAATAAAATATTTTGGAAGCAAATTAGATATAAATAAAATTATTAGAAAGATAAATCTAATAAAGGATCAAATAAATCAATATAAATTTTTTTTAATAATTGCTGGTACTGATACATCACAAGTAGAAGGAATATCATCTGCAGGGATTGATTCAGAATCAAGAAAAATTACACCTTTAGCGGATGCAGAATTTCTGATTCATGGCCCAAATAAAAATCATAAGTATAAATTACCCTCGCTAAAAGCTGGCGTTACTCCAGCACTTATTAGTAATGTGTGTTCCGTCTTACTAAAAACAAATTTTGAGATAGCACCACTTGGTGTTTACCAGAAACCTTATTTTAGATATTTAAGCATAGATAATTATTTGATAAAACCTGCAAATTGCCTCTCTTCGGGAAAAGCGATGTCAAAAAAAAGAGTTAGGAATCTTTTTGAGAAAGGTTTTGAAATAGCAAAGAACTTAGATAAACCAATCTTTATTTCTGAATCAGTTCCAGGAGGAACCACTACCGCACAGGCAATTATGGAGGCTTTTGGATTAAATGTTTCTAATTTAGTAGGCAGTAGTTTGTTAAAGCCTCCAAGAAAATTAAAAAAGGAAATTATCTCTAAGGGGATACTTAATTCAAATTTAAAAGATAATTTTAATTCAATTGATGTTATCGCTGCATTAGGAGATCCATTTCAAGCATTTTCTATGGGCTTATTATTAGGCGCTAGAAAAAAAAATAAAACAGTTATACTTGCTGGAGGAAGTCAAATGATAACTATTTTGTTGCTGGCTTTAGAGTACTTAGAGTTTAAAGACAAACAAAATTTTGTAGATCAGACTTTTATTATTACAACTAGTTGGTTAGTGCATGATAATGCATTGCATAAATTATTAGACTTAGTTGCTAAAAGACATAAAGTAAATTTATATGGTTTTGCAAGCTGTTTAAATTTTAATTCTTCAAAGTTAAAAGAACTGAAAGATTATGAGATTGGTTATGTAAAAGAAGGAGTAGGAGCTGGTGCGTTGTCATTGTTGGCTTATTTAAAAGGTTTTAAATATGAAGAAATAGTTTCAAAATGCGAACATTCCCTTTTGAGGATGAAGAAGTTTGGTCAAATTTCTAAATATGATGAAAAAAATGATTAATAAATTCTTATCAAGGAGAAAATTTATTGATGTTGCAAAATTATCCTTTTTATTTCTTTTAAGTTCCTGTCGGAATTTTTCTGAAAAGGTTAATATCGCTTTTCAAAAACAATTTTATCCTCTGCAGTTTTTAGATTTAATTCCAAATCTTTGGCATCAAAAGGCTATCAACCTAAATAATTTTTATAAAAAGAGTAATCTTGAAGATCTAAAAAAAATAGATTTATTACTTATTACTGATGGTTGGTTGAACAAAATAAATTTCGATGATTTTGAAAATATCAACCCTTCTTTACTTTCCAAGTTAGACGATAGATCAAAAACTTACCTTAATAATTATGATAAATCTGAGCGGGGTAAATTAATGCCCATAGGCATCAATCCTTATGCAGTAATTATTAAAAATAATAAAAACTTTAGAATTGATAATAATGATTCCTGGGATTTTCTATTCTCAAAAGTTTTCAAAGGGAAAATAATTTTCCCTAAGAGCGCGAGAGTTGTCCTTTCAATAATGCAAAGGATTAAAAATAAAGATCTATTACAAAATATCGTAAATCAAGAATTTATTTATGATGATAAAAATTCTTTAGATTTGCTAGTTAATACTGATGCAGCTATCGCAATAACTCCTCTTAGCTTATCCCAAAAATATTTAAAAATTGATTCTAGACTTTCTATCCTTTTTCCACATGATGGAGTTCCGTTGTTATGGAATTTTGCAATGATTAAATCTTCTTTGAATCTTGAAGAGTTTAATAACTGGATTGATTTATTATCGGAGCCTAAAACAGCAAATATATTGGTTAAGGCTGGTTGGTATTTACCTTTTAAAACTGTTGCTATGAATCAACTATATAGCGATAATGTGAAAGAATTTTCTAGGCTGAATCTTCAGCCCTCTAAAAAATGTTGGGATAATAGTTGGTCATTTTCCCCTTTAAATTCTAAAGAAAAAAAAGAATTAGAAAGTTTAGGGAATAAGTTATTAAACCCATAATCTTTTTCTAGGCTTCTCAATTAATAGCTCATGAGTCTCTTTTAATAAGTTAGGGATATCTAATTCATGTGGGCATTTTGAAATACAAATATTACAGCTAGCACAAGAATTAGCATTTCTTTGTTCCCACCAGTGTCCAGCACGACCTATTAAATTGTATCTTTCTTTAGCAAATTCGGTTTGCCCATTTCCAATATATATATTCCTTAATCTTAATATTTCAGGAATAGGGACATCATTTGGGCATGGTAGACATGCTCTACATTGCTCACATTTAGTATCACCCAATCTTGAAGTAGCAAGATCCTCAATATTATCTATAATATTCATTTCTTCTTTTGTGAGTTTATGAGTTGCATTAGCTAGCTTTGTCGCCAATTCAAAATCCTCTGGTTTATTAGCTCCTAAAGAAAGAGTGGTAATTCCTTCTGAGAAAAGAAATCTATATGCTATTTCTAGCGGTTGGTATGGTTTTGATGCCTCAAGTAGTATTTGACTGGGTAGATAAAGTTTTCCTCCTTTATCTGCTGGAGAAATTGCTAAAACACCCATATTTTTTTTTAATGCTTTTTGAGCTAAAGGTAATTTTGATTTATCTAATAAATGTAAATGAAGATTACAAAAATTAAATAAATTTGATTCGATGGCATCATCTATTAATTTAAATCTCCCATGAGAGCTAAATCCTATTTGATCAACTAATCCCATCTCTTTAGCCCAATCAATAAATTTCTTGCCCTCACCACTCATGACCCAATCAAGATGTTCGTTTAAATTTATTCCATGGATAGCTAAATTATGAATTTTTTTTAAATTTAAATCGCTTAAAGACTGATAAAAATTTTTTTTAAGATTATTAAAATCTCCTTTTGGTAAAACTTTTGAAGTGATAACCCAATTTTTTTTATGAATATTATTTACATTTTGGAGCTGTTCAAGTGCTTTCCCAATATAGAATTCTGCTCTCCCATAAGATTGCGCAGTCTCTATGTGATTAATACCTGCAAAATAGGCATGTTTGATGACCTGATACATTTTGGTAGTATTATCTACTGCCCTCATTGTTCCAAGAGTAAATGAACTAACTTTAGTTCTTACCCCATAAAGCCTTTTTTGTGAATTAACAATCACTTCTGTAGCAATTAAGAATTTTGAATATGTCTTAATCTATTTATAGTGGTTTATGATTTAAAGTAAATAAGAATATTTTAATTTTTCTAATTTATGTTTACAGGTATAGTTAAGGCAATTGGTAAATTAAGAAAAAATAATAATCAATTGTGTATAGAAATTCTTGATAATTACTTTGATATCAACATTGGAGATAGCATTGCTGTTGATGGAATTTGTCTCACAGCTAAAGAAATATTCGATCATACTTTTACAGTTGATGTAAGTGAAGAAACATTGGAAAAAACTACATTAGGAAATAAATCTAATTTTGATGGAATAGTAAATATTGAGCCAGCACTAAGAATATCAGACCGCTTAGGAGGACATATTGTAAGTGGACATGTAGATGGTTTAGGGGAAATTGTAAAAATAGATAAATTGGAAAAATCTTGGATATTGTCTATTAAGTGGGAGGATGCATATTTTTCTAAATATGTTTCTTTAAAAGGAAGTATTTGTGTAAATGGGATTAGTCTTACTATTGCTGATCAAAATAATAATGGTGAGATTTTTTCCATAGCAATTATTCCTCATACTTGGGAAAATACTAATTTAAAGTTTCTTAGTGTAGGCCAAAAAGTAAATCTTGAAGCTGATACATTGATAAAATATGTTGAGAGACTTTTATTATCTGGAGAAAATAGAATATCTCAATCATCTGAAATGATTAATTCAAAGTGGTTGAAAGATAATGGTTGGAATTAATATTTACTTTATCGGAATTAGAAAAATAGTTTTTGAATCTTTTTTGATATCAATTTTAAATTCTTGTCCAGGAGTTAAGCCTAGCTTTTTTGTGTAGGTGTGACCAATTAAGAGATTTCCATTACCATGAACTTTTGTTTTAAAAACAGCTTGCCTTCCTCTTACTGATCTATTGCCAGCTCTACCAGGTCCGCTATTTCCCAATTTATATCCTTTGGCTTTGATTAATGCTCTATAAAAACTTTTTCTTAATACCCTTCCGCTAGGACCAACATAACCACATCCTCTAGCTATTTCATCCTCAGATTTTTTACTTAATAATTTTGATTTTTCAAGGAGTTCTTTTCCTACAAGCATTATTAAATAGGTTTTGTTCCTATCAATAATATTATTATTGTGGGGATATAGATTTAATAAAAAATATATTGTAATGAGTTGAATTTTCGTATCATAGTAGATACAAAATAATAAATAAAATCACCCAAATACCATCTACAAAGTGCCAATATAACTCTACAGCTTCAAAAGGGAACATATTTTTATAAGATATTCGCCCTCCCTCAATTCTTGTTTGCCAAAGGATTATGAGAATCATAAGAGTACCCAAAGTAACATGCAAACCATGAAATCCTGTAAGAGCATAAAAAGTGCTTGCAAATAAATTATCTGTTAGGCCAAATGGCAAATTAAAATATTCAAATAGCTGACAGATTAAAAAAGTTATCCCTAAAACTGAAGTAATTAAAAGCCATTTTTGAGATTCAAAATTATTCTTTTTTAAAAGAGCTTTTCCTGCTTTATGGAAGGTGGCACTACTGAAAAGCAATAGTATCGTATTAATTGTAGGAATTGGTAATTCAAGTTCATATATAGCGCCATCAGGGAGAGGATTTACTGCTTTATAGGTTAGATAAGCTGCAAAAAAACCTGCAAATGTCATTCCATCTGCAATCAAAAAAGTAATTAATCCAAATAATCGAAAATCTTCATGGTGTCTATTTTCTTCGTTAGATGAATTCTCTAGTTTTTTAGGATTAATAGTGGTCATAAAAATTGTTAAGTATCTTTATCTGTAAGTTCACTTCCGTAACCATATGGCTCAGTAACTAAGGGGGCTTCTCCCTTCCAATTTTCTACTGGAGGTGGAGAAGAAGTTAACCACTCTGGAGTAAGAGCTTCCCATGGATTATCTCCAGATTTTTCGCCATTTTTAGCACTTAAAAATATATTTATTAAAAAGGGAATAGTACTTATTGCCATAAACAAAGCACCTAAACTACTTATCTGATTTACAAATTGAAATTGAGGATCATATTCTGCAACTCTTCTAGGCATACCATTTAATCCGAGCCAGTGTTGCGGTGCAAAACATAAATTGAAACCAATGAAAGTTAATGCAAAGTGAAGCATACCTAATTTCTCATTTAATAGTTTTCCTGTTACCTTTGGGAACCAATGATAAATAGATGAAAAAATCACAAATACAGAGCCTCCATAAACAATGTAGTGAAAATGTGCCACAACAAAGTATGTATCATGAACATGAATATCAAAAGGCACTTGTGCCAGAGCAACTCCTGTGATGCCTCCAAAAACAAAATTAATAATGAAACCGCAAGAAAATAACATTGCACTATTTATTGAGATTTCCCCCCCCCACATAGTCGCTACCCAATTAAAGAATTTTATTCCAGTAGGAACTGCAATAAATGCTGTTGCAATCGTAAAAAATAACCTCATCCATGGAGGAGTTCCACTTGTAAACATATGATGAGCCCAAACAACAAGCCCTAAAACTACTATTCCCATAATTGAAAAAACCATTGTCTTATATCCAAATAGGGGTTTTCTACAGTGAATAGGAAGGATTTCGCTTACCAAGCCAAATGCAGGTAATACCATAATATAAACTGCTGGATGAGAATAGAACCAAAATAAATGCTGATAAACAACAACGTTGCCACCTAAAACAGGATTAAAGAAACCAGTATTTGCAACTATATCGAAACTTAATAAAATAAGAGTCCCTGCTAAGACAGGTGTTGATAGGACTACAAGTATGCTGGTACCTAACATTGCCCAGCAATACATGGGTAATTGCATTAACTTAAGGCCTGGTCTTCTTAATTTTAAAATTGTTGCTATAAAATTAATTCCTCCAAATATGGAACTCCCACCAAGAAGAAGGACACTTAAAATCCATACAATCTGCCCAGATTGTGGAGTAGTTATACTAAGAGGTGGATAGGCAGTCCAACCTGCTTGAGCAGCTCCATCGATAAAATAACTAGTAATTAGCATTAAGCCAGAGGGAGGTATTAACCAAAATGCAACCGCATTTAATCTTGGAAAAGCCATATCTCTAGCACCCACGTAAAAAGGTATTAAATAATTTCCAAACGCGCCATTTACGACTGGAACAATCCATAGAAAAATCATGATTGTTCCATGTAATGTTAGAACCTGGTTATAAACATCTCTTGGCATGAAATCAGAAATTGGACTAGTAAGCTCAATTCTTATAGCGCTAGCTAATGTTCCTCCAACTAAATAAAAAAGGAATCCACAAACAAGATATTGAATACCAATTACTTTATGGTCCAAACTAAAACTGAAATATTTTAGAAAACCTGTAGGTTGAATTTTCTCTGCTACTTGATTTTTTTTATCTATTAATATTGTCATGCTTTTAACTCATCTTTCTTATTTTGATTAAACCAATCTTGGTAATCAGATTCTTCTTGAACAATTATTGAGGCTCTCATTCCTCCATGATAAGGACCACATAGTTCAGCACAGATAATTGGATATTTACCTACCTTTGTTGGTGTAAAATTTAAAATAGTAGGTTGTCCAGGGATAATATCTTGTTTAATACGAAATTCTGGAATCCAAAATGCATGAATAACATCTTTTGATTCCATTCTTACTGATATTTCTTTATTTACTGGAACATGAAGCTCACCAGAAATGAAATCCCCTTTTGGGTAATTGAATAAGAAAGCAAATTGCATCGCAGAAACTTCAATATTGGTATCAATCAAGCTAATATTATTGTTTGATTGACTTATACCAGCCCAAATTTTTTCTGAATTATTTTCCATAACACTATGGTCATGATTAAGTGCATTCATGCCTCCCATGCGGTCATAAATGTTGTAACTATATAAACCTACAAATAAAACAATGATTGACGGTATTACTGTCCAGATTATTTCTAACTTTAAATTTCCTTCTAATGCAATTCCATCACCAACTTGACCTTCTCTTTTTCTAAATTTAAACAAACTATATAAAACTATTAGAGACATTCCAATAAATAATATTAGACCAATAATGAAAAGAATCTTGAACAACTCATCGTAAATAGGAGCATTAATACTTGCTTCAGCAGGCAGTAAATTAACATTAAATCCAATCCAAAAAGATATACCTATTACTGCAGAAATAATAAAAATTAAATAAGAAGATTTATTTAACAATTTAGTTAAAAACTTTATATTTTTACATTATTACTTTTTTAGATTTTTGCATTATTTGTAAAAGGAATAATCTATAAATTCACAACTTCTTAATAATTAAAAAATAAATATTCATTTTCTAATGATTTTCTAATGAAAATGTCAGGAAAGGATAACGAAGAATGACTAAACATAATACTTATAAAAAGATTTGGTTTTTATTAATATTTTACTTATGAATTTAAATTATTATGCATAAATAATAAGCTTCATTCTTTAGTGAATAAGTTAGAGAATTATCAAACAAAATATAAGTTTACACTTATTAAATTAGGCAATCATTCTGTTCTGGCGATTATAGCTTTAATTGCCATTGGAAGTGCTACCAGAGTTATGGAAGCGGGGTTAGCTTGTCCTGATTGGCCTCTATGTTATGGAACATTTCTTCCTCTTGGTCATATGAATATGAGAGTTTTCTTAGAGTGGTTCCATAGATTAGATGCATTTTTAGTTGGTTTATTAATTCTTGCGCAATTTTCTTTGTCTATTATCTGGAGAAGATTTTTACCAAAAGGATTGCTAAAAATATATTCTTTTTTACTATTTTTAGTTGTTTTTCAAGGCTCTTTAGGAGCATTGACTGTCATTAATACATTGGCTTCATACGCAGTTATTAGCCATCTATTGATAGCTTTCTCTCTCTTAATTACTGCTACTTATATTAATCAACATCTTCAAAATGAAAGCTCTATAAATTCAAAAATTTGGTGGAAGGCATTATTATGTATTCCTTTATTTTTAACACTAATTCAATCTGCAATTGGTGTAAGACTCTCCTCTACCTGGTCTGCTCATTTATGTTTATCAGCTAATCAAAATTGCTTTATCTTAAATTCTCATAAATTATTTGCATTACCTGTAACTATTGCAATTTTTATAATAATTGTTGTTGCAGCAATTGATCGAATTTTATTCATAAATAATTGGAAGTTTTTGATTTCTATACTAATTCTTCTTGGTTCACAAATAACTTTAGGTGTTTTAAGTTTAAAAACAAATTTAAATCAACCTTTATTAATTGTTAGTCATCAGTTAGTAGCTTCATTATTAATTGCCAATTTGTCAACTTTAGTTTTTAGAAATCAAGACAAAAATTTTAATGTTAATTCTCTTAAAGAGAAAGTTATTTTTAGTTACAACTAATGAAAAGTAATTTTGAAAACCTAAATATGCAATCCTCCTTAAGGGAAGAAGTAATACCATCCCGAAAAAAAATTAAACTTCCACCTTGGTTAGAGGTCGCCAAGCCAAGATTAATACCACTCCTTCTCGCAACAACACTTGGAGGAATGGCCCTAAGTGAAGAATGGCCAATATCATCTCCTAAATTGGTTTGTACTCTTGGAGGCGGTGCATTAGCTGCAGCTGCTGCTGGAGCATTAAATTGCTTATGGGAAATGGATTTAGATAAGAGAATGAACCGGACAAGTAGCAGAGCATTACCATCTGGCAAATTATCTTTTAATTCTGTTTTTTTTGGGGCAGTATCTTGTACATTAGCTGCTTCAATGCTTTTAGTAAGTGGAGTTAATTATCTTGCAGCAGGCCTTACATTATTAGGTTTATGCAGTTATGTACTTTTGTATACTATCGTTCTTAAACCCAGAACTACACAGAATATTGTTTTTGGGGGAGTTGCAGGTGCTATACCTCCCCTTGTTGGAGCTTCGGCAGCGTCTGGTCATATTGGATTAAGTGGTTGGTGGCTTTTTGGTTTAGTTATGGTTTGGACTCCTGCTCATTTTTGGGCATTAGCAATTTTATTAAAAGATGATTATGCCTCTGTAGGTATACCAATGCTGCCATCAGTAAAAGGATCAGTATTTACAGTTAAAGCCATATTACGCTACGGAATAGCGACTGTAATTATGAGTATTTTTGGTATTTTTGCTTTGCCAGAAGGTGGCTTGATTTATGAAATTTTAGTACTTCCATTTAATGCTCGACTATTACAGCTAATTTTCAGATTAAAAAATTCACCAAATGATTTATCTTTAGCTAAAGGTTTATTTAGATGGTCAATTTTATATATGTTTGGAATATGTCTACTATTAATTATTGCTAGAACAAATCTTTCCGTTGAATTTGAACAACAGACTTTAACAATAGCTTCATCAATTTTTTCAGAAATCAATAATTTACTGAATTTTTGATATAAATAAATTAAATTAATTATTTGATGAATTACATCCAAATTAAAAATCTATCAAAAAGATACTTTGATGTTAATGCTCTTGAAAATATTAATATTAAAATTTCTAGGGGAAGTTTATTTGGATTATTAGGTCCTAATGGTGCAGGTAAAACGACACTATTAAAAATTCTTGCAACTTTAATTTCACCAGATGATGGGAAAGTTGAAATCAATGGAATTGATTTAGTAAAAAAACAAAGACAAATTCGTGAACTAATTGGTTATGTAGCCCAAGAGATTTCTTTAGATAAGATTCTTACTGGAAGGGAATTATTAGATTTTCAAGCAGATCTTTACCATATTCCAAAAACAAAAAAATTGGAAAGAATTCAAGATTTGATTATTAAATTAGATATGCAAAATTGGATTGATAGAAAATGTGGAACATACTCTGGAGGTATGAAAAGAAGAATCGATTTGGCTGCAGGATTATTGCATCTTCCTGAGGTCTTAATTCTAGATGAACCTACTGTTGGACTTGACATAGAAAGTAGAAACATAATTTGGGATTTATTAAAAAAATTAAAGAATGATGGAATGACGATAATTTTAAGTAGTCATTATCTTAATGAGATAGATTACTTAGCTGATACAGTAGTAATTATTAATGATGGCAAAGTTATAGACCAGGGGAATCCTAGTTATCTTAAAAGTAAATTGGGAGGAGAGAGAATTTCATTAAAAGTTAGAGAATTTAGTTCACCAGAAGAGTCTGAAAAGGTCAAAGAAATATTAAATAAAATAGATGGTATACGCCAAATAGTAATTAACTCCGCTCAAGGTTATTCGTTAAACTTCATTGCTGAGAAAGAAAAAGATTTATTAACAAAATTAAAAGTTGAATTAGCTTTTTCAAAATTTGAAATATTTTCTCTTACTCAGAGTCAACCAAGCCTTGATGATGTTTATCTTCAAGCCACAGGAAAAACATTGCAAGATGCAGAAATATTCATGGCAGGTAAAAGAGATCTGAAAAAAGAATCTAAACAATCTATGAGATGATTTTATGTTTACTTGAAATATCAAACTATAATTAGAAAAAATTATAATTACATTAATGGAACTTAAGCAATTTAATTTTTTATTTCTTTATCAGGAAACTTTTGCTTTAACTAAGAGATTATTTATACAGCTAAAAAGAAGACCCTCAACCCTCGTAGCAGGAATTTTACAACCAATCATCTGGCTTTTTTTGTTTGGAGCTTTATTTTCAAACGCGCCAAAAGATTTTTTACCAGGAGTTGATTCTTATGGGAATTTTTTAGGGGCAGGACTAATTGTGTTTACGGCATTCAGCGGAGCATTAAATTCCGGGTTGCCACTAATGTTTGATAGGGAATTTGGTTTTTTAAATAGATTATTGGTTGCCCCTTTAACAAGTAGACTATCAATTATTTTGTCATCCTTTTTATATATTACTATTTTGAGTTTTATTCAAAGTATTGCGATAATGTTTATCTCTTATTTACTTGGTTATGGATTCCCAGAATTCTTTGGATTAGGGATAGTATTTGCCACTTTAATTTTATTAGTTTTGTTTGTAACTTCAATTAGTTTATGTTTGGCTTTTATTCTCCCAGGACATATTGAATTAATAGCTTTGATTTTTGTAGTAAATCTTCCCTTATTATTTGCCAGTACGGCACTAGCTCCAATATCTTTTATGCCTTCATGGCTTGGGTGGATTGCCTCTTTTAATCCTTTAACATTTGCAATTGAGCCAATAAGAGTATCTTATACTTCAAGTATTAATTTAGACTTTATCGCTTTACATGCACCCTATGGCGATCTGACTTGCAGAAACTGCATCTCTCTTCTGTTTATACTAACGATTTCCTCGTTAATAGTAATAAATCCATTACTTAATAAAAAACTGAATTAATTTTATAAATTTTCAAATTGAAATCTATAAATACTTGTAAATAATTAGCTCTTTTTTATACAAAATAATACTTGAAAATCACATCATGCCAGGCATACCCATACCAGGCATACCCATACCACCCATACCAGGCATACCCATACCACCCATACCTGGCATGCCCATGCCACCCATACCAGGCATGCCCATGCCACCCATACCCATACCGCCACCCATAGGATCTCCTGCCGCTCCAGCTGGGGGCTCTGGTTCCGGTATATCTGCCACTGCTACTTCTGTTGTTAATAACATTGAAGCTATTGATATAGCATCCTCCAATGATAAACGTAAAACTTTTGATGGGTCTAGGATCCCAGATTTATTCAAGTCTTCATATTCACCTGTAAGAACATTGAATCCTTTTTTTAGACGTAGTATATCTGAAACAACAACTTCCCCGTTATATCCTCCATTCAATGCAATTTGCTTAGCAGGTTCTTTGAGAGCCTTTGCCACAATTCGTATTCCAGTTTTTTGATCTTGTGAGATTGTTGTATCTAATTTTGTAAGACTTTCTGAAATTTCAATTAAAGTTTGTCCCCCACCCGATACTACGCCTTCCTCTATTGCTGCCTTGGTTGCATTTAAAGAGTCCTCTATTCTTAACTTTTTATACTTCATTTCTGTTTCAGTAGCGGCCCCAACTTTGATTAACGCAACTCCGCCAGAAAGTTTCGCAATTCGCTCATTGATTTTATCTTTGTCGTATTCCAAATCAGTTAAGTCAACCTCTTTTTTAAGCTTTTCAACCCTTTCTTTTACAGAGTCTTTTGTATCTTCAAAAGCTACTATGGTTGTATTGTCCTTTGAGATAGTTATTTTTTTTGCTTTACCTAAATCATTTATTGTTACTTTCTCAATTGACATTGATTTATCTTCACTTATTAAGTTTCCACCTGTAAGAATCGCAATATCCTCCAAAGAAGCTTTTCTTCTTTCTCCAAAAGATGGTGCTCTCACCGCTGAAACATTTAAAATACCTGCATTTTTATTCATTACAAGAGTTGTTAAAGCTTCTCCTTCAATATCCTCTGCAATAATTAGAAAAGGTGAACTAGATTTCTGAATCTCTTCTAGAATCGGAACTAAATTATTTAAAGTTGATATTTTTTGATCTGTGATTAATATCTTTGGGTTATCAAGTTCACATATTTGTCTATCTTGATCTGTAATAAAATATGGTGAAATATATCCTCTGTCAAAAGACATACCCTCTGTAATATCTAACTCTGTCTCTAATGATTGAGATTCTTCAACAGTTATAACTCCATCTGAGGTTACTTTATCCATTGCGTTTGCGATTATTAAGCCAATATCTTCATCACCTCCAGCACTAACAGAAGCAACTTTTTTGATATCGCCTCCAGCTACTTGGATACTTTTATCTTTTAGTTGTTCAACTATAAGTGATAAAGCTATATTCATACCTTTTTTAATCTCTACAGGACTTGCTCCTGCTGCAATATTTTTTAACCCTTCTTGTACCATGATTTGTGCGAGTATTGTCGCAGTAGTGGTCCCATCTCCTGCTTTTTCTTTTGTCTTTGAGGCTACTTGTTCAATTAATTTTGCACCTAAATTTGAGAAAGGATTCTCAAGTTCAATTTCTTTAGCAACAGTTGATCCATCTCTTACCACATCAGGTGTGCCAAATTGTTTTTCAATAACAACATTTTTTGCTTTTGGGCCAAGTGTTACTTTTACAGCATTTGCAACAGTATTTACCCCTCTTTCAAGTGCATCTCTTGATTCATCTGAAAAACTTAATTGCTTCGGCATTTTTAATTAAATCATTTATAACTCTAATCTCCCACAAAAAAGTTAATTAAATCATTGCTGATTAAGTGGGGAAAGCCGAATTTGTCAGAAAACTTTACCACATTTTTTTGAATAGATAGTATCTTAAATGTATGAACGATACAGGAAATTTTGTTTTTACATTAACTGCAACCCTTGCAGTAGCAATGACACTTGTATATTTCCCTTTAAGATTTTTCTTAACTTTGACAGCTAGAAGTAGAAGATTAAAGTTATTACAAAGAATAAGGAGATTAAGAGATGAATTAGGCCAACCTTATGAAAGTATTTGAAATTATATATTCATGCCGCCATCTATGCTAATAGTTTGTCCAGTGATGTAATCACCCGCATAACTAGAAGCTAAAAATCCAGAGAGCTCAGCTATTTGATCAGTCTGACCAAGTTTATTTAACGGGATCATTTTTAAAATTTCATCAGTATTTAACTTTTCAGTCATTTCGGTTTCAATAAAACCGGGAGCTATAGCATTAACATTAATACCCCTTGAAGCAAATTCTTTCGCACAAGTTTTTGTAAATCCTATTACTCCAGCTTTTGCTGAAGAATAATTAGCTTGACCTGGATTTCCAATTAAACCAACAATTGAAGTTATATTTATAATTTTCCCACTTCTTTGCTTTAGCATAAATTTTGATACATACTTTGTGCAAAGAAAAACTCCTTTCAAATTAGTATTAATAACATCATCCCATTGTGAAGATTTCATTCTCATCAATAAGTTATCGCGTGTAATGCCTGCATTATTAACCAGAATATCAATTGATCCACTTTGTTTAATAATGGTTTCAATTGAATTATTTACATCATCTTCATCTGAAACATCAAATTTTATTTTGTAAGACTTTCTTCCAAAATTTTTAATTGTTTCTACAACTTCTTTTGCCTTCTCATCTGATGATGAGTAATTTATAATTACTTCTGCACCTAATTCTCCTAAATGTAATGCTATTGCTCTCCCAATGCCTCTACTAGCTCCTGTAACTAAGGCAACTTTTCCTGAGAGATCTTTTGGCTGAAACATTTTAAATTTCTAGTAATTTTTCTAATAATTTAAAATCGTAGTACTATTTGTGTAAATAATAGTGATTTATTTATAATATTTAGAATATTTGAATATTATTGTGCATTTATTAATTCCTGCTGCAGGTAGTGGCAGCAGAATGAAATCTGGGAAGAATAAATTACTCATAAATTTAAAAGGAGAATCACTTTTATATTGGACTTTGAAATCTGTATTTTGCTCAAAATCTATAAGTTGGGTCGGCATTATTGGACAACCTTTTGATAAGGAAAATATTTTGCATTCAATAAAACAATACTCAAAAAATATACAGTGGATAGATGGGGGCAAGACAAGGCAAGAATCAGTAAAAAATGGTTTAAATAATTTGCCAAATAATGCAAAAAAAGTATTAATTCATGATGGAGCCAGATGTTTAATTAAACCCGCTGATATCGATAAATGTTCCTTAGAGTTAAATTCTCATGATGCTGTGGTTTTAGCCGTAAGAGTTACAGATACTATAAAAGTTGTCAATAAGTTTGGATTTATTAAAGAAACTCCGAATAGAGAAAATCTTTGGGCAGCACAAACTCCTCAGGGTTTTTTAGTCGAGAAATTGAAAAAGGCTCATAATATAGCAATTAAAAATGACTGGATTGTTACTGATGACGCATCCTTATTTGAAAGGTTAAGTTGGGAAGTAAAAATTATTGAGGGCGATTCTTTGAATATAAAGATTACAAGACCAATTGATATCGAAATAGCAAATTTGTTCTTAAATTCTGGTTGAATTCTTGTTGATGGATTTATATATCTACTGAGAATGTTCCAGTATTACCATTTAATGTTGAATCATATCCTAAAGGAACGCATGCATTTCCATTTGAGTGTCCTATAGGTAGGTCAATGACTATTGGGATATTATATTTTTTGAATCTCTCATAAATTAAATTTTTTAATGAGTTTTTTTCTTCAAAATTTTTGACCTCACTTTTAAAAAAATTTCCAAAACCCAAACCTACTATTTCATCAAATTTATTGGACATTCTTAAATAGGTGAATATTCTATCTAACTTATAAATATCTTCATTAATATCCTCAAAAATTATTATTTTGTCCTTTAAATTAGGAAGATGGTTTGTTCCAATTAAATAAGAGAAAATAGTCAGATTTGAAACAATAACATCTCCTTTAGCAATACCTCTTATTAAGGGTTCACCAATAATATCTTCAACATATCCTTCAAAAAGCAAGTTTTTTAATCTTTGCAAACTCCAAGACGGCTCTTCAGACAATGTTGTTATCATCGGTCCATGAATCGATCCTAAATAGCCTTTAGCGTATTTTGATAAAAGTAAAGAACAAGTATCGGAGAATCCAAGCATCCATGAATTCTTCCATTTAGGGTCATTTTCAAGTAATCTTGCAGATCCCCAACCACCTTTTGCAAATATTATTAGCTTATTATTTTGCCCATTTTCAAGATCAATTAATCTTTGACTATCATTAGCTGAAAAATATCCATATTTTCTATTTATATTAATGCTTTTATTTACTTTTAAGCCCCATCCCTCTAAGATTTCAATGCCAAATTTAAATTTTTCTTCATCTTCGATATATGAAGCTGGGGCTACTATATCTATTTCATCTCCTTTTTCTAATCGATTAAGCATTTTTTTAATCATTAAGCAATCATTAAAGCAACTAAAATCAGACTTCCATATATAGCTTGGTTCTTAAAGTGATTACTAATCTTCTTTAAATTAATTTCCTTACTTTTAAAAACCATATTGATATCTTTTTGCATTAATACACCCACAATTAATAAAATTGGCCAAAAGACTAAATCTAATTGATTGATTATTCCAGAAATTCCAATAAACAAACATGCTCCAAAATAACAAAAATGAACTGATTTTTTCGTTAATGCTCCTAAGGAAATTGCTGAGCTATTTACCCCAATTTTTAAATCATAATCTTTGTCCGCTAATGCATAAATAGTATCAAAACCAAAAGTCCATAGAACTGTAGCTAACCAACAAAATAAGAGAACAGGGTTAAATATATTTCCTTCATGCGCTGCCCATGGGATTAAGACTGCAAAACCCCAACAAATTGATAAAATCAGTTGTGGAAATTTAAACCATCTCTTTGAAGATGGATAAATTAATATAAAAGGTAACGCTAAAAAAGCCAAAAATAATGAAAGATATCTACCTTCTTCAGGCAGAGATAATGTGATTAGGAAACTTAAAAATAAAAGTAAAAATAGTAAGCTAAATGCAAATTTAATATCTATTTTATCTGAGGCAAGCGGCCTATTTTTAGTTCTCAATACCTTTTTATCTATATCTTTATCCCAAATATCATTTGCGATGCATCCTAAGCCACTGACAAATAAACCTCCAATAATAATCTTAAAAACTGTTTGATAATTAGGCTGATCATTTGGTGTTAACCATAAACTCCAACATGCCGGTATTAATAATATTATCCTTCCAGTTGGTTTATTCCACCTTAAAATTTCAAAAATTGCTTGCAGATAAACTTTTAATTTTTGAAAAATCACAATAAATTTATTTCATAACTTTAAATAATCTAACCATGAAGTGGCTTAATTAGAAAATAAATAATCAAACTTAAGTATATTATTAAATGTGTTTTATATCTTCAGGAATATAAGATTAAAGAAATGCCCAATACCTCGAATGAAAATAAAAATAAAGATATATATGTAGCTTCAATTGATATTGGCACAAATTCAACACATCTTTTAATTGCACAAATCAATACAGATTTGAAAACTTTTTCAATTAAATTTACAGAGAAATCGACAACTAGACTTGGAGAAAGAGATGATGAAGGAAATTTAACTGAGGAATCAATAAAACGAGTTCTAGAGACTTTAAAAAGATTTAAAGAATATTGCTTAAGCTATGGTGTGAAAAAAATTCTTGCTGCTGCTACTAGTGCAGTTAGGGAATCTCCTAATGGAAGAGAATTTATAAAGACTATTAAAGATATTATTGGATTTAATATTGAGTTAATAAGTGGCTCAGAAGAAGCAAGACTTATATATTTAGGAGTATTATCAGGAATGTCACTTGATAATAAATCACACTTAATAATAGATATTGGAGGAGGGTCTACAGAAATAATTCTTGCAGATAGTGAAGATACAAGAGCCTTAACAAGCGCTCGTGTTGGAGCGGTAAGGTTGAAAAACGATTTCTTTGATGAAGGTCCTTTAACTAATTCAAGAATGAAATTTATAAAAACTTTTATTCAGGGCTCTCTAGAGCCATCAATTGGGAAAATCAATAAGAGAATAGATAAGAATAAGCCAATTTCTTTGATAGCAACTAGTGGTACTGCAATTGCATTAGCGAACTTGGTATCTGCTGAGTTAGGAGAGCCAAAACAAAAAATGCATGGATATAAGTTTAAAAAAGATAAATTGGATGCTTTACTTGAAAAATTGACAAAAATGTCAGCTAATGAGAGACGCAAAATTCCCTCACTAAGTGATCGAAGATCAGAAATAATAGTCCCTGGAGGACTGATTTTAGAAACATCTTTAAGATTATTAAATATTGATGAACTGACAATTAGTGAAAGAGCACTAAGAGAGGGATTAGTAGTTGATTGGATGATAAGAAAAGGTATGTTAAAAAGTAAATTTAGTATGCAGAGCAATATAAGAAAAACCACTGTAATTCATCAAGCGGATAAATTTGGAGTCAACAAAGTTAGAGCAGAGAAAGTGGCTAATTTAGCTCTTGAAATTTATGATCAAACTCAAGATATTCTTCATATTGATCATAAAAAGTATGGAAGAAATCTTTTATGGGCAGCATGCTTTTTATGTAATTGCGGCAAACAAATTAATTTAAGTGCTTACCACAAACATTCATGGTACTTAATTAAAAATTGCGAATTATTAGGATATTCAATTTCCGAAAAAAATATAATTGCTTCAATAGCTAGATACCATAGAAAAAATATGCCTAAAAAGAGGCATGAATCTTGGCAAAGTATTATTTCTAGGGAAGATAAAGAAACTGTACTAGATATGTCTTTAATTCTAAGATTAGCTTCTTCAATGGATAAGAGGCCAGATCCTTCAATAGCTTCTGTCAAAATATCTTTAGCAAATAATTATATTACTTTTAAATTAATCCCAAAAAAAATAAGAGACGATCTTTTATTAGAAAAGTGGAATCTGAAGTCTTGTGAGGGGTTACTTAAAGAGTCTAAGGGCTTAAATTTAATTGTTATCTGATTTTTTCGATCAATTCTTTTTGATCAATATCTACTTTTGTATCAACGAAAAAATTAAATATTAAAGAAGAAAATAAGTATCCAATAATTCCAGAAACTGCAATGAGTGCAAAAAATACTAATGAAGACTTTTTGGAATCTTTGTTATCTCTAGAATTAGAAACCTCTTCAATAATTTCTTCAATTTTTATTTCATCTTCCGGTTTGACTAACTCACTTTCAATAAAAGAAGTATCTAGTTTTAGTCTTTCTGATATCCTTTTTATCATAGCTTTAACAAATACACTTTCTGGTAAAAGATCTTCTCTTCCTTCTTCAATGGCTTTTAATTGTTGAATGCTTATTTTTAAATCTGTTGCTAATTCGCTGACTGATTGATTTCTACTTATCCTTGCTTCTTTTATAAAATTGCCAATTTTTTGTAATGGGAAATTTAGGCTTGAATTTTTACCTTTTCTCTTTTCCAAAATAGTTTTTACTAATTATACAAGGTAAATTTTTTATAACAACTTGATGATTTTTTCAAAAAATCTATCAATAAATTAATGCGAAATCAGTTCATTCTGAATAAATGTTTGTAATTTGGATCGTAAAGATTTGAGGGTTTTATAAAATTCCCTAGAGCAGGGCTCACAATGTATATTGTTGTTCTTATAAGCTTTTTTTCTTCTGAAAACTTTTGCATATCTTTAAGGTTTATTAATGATGTCCAGCCATCCTCCCAAGAAACCCTATACCCAACGATTACTTTTGTATTAGGAGAATAAAATTCTAATAAAGTCTTTTCTGCTTCCTGAATATGTCTTGCACTTAGATATAAACATAAAGAGGACTTATGTTGAGCTAAATTTTTGAGAGACTCTCTTTCAGGCATGCCAGTTCTCCCGCCAGCCCTTGAAAGTATAATTGTCTGAGTTATTTCAGGAATAGTAAGTTCCGCCTGATGATAAGAGGCAGTCACTTGAAAAGCGCTAATTCCTGGAATCACTTCTACTCTAATATTTTCTTGTCTTAAAATTTCTATTTGTTCAGTAATTGCACCAAAAAGACATGGATCTCCATCGTGCAATCTGATAACTTTTTTGCCTTCTTTATATTTTTCAATCATTTTTTGCATGATTTCATTTAAATTTAGAGAACTTGTTCTTATCTTCTCGCTATTCTTATTTGCAAAATTTATGATTTTTTCTGGGATTAAGGAATCAGCCCAAAATATAACCTCTGAACTTTTTATCTCCTTCATTGCTTTAATGGTTAAAAGATCAGGATCGCCAGGCCCAACTCCAATAAATAAGATTTTTCTAACCATTCTTTCTACTTTTATTCAATTTAAAATTTAAATTGTAGAGCCAAATAAGTCCGGATGAGAATAAAAATATACTAATAAATTGGGCTATTCTTAAACCTCCTTCGCAAAAAGGTGGATATCCTCCTAAACAAAGTGGATCAGTCCTTAACCCTTCTATCCAAAATCTACCAAAACTATAGGTAATGAGATAGATACAAGAAATTAGACCTGGCTTAACTGAATTGATTTTAGTTTGTCTTTTAAAGATGTAAATTAAAATAAAAAAAATTATTAAATTCCATAATGATTCATACAAAAATGTTGGATGAAAAAACTCATAATTAGCAAACTCCATAGGTCTATTTTGTATGGGTATAAATAATTTCCATGGAGAATTTGTAGGGAGACCAAATGCTTCATTATTAAAAAAATTACCCCATCTGCCAATTGATTGGCCAAGAATTAAAGATGGTATTATTAAATCTAGAATTGTATTTAAATGCAGTTTATTTGATTTACAAAATATCAATAAAGATATGAAACCGCCAATTAAAGCTCCATGAATAGCTATTCCTCCTTCCCATATTGCAAGGAAAGATGGAAGTTTAATTTTTAAATTTAGGAAATAAATAGAAGTAAAAAAATTATTTCCACTGAATAGTCTATATTCAAAAATAACATAGTAAATTCTCGCGCCAACAATAGAGCTTAATACTAAGGATGGTAATAATTGATTTATATATTCTGGATTAATACCTCTTGATTTTGCAAGTTTTTTTGATAGGTATAAACCTAAAAATAATGCCAATGAAATTAAAAATCCATACCACCTTATACTTATGGCGCCAATATTTAAAAGCTCAGAACCGGGAGATTTTAAAAAAGCAAAATTTATAAACATTATTTAGTTTGGACTATATACTCTCAGCCGCTTGCACTTTTTCAACTTGCTTTTTCTTAAGAACTAATAATATTTGAGTTAGACCAACTCCTATGAAGAATGCAATTAATCCAATAATTCTATAAGGACTCTGCAATACAACTTCTTTGTCTAATTGACCAAAACCTCCAACATTTGGATCAGATGTTAATGATTCGCCAGACTTGATCTCGTCGTTTACTTTCACAATTAACTGTGAGCCTATAGGTAAAATTTCTGAGA
The DNA here is from genome assembly GCA_000291825.1 of Prochlorococcus sp. W8. Classification (GTDB taxonomy): domain Bacteria; phylum Cyanobacteriota; class Cyanobacteriia; order PCC-6307; family Cyanobiaceae; genus Prochlorococcus_A. The sequence continues at coordinate 48,959 of ALPF01000033.1, read as the reverse complement.
ATACTTCTCCCTTGTCATCCATAATGTCAATTTTGTAAGTCCCATCCTCATTAGTTTCAATTGAGTTAATTAGTCCGGAGTGGGATGATGTAAATAAAGCGTTATTACTTTTATCTCCATTGGGGTAAACTTGGCCTCTTCCTCTATTAGCCCCAACATGAATTGAATATTTTCCGTAGTGATATTCTTTATTCGTTGATGGATTAGGTGATAAAACTGGAAAAACAATTTCTTTATTACTGTCTCCAGGTAATGGACCAACAATAATAATATTATCTTTTTCCTCACTGTAATTTGTGAAATAAACGCCCTCAGTCTCTTCCTTTATTTCATCAGTCCATCTATCTTGTGGAGCCAATTTAAAACCATCAGGAAGCATAACGACTGCTCCAATTTGCAAAGGAACTTCAGTCCCATCTGCCCCAATTTCTTTTAAGTCATCTTTGTAAGGAATTTTTACGACAGCCTTAAAAACACTATCAGCACCAACTGATTGTGGAACCTCCGCAATTGTTGGCATTTGAGCTAGGTGACAATTTGCACAGACAATTTTTCCTGTGGCTTCTCTAGGAGATTCATAATTTTGCTGAGCCCAGAAAGGATAAGAATTTACAGGGCTAGGATTTGCAACAAAATATGCTAACGCGATGAAAGAAAATATATAAGTGAGTATCTTTTTCATAATTGATTTCTTTGGATTTTTCATGATTCTTAAGCCCACCATGGTTTTTCGTTGGTTCTAAAATCTGTTTCATTCCATTGCTTCACAAGAACGGAATCATCTTCAATATCTACATGCGCTAAAGCTAATGATAGGGGTGCTGGTCCTCTAACGACTGCTCCGTTTGTATCATATTGGCTTCCATGACAGGGACAAATGAACTTATTTGCCCCACTATCCCAAGGGACGACACATCCTAAATGGGTACAAATAGCATTTAATCCAAAATTACTGATTGCGCCGTCATTTTGGACGATAATATAAGTTGGGTCACCTTTTAAACCTTGAACTAAACTTCTATCACCTGGTTGATGATCAGATAGCCAACCTGTTTTGGTTATGGGATTTCCTAATTCATCTTTAGCAGAAGTACCTCCTCCGCTCCCTCCTGTTCTTAGAGGCATAAAATAATTTGCAACTGGATATAAAGCACCAAGTGCTACCCCAGTGGCAGTTCCAAATGTTAGTAAGTTCATAAATTGCCTCCGTCCCATTGACGGAACATCTTGGGAACTTATTTTAGAACTCAATTCAGTCATTAGATACTTAAGACTGTTATTTATATGTCATTATGAACTACTTTCAATAAAATATCCGCAATTAAGATATGACTTTTAATAATTTAGAAAATAAGTTTACAATTTACTAATTTAAGAAAAAGATGAAACCATTAGTACTTGAAGAAATAATATATTACTTAATAAATAGATGGGGGAGAAGATATGATTTTAGGCTTTTTACAAGAAAAAATGTTTTATATTTTCAAATGATGTGGAAATTTTTAGAACAAGAGTCATTCCCATTGTCAGAAGAGGAATATAAACAGTCTTTAGCTGAAAAAATAGAAATTCTAAATAGATGTGGATATTCAGACGATGTAAGAAATTGGTTTCAAAAAGTTAATGATAAGCCAAGACTTGGAAGGGCAGTAAGTCTTCAATTAAAGATTAATGAGAAGATGAAAGAGTTTTTGATTTAAATGATTCTGATATAAATGTTAGTCCTGTTCCAATAAAGAATAAAAAGACAATTGAAATAGATAATAAAGACATAGTTAGGGGATCTGTTGAGGGGGTAATTATTGCAGATAATATTGCAGAGGAAATTACTACTAGCCTCCAATTAGAAAGCATTTTTTGAGTAGTAATTATGCCCAATGATCCCAAAATAAATTGTAACACCGGTAATTGAAATGCTAAGGCGGAGCTGGACATTAATAGTAAGACAAAGTCAAAATATTTTTCGATTGACCAAATTGGCTCGACAATATCAGCACCAAATTGTATAAAAAAGCTTATTGCTGCTGGGACTAATATCCACCACGAAAAAAATAATCCTAAAAAAAACAATATGCCAGATGCAAAGAAGGCTGGAAAAATTAAACTTTTTTCTTTTTCTGTGAGACCAGGAGAGATAAATAAAACTACTTGGTACAAGATATAAGGAAGGGCAACTATTAATCCGGTATAACCAGCAACTTTTATTGAGACAAATAAAAATTCACCTGGAGAAAGTTGTAGCAAGCGTATATTTTGGGCAGGTATTTCTAAAAATCGAATTAGTGGCTTGATAACTAAAAAACTAAAAACTATGCAAATTAAAGTCGCAAAAATGGAATTGAGTATTCTTTGTCTAAGCTCCTCAAGATGATCACTAAAGGGCATAATACTGCTATTTACTTCTAACTTTTTATTAGACTCGTTCATTTGATTTAATATTGATCAAATTTAAAAATTCTTAAGAGATCAAAATTATTTATTGAATTTTGGATTTGTTGGATCAGGTAAAAGGAATGGAGGACAATCATTAAGAGTAGACTCACCATATGTTTCATATTCTCGATATCCTCCCATTTTTCCATTGGTTTTCATCAATGCACTGATAAATGCCAAAAGTAAAAACACTGTTGGAGCGCCTATTATTAAAGCTGCCCCAAAGATATATCCAACTAAAAACTCTGGAATAGTATGATTTCCTAGAAATTCATGGTTTCCAAGGAGAAATTCAATCATAACTTCTTACAATTTTTTTCCAATTATATATGAAATTAATCATTCAGTATTTTTTTTTATATATTCTTTGCCTCTTGTAGGATTACCCCATATAATTTCGCTGTTTTTAAAAGAAACGCAACCTAATCCAGCTTTACTGATTTTTTGTATATCTTTAACTTTAACTTGGTTAATAGAAACTCTTAAATTACCTTTGGCTTTACAAAAAAATGCTGCAAGATCTGCAGCTATTTGAATATCGTCATCGTTAGGCACTTTACTTGAAGACTTTAAAAGAACGTGACTCCCAGGAGATTCTTGAGCATGAAACCATAAGTCTTGTTTCTTTGAAAGTTTAAAAGTTATTAAATCATTTTGTCTCATATTTCTGCCAATTAATATGTCCAACCCCCCAGGAGAAATAATTTGTATAGGAGAAGATTGGTTTTTTTGAAAATTCACTTTACTAGAATTAAACCTTTTTTTTCTTAGGTTAAATTCATTGGATAATTCGTATTTAAGTTCTTCTAATAAATCCAATTTATTGGGTATTTTACCAATGTTATTAGATTTAATATTATCCAGCATAAATCTATATTCTTCTAATCGATTAAGTTTGTTTTTATAAATATCGAGTCTTTCTTTAATAAGATTTATAGCTCTTTTGAGTTTCTTAGATTTCTTATATAGTTTTTCAGCCTCTAAGATATCCTTTTTTTCTAAATTTAATTTTAAAAAAATATTATCTGCTTTATTTTTAAAACTCTCAAAGTTTTCAGAATTTTCAAGAAGTTTTCTTTGGAGATTGTAGTTTCTCCTCTCAATAGAAATTTGTTTAAAAATTAAACCATCAATTTGAGAAAAAATTCCATCCATTTTTTTTAAATTCAAATATTGATTGTAATAATTACTTAATCCTTCGCAAAGATCTATATTATTGTTGTCTCTAACTTCAGTTTCTGAAAACCATACACTATAAAAATAATTATTAAATATTGAAAATTTAAATTTATTATTTTTATATCTATCAATCCATTTATTCCAAATAATAAAAATTTCTTTTAAGTATTTATCTTCAATTAAATCAACATATTGATTCATAACATTATTGCCTTCTAGATTTGAAAGATATTCAATTTGTTTAATTAATATCGGACTTACTCCCTGATAATTACTTAATAAAGAATTTTTTAGGGTGTCTGGTACAACCTTTAATATCGATTTCCATTCTTGAAAAGTTTCAATCTCATTAGGTTCTTTTTTAATATTTAAGGGAGGTTCTTTATATATATCTCCAGTAGATATAGTTCTATAGCTTGACTGCGTTGATTTAACTTGTTTGCCTGCTGCAATTATTTTTAAATTTTTGTCTAAATAAAAAATATTACTGTGTTTACCCATAAGTTCAAAAATTAGGTATTTATCAATCAAATCTCCAGGCTTTTTCGCAAATGAAAATTTTATGACTCTTTCAAATTTATCTTGCTCAATAAGTACTAAAGCCATATATTTCAGGCCATAACTCAATTGTTTGGCAAGTGTACTTTGAGAACCAAGTTTATCTGGACGATTAATTTTTACAATTCTTGCGCAATCTCCTTGCCAGCTGACTTCTATCCAACTAGTATTATTTATCCCTCTCAACCCTATCTGTATTATATTTGGCTCTGGTTGTTGAGCAGCCTCAAATCTCGAGGGTAAAATTTCTCTTGATAGATAATGCAAGATAGATTTAATGGAAGTTACATCCATTATTTGAGGAATACCTTTTTGCATTATTTATTAAGCTTTCTTAGAAAGTCTATCTTACAGCAAAGTATTTTATATGAAAAACTTCAATCAACTAATCATTTTAACTGGCCCAAGCGGGGTTGGTAAGGGGACTATAATTGAAAAAATTATTAAAAAAGATAAGAGTTTTTGGGTCTCAATTTCAGCTACAACAAGAAAACCAAGAGAGGGAGAGGTAGAAGGTGAAAATTATTATTTTTTGAGTAATTCGCAATTTGAAGAGATGATAGAGAATGAATTGTTAATTGAGTGGGCTAAATTTGCAGATAATTATTATGGGACTCCTTTAAAACCAGTTATTCAAAAGATTAATAAAGGATTTAAGGTTATTCTTGAGATTGAAGTGGAAGGCGCTGAGCAAATAAGAAAAAAATTTCCTGATTCATTATCAATCTTTATTACACCTCCAAGTAAGAATGAACTTGAGAAAAGGATTAGGAATAGAGGTACTGAAAACGAAGAATCAATAATAAAAAGACTTGAAAGGGCTTCTTTTGAAATTGATTCAGCTAAAAATTTCGATTACGTCATAACAAATTTGGATTTAGATGAAACTGTAGAAACAATATTGAAAGTCATTTCTCTGTAAATTATTAATTATTTAACTCATAGGATGGAATAAAAGATCTGGGAAAAATCTATTAAATTCAATAATTATTCCCGCAGTAATTGAGAGCCATATTGCTGCTACAACAGGGGCTGATCTCATGAATTTTGTATTAAAAATTTTGAACATTTTGAAAAAGATTTGAAGTTAAAATTAGTTTTAGCGAGGGCCGTTTACGGTAATGTTTTTATCCTTTTCTCGTAAGTCACCATTTCTACCCTGCCTATTTGCAAGTAAAGGCCATTGAGCTCCTTTTACAAGACATCTTCTCGCAAGCTTGAAGTCAATAATTATTTCCATATCAGCAGGATCTTTGGTCTTCTTAGATTCAATTAAATATTCTCTTCCTGACCAACCGATTATTCCAGCTATATAAATGAATAGAACTCCAGGTATAAGTAAATCACCTTCATGACCTCTATTAAGTAACGCTCCAAAAGGTTCAAGTGGAGGGCCAATAATTAAATGAGGTAAACCATCGTCTCCGCATAATGCTTTACCATAACGTTCGAATCTAATAATGTCTTTTTGAGTTGTTGCTGAACTAGCTCTTTCAATGAATTTTGGATTTTCTGAACATCTTTGTAGTGCAGATGCAGTATATTCTGTACTAGCTCTATCAGCATTAAGAGTGGCTCCTTTTGCTGCAAAAGCGCTTGGAGCTATCCCTATAATCAGTAAAACCGAAGTTATTATTGAGAATAAAAGTTTCATAGTTTGCAATCTTTAATGCACTAAAGTAATAAACTAGTGATTAACACTCTAAAACGTTTAGGTTAATTATATGACCAAAGTACTTGCTATTGAAACAAGTTGTGATGAGACTGCCGCCTCAGTTGTTACTAATAAAAGAGGTATTTATAAAATTAACTCCAACATAGTAGCTTCACAAATAAAAGATCATTCTAAGTGGGGAGGAGTAGTACCAGAACTTGCAGCTAGAAAGCATTTAGAATTAATCCATTTTGTTATTTCTAAAGCAATTGAAGTAGCAGATGTGAATTATCAAGAAATTGATGCAATTGCTTCAACAGTAGCTCCTGGATTAGTTGGTTCACTAAGGGTCGGATCTGTAGCAGCTAGGACACTTTGTGCCTTTTATTCAAAACCTTTTTTAGGAATACATCACCTCGAAGGTCACCTTTCATCAATTTTATTTTCAGAGAATCCACCTAAACCACCATTTATTGTTTTATTGGTAAGCGGAGGCCATACAGAATTAATTCAAGTTGGAAAGAGGAGAGTGATGGAAAGACTTGGTCGAAGTTATGATGATGCGGCGGGCGAGGCTTTTGATAAAGTTGGTAGGTTATTAGGATTAAGTTATCCAGGAGGTCCTGCAATTGAAAAGGCTGCAAAGGAAGGGGATTCATTCAAATTTGATCTTCCGAAATGTAAAATATCAGATAAAAAAGGAGGATTTCTTAAATACGATTTTTCTTTCAGCGGGTTAAAAACAGCTGTATTAAGATTAACGGAAAAATTTAATAAAAATAATGTGATTTTGCCTATTGAAGATATTGCAGCTAGCTTTGAGAGAGTAGTCGCAGAGGTTTTAGTTGAAAGATCGATTAATTGTGTAATTGACAATAATTTATTAGATCTTGTTGTAGTAGGTGGAGTAGCGGCAAATAATACGTTAAGAAAAATGATGATTAGTGAAGCAGCTAAAAAATCTATTAGAGTTCATTTAGCACCCTTATCCTTATGTACAGATAATGCAGCAATGATTGGCGCTGCAGCTTTATCTAGATTAAATTTGGGTGATTATGAAAGTTCTTTAAAATTAGGTGTCTCCGCAAGACTGCCTGTAGATGAAGCACTTTCTCTATATCACAAGATTCCACCCTTTTGATTAACTTCAATGAGTAAAAAAATGAACAAAATTGAAACTGAAACAAAACAACTTGTTGGCAAAGAAGAATTGAATCTTTGGAAAAGAGGCTTTACTCCCCAGGCTGAAATATGGAATGGAAGAATGGCTACAGTAGGAATTGGGTTTATTTTGATTTTAATTACTATTTTTAATAGATTTTCCTCTTGAATTTCTTAGATAAAAATCCTATAAATTAAAACTTTAAGTGTAAATTCTTCTGCAAAAGATTAATTACTATTTTATATAAGTGGACTAAAGTTATTATTATTGATTTAATCAAATAAATTGATAGAAATTTTTATCGGAAATCTATATGACGCCTGAACGGCTAGGTTTGTTATGGGGAATTACTGTTTTTGCAGGAGCTATAGCCCGTTTATTTTCTTCCATAACTGGGTTTCCAAGTGTAGTATTGCTTTTACTTTCTGGATTACTTATAGGAAGGTCTGGCTTTGGCTTAGTTGAGCCTTTGGATTTAGGTCAAGGCTTAGAAACAATTGTAGGGCTTTTAGTATGTCTTGTTCTTTTTGAGGGAGGACTCAATCTGAAATTGCCAGAAGGAAATATCAGAAATACTGTTTTAAGGATTTCTTTGCTCAGGCTTATTATTTCGCTAACAGGAGGGGTATTGGTTGCTCATCTTTTTGCTGGATTGTCCTGGCCTGTTGCAGGAGTATATAGTGCTATTGTTTTGGCAACTGGGCCCACAGTTATATCACCTCTAGTGGAACAAATTAACTTAGCTTCTCCTTTATCAGATGTGTTAAAGGCAGAGGGATTAGTCCTAGAACCCATTGGTGCGGTATTGGCATTACTTTTACTTGAGTTGTTATTAGGAGATTTGCATGGCTTCAAAGAAGTCTTAATAGCTTTAATGCAAAGATTAGGAGGCGGAGTTCTGATTGGCGTGATCGCTGGTTGGTTTTTGTCAGAGATACTTAAAAGGATTAAAAATCAATCATCATTTGGGATTGAATTGCAAATTACAGTAGGAATAATTTTTTTAGTTTATGGAATTTGCGAATATTTTCTCCCAGAATCTGGTTTGCCAGCTTCTGTAGCAGCAGGGTTTATTGTTGGTAAAAGAGAAGTTATTGATAAAGATAGGTTAGATAATTTAATCAGCGAATTAGCTCAATTGGCTATTACAGTTTTATTCCCACTCCTTGCATCTGATGTCTCATGGGGTGAATTAAGTCCCCTTGGCTGGGGAGGTGTGATTTGCGTATTATTAATGATGATATTAGTTAGACCAATAGCAATATCCTTGGCAACAATAGGTCAAGAATTAGAGATTAAAGAGAGAGTATTTTTAGCTTGGTTGGCGCCAAGAGGAATTGTAACTGCCGCAGTTGCATCTTTATTCTCAATAAGACTTGAGCAGGCTGGTGTCTTAGGTGCTGGACGCTTACAGGGGCTTGTTTTTCTTACTATATTAATGACAGTAGGTATTCAAGGTTTAACAGCAAAGCCCTTGGCAAATTTTTTGAATTTAATAGAGTCTAAATAATTAAAATTAATAAGTATCTAAGCATCTCTGAATTCTTTTTATATCATCTCTGTTTGCTGAGAATAGTTCCCAACTTTTTACTAAATCAGGTCCACTTAAACAACCAAAAAAAGCAACCCTGAGAGATCTCATTACAATCCCTTTTTTTAATGAATTTTCAAGACTTATCTTATTGATGAGATTTTTTGCAACAGTTTTATTAATGTATATATCCTCTTGATTTAACAATTCATAAATTTTTTCTAAAGAAACTCTACTATTCTCCTTTAGAAAAGCTCTACCATCATTATCTATCTTTGGGATTACAAAAAAAGGAGCTGATTGATTGACAATATCATTTAAAACTATAATTGAATCTTGTAATAAGTTGGTTAATTCAAAACCCCATTTATTAGAGGGAGCTTTCCAACCTTTTTCTTGCCAGTATTTTTTAAAAATTTCATGTAAATCATTAACTTCCATTTTTTTTATATATTGCGAATTTATCCAGTTAAGTTTTTCCCAATTAAATTTTGCTCCGGCTTTATTTACATCTGTTAATTCAAAATCTTTTGCAATCTCATCTAAGTTTTTAATCTCATTATCATCAGCTTTTATTGACCAACCTAAGAGAGCCATATAATTAGTCAATGCCTTGGGGAGGTAACCCATTTCTTTAAAATCGTCTATTGAAGTTACAGAATCTCTTTTTGATAATTTTTTCCCTTCACTATTCAAAATTAATGGAGTGTGAGAAAAAATTGGTAATTTATAATTTAAAGCTTTGTAGATTAAAATTTGTTTTGCAGTATTTGAGATATGATCTTCGCCTCTAACAACATGAGTGATTTTCATAAAGTTATCATCAACTACTACTGCTAAATTATAAAGTGGAGATCCAATTTCATAACCAAAAGACCTTCTTGATAAAACCATATCTCCCCCAAGATCTTTGCCTCTCCATTTAATTTCTCCTCTTATTTGATCTTTCCAAGTTATTTCTAGAGCATCATTAATTTTAAATCTAATTACTGATGATCTACCTTCAGCAATGAATTTATCGATTTCTTCTTTAGACAGAGATCTGTGCCTATTATCGTGCTTGGGCGGTAACCCTTTTAATTTTTGTTCTTCTCTTAATGCTTTAATCTCTTCTTCAGAAGTGAAACATCTATATGCTAAGCCTTGATCTAAAAGTTTATTAATAACTAATTTATGAATTTCTATTCTTGTGCTTTGTCTTATTAGATCGTCATCCCAGGTTAAACCAAGCCAATTTAATCCATTTAAAATATTTTCAGTAAATTCTGATTTTGAACGGTTAGTATCAGTATCTTCAATTCTTAATAAGAATTTACCATTTGTTTTCTTAGCGTATAACCAATTAAACAATGCTGTTCTTGCTGTCCCGATATGAAATAGCCCTGTGGGGCTAGGAGCTAACCTTAATCGATTTTCCAATTACTCTAGATTGAGAACGGGACCGACGGGATTCGAACCCGCAACTTCCGCCGTGACAGGGCGGTGCTCTAACCAGTTGAACTACGGTCCCAAAGTTAGTTATGCTTTTTTAACATAACTACTATAAATTATCAGATGATAAAGCTGGAATAATATTGTTGTAATGAAAACTTTTTTTGAAATCTAGAAATGATTTCATCTTTTTAAAAGATAATCATAAAAATGTTAAGGCCTAAATCCAGCAGGCTCTATTAGTCTTACTTGATTACCGCGAGCAGTAAATTCTCTACCTTGATCACTTTGAACTACAACTCTTCCCCCAGATTTAACTCTGATAACACGAGCACGCACCCACCCTAGTGCTGCTGATTCTAGGACTTTAACAACGTCCCCAGGTTGAAGGTCTAACTCCATCTCAAAAAAAATAAAAATTACAAATTGTTGATTTTAACGCGCCGTGGAGGACTTGAACCCCCGACATCAGGTTTTGGAGACCTGCGTTCTACCAACTGAACTAACGGCGCATTAAGTTGATTATAAGCGCCTGTTTGACCACAAGGCTGAATCTACTTTACAACTCTAACGGTCGAAGCGTTGTTTAACACGAGTAGCCTTACCTACTCTGTCTCTAAGATAGAATAGCTTAGCTCTTCTAACTTTGCCTCTCCTTTCAACTTTAAGTGAGGCAACTTGTGGGCTATGTAACATAAAAATTCTTTCAACTCCAATTCCCTGAAAGATCCTTCTGACTGTAATGGTTTGGTTCAAACCACCATGCCTTTTTGCTATGACAACGCCTTCATAAGGTTGAACCCTCTCTTTGTTACCTTCTGTAATCTTTACGCCAACTTTGACTGTGTCGCCAACATAAATTTCAGGTAATTCTTTTTTTAATTGAGAATCTTCAAAATCTGTAACAAGATCATAAGAATTTATTTGTTGAACACTTTTGGTATTAGAAGTTTCTAATTCCTTAGTTTGTGATGATTCAGATGTAACTTCTTTGCTTTCACTGATTTCTTCAGGATTACTAATTTTAGTCTCTTTTGTCATAAAATTATAAAAAAACCACAGATAACTATACTACCCTCTCGAATGTATTTTAGAAAACATTTTCTGAAAGAAACTTACTTGTATCCGCGTAAAATTTAATATTTTTTAAATAATTTTGATAAATTATATTTATGTTTCTTTAAAAAGCTGATGTAATAAATTTCATTTCTTTTTTGATATTTAGCAATCGATGAGACTACAATAATTAGAGATAAATTTAGATTCAATTAATTAAATTATCAACCTTTCCAGATGAAACATTTTGCAGAACTTTTGTTAAATAAAAATAATTTAAAATCTAATGGTCAAGTCCCTTTTATAGAGGGAAGGAAGGGTATCGAGATCAAATCATCTCGAGAAATAAAATTAATGAAAAAATCAAGCAGGGTAGTGGCAACAGTCTTAAGAGAAATTATTGATTTTGTAAAGCCTGGTATGAGTACTCTGGAATTAGATGAATTTGCTGAACAAAGAATTACTGATATGGGAGCTAAGCCAAGCTTTAAAGGATATCATGGGTTCCCTGGAAGTATATGTTCAAGTATTAATAATGAAGTTGTTCATGGCATTCCAAGCAAGAAAAAAATCATTCGATCAGGTGATCTTGTCAAAATTGATACGGGCGCTTATTTAAATGGTTATCACGGAGATAGTTGCATAACTATTTGTATTGGGAAGGTAAATGAAAGTGTTCAACTTCTAAGTGATGTTGCTCATCAAGCTTTAATTGCTGGATTAAATAAAATTAAAGCAGGTAATAGTCTTTTGGATATTGCCGGGGCTATTGAAGATGTTGTGTTATCTAAGGGGTTTAGTGTTGTAGAAGATTATACTGGCCATGGTGTAGGCAGAAATCTTCATGAGGAACCTTCGGTTTTTAATTTCCGAACAAATGATCTCCCCAATATCACTCTTAGAGAAGGAATGACTTTAGCTGTTGAGCCGATTATTAATGAAGGTAGCAAATTTTGTAAAACACTAAATGATAGATGGACGGTGGTTACAAGGGATGGCAAATTATCTTCCCAATGGGAGCATACTGTTGTCGTTTTAAGTGATGGAATCGAAATTTTAACAGATAGAAATTTTTAAGTTCTAATAAATTTAAATACAATCAACAACTTGCAATAAATGAAAAAATAAAATTCCTTAATTGGAAAAATTATATATGTTAAAGGATTTGGGCTAATTATAATTAAAAAGGAATTTAATTTAGATAGGAGAAAAATTAACGAAGCTACCGAATCTGGTGTCATTATTCCAATTGGATTAAGCTTAGATTTAAATGGTCCAAGAATAATTTTTCTAATGGTAAATTTTTTTTCCTGATTTTTTGTAAGGAAATTTTTTTTAAATGTAATTATTTGCCCAATTAATAATTTGCTTATTTCGTAAGAAGGATTAATAGCGGGAAGGATTTCTGCTTCTGAAGTATTTATCCATATTTCCTTTTTTTTATCATCTTCATTATTAAGTGCAATTTCCTCAAATATGTTTAGTAGTCTTAATGTGCTTAATGCGTTTATTTCTATTGAATTTTGAAAGTTAATATTACCAATTCCAGATTGATAAACACCATGATTTAGAATTAAAATGTCAATCTTTTTTAACTCATTCTCTAGTAAATGTTCTTTTCCGCACTCCCACCTTACCCACTTATCAGGTTCTGAATCGCCCAAAGAGTTGGAAAATTGACTGTGACTAAAACCGGTGATTTTGTAGCCTTTAGATTTAAATTTTTTTGTTAAAGATTTACCAAGAGCTCCGCCTGCTCCGGTTATTCCAATGTTTATTTTTTCGTTCATCTCTCGATTGTAAATTATATTTCATACCTAAGATAAATAAATAATTTAAAGAAATCGTAAAATTATTATGATTAATTTCTAATTAAATATTTGAATCCAATAGGAAAAAATATTAACCTAAATAATATATAAATAATTTTTTATGAGCGATATTTTATTAATAGGTTCATGTGAACCTTTTAGCGGAAAATCTGCTTTAGTATTAGGAATAGCAAAAAAAATTATTTCTTCTCAAAAAAAGGTTCGCTTGGGTAAGCCATTAGCTACTTGTATTGAACTAACTAATTTACCTTCAATGGCCTATGAAGGATTAATAGATGATGATATGAAATTTATTAGCTCAACACTTGGGATTGAAGAAAAGAATTTAATATCTTCAGTTGGTTTATATGACAATATTTCTGCAGAAAAAAGAATATATAATAAAGATCTTTCACCTGGTAGGGGTTTTGAGCAAATTAAAGAACTTCTAAACGATAATTTTGAGGGATTAAATATTCTTGAAGGAGCTGGAAGTCTTCATGAAGGATTGGTGTACGGTTTAAGTTTACCTCAGTTAGCAAAAGCATTGAGTTCAAAGGTTGTAGTTGTAAATTTATGGGAAGATAGTAAAAGTGTTGATGCCTTACTTAATGCTAAAAAACAATTAGGTGAATTTTTTGCAGGAGCTATATTAAATTCAGTTCGGCCATCTGAGGTAAAAAAAATAGAAGAAAAAATAATACCATCCTTAAATGAATTAGGTATTGAGGTATTTGGCGTTATGCCTAAGTCACCCTTACTTAGAAGCGTTACAGTTAGAGAACTTATAAGAAGATTAAAGGCAAAAGTGATTTGTTGCCCAGATAAAGATCAATTATTGGTAGAGACACTAAGCATAGGAGCTATGGGTGTTAATTCGGCTATGGAATTTTTCAAAAGGAGGAGAAATATGGCAGTTGTTACAGGAGCTGATAGAACAGATATTCAATTAGCAGCTTTAGAAGCTTCGACTCAATGTTTAATTTTAACTGGTATTGGAGATCCCTTACCTCAACTGATACACCGAGCTGAAGAGTTGGAGGTCCCAATTTTAAAAGTTGATATAGATACACTAGCTTCTGTTGAAGTTATTGAACAAGCTTTTGGACACGTTAGGTTACATGAATCTATTAAAGCCTCATATGCAATTCAATTGGTTCAAGAGAATGTAAACATAAAGGGAATTTTGGAAAAAATTGGTTTTGACTGCAATTTTTCTAAAAATTGCTAATTTCAAAATATAGTACTTAGGTTATTTTGAGTCGCTCCTTAGATCTCCCCTCAACTGAAAGAGTTGATACCTTAGCGCAAGAGCTAGCTAAAATTCAAGATCATGGCAAGAGAAGGATAGCATTTCTTGGCAGCAGGCATGTACCTGTTGTGGATATTCATCTTATTGAATTAATAGCAAGGTCATTAGCTGAAGAAGGTCACTCTATTATTACTTCTGGTTCTCAGGGAGTTAATGCTGCCGTTATAAGAGCAGTTTTAGATATAAACCCCTCTCTTTTAACTGTTTTGCTTCCTCAAAGTTTAGATAGACAATTGCCAGAGATTAAAGATCAGTTAGAAAAAGTAATTCATCTTGTTGAGAAAACTGAGAATAATGAGTTGCCATTACCTCTTGCTAGTAGTCTATGTAATCAAGAAATTATAAATAGATGTGATCAATTAATTTGTTTTGCATTTCACGATAGCGAAACATTACTAAATAGTTGTAGATGTGCCGAAGATATGGGCAAAATGGTAAGTTTATTATTTTTTGATTAAATTTTTAATAAGAAATTTTTTTGAAATCTTTTTTTTGAGTAATAATTGATATAGCTAATAGAAGCTTATGGCAGAAAATTTTTCATTCGATATTGTTTCTGATTTTGATAGGCAAGAATTGGTGAATACCATTGATCAGGTTAATAGGGAAACAAACCAGAGATATGATTTAAAAGGCACAAAAACTTCAATCGAATTAGATGAAGAAAATATCTTTATTTTTACAGATAGTGAACTAACGTTAAATTCTGTAATTGATATTCTCAGACAAAAAGCAACAAAGAGAAAGTTATCTTTGAAAATTTTTGATTTTAAATCTATTGAAGTTATATCTGGGAATAGGGTTAAACAAACTATCAATTTAAAAAAAGGTTTAAATCAGGAAATCGCAAAAAAAATAAGTAAAGAAATTAGAAATGAATTTAAGAAGATAAATGTGAGTATTCAAGGCGATAATCTAAGAGTTGCAAGTAAGAGTAAAAATGATCTTCAACTTGTAATAAAAATGCTTGATAAATTTGAAGAGAGCTTAAATGTGCCACTTCAAACAAACAATTATCGTTAAAATTTAATACCATAAGGCTACTCAAAATTAATTGATGTCTAACTACCCTGATTTATTAATAAAAGAGCTATGTTTAAAAGTTAAAAATTATCCACGTTTCTCCAAAAAAGAAATTGAAAAATTTTGTTGGATGGCCGCTCATGAATATAAACATGGAATTTTGCCAAGTGAATATGATATTAGAGAGATAGATGAAGATCTTTATTTATTATTATTAGGAGAATTCAATTCAAAAATTAATGATTAATCTTTATTAAAAAATTTCTAAAAATAAATCTTCAATATAATTATTAAAAATATATTTATTTAAATAATTTTGTAATGCATTTATTAATTAATTTAAATAAAATAAGAAAAAATTATTTAAATGTCATCTTCTTTCAAAAATGTTACTCCAGCAGGACCTGGTGGGACAGCCACATTTCTAATAGTCCTCTCCTTTACAGGTTTTCTCCTTCTGACTCAAGCTCTATTTGTAGTTCCATCTGGCCAAGTAGCAGTTGTTACTACACTTGGTAAAGTTACAGGCGGATCTAGAAGAGCAGGCCTAAACGTTAAAATTCCATTTATCCAATCTGTTTTCCCCTTTGATATAAAAACTCAGGTGCAACCAGAAAAATTTGAAACTTTAACAAAAGATTTACAAGTAATAAGAGCTACAGCCACGGTTAAATATTCTGTAAAACCAAGCGAAGCTGGCAGAATTTTTGCCACAATTGCAAATAGAAATAGTGATGTTTACCAAAAAATAGTTCAGCCATCTCTGCTAAAAGCCCTTAAATCAGTCTTCTCTCAATATGAATTAGAAACAATTGCTACTGAATTCAATGTTATTTCTGAAAAAGTTGCTGATACTGTTGCAAAAGAATTGAATTCCTTTGATTATGTTGATGTAAAAAGCTTAGACCTTACTGGTCTTGAGATAGCTGAGGAATATAGAGCTGCTATCGAACAAAAGCAAATTGCAGGTCAATTACTTTTAAGGGCCAAAACAGAAGTTGAAATAGCAGAACAAGAAGCTTTAAGATATGAGACTCTTAACAAAGGGTTGAATGATCAAGTTTTATTTAAGCTTTTTCTTGATAAATGGGATGGGCAGACACAAGTTGTACCTGGGTTACCAGGGACTTCTGGGAGTACACCACCAGTCATTGTTAATGGTAATAGAAGATAATTTTCAATTATCTTTTAAAACTTTAAATGATTGATCAAATGCCTCGATTGTTTGATCAATCTCCTCTTCTGTATGTGCTAACGAGGTGAATCCTGCTTCATAAGAACTAGGTGCTAAATAAACACCTTTATTTAACATTTCTCTATGTAATTTTCCAAATAATTCTGAATTTGTTGATTTGGCCTCTTCAAAATTTCTGACTGGCCCATCGCATAAAAAGAATCCAAACATTGCACTGACACTTCCACCAGTAATCTCAATTCCATTTTTATTCGCAACATCTTTGATACCCTCTACTAATCTGGATGTTGTTGTTTCTAATTTTTCATAAGTACCCTCTTGTTTTAGTAATTCAAGGGTTTTAATACCAGCTGTCATTGCTAAAGGATTACCACTTAATGTGCCAGCTTGATAAACAGGTCCAGAAGGAGCTATTAAAGACATAATTTCCTTTCTTCCGCCATAAGCCCCAACAGGTAATCCACCTCCAATAACTTTTCCAAGAGTTGTTAAATCAGGAATTACTCCAAATCTTTCTTGAGCTCCTCCATAACTTATCCTAAAGCCAGTCATTACTTCATCAAAGACTAGTAAAGCACCATTCTCAGTTGTTAATTCTCTCAAACCCTCTAAAAAACCTGGCTCAGGAGTAATAAAACCAGCATTTCCAACAATGGGTTCAAGAATAACTCCTGAAATAGCATCTGGATTCTCAGAGAATAATTTTTTAACTGCTTCTAAATCATTGTAGGGTGCAGTCAGTGTATTGGATGTAGTAGTTCTTGGCACTCCTGGAGAATCTGGTAAGCCTAAAGTTGCTACACCTGATCCAGCCTTTACTAAAAACATATCGGCATGGCCATGATAACATCCATCAAACTTGATAACTTTATCTCTCCCCGTATATGCCCTCATAAGTCTTAGAACTGCCATGCATGCTTCTGTACCACTATTAACAAAACGAACCATTTCAACTGAAGGAACAGCATCTATAACCATTTGAGCAAGTTTATTCTCTAAAACACAAGGAGCTCCAAAACTTGTTCCTTTCTCTATTGCCTCTTGTAATGCAGTGATAACCTCGGGATGAGCATGTCCACAAATTGCTGGCCCCCAGCTTCCAATGTAGTCAATATATCTATTCCCATCTATGTCCCAAGCAAATGGGCCTTTGACCCTGTCAAACACAATAGGTTGCCCGTTTACTGATTTAAAAGCTCTTACAGGGGAACTCACACCCCCAGGCATAAGATCTTGGGCAGAAGCAAATACTTCCTGAGAATTTGAGATATTTAAAATATCAGTCACTTTATAAATAGTTGTAGTTTTTTGGAATAATACATCATGTCCTAACTTAGATATAAGAAAAAAATTTGTCAATCAAGTTGAAATTCTACATTATTGAAGTTAGTTTTTAGTTATATGAATTAAAATAATGTTTTATTAATATTGAAAAGGAACATTTATTTTTAAATATCTTTAGTTAAAAGTGCTTTTAATAATGTTTTTTAAGAAAATTTGATCTAAAAATTACAGTTCAAATAAATCATAATCATCATCACTAAGATCAACGAACTTTTCATTAAAGTTAAATTCAATCATAACTGGAGCATGATCGCTTGGTTGGTCTAATTCCCTTTGATCCTTTTCAATTACTGAACTTTTTATGTTTGAGAGAAGACTATTACATATATAAATATGGTCTATTCTCCAACCTTTGTTTAATTCAAAAGCATTATTACGGTAATCCCACCAACTCCAATAGCCGCTATTTTTTTCAAAAATGCGAAATGAGTCAATAAATTTTCCTTTAACAATATTATCTAGACAACACCTCTCCTTTTCTGATGCCATAATCTGGCCTTCAAAAATTTCTGGATCATGAATATCCTTACTAGAAGGAGCAATATTAAAATCTCCAAGAAGACATATTTTTTCATCTCTTTTGAGTGGTTGCTCCAAATACTTTTTTAACTGCTTAAGCCAAGAAAGTTTATATTCAAATTTATCCGAACTTAACGATGAACCATTGGGAACGTAAACATTTATAATTCTTATATTGTTAATTTGCGCGCTAATTACTCTTTTTTGGTCATCAAATTGTTTTGCAGAATCACAATTAGCTAATTCTCCACAGAAACCAAATTTTAAATCAACAAAATCAAATTTGCTTACGATCGCAACCCCGTTATATGATTTTTGCCCAAAAGCTTTAACTTTATAACCTAGTTTTTCAAATGATTCAATTGGGAAATCTGAATCTATAACTTTTGTTTCTTGCAAACATAATACATCTGGATTTTTATTCTCAAGCCAAAGTAATACTTGATTAAGTCTCATTCGGATGGAATTTACATTCCAAGATGCTATTAACAATTTGTTGAATATTTATGTAAAATTAAGTTAGCAAATTTTTAATCTAATATAAAGTTTTGAAATTATTCAGAAAAAATCTTTTTCATAGAAAAATTTTCTCAATCCTTAGCTTATTTTTTTGTTCTTTGGGATTTTTTTATAATGACTTAGTTTTTAGTTCTCAGGAAAATTATTTTGAAGAAATAGAATTAAACAATAATACCCAAGATGGATTTGAAGTTAACAGTACTATTCCAACAAATCCTTTTCAAATTGTCGATATGTTAAGAAAAGCAAATAGTATGAATGATGCAACAAGTCCAAGTGATGCTATTGATGAAGCAATTAGGTCTTTTGACAATCTCAAATCAAACAATAATTAAATATTTTGACTTTTTCTTTTTCGACACAAAATAATGATTAAAAGCCCGATCCAAAAAGTTACAGAAAATTTTCAAAATAGAGCCATTGGAATCATTTACGGCTCATACAATCCCTCAAGTAAAGAGTCTTTAAACAAGGGCCTTCTAAAAGATCAAAACAATTTATCTTTAGACGCAGTTGTTTTGGGCAAAACCTTACCTCTAATCAAAAAATATATTGACTTTAATAAAAAATACTTTTTTATTGTCTATCCTAGAAATACAAATACTGATAATTTACATCTACAAATCTCTGGAATATGGGATCCTCATAGTCTAAATAAGGAACAAAAAGATTATTCTCAAAATTATAATGAAATATTAAAAAATTTTGATTTAAAAGATAATTACTTTTCCATAAGGGGGAAATTAATATTTGTAAAAATTCCAGAGAAAGAAGTTATTGTTAAAATAACGCCTTTGAAGATCTTAAATAATAAAAATAAATCCTTTAAGTTAATTTTAAAAGCAGAACTACCGCTTAATTTAATAAATTCTTTCTTAAGTATTGATGCCTTAAGAGTGGGTAATGCTTTGTATATGGAGAATTTTGAAGTCATTGAAAATAAATGAATTATTATTGATTAAATTACGATTTTATGAAAGTAAACAAGATCAATCTTTTTATGCCATTTAGCTATGGAAGATTTACTAATTGAATGTTCTCCAGGCATATCGGGTGATATGTTATTAGCAGCTTTTTATGATCTTGGAGTACCAAAAGAAGTTCTTGAAAAACCTTTAATTGATCTTGGATTAGGAGGCTCTTATTTATTATCTTTTAGTGAATCTAAAAGTAAATCTTTAAGAGGTATTAAAACTAATGTAAAGATATTAGATGATTCGCAAAAAAGGAATTGGAAAGATATAAAAAAATTAATTCTAAAAGGAAATTTAGAAAAATCATTAGAAAAAAATATTATTGAAGTTTTTAGTGCTTTAGCAAAAGCTGAAAGTGCTGTTCATGGTATAGCGCAAGAAGATGTTTGTTTTCATGAAATAGGCTCTATAGATTCACTAGTAGATATTATTGGAGTTTGTGCGGCTATTAACTTCCTTAGGCCTAAAAAAATTTATTGTAATACTCCAACATTGGGCAGTGGAATAACAGAAACGGAACACGGAAAAATATCAATCCCATCACCAGCTGTAGTTGATCTAATAGCCAAATTTAAAATAGAGGTTTGCTCAGACCTTGAATTTATTAATGATGAATTATCTACACCTACAGGCATCGCAATAATTTGCACTTTGGTGAATTCTTTTAAATTACCAATTAAATATTCTTTAAATTCATATGGAGTAGGTGTGGGTAATAAAATTTTACCAATTCCCAATATCTTGAGAATTTCAAAAATTAATTCTTGTGAAATTGAAAATCCAAGTTATGAAGAAATATTTATTCAAGAGGCTTTTATTGATGATCAGTCCTCCGAGGATATTTCTTCTTTTGTTGAAATATTACGTGGAGGCGGAGCATATGATGTTGTCTATCAATCTATAAATATGAAAAAAAATCGAATAGGTTTTGAATTAAAAGCAATTGTTCCTATTGAGAAAGTAACTCATTGTAGAGAAATCTGGTTTAAGTACTCTAATACAATTGGTCTTCGAGAAAGGAGACAAGGTAGATGGGTTTTAAAAAGAATAGAAGGAGAATGTAATACAAGATTTGGAAAGATTAAAGTTAAGCAAACTACCTTAATTAATGGAGAAAAATATATTAAGCCAGAATATGATGAAATACTAAGATTGCAAAAAAAATATAATAAAAGTGCAATGGAGATTAGGGATATTATTAAAAAAACGATGGGTGATTTTAAAAGATTTTAAAGCTGATATGATTTTAGAAAACACTATAAATTTTTAAAAATTATTTATTAAGAATTCAGTTAAATATTTTAAAAAAAGTTTTTTTATTTTTAGTCTCTTTTATTTATTTTATTTATTAATTGTAAATTTCAAACAAATTTCATTCGCTTTATATCTTGATAATTTTAATTTATATTTTTCATTTATATTTTGTTTATTAAGTGTTTTATTTAATGGCTTAGCATGGAAAAATATTATTATTTGGCTTGGTTCAAGATATGTTTATAATGATTTAACTTATTTCTTTATAGCTACCAATAGCCTTAAGTATTTGCCTGGTAATGTATGGCATTTTATAGAAAGATTTAATTTTTTAAAGAAAAAAACAAATAAAAATATTGCACTTTATGGGACTCTTATAGAACCTTATTTGATGCTATCGGTATCATTATTAATTTCTTCAATTGGAGTGATTTTTAATCCAATCCTAATTTTACTTTTATTGCCTACCTTTTTTTTAAATAAAAGATTTATATATTTTTTATTAAAAATTCTAAAGTCCCTCAAAGTTAATCAATTTGATTTTATAAGTCCCGGAAATTCAAATAATGTACTTTATTCAAGTATTAAATGCGAATCATTTTTCCCATTGAGAGCTTTTCTTGTAGAAGTTTTTTTTATTGGCTCAAAATTTTTGGCGTTTTTATTTTGTCTTAAGATTTTTTTAGATATTAGTCAAATTAATATTTCTCTCATCTTGATAATTTTTTGTATATCTTGGGCAATAGGATTAATTGTTCCAGCTGCTCCAGGAGGGGCAGGAGTATTTGAAACTTCCTTTTTATTATTTATTGGAAAAGCTTATCCTCAAAATTTAATTTTAGAAACATTGATTTATTTTAGATTTGTATCTACGATTGCTGATTTATTGTTAAGTAGCCCATTTATTTTTAAAAAATATATTTTTAAGAATTAATTTTCATAGTTTTCTAAACTAGGAATTAGAGTGCTTGATGCTATTAATCCCAAAATTGTAATCATTATTGCTGGCAAAAGTGCTTCAGCCATTCTTTCATCGCCAGCATATTGATATATTCTTACTGATAAAGTATCAAAATTAAAAGGTCTCAGTAAAAATGTTAATGGTAATTCCTTTATGGTGTCTACAAAGACTAAAAGGGTTCCGACAAAGATAGGTCCTTTTAAAATTGGCATGTGAATTCGTTTAATTATTTTTGTTTGATTAGCGCCCAAAATAGCTGCTGCTTCATCAATATTTGGAGAAACTCTTTCTAATCCAGAATCAATAGCCCCTTTAGAAATAGTTAAGAAACGTGTTATGTATCCCCAAATAAGTAGGATTATGGGGGCTATAAAGAATTTTGAATTAGTAAGTGTTAGTAAAGAAATAGCTAATACTGTTCCCGGAATTGCGTATCCTATACCTGATAAAAATGTAGTTATATTAATTAAAACACCTTTATTCCACCTATTGGCTAGAGATAATAATATTGAAAATGACATAGCAAGAAATGCAACTATTGCTCCAAGTCCTATCGTTCTAATAGTTAGTGTTAATAATTCAGTATTGAATCCTCTTTGAATTTGATCAATATTTATAGAAACCCAAAGTATTGGTATTCCAAGTGAAAAGATTGCTGGAAATAAAGCTAATAGTATCGCTGCAAAAGATCTATAGTTTTTAAGATTCCAGGCTTGTGAATTATTTAGAGAAGGATTTTCACTCCACCGACGTGTTTTTTTTCTTGAAAACTTTTCTGCAAATATTAATGAGAAAACAATTATTAAAGCTATTAATGATAATCCTATTGCTCGTGAGGGATTACCATCTTCTATCCAACTTTCAGTGATTCCTGTTGAGATACTTGGTATATTTAACATTTCAAAGGTACCAAGTTCATTCATTACTTCCATACACATTAAGCTTATTCCTGTCACTAATGAAGGCAAAGCCATAGGTAAAGCAATTCGTATAAAGCTCTTCCATGGTCCAACGCCTAAGCCCCTGCTAGCTAATATTTGGTTCTTTCCAAATTTGTTAAAACTTTCATTAGTAAGGATAAAAACATATGGATATGTTGAAATGGAAAGTATGAGAACTCCCCACCATATGCCAGTAATTTGATATCCCATGATGCTTCCTAAATCTTGCAAAATTGAGGTGAGTAAATATGCAGGAGCAGCAAGTGGGATTAATTGGCAAATTCTGAGTGTTTTTCTAAATTTAAATTCACAGTTAGAGAGAGTCCAACCATTTATTATTCCTAATGATCCTCCAAAAATACTTGTTAAAAAAAGTACTGTAATTGAACCAATTATTTCCTTTTTACCAGTAATTGAAATAGAAAAATTTCCGTTTAGTATTGTATTTAAGCCTTCCTTAAAAAAACTAAAAATAGGTAAAATAATTAAAATAGCTATAAGTAGAGCTAAGATCTCTATTGTCTCTAAATCTTTAATTCTTTTATAAATTTTAAGATTCAATTTTTTATATTTCACTTTATTCATTTAAAGAGTTAGATCTACAAAGATCTAATTGATTTTTTATTTCCTTATGATTTAAATTTTTCCCAATCAAAACAATCCTATTGGATTTATCTTTTTTCCAATCTTCATCATCAAGTGAAAATCTTTTTCCTGATAGGTGAAAAATATGTTTTCTTTCGCTTTCTTGAAACCATAAAATACCTTTTGCTCTGAAAACATTTTCTGATAGTTGATTATCTAAGAAGTTTTGGAATCTCCTCAATGAAAAAGGGTCAAAGCATTCGAATGAAACGGAGGTAAATCCCTCTATATTATTTTGCAAATCATGCGAGTGTTCATGAGAATGGCGTGAGTGTTCATGAGAATGGTGCGAGTGTTTAGTAGAATTATCCTTTTCAATATCTTCAAATATATATTTATCAGTTTCAAACAGTCCTACACTAATAATTGTTTCAAGACCTACTTTGCTATTTGAACATCTTAGAATTCGAGGTTCTTTTTTAATTTCAAATATTTTTTTTTCTATATCTTCCAATTTTTTATTATTTACTAAATCACATTTATTTAAAAGTATGATATCTCCATAAAGAAGTTGTGAGTAGTAAACGCTTTTTCTGTCAATGTTAAAATCAAAATTATCAGCGTCTACTAAAGTTAAAATTGAATCCAATCTCACTTTCTCTCTAAGATTACTTCCGGCAAAAGTCATTGCTACTGGCAATGGGTCTGCAAGCCCAGTAGTTTCTACAATTATATAATCTAGATTATTAGATCTCTCTATGATTTTCTCAACTGTTGAGAGTAATTCGCCATTAATTGTGCAACAAATACATCCATTACTTAATTCGATCATATCTTCTGATGTTTCAATTATTAAGTCGTTATCTATTCCGATTTCTCCAAACTCATTAACTAAAACAGCTGTTTTAAGACTATTTTGGTTCCCTAAAATGTGATTTAAAAGCGTTGTTTTCCCTGAACCCAAGAATCCACTTATTATTGTTACCGGAACCAACTTTGTTTGCTTATCTTGCATTTATAACTCATGATATTTTCTATATTCTAATTAGGATTTCTGAAATATCTATAATTTACTTTCAGTTAATTTATTTATTTCAGAAGCTATGATTTGATCTAAGTTTGAAATACCCCCTAAGTCATGAGTAGTTAATTGTATATTTACTAAAGAATATACATTATCCCAATTAGGATGATGATTATATTTTTCGCAAAGCAAAGCCACTTGAGTCATAAAAGAAAAAGCTTCTATAAAGTTATTGAAAGAAAATTTCTTTTCTATCTTTTGATTGGATATTTTCCATCCAGGTAATTTAACAGCTAATTCTTTAAGCTCTTTTTTTTCAAGTAAATAGGGTTTCATTTCTAATTGATTTCTTTTTTAATTGTAAATATTTTTTTTAATTTCTCCAATTGCATGAATATTTATTTTTCTTATATTAATGCCAAATCTATGCTCCCATAGATAAATACCTTGCCAAGTTCCTAACATGAGTTTTTCATTTTGGATGCTAAAGGATAGAGATGTATTAGTTAGGGCAGTCTTTATATGAGCTGGCATATCATCTTCACCTTCTTGATAATGCTTATATGAAATCTCTTTCCTTTCTCTAGTTAAATCATGATATTTATTAAATGGAACAATTGAATTAATATATTTATCTAAATCTTTAAGAACATTTGGATCAGCATTTTCGTTCACAATTAAGCTACAACTAGTATGCATTATATTTAAAACAATTAATCCAGTTTTAAACTTATTTTCTTTAATGAAATTAGTAATTAAATAGGTAATATCTTTTAAACCTTGTCCTGATGAATTTACCTGTAAGGTTGAAAAAATTTGTTCCATCATTCATTAAATAAAATTATTTTTCAATCTTCTCATAATATGGTTTTCAAATTTAAGGCTCACCGTAAAAAAATTATCTTAATATGTAAATCTATACGGAGATTTTTTTGAAAAATGTAGCCTGGAGCAAATTAGGATCCTACCTAAAAGATACTCAAATTTTAGGTTCGATTCAAAGTACTCTTTATTGGGACCAGAATACTGTAATGCCAAAGAATGGTTCTTCATGGAGAGGTGAGCAACTTACTTATTTAGCAAAGATTTTACACGCTAGAAATTCTAGTGATGAATTCTTAAACCTAATAAACTTAGCTAAGATTGAGTTGGATGAATCATCAGATTATTTGAATACAGAATATATTTCAAAAAAAAAGAATATAGAACTCCTTAATAAAGAATTTGATAGACAAAGAAAGTTAGATCCTAAATTAGTAGCAAATTTAGCAAAAGCCAAATCACAAGGGTATGAAAGTTGGCAACATGCTAAAAGAAATTCTGACTTCAAAATTTTTCAGCCATACTTTGAAGAATTAATAATTTTACGAAGAGAGGAAGCGAATCAACTTTCAGATAAATTGAGTCCATGGGAGACATTGGCTCAACCTTATGAACCTGATATTAATAAAGATTGGCTATTCAATATTTTTAATCCTTTAAGAGAATCTATCCCATCTATGCTTGAGAATATAAAAGAATTTGATAAGAAAAAATGGGATATTGATTCTTCAGCTCAACAAGTACTTTGCGGTAAATTACTGGATAATTTTGGACGTAATGAGGATTTGGTTGCTATTGCGGAATCTCCGCATCCATTTTCAATCACTTTGGGGCCAAAAGATTATAGGATCACAACAAGAATAGTAAAAGGTGAACCGTTTTCAAGTTTTTTAGCTACTGCACATGAATGGGGGCACTCTATTTATGAACAAGGTTTGCCTAATGAAACGCATCAATGGTTTGCCTGGCCTCTCGGACAAGCTACCTCGATGGCTGTCCATGAGAGTCAATCCTTATTTTGGGAAAATAGGATAGTAAAGTCGAAAGCTTTCTCAAGAAGTTTCTTTCAATATTTTCTAAAGAATGGATGTCCTTTGAAAAATTATGAGGAGTTATGGCAATCGATGAATATTATTCAACCAGGATTAAATAGAGTAGAAGCTGATGAACTAAGTTATGGGATGCATATTTTAATTAGAACTGAGCTGGAAATAGAATTAATTGAAGGAAATCTAAAAGCTAAAGATTTACCATTTGAATGGAATAAAAAATATAAGAAACTTTTAGGTATTGAGCCTTGCAACGATGTTGAAGGATGTTTACAAGATGTACATTGGAGTGAAGGTGCTTTTGGCTATTTCCCTTCATATTTGATTGGTCATCTCATAAGTGCACAGTTAACTCATCAACTAGAAAAGGATATTGGATTAATTGATCATTTAATTGGAAATAATGATTATCAAACAATAATTAATTGGTTGAAAGAAAATGTTCATTGTCATGGAAGATCATTAAATGCTATGGAATTAGTTAAAAAAATTAGTGGAAGTGAACTCTCATCAAAATTTTTTCTTGATTATCTTAAGCATAAAATTGATGAATTTAATTAAAATATTTTGATTATTAACTTTAAGAGATTGATAGCCAAAGATAAGTTGTAATATAGTTATAAATTAATAAATATATGGCAAATCTTAGTCAACCCCCAAGCAAAAGTACTCCCAATCTTCTTCATATTTTAGATCCTTTCGTAAATGAACAAAAAACAATTGTTAATACAATTGTTGAATTAAATTCAAATACAATCAATAAGTATGAATTAATAACTGAAACTGGTCATCTTAAGCTTGATAGAGTTGGTTACTCATCTTTGGCTTATCCATTCGCTTATGGTTGTATCCCAAGAACTTGGGATGAGGATGGCGATCCACTAGATATTGAAATAGTCTCTGTGACTGAACCTTTAATTCCAGGATCAATTGTTGAAGCCAGAGTAATCGGAGTTATGAAATTTGATGATGGAGGAGAAGTCGATGATAAGGTAATAGCTGTTTTATCAGAAGATAAAAGGGTAGATCATATTAAAACTTTTAATGATCTTGGTAAACACTGGCTAAAAGAAACAAAGTATTATTGGGAACATTACAAGGATTTAAAAAAACCAGGAACTTGTAAAGTAAATGGCTTTTTTGGTCTTGAAGATGCAATCAAAACCATAGAAGAATGCGAGGATAGATATAAAAAAGAAATTGAACCTAAATTGGTTAATTAGTCATATTCTTCCTACCTATATTCATTAAATATTTCTTTAAGTATTTTTTCTGCTCCTTGCATTTTTAGTTTATTAGCAAGATCTTTTCCAATACTTTCAGGATCAGTTGAAGGGCCTAGTGATTGATCTTTGATAAGTTTCTTTCCATCAATAGAAGCCACCATTCCAGTAAGAAATATTTGATCATTTTTTATTCCACTATTTACTCCTATAGGTACTTGGCAACCGCCCTCTAACTCTCTTAAAAATGATCTCTCTGCTAAGCATCTTTTACTAGTCTCTGTATGAGTTAGAACTTGAATTATATCTAAAACATCATTATTATCTGTTTTACATTCAATCCCTAATGCTCCTTGGCCTACAGCATGTAGAGAAATCTCGCTAGGAATTAATTGATGTATTCTTGATTCAAATCCTAATCTTTTTAATCCTGCTGCAGCAAGTATAATACAATCAAATTCTCCTGAATCTAATTTTTCTAAACGAGTGATTACATTTCCTCTTATATCTTTAAAAATAAGATTAGGATAATTAAATTTTAATTGTGCAAGCCTTCTAAGGGAACTTGTCCCAACAATTGATCCTGATGGTAGATTCTCTAATTTATAAGACTCATTTTTCTTATTAATAACAAGTGCATCAGAAGGATCCTCTCTTTTTGTGATACATCCTAAAGTTAGTCCATCCGGCAAATTAGTTGGCAAATCCTTTAATGAATGAACGGCAATATCAGCTTTATCTTGAAGCATTTGAGTTTCAAGTTCCTTAGTAAATAATCCTTTATCACCAATTTTTGCTAAAGCCACGTCAAGAATTTTATCTCCTTGAGTCGCCATCGCTTCAATATTAACCTCTATATTAGGAATGTTTTTCTCTAATTCCTCCTTTACCCATAAAGTTTGCACCATAGCCAACTTACTTCTTCTTGTCGCAATTCTTATTTTTGAAATAGCCATTAAAAATATTAATTTATTTTAGATTAAAAGAAAGAAGCACAAATTTATCAATATCAGTTTGCAACTTAATGAAGATAAATTAAATTTTATTATTTTATATATTCTTTTAAAACCCCATTTCTATTTGGATGCCTTAATTTACGGAGAGCTTTTGCTTCTATCTGTCTTATCCTTTCTCTTGTAACATCAAAAATCTGTCCGATCTCTTCGAGAGTTTTCATCCTCCCATCATCTATCCCATAACGAAGTCTAAGAACATCTCTTTCTCTAGGACTTAAGGTTGCTAAAACACCTTCTAAATCCTCTCTTAATAAGGTTTTAGACACATCCTGTTCTGGATTTTCGATGTCAGCTTCTATAAAATCTCCTAATCTTGAATCCTCTTCTTTCCCAATAGGAGTTTCTAAAGAAATAGGTAGCTGAGCACTTTTAGCTATGAATCTTAATTTCTCAATTGTCATTTCCATACTCTCAGCAATTTCTTCTTCACTAGGTTTTCGGCCAAATTCTTGACTTAATACTTTGGTGGTTTTTTTAATCCTGGATATAGTTTCGTATAAGTGAACGGGTAATCTAATAGTTCTACTTTGATCAGCAATAGCTC
Organism: Prochlorococcus sp. W8; assembly: GCA_000291825.1. GTDB lineage: Bacteria > Cyanobacteriota > Cyanobacteriia > PCC-6307 > Cyanobiaceae > Prochlorococcus_A. The sequence continues at coordinate 19,839 of ALPF01000033.1, read as the reverse complement.
TTGTAATTGCCTGGCGAATCCACCATGTTGCATAAGTAGAGAATTTATATCCTTTTTCATGATCAAATTTTTCTGCTGCTCTAATAAGACCTAAACTACCTTCTTGAATTAAATCTTGAAAGGACAAACCTCGATTCATATATTTCTTAGCAATTGAAACTACTAGTCTTAAATTAGATTGAACCATTTTTTCTTTTGCTCTTCTTCCCAATAGTAATCTTCTTCTAAATTTAGAAAGAGGCATATCAATTAGCTCTGCCCACTCTCTGACAGATGGGAAATGCCCCTTCTCTGATTCATACTGCGTTGCTAATTCTTCAAGTTGCAGCAAGTCCGCAATTTTTCTTGCAAGTTCAATTTCCTCATCCGGTCTTAATAATCTTATTCGTCCAATCTCTTGTAAATAAACTCTTATTGAATCTTCTGTATAAATTCCTTTTGGTCCCAGTTTTATATTAGCTAGATTTTTTTCATCATCTTCAGAAGGATTTTCATTATTATTTTCTAATTCACTATCATTATTGACTACTTTCTCAACTCTATTATTGTTTAATTCTGTTTCTGCAGATGGATTAATATTTTTATTTAACTTTTTCTTAGAGCGTGACTTTGAATTTTTTGACTCTGCAGCTATGGGACACATAATAGACTCCTTTCTAGGGTGAATTTAACTAAATAAAACTTTAATTACGGCAATGTCGCACATTTAGTAGTAAAAAGTTGCTTTAAGAACTAATGTATCTATCCGCAATGTTTTTTAATTTAAAAAAGTGCTTGTAAGATGTTGAAAAAATTAATTAGTGTTATAAATTACCTAGAGCAAAAAGTTTAGGGCTTTCTCAGACTGGCAGATCATTTTGAATTTATTCATTGATCAGAGCTTCATGTCTTCCCTGAGAACTTGATGCGGACAATGTGCAAAAAACACTTTGTGGAATGTTCAACAATCCAATACTAAGAAAAAGTTTTGAAGCTCGCAACTAATAATCTAAGTCAAGACCCAAAAGTTTATAGCGTTTTGATCGATTTTGGTAGATATAGCAACAGTTTTGATTATATAGATGGAAATTCTTTAGGAGTAGAAATGGGTGATATTGTTCTAGTGAAAGTTAAAGGTAGATTGATTACGGGATTAGTCATTAGAGAAAACTTAAATATAGAAAGATTTGGCTTAAATTCAGAATTAAAATACTCTATCATCGAGAGAATCATTCAAAAAAAAGTTTTTTATGAGTGGTGGAGAGATTGGATAGAGGATATAGCTTGTGACCATAAGGTAAATATTATAAAAATGTTTAAAACAGCTTTACCTCCAGGGTGGTTTAGTAAATCTAATGTTATTAATAAGAAGATTTCTTCAAATTTCTGGATAATAATAACCCCTAATTTAAATTATCAATCTAGGGGGTTAACAAGTAGACAATTATTATTAATCCAGAAAATTAATTCTTCGGGAGGTCTGTGGCAAAGTGAGTTAATAAAATTTGGATTTAGCTCAACATTAATTAATTCATTAATTAAAAAGAATTTGATTAAAAAAATAAGCCGATCAAAAACAGATAATCTATCTTTGATATCGTTTGAAAATAATATCAAAGGAAATCAAATGCCTTCACTTACTTATCAACAAAAAGAAGCGATATCAAAAATAAAAAAAATGAAAGGAGGTGAATCTTTACTATTGTGGGGAGAAACTGGTTCTGGGAAAACAGAAATATATTTAAGAATCACTAAAAGTTTTTTAGAAAAAAATAAAAGTTGTTTAATAATGGCTCCAGAAATTGCTTTAATTCCTCAATTAATAGATAGATTTTCGAGTAGATTTAAAAAAAATATTTTTGAATATCACAGTAATTGTTCCTCAAAACAACGTCAATTAGTTTGGCGAAAAATATTAGAAGAGGAAGAACCTTTAATTGTAATTGGTACTAGATCATCAATATTTTTGCCTATAAGAAATCTAGGGGTGATAATAATTGACGAAGAGCATGATAACTCTTACAAACAAGAGACTCCGATGCCCTGTTATGACGTAAGAGAACTTGCCTTAGATAGAGCGAAAAGAGGTGGAGTTAGAATTATATTTGGAAGTGCTACTCCTTCTCTTAATACTTGGAAAAAAGTTAAATATGAAAATAAATTAAAGTTAGCAAGAATGAAAGAAAGAATATCAATTGCCAAAGTCCCAGAAATAAAAGTGATAGATATGCGAGATGAATTTAAAAAAGGAAACAAAAAAATTTTTAGTAAAGAACTTTTTAATTCACTGAGAAATTTGAAAGAGAAAAAAGAACAGGCAATCATCTTGGTCCCAAGGAGAGGATATAACGGATTTCTAAGTTGTCGAAATTGTGGTTTTGTTGTTAATTGCCCAAATTGTGATACCTCTTTAACGGTTCATATCGGCACAAAAGGGAAAAAATGGCTTAATTGTCATTGGTGCGGTCTTAAAAGTCAGTTTATTAATTTTTGTCCTGATTGCCACTCAAACGCTTTTAAGCCATTTGGAATAGGGACTCAAAAAGTTGTTGAATCCTTGAAAGAAGAAATGCCCGAATTAAAACTACTACGATTTGATAGAGATACTACATCGGGTAAAGAAGGTCACCGAAAAATCCTTGCTGAATTCTCTGAGGGTAAAGCCGATGTAATGGTAGGCACTCAAATGCTTGCTAAAGGTATTGATATCCCAAATGTTACGCTTTCAGTTGTACTAGCATCAGATAGTCTTCTTAATCGTCCTGATTTGGCAACAGAAGAAAAAGCATTGCAATTATTTCTTCAGTTAGCGGGTAGATCAGGGAGAGCAGGTAAAGAAGGTGAGGTGATTCTTCAAACATATCAACCTAGTCATCCTGTTATTTCCTTTCTAAAAAAAAGAGATTATGAAAGTTTTTTAAATGAAAGTTTGAAATTAAGAAAAGATTTAAATTTATTTCCTTTCTGTAGAGTTTGCCTCCTTAAGATATCTGGTATTGAAAACACCTTAACAGAAAAAACTGCTAATAAATTATCAGAATATTTAAGACCTTTATGTTTAAAAAAAAATTGGAGATTGATAGGACCTGCTCCAAGTATGATCCCGAAAATTGGCAAAAAGTTTAGGTGGCAAATATTAATTTATGGTCCAGATAAAACTGAATTGCCCATACCAAGAGAAAAATCACTATGGGATTTTATCCCAAAAAATACTTTTTTAACAATTGATATTAATCCTGTAGAAATTTAAGAAGGTAATTGAGGAAGATTTGTACCAATTTTAAATCTATTTCTGCGAATATAGTAGGCGATAATTACTAATAAGATTACAATTAAAGTTCCTAATATAAATTTATTCCAATACCAATAAGAAAACGCAATAGTATTATTTCTTCCTGGAATTAATTTCCAGTAAATAATATTTTTATTAGTAGAAATTTGATCATTTTTATTTGAAATATAGGTTTTAGAGGGATTGATTATATTTATATTTATTTCTACATCATCAATTTTATTAAGATTAACTAGATCAAAATTTATTTGATAGCTTCGTTTTTCTAATAATAAATAGTTCTTTTTGAAATATCTAATTGTCATATCATTTAAGTCGATATTAATTGTATTTGAAATTATTTTTAAAATTTGATTAATAAATAATTCAGCATCATTTAATTTTAAATTTTTCTTATTCAGTATTAACTTTTTATCATCAATCCTAAGTTGATTATTTGGAAAAGTCGCTTTAAATTTTTCTTCTAGTTTTATTTGCCAAGGTATTTTATTTATATATTTACTTTCTATTCCTAAATCTATCTTTAAGGCATCAATATCTCTAAAATCTAATGAGTTATTAATTTTTACACAACCACTTAAAAGAGTTAACAATATTATTAGTAAAAAAAAAGTAGGTATAATAAAACCTTTTTGAAAAGATTTTGTTTCTCCTGTTGGAGTATTCGTAATATTTATATATTTCTGTTTTTTAGGAGAATTTGTTAAAAATTTTTTAGGAAGAGATGTACTTCTTTCAGTAATAAGATTACTTTCAAATTTTATATTCCAATTTTCAGGTATTTGCAAATTAGGGGATTTTAATATTTGCATAAGCGAAAGTGCCTCGTCTCGAATGTGGGAATATTTTGATTTTGTTAATGTTTTACATAAATCTATAGCCTCCTCATTTCTATTTAATCCGCTTAAGGCTGTAATGAGCAACATTCTAATATTAATGCCTTCAAGAGTATAAACTTTAAAAAAATCTATCTTAGGGGAAAGAATTTCAATACATAAATTATATTCGCCTTTACTTAAAGCAAGTTCTGCATCTTTTATAACTTGCTTATAATCATTCATTGCTAGGCATTAATCATTGTCCCTATACCAGCATTAGTGAAGATTTCTAATAAAAGCGCATGTTCAATTCTTCCATCAATAATATGTGCAGCTTTTATACCTTGAGCTAGAGCTCTAATACAACATTCAGTTTTTGGCTTCATTCCCTCTGAAATAATATTTTCTTCTATGCACTTTCTAGCTTCCTTAAGATTGATTTGTTTCATAAGGCTATTATGATCTTTTATATTTTTTAAAATACCTGGGGTATCTGTAAGTAGGATTAATTTTTCAGCATTTATTGATGCTGCTACTTCTCCTGCAACATAATCTGCATTGATGTTAAGACTTAACCCCTCATTTGTTGATCCAATACTTGAAATTACGGGTATATGCCCACTATCAATAATGGGATCTAATATTGTTGAATTTACCTTGGAAATATCACCAACAAGTCCATGTGATTTACTTTCCAATTCCCGAGCTTGAATTAAATTGCCATCTAATCCAGATATCCCAATAGCTGAAGCACCTGTTTTATTTATTCCTTGAACTATTTTTTTGTTGATTCTGCCCATTAAAACCATTTCAACTATTTCCATTGTTTTTTCATCTGTAACTCTTAAGCCGTTCTCAAATTTTGGCTCTATATTTAATTTTTTTAACCAAATATTAATTTCTGGTCCACCTCCATGCACAATTACTGGTCGTACTCCAACGCTTGAGAGAAGTGCAATATCTCTAAATGCGGCATCTCTTAAAATATTATGATTCATTACTGAACCACCATATTTGATTACAATTTTTCTACCAGAAAAACTTTGAATGTAGGGCAGGGCCTCACTTAATATTGAGACTCTTTGTGAATCATCCATTTTTAAAATATTTTGATATCAAATTTTGATACTAAACCTTTAGTATTTTGTAAAACAGTATAAGGTCTAATTTGTTTTTATTATCATCGAATATAAGTTCTGATTCAAGGCCTTTAGCAAAAAATCTTTCTATCCTATCTTTCTTTTTAATCCAATCTTCTTTCGGAACAGCATTAATATCAAAATGCATTCTAAGGCCATTTTTTTCATCTTTGGTTATTTCTTCAAGTTCTACTAATTGAGGAGGATTATCAAAATTCCATAAATTTAAAGCTTCGAGAGATGATTCTAAATGCGCTTGAATTCCATATCTCCATTTGGTTACATCTTTGACAAGATTAGTTAGTTCTTCAGGTCTATTAAATTTATTAGAAGCAAAGTTATCCTTATTAATCAAGTATGCGGGAGGAATTTCAGTAGTTTTTAGAGCCAAGCCAATCAGAAATATTGGGACTCCATAAAAGAAAGTTGGGACACTTAAATTTACTGAGTCTGTGAAGTATGCAGTCATCCCAATAAAAGCAAGTGAACCGCCTGTTATAATTATTAAATTAGCTGGAGAGTATAGTTTCTTCATGTTATAGGGGATTAAGAAAAGATTTTAGTGAAATACTATGCAAGGTTCTGAAAAGGAATTAGAAAAATTTGTATCGAAGTTAGACAATGAGAGATCATGGCTTCTAAAAAATATTGATAATGGGAAATGGCCTGAAATCAGAAAGGAACTTGCATCTTTGGAAAGAGAGATTAGTAAGCTTATTCTAAGACTAAAGGAAGTTGATAGCGAAACTAAAAATAATTAAAATGGTATTTCATCCACTTCTGGAACAAGTGGAGAAGAATTCCAAGATTCATTACCTAAACTATTTGCATCATCATTACTATTATTAATTGGTTTTTTTGAATTTTTATTAATGGGGGCAACATCTCCTTTCGTTGAATTATTTTCAGAAAAAGTAATATGATGGATTCTTGAAGCAGTAATTTCGGCTTGTTTTTCCTTGGTGCCATCTTTTCTTGTAAGATTATTCATCCTAAGACGACCTTCAATTACAACACCTTGACTCTCTTTTAAATTATCTACCATCTCTTGAGCAATTGTTCCCCAGCCTAAGATTTTTAAATCGCTTAATGGGTCATCACCACGTAAACCTTTAATTTCCACTACCATTTCAGCAATGGGAGTTTGATTCTCTTTTGTATAACGCATTTGAGGTACTGTTTTAACCTTGGCTTGAATTAAACAATGGTTCATTTGTCTTTTTTATTTAAAGATATATTGATGCAAAATCTAGAAAAATGCCACGAAAATGTTTGGATCCTTTCAGGAACATCTGATGGGCCTGTTATTGCTGATAAATTATTAAGCCTTAACTATATAGTTTTTGTAAGCGTTATCAGTTATAAAGCAAGTTTAGTTTATCCAAAGAAAGATAAGTTACACATCATTACAGGAAAAATTATTGATGAGAGTGCAGTACGTCAATTTTTAAAAAAATATCAAATAGATTTGATTATTGATGCTACGCATCCTTTCGCAATGCAGATTTCTGAAAATCTTGCAAAAGGTTGTAAGAAATTAAATAAAATACTTTTAAGATTCGAAAGACAAAGTCAAGTTAAATCTACATTGAATTCTAGGTTTATAGAGGATTTAAAAGGAATCAAAATTTCAGATATTAAAAATAAAAATCTTCTTTTAGCTATTGGAGCAAGATGTCTCAATGAAGTAGCGGAATACTATATGAACTTGGAGGTAAATATATTTGCAAGAATTCTTGCGACAGAAGAAAGTATATTAAATGGATTTTCCTCTTGTATAAGAAATTCGAACATAGCAATCTTAAATCCAAGTAAGTTTGGGGAAAATAAACTGGAGTATTTTTTATGTAAATATTGGAATATTGATTATATATTATGCAGAGATTCTGGTAGTTATTCACAAATGATTTGGGAGGATATATCTGAAAGAACTAATATAAAATTATTTAAATTGAGAAGACCAATAGAGAATAAATTACAATATATTTTTTCTGATTATGATAATTTGATAAAATTTATTTCTAAAATCTAACATTATGAAATGAATTATTTATTGATTCTATGTACAACAGTATCAAATAAATATTGTGCAGAAAAAATAGCTAGAAAATTAATCAATGATAAGTTAGCAGCATGTGTTTCTATTAAAGAAATTAATTCTTTTTATCTATGGGATGAAAAGATTCGGAATGATGCTGAATATGAAGTAACTATAAAAAGCAAACCTGAAAGATTAAACAATCTTATTGAATTTATAAAAATTGAGCTTGGATATGAAATCCCACAAATAATTTACAAGAATTTTGAATCTGAAAGGAGTTATTATGAATGGGCAGAAAAATCAATGAATTAAATATTTTCTTTAATTAATTTTTTTAAATCAACTTGTGGCCTTGAACCGATTTGTGTAATTATATATCCTGCACAAATAGAACCAAAAATTCCACAGTTTTTTAATGAAAATCCATTTATAAGTCCGTTAATAAATCCACCTGCATAGATATCTCCTGCTCCAGTAGTATCAATTATTTCTCCCAAGATATAAGGTTTTATTTCTTCAATACTTTCATTATTTATTACTAAAGATCCTTTTTCTCCGAGGGTTACTACACTTAATTTACAAATAGAGTTAATATCTTCGATACAATTTTTTAAGTCATTTTTTTTTAAAAGACTTTTTAATTCACTTTCATTACAGAACAGAATATCTACAAAGTTTTTTATTAAATCTAAGAAACTATCTCGATGCCTCTCAACGCAAAAAGAATCAGAAAGAGAAAGGATAATTTGAGTATTTGATTCTTTTGCAATTTTTGATGCTTCTAGAAAAGCTAATTTCGCTTTTTCAGCATCCCAAAGATATCCCTCAAGATATAGATATTTACTTGTTTGAATGGATTGTAAATTTATATTTTGCTCTTCAAATTCCACAGAGGCACCTAAATATGTACACATTGTTCTTTGTGCATCTGGCGTAATTAAAATTATAGAGTGGGCACTTTCCTCTAAACTTATAACTGGCTTCATTTGAAAAATCGTGCCGCTAGCTTTGATATTTTTAGCGAAAAATTCTCCAAATTTATCATCTTTAACTCTTCCAATAAATTCAACTTTATTACCTAAATTTGCTAAAGCAACAACAGTATTAGCAGCTGATCCCCCTGAGACCTTTTTTAAGACATTACATCTATCAAGGATATTTTTTGAACGTTTAATATCAATTAAGTTCATTGATCCTTTCTGGAGGTTATTGATTTCTAAAAAATCATCTTCGACATTAGCAACGATATCTACGATCGCGTTACCAATCCCGACTAGATCGATAACTTTTTTATCTTTTAATTTTAATAGTTTTTTATTCATATATTTATTTTTTATCTAAGCAATGCTCTTTTAGGACCGTGTATTGGATCTTCAATAACTATAGTTTGATCTCTATTTGCGCCTAAAGAAACAATAGCAATAGGTACCTCCATCAATTCTGCAAGAAATCTTAAGTAATTCATGGCACCGTCAGGTAAATCTGAAAGATTTCGACAATCAGCGGTGGAACATTTCCATCCTTCTAATTTTTTAAATATAGGTTTACATTTTTTCAGATCATCTGCATTTGTAGGGAAATAATCAATTTTTACTCCATTTAATTCATAAGCTATGCAAACTTGTATTTCATCTAATTCATCTAAAACATCTAGCTTCGTAATTGCTAAACAATCTAAACCATTAACTTGCACAGCATATTTTCCAATAATCCCATCAAACCATCCACATCGTCTCCTTCTGCCGGTTGTTGTTCCAAATTCTCCTCCTCTATCGCATAGTTGGTCATTTATACTCCCCTGTAATTCAGTTGGGAATGGACCTTCTCCTACTCTTGTAGTGTAGGCTTTCGCAACTCCAATTACCCTGTCAATTAAAGTTGGGCCAACGCCAGCACCAATACAGGCGCCCCCTGATATAGGATTTGAAGATGTTACGTAAGGATAAGTTCCGTGATCCAAGTCCAGAAGAGTTCCTTGAGCACCTTCAAATAAAATATTTTTTTTATTTATTGCTGCCGAGTGTATTGTTCTAGTGCAGTCAACTACATGGCTAGATAATCTAGCTCCAAATTTAATATATTCCTGAACAATTTCTTCTTTTTCTAGAGGTTTTATCCCATATATTTTTTCTAGTAAACCATTCTTTTCTTTCAAAGGTATTTCAATAACATCTCTAAGCCTTCTCTCATCCAGCAGATCTCTAACTCTTACACCATTCCTTTGTGATTTATCCGCGTAGGTTGGACCAATACCTCTGCCAGTTGTTCCAATTTTGAGTGAGCCTCTTTCATTTTCCATTGCTTCATCAAGTAATCTATGATAAGGCATAGTTACATGTGAAGTAGATGATAGTTTTAAACCAGAAATATCAATTCCGTTTTCTCTAAGCATATCAACTTCTTTAAGTAATACTTTTGGATCAACGACTGTTCCAGAACCGATTAGGCAGGTGGTATTCGGGTAGAGAATACCAGAGGGTATTAGATGAAGTTTTAAAACTTTATTATCTACAACAATCGTATGTCCTGCATTTACCCCACCTTGGTAGCGCACTACAACATCTGCTGAGCGACTGAGTAAATCAGTTATTTTACCTTTACCCTCGTCACCCCATTGAGCTCCGATTACAACAACATTAGCCAATTTAAAAAAAACAAAAATTTAACAGGAATATACAATAATATGCAATAATTTTGCATTCATTGTAAAAAGATAATGATTTGTATTAACTTTCTCTAAGAACCATTTTCTCAGCGATAGATAATTCTTTATTTAATCGCTCTTTAAGATTATCTGGTAAAGGTCTTGTCGCAAAATTTTTATAATGGCCTGCCATCGCGTTTAGCGCGGTTTGCATTGTAGTGAATGATTGAGTAGTGTTAACCAATCCTCTATTTCTATATCTAGAAATATAGTCTGTTATGACAGATAATGCTTCATCTCTCACTTCTTCTTTATTAGGTGAATCCTTAGGCGTCTCAATTACACCTTTTAAAGTTTTAACTACAGAAACTGTGTCTTTCGTATAATCGCCTGTCATATTACTTTTTGCAGCAAAAGCTGGGTATCCTAATAATGTGATACTAGTGAAGAATGAAAGGGTAAATATAAATACTCTATGAAAAATTTTTGAAAGTGATTTAAACATTTTTTTAATCATAATGAGTTGCTCTTAATGATTCTATAATCTTTATTTATTCTAATACTACAATAGTTTTGATTCATTAAGAAATTTTTCTATTAATTCGTTTGATGAAAGTTTAAGTTGGATTTTTTTTGATCTAGAAATTAATTCCACTTGATTATCAACCGCATCTCTTCCTACAATTACTCTGAAGGGAAATCCTATTAAGTCGGCATCTTTAAATTTAACTCCTGCTCTTTCATCTCTATCATCAAACAATACATCGATATTATAATCTTGCATCTCTTTATAGATACTTAGTGCTAATTTTTCTTGAATGGGGTCTTTTAAATTTGTAGCAATTAAAACTACTTGAAAAGGCGAAATTTGAATTGGCCAACAAATTCCATTTTTATCATGATTCTGCTCTATCGCAGCTTGGGCTAATCTAGATACTCCAATCCCATAACAGCCCATCCATATATTTTCTAAAAGACCCTTTTGATTTGAAAATTTTGCATCTAACTTTTCACTATATTTTTGACCTAATTGAAAAATATGCCCAATTTCAATACCCTTGGCTTCTAATAATATTTCTGAACTATCTTTATCCAAATAATCTCCTGCCTTTGAATTCCTAATATCTGCTTCTATATAATTATCTCCAATAAATTTCCATGAATTAAAGAATTTATGAAAATCTACTTTGTTAGCACCACTTATAAAGTTTGATAAATTAAAAGCAGAATGATCGACAATTCTTACCCATTTCTTTTCCCAGGAGGAATTTTTTTTAATTAATTCATCTTCTAAATCTGGGCCAATAAATCCAATGGGTAATCCATTTAAGTTTTTCTTGATTTCTAAATCACTTTCGATTATTGAAAGTGTTATCAAATTAGATTTTTTTGTTTTATCAATTAAGTTAAAAACTTTTACATCATTAATAGTTTGGTCTCCTCTTATACAAACTAACAAAGGCACTTCAGATTTATCTTCAAATTTTGCTTTATAAATTATTACTTTGACTATCTGTGAAGGATCAAGATTATTTGTTTTGCAAATATCTTTAATTGACTTTTGATTTGGAGTATGGATTAAAGATTTTGAAAAGTTATTAAGAGGTTTTTCTCTGGAGGGCAATGATATTGCTTTTTCAATATTTGCAGAATATGATCCACTCTTAGTAAAAAGGATAGAATCCTCTCCAGAATCAGCAGTAACCATAAATTCCTTAGAGGCTCCCCCACCAATAGCGCCACTATCTGCCTCTACACCTAATGTCTTTAAACCACAGTTTTCAAAAATATTCTCATAAGATTTTTCCATGATTTTATAAAAATCAATTAGATCCTCTTTAGAACTGTGAAAGGAATAACCATCTTTCATTATAAATTCTCTGCCCCTCATAAGTCCAAATCGAGGACGTATTTCATCTCTAAATTTTGTTTGAATTTGGTAAAAACAAAATGGTAATTGCTTATAAGATTTCACTATTTCGGAGGCAATATAGGTAATAACCTCCTCATGAGTGGGGGCCAATCCAAATGAACGATCTTGTCTATCTTTAAGATTAAACATTATCCCTTCACCTTCTGTATATCCCTCCCATCTCCCTGATCTTTTCCATAATTCGGAGGGATGCAGCTGGGGCAAAAGTAATTTACTACAACCAATTTTGTTTAATTCTTTCTCTATTATTAGTGATATTTTTTCTATAACTCTTAACATCAATGGCATATATGCATATATGCCTGAGCTAACTCTTTTTATAAATCCTCCTTTTAAGAGGAGTTGATGAGAAATGATTTCTGCTTCTGAGGGAGTATCACGAAGCGTCGCCAGAGGGAAAGAAGTGACGCGCATCTTTTGAAAAATAATTATAACAATTTTATCAATCTATGGTTTAAAAATTTTAAAGTGTCTTGAGTCCCTGAAGCCATGTAGTTTTGCTCTTAGCGATCTGCTATTTTTTTCAATAAATAAAATTAATCCAAATTTGGAAAAATTTAATTATTTACTACAAAGAATTTGAAATTTATGGAAAGTTTAGATGAAAATATTTCTAGTTCGGAAGAGTTAGTAGGTATTGATGAAGTACAAAAGTTTCTTAATAGGTCAAGAGCCTCTGTTTATAGATATACCAATACTGATGTTAGAAATCTGAACCCTAATTTCAATCCTAGAAAACTAAATCCTGAGTATAGAAGTGATCAAAAGGAACCATTGCGTTTTCATCCTAATGAAATTGCAAGGTTTGCAAAAGATATTTTAAGAATTAAAGAAGTTACTGTTGAGGTTTTCAATTCTCCATCATCTGCGGCTCAAAATGTTTTAGTGCAAATTTTGCAAGAACTTAAAGATATTAAGGCAATACTAGAAAAAAATTAATCCTACTAAAAAAGAATTAAAAATAATTTTGATTTATTTTCATCTTGATTGTAGGATATATTCATTAAGCAAAACTTAATTTTCCAAAGTAAGATTAAGCTCTTGATTGATACTATTCCAAAGCAATTTGCAAAAAGAGAAACGGATCAATCCTCATTCCCAGTTTCTATAAAAGAGGAAAAAGGTAGGGAAGATGAAGATCCTTTAAGTCTCGTGGATGCGTCAATAACAATTATTGGCATTATCCTTGCTATCCTTACGATCTCTTTGCCTGCAATTAGTGTATTGCTTGAACGCCCTTTACCTCAAAATAAAGGTGCCGAAATTAATCAATTTTTAAAAAAAGATGGATATTAGCTTGATCCCTCCATCACCAATGAAAGGAGTTGTTAATTTAGTTGTAGAGATTCCCGCTGGGAGTAGAAATAAGTATGAATATTGTCCTGAGGCTGGAATCATGGTTCTAGATAGAGTTCTTCATTCCTCTGTAAGATATCCATTTGATTATGGTTTTATTCCTAATACACTTGCAGATGATGGCGCCCCTTTAGATGCCATGATAATAATGGATGAGCCTACTTTCGCCGGATGTATGATTAAGGCTAGGCCAATAGGTGTTTTAGATATGCATGATTGTGGTGAATATGATGGTAAATTATTATGTGTTCCAATTGCTAATCAAAGACAAAATGGGATAGTAAGTATTAAACAAATCGCATCTAATCAATTAGAAGATGTTGCTGAATTCTTTAGAACTAGTAAAGGTCTTGAAGGAAGAACAGTTCAAATTGATGGATGGAGAGATTACGATGCTGTAGAGCAACTTATTAAAAAGTGTTCAAAAGTTAAAAAGAAAACATTTAAGGTTCTAAAAAAATCTAAGGCACTAAATTAATTCAAAAAAACTGCAGTATCAATTATTAAATGGATAATAAATTTATAAATATCTTTAATGAATGGTTCCCTCTATTATTAATTGCAACGTTGATAACTTCCTGTAGATCTTTTGTTGCCGAGCCTAGATACATACCCTCGGGATCAATGTTACCTGAATTACAAATTAAGGATAGATTAATCATAGAGAAATTTTCGAGGAGATATCAAAATCCAAAAAGGGGAGAAATAGTTGTATTTAATTCACCTTTTGCATTTGATAAGGAACTTTTACTTTTAAGATCAAAACCTTTACCTAAAAAAGGCTATTGTTTCTTTATGTCATTTCCCCCAATGTCGATAATACCTGGATTCAGAGATCCTGCTTGTGATGCATATATAAAACGAGTAGTTGCTTTACCTGGTGAGATTGTGAGTGTTAATAAATTTGGGGAAGTCTTTATTAATAACAAAAGACTTGATGAACCTTATGTATCTAATTTTTGTAAAGGATTATTTTTTGAAGATTGTGGTTCCTTTGATAATGTAATTGTTCCTCAAAATAATTATCTTGTTTTAGGAGATAATAGATCAAATAGTTGGGATGGAAGATATTGGCCAGGGGGCAAATTTTTGGATAATAAACAAATAATTGGGAAAGCTTTATATAGATTTTGGCCTTTAAATAATATGGGAACTTTTATTATAGGTAAATAATTAGTCCTTTTGTTCTTCTTAAATATTTCAAAAGCTTTATTAACTAAAGAGCTCCAGAAGCTGTTGAATCTAAAATATTACCCAAATGTGTTGTAATATTTAATGCGCTTAAAACGCTATCTTTCTCTGGATCATCAAAAATATCAACAACTGTTATGCCCCCATTTCCTTGCTTTATGGTCCATATTTGTGAATAAGATAATCCTAATAAATTACATATAAGAGTTTTATTAACCGCATCATGAGCAACAACTAATGTGACATCATTTTTATTTTGATTTTTGCAAATACTTTGCCAGGCTTTTAGGGATCTTTTTGAGACATCTTCAATTGATTCTCCTTCTGGCATAATTACATTTTCTGGTTCTTGATGCCATTTATTAAGCATTTCTGGCCATGTACTTTTAATATCTTCTTCTAATTTACCTTCCCAAAGGCCGTGACTTATTTCTGATAATTCATCAAGCTTTAAGATACTTAGATTATTATTTTTTCCTAGAATTATTTCTGCTGTTTCCGAGGGTCTACTCATTGGGCTGGAATAAGCTTTATTAAAATCAATTGATTTCAAAAAGTCTGAAGCTTTTTTGGCTTGATTTTTGCCTGTCTCATTAAGTGGAATATCAATTTGACCTTGAAATCTTCCTTCTTTATTCCAGTCGGTTTCGCCATGCCTTACCAGTATTATTCTTGAATCCCCAATAGGTTTAGGTATGTTTATATTTAAGTGGGATGTTTGATTCAGACACTCAATTTGAGTTTTTAAAGATTGATTGTTTTTTGAAAGATTTAAAATTGAAATAGATGCATTATCTAATTTGATTTTTCTAAATCCTTTTTTAGGTTTATTAATTAACTGTAGTATCAAAGATCTTAAAATTGCATTGTGAGCAATTATTAATATATTTTTATTTTCATAATTACTATTTTTATTGGTTAAATTAACGATGAATTCTTTGGCTTGATTAAATAATTCCTTAATAGGTTCAAAATGTGTTCCATCATTTCTTTTAATTGATAAATTTTCTGGGTCATTTTTCCAAATTTGGTAATCATTTTTAAATCTCTCTTTGATTTCTGTATTTTTCAATCCAGACCAATTAGCAAGATCAACTTCTAATAAATTTTGATCATATTGAATTTCTAAGTTTTTATTTAAATGTTTCTCTATCGTTTTTGCGGTCTCCGAAGCTCTTACTAAAGGGGAAGAATAAATCTCATCAATATTTACTTGATTTAATATTTCCCCAGTTAATTTTGCTTGATAATAACCTTCCTCAGTAAGATAAGATTCGTCTGTTCTCCCTTGTATTAATCCTTTAACATTGAAACTGCTTAAACCATGTCTTACAAAAAACAAACGTAGGACCATTCTTAAATATTTATTCAATAGTCTAATCATCTCATGGAGTGATTAAAATGGATATACTTAAATTCAAAAAACTAAAGATAGTCTAATTTAAGATAATCTTCTTTTATGACAAAGCAGATCCCTAAACAAAAAATAATTTTAGCTGTTATTTCATTATTGATTACTTTTTTTGTCTGGCAGCAAGGACTTAAAGATAGTCTAGAAAGACCTTCAGTCGTTTTTGATATTTCTCAGAAGGAAATAGAAATTACAGAGCTTGCTCTACCCTCTATACCCAAGGATTTAAAAAAATTTTTTAGCAATAATCCGTCCGATGATATGCGTTTTGCCTTATCAGAAGTTGGGTTTGATAAATTGACAGATAGAAGTAGATTGATATCAATAATTTTAAGTATGGAAAATGAGGGGTTAAATAATGAATTAGTTAATCAATTTGATAGTGAAATATATAAAAATGCAATTAAAAATATAATAAAAGGTAATTTAGATGATTCATTTAAACCAAGTGAAGAATTCTTTAATCAATTTAAAAATGATAAATATCTTTACCATCTTTTAAGTAATAATTTTGGACATAACGAAACAGAATTTATTTCCTTAAAAATATCTCAAATAATGTTTTTAAAGCTAATTATTATTCGTTTAATTCCTTTATTAACAATCCTAATTGGTTCATCATTATTGCTTAAAAACCTTTGGAAGGTATTAAAGTCAAAATCAATACAGTGGCAAGAATTTACTCCATTAAGACTTAATTTAATTGACATGGTTTTATTGATTTCTGGTGGTTTTGTTGTACTTGGAGAAGTATTTTCCCCTCTATTATCTATAACAATTGTTGATTTATTTTTTAAGGATTTATCACCTGAGATATCACAGTCTTTAAAAATATTTTTTGGCTATATTTTTATGTCATTACCTCCTTTATTCATCATCTTTAGGCAAATAAATTTTATTGATAAAGAATTTATTTTTAAAAAAGACTATTTTCAATTTAACTTTAAACCAATTTCTAAAGGTCTTTTAGATGGTATCAGAGGTTGGATAATGATAATACCAATAGTATTATTAACTTCCTTGGTGATGGATTATTTTATTGAAAATCAGATGGGAAGTAACCCTCTTCTAGAAATAGTTTTGAATAATAATAATTATTTTGCTTTTTTAATTTTATTTATAACAACTACACTTCTAGCTCCGCTTTTTGAAGAAATTATATTTAGAGGAGTATTACTCCCCATCTTATCAAGAGATTTTGGAAAGATAATTGGAATAGTATCTTCATCATTCATATTTGCTCTGGCTCACTTAAGTTTTAGTGAATTGCCTCCTCTTTTTATTTTAGGTATTGGACTCGCATGTACAAGATTTATATCAGGGAGATTAATATCATCAGTTGTTATGCATTCTTTGTGGAATGGACTGACTTTCTTGAATTTATTTTTATTAAGAACTTAATTTATATTTATTTTTAGCTTGCAAATGAATGTTAAAAGTGTTTATTTGATTTATTAATAATTTTAAGAATAATAAATCTTAGAAATTCGATCTTCTGAACCAAGAACTTCAAAAACCTTTTCAAATATGCAAGATTTTCATAATAAAAATTATAAAAAAGTTAACCTTCAATCAAAACTTTTAACTTTAAATATTTTTCATAAAATCATAGATTATTTTAATTTGTCATTATTTTGTTTGATTACTATTTATTCTTTTATAGCCTTTAGAAGTCAAAGGGAGTGGACAGAAGTATATTCCTCTATAAACGATATGAGATTAATAAATAATGATTTTAATGGATACATTTCAAAAACAGAAGAGTATTTTTTAAATGAAGTGGATATTAAAGATCAATTTAAAAAAGCCACCTCAAAAGATTTGATTTATCTTAAAAAAAACATCGGAGAAATTTAATCGGAAATTTTTATTTTCAGATTTTTTTAAAAGGACTTCAGGATGGCAAATATCAAAGAGGATATTAATTTGTTAACTATATGAGAATAATAAATAAAAAAATTGTAAATTTTGTTCCTCTTGATAAGAGAAGATTCAAATCTATATATCTATTAAGTATTTTTATAATTTCCTGTTTATCAATAAGGGTTTTGAATTTGCAATTTTTTAAATCTTCTAATTTTAAATTTAAAGCTATTGCTATGCAAAATAAGAGAATTAATGCGATAAATAGTAGAAGATCAATTGTTGATAAGAATAATAGATTAATTGCCTTTGATAAGCCTTTGTATAGATTATGGGCTCATCCAAAATACTTTAATTTCCCTGGTGATTCTTATAGAACTATTAGAACTATAGATGAGGTTATCGATAAACTCTCAAAAGCATTAAATATAGATAAAGAAGTACTTAATTCAAAATTTATTAATTATGAGGGGGGAGTTAAATTATTTGATGACTTAGATGAAGAGGAATCCAAAAAAATAAAAAATTTGCATATAAGTGGATTGGACTTGGAATTATATTCAAAAAGATTTTATCCTCAAGGCCATCTTTATTCGAATATTGTAGGATTTGTAAATGATGAGAATATCGCTTCAGCAGGACTAGAGTTACATTTAGATGAAAAAATAAATGTTTTAAATAAAAGTAATATTTTAAAAAAAGGAGGAGATGGGACTCCTCTTCCGGATAGTTCTGGACCGAAAGATTTTGTAAGAGATGATCGAAAAATTATTTTAACTATAGACTCAAGACTTCAAAAAATTACATTTGATGTTTTAGCTAAACAAGTTAAAGAATGGAAAGCTAAAAAAGGTTTTGCAATGGTAATGAACGTAAATAATGGTGAAATATTATCTTTGGCTTCTGCACCTTCTTACGATCCTAATAAATTTTGGAAATATGATCAAACTTTATTTAAAGGATGGTATATTCAAGATTTGTTTGAGCCTGGATCAACTTTTAAACCAATCAATCTTGCTATAGCTTTAGAAGCAAAAGTTGTAGATAAAAATGGTTTTGTTCAAGATGATGGAAATATTAAAGTGGGTGGATGGAATTTATATAATTGGGATAAAAAAGGTAATGGCTATATAAACTATCCAAAAGTTCTTCAAGTGTCAAGTAATATTGGGATGATAAAAATTATGCAAAATTTGCATCCTGCCAATCATTGGGAATGGTTAAATAGACTGGGAATTAATGAAAAAATTGATACAGATCTATATGAATCTACTCCAGGTTATTTGAAATCAAAAGATGTTTTTGTTAATCAACCTATTGAGCAAGCTGTGGCATCTTTTGGGCAAGGATTTTCAATCTCTCCGTTAAAATTAGCTCAAATTCATGCAATTTTAGCTAATGGCGGATATAAGATAATACCCCACATAACACAAGATTTTAAAATAGAGGACAAAAATATTAAAAAAAATAAACTTTTCTCTTCTGAAGTTTCTAAAACCATTTTAAAGTGGATGGAAACTGTAGTAGATGTTGGGACAGGAAATGGTTCTAAAATTGATGGATATAGAATTGGCGGTAAAACTGGAACTTCTCAAAAAGCTATTAATGGAATATATACCACAAAAAAAGTTTGCAGTTTTGTGGCGACTTTACCAATAAATGACCCAAAATATCTTGTATTAGTAGTAGTAGATGAGCCTTCTAAAGCTTATGCTTATGGATCAACTGTAGCTGTTCCTGTCGCAAAAGAAATTATAGAAAGCCTAATTGTGTTGGAAAAGATACCACCTGATAGCAAAGAAGATAAAATTATTGTTAAAAAACCCTAAAAATGATTAATTATTGAATGAAATATTAATTATTTCATGAATTAATATTTATATACAGCTAAGTTATTAATATAAGCCTTACTTAACTAATGAAATCAATTTTAGACCAATTATCCTTAATGACAGTGGTTGTCGCTGATACTGGTGATATAGATGCTATTAGAAAATTTAAACCAAGAGATGCCACAACTAATCCATCTCTAATTTTGGCAGCAGCTAAAAATCCTAACTATAGTAAATTAATTGATCAATCTTTAAAGAACTCAAATAAATTCTTTTCAAGTAACTTTTCAAAAAAGGAATTCATTTCTGAGGCTATCGATCAAGTTTCGATAACATTTGG
>ALPF01000032.1 GCA_000291825.1 Prochlorococcus sp. W8 | reverse complement strand
CCTAAGGTAGCGAAATTCCTTGTCGGGTAAGTTCCGACCCGCACGAAAGGTGTAACGATTTGCGCGCTGTCTCGGAGAGAGGCTCGGCGAAATAGAATTGTCTGTGAAGATGCGGACTACATACACCCGGACAGAAAGACCCTATGAAGCTTTACTGTAGCTTGATATTGTGCTCGGGCTTTGAATGCGCAGAATAGGTGGGAGACATTGATATAGTGCTTGTGGGTACTATTGAGTCAACGGTGAGATACCACTCTTTCAGAGCTAGGGTTCTAACGCTTACCCGTTATCCGGGAAGCGGACAGTATCTGGTGGGCAGTTTGACTGGGGCGG
>ALPF01000031.1 GCA_000291825.1 Prochlorococcus sp. W8 | reverse complement strand
GTAATTAAGTGAAATATGCCTGCCAAAGGAGCTCCGCATCCCATTGCAAGCATCATGTAACCAAGTTGGGAAACAGTACTATAGGCTAAACCTTTTTTTAAATCCATTTGAGTTAAAGCAATAGATGCTCCTAAAAAACAAGTTATAGTTCCAACCAAAGCAATAATAAATTGCATCATTGGAAAAATGGAGTAAAGAGGATCAAGACGAGCTACAAGAAAAACACCAGCAGCTACCATAGTTGCAGCATGAATTAGAGCAGAAATAGGTGTGGGACCCTCCATGGCATCAGGAAGCCAAACGTGAAGAGGGAACTGAGCAGATTTTGCCATCGGTCCCAAGAATACTAAGAAACAAAGTAATAATGGAGCCCAGGAAGGGAGCGATTGGTTCGCCATAGCTTGGGAAATACCAACTGCGATGTCATTAAAATCAAAACTTTTTGTTGCCCAGAACAGGCCTAATATCCCAAGTAACAATCCAAAATCACCTACCCTATTTACGACAAAAGCCTTTTGAGCAGCATGAGCAGCTCCATCTCTGTCGTACCAAAAACCTACTAGGAGATAGGAGCACATACCAACTAACTCCCAAAAAACATATATTTCCAGTAAGTTAGGACTTATTATTAATCCAAGCATTGAACTACTAAAAAGTGCTAGATAAGTAAAAAATCTCACATAACCTTTATCATGAGCCATATACCCATGAGAATAAATCATTACTAAAAGAGTAATTGTAGTAACCAAACAAAGCATCACACTTCCTAAGGGATCCAAAACAAAACCCATTGGGATTTGAAAATCACCTGCACTAGCCCAAACAAATAATTTCTCCACAGTTTGATAACCAGTTATCTGCTCGTATAAAGCCTTATAGCTTATTGCAGCAGATACACCAACGAATGAAAGTAAGCTAACCGATACAATTCGTCTTGAATTATTAATCTTTTTATTAATACTAATTAAACTTAAGCCAGATATGACTGCTCCTATTAAGGGAAAAACAGGAATTAACCAGGCGATTTCGGATGCTTGAGGCATTTTTATAATCTGTTATATATTGATTTTAAACTGCCAATTAAAAAAATCAGACAAAAAAGATGAATTAAATGTTTGTACAGCAATATTTATGTATTGATGAGAACTCCAAAGAACAAAAATAGCAATCAAAATACCAAGTTGTGATAACTTGAAAAATTCCCTTATTTTAATCTCTTGCCTACCATCAATCACTGCAAGGAAGGGAATAATTGATGTATTTTTCTTATATCTAAGAAATTCATCTCCAAATTTAAATTCTAATCTTTTATCTCCATGCCACATAGCAAACAAATGATGACAAATCAAGCCAAAAGAAGTGACTAATGTAAATGTTGTTCCAATCCATAATGAATGAGCAATACACCATATTATTTGCCCAATAGCTTGGGGATGTCTAGTAATTCTCATTATCCCAGTACTATAGATTCTGACTTTTGGTTTTTGAACGGAGGGAATCTCCAATAAATTGTATGTCGCTGGATACAAAAAAATAAAACTAATAGCAGTAAGAGTCCACACCAAAAAAAAGACTATATTATTGCCTTGAAGATTCCATAATCTGATTCCATCATATCTATGAGCTAAAAAATAGCCTATTAAAATCAAAGCTGTAGGTAAACTCATCGATACAAAGCACAACCTCCATAATCGTGGACCCATAATGAGTTCAGCTTTACTTCTTAAAGCAGCCCCACCACTATGAACTATTGCAAAAAATATAATTATAATAAAAACAATTATTGAGCTTTTATGAGTCTCCATAAAATCTTTAATTCACAATTATTTATAATTTATTATTAACAATAATTCTTCAAAGTATTAAACTTATTAATAATATTTTCTGGTATTTGATGCCTGAACTACCTTTTACTCTTGATCAATTGAGAATTCTTAAAGCAATTGCTGAGCAAGGTAGTTTCAAAAAAGCTGCTGATATTCTTTTTGTTACCCAGCCAGCAGTAAGTTTACAAATTCAGAATCTTGAAAAACAACTTGAAATTATTATTTTTGACAGAGGAGGAAGAAAAGCGCTATTAACC
Organism: Prochlorococcus sp. W8; assembly: GCA_000291825.1. Classification (GTDB taxonomy): domain Bacteria; phylum Cyanobacteriota; class Cyanobacteriia; order PCC-6307; family Cyanobiaceae; genus Prochlorococcus_A. The sequence continues at coordinate 52,315 of ALPF01000031.1, read as the reverse complement.
GAAGCTGGACAATTGTTACTTGAATATTGTGAAAGAATTTTAAATCAATGCGATGAAGCATGTAAAGCAGTAGAAGACTTAAATAGTTTAAAAGGTGGAACATTAATAATTGGAGCAAGTCAAACGACAGGAACATATCTCATGCCGAGAATGATTGGGCTTTTTAGAGAAAAATATCCTGATGTATCTGTTCAACTTCAGGTGCATAGTACAAGAAGAACTGGCTGGAGTGTTGCCAATGGCGAAATAGATTTAGCAATAATTGGAGGTCAACTTCCTTCAGAACTTGAAAATTTACTGCAAGTTACCCCTTATGCTACAGATGAGCTTGCATTAGTACTCCCTATAAATCACAAATTTTCCAAAGAGAAGGAATTATCTAAGGATGACTTGTATAAACTAAATTTTGTTACTCTTGATTCACAATCTACGACTAGAAAAGTTGTTGATAACTTATTAAAAAATTCTGGAATAGACATCCAAAGATTAAGAATTGAAATGGAACTAAATTCACTTGAAGCCATTAAAAATGCCGTTCAATCAGGATTAGGAGCAGCATTTCTTCCTGTTGTTTCAATTGAAAGAGAACTTACATCAGGCACTATACATAAACCAAATATGATTGATCTTGGTGTTAAAAGAGAACTAAAATTAATTACTAATCCTTCTAGATATACATCAAAAGCATCTGAAGCATTCAAGAAAAATATTTTGCCCCAATTCTCGAAATTAAATAATTAACAAGAAAAATTAGAATTGAGAGGCTTCTTTATTTATACCTACTCCCCCATCTTCTGCTTGACCATCACCTTTGATAATAAACTTATTTTCTTTCACATCAGTTTGATAAACGCATTTCACAATAGGTTTATCCCGAATGGAGCCTATATAAGCGAAAGTATTCATTCTTTGTTTACACTCTCTGACATCTTCATTGCTTATAGCTCCTTGTTTTTGTAACACGGTCCAATTCTCTCTTCGAATAACACACCCAGGTTGAAGAGCTGGTTGTGTAACAAAACTCGTTGAGGGATTAAGAGTAGTATACATTTCCACATCAATTACAAAGGCACTGGCACCCCATTGCCTACAAAATTCAGGATCAGGCACTGCCATATCCAATTGTTGCTGGCTTGCAATATTACCTTGACCACCATCAGTAGTACTTGTTATGGCACTACCAATACCCACTCCTAAAATCAAAACACCCGCCAAGACTGCAATTGTACCAGTATTAAAACTTATTGGATCATTAGATTTAGAAGTTGGAAGCCTTCTCCCTTGAGAACCGTAACTTGAGGAACTTGCACCCTCATAAGAATCATATCGGCTCCTTCTTCTCGAGCCTCTATTTGATCTACCTTCTGAAAATCTTGTCACAATACCTCTTTTGTCTTAGGTAATCCCATTGAATAATTCATTACTCTACATTCAGGGTTATAACTCAACAAACCTTTTTGAAGCAAGAGCTTAATCAAACCCTCAATCTCAGACCCTATCCTACGTAATTCATAATCATCTAAATTCTTACCATCCCTCTCATGTACAAGGTTACTAAATTTTTCATTTACTTTTTTCAAACTTTCATCATTCCAAAGGAATTCGTTATCTGGATCGATATCTATAGTTAACTTTTTGGGATCAAATATTAACTCATTATTTACTACAACAGCCGTAAATATCCTGACATGTCGTGTGGTTGATTTTAAAAGCATTTTTTCCATAATTTAAAAAATAATCAACAAAAGAAAGGATAATGTTCTAACTTTAGGATAGCTTCATTGTAAGTGTTAATTTACTTTTTTAAGTTAAATGCGTATTTTAATTGCTGGTGCTGGTTTAGCAGGTTTATCATGTGCTAAATATCTTGTAGATCATGGCCATATACCTATCGTTCTTGAAGCAAGAGATGTTCTTGGCGGCAAGGTTGCAGCTTGGAAGGATGAAGATGGAGATTGGTATGAAACAGGTCTTCATATTTTCTTTGGTGCCTACCCCAATATGTTGCAACTCTTTAAGGAATTAGATATTGAAGACCGATTACAATGGAAAAGCCACTCAATGATCTTTAATCAGCCTTCAGAGCCAGGCACATATAGCAGATTTGATTTCCCAGATATTCCAGCTCCCATAAATGGTGTTACTGCTATTTTAAAAAATAATGACATGCTATCTTGGAATGAAAAAATATTATTTGGATTAGGTTTAGTTCCTGCAATGTTAAGGGGTCAACCTTATGTTGAAAAATGTGATGCCAAATCTTGGACAGATTGGTTAAAAGAGCACAATATCCCTGAAAGAGTTAATGATGAAGTCTTTATTGCGATGAGTAAAGCATTAAACTTTATAGGTCCTGATGAAATTTCTTCCACAGTTCTATTGACTGCTTTAAATAGATTCTTACAAGAAAAAAATGGTTCAAAAATGGCTTTTCTTGATGGGGCCCCACCAGAAAGACTTTGCCAACCAATTGTTGATTATATTACAGATAGAGGAGGAGAAGTTCATATGAATAGCCCTGTCAGAAAAATTAATCTCAATGATGATAGTACCGTTAAAAGTTTTACTGTCGCTAAACTTGACTCTAAGGATAAAGAAGAGATTTCTGCAGATGCTTATGTAAGCGCGATGCCTGTAGATTTATTTAAGTTATTACTACCAAATCAATGGAAAGGACTAGATACATTTTCAAAATTAAAAGGTCTAAATGGAGTACCTGTAATTAATATTCATTTATGGTTTGATAAAAAACTTACGGATATTGATCATCTTTTATTTAGTAGATCTCCTCTTCTAAGCGTTTATGCAGATATGAGCATAGCTTGTAAAGAATACGAAGACCCAGATAAATCTATGCTAGAACTTGTTTTTGCTCCTGCAAAAGACTGGATTGGAAAAAGTGATGAAGAAATAGTTGAAGCAACTATGGAAGAATTAAAAAAGTTATTCCCCTCACACTTCATTGGAGAGAACACTACCAAACTTAGAAAATATAAAGTGGTTAAAACACCAAAATCTGTTTATAAGGCAGTTCCCGGATGTCAAGAATTAAGGCCAAGTCAAAGATCACCAATAAAAAACTTTTTCTTAGCTGGTGACTACACAATGCAAAAATATCTTGCCTCAATGGAAGGAGCTGTTTTAAGTGGTAAATTATGTGCTGAAACAATTGATAAAGAATATTCAAAAGAAACAAATGTAACTTCCTGAAAAATATAAAATAAAGTTAAGACTAATTATTTATTAGAAATTTTTGAAAAAATCATTCAATGATCTTGAAGATGCATATGAAATATGCAGAAAAGAAACTCAAAAGTGGGCAAAAACTTTTTATTTGGGAACGTTATTGTTACCTTATCCAAAAAGAAAAGCGATTTGGGCTATTTATGTGTGGTGCAGAAGAACAGATGAATTAATGGATAGTACAGAAGCATTAAATAAATCAAAAGACGAACTTTCAGATAATCTAAACAAATGGGAAGAAAATACTAGAAATATTTTTAAAGGTCAAATAAATTCAGATCTTGATGCCGTTTTGGCAGATACTATAGAAAATTTCCCTCAAACTATAGATCCTTACTTAGATATGATTGAGGGTCAAAGAATGGATTTGACAAAATTTAGATATAAAAATTTTGAGGAATTAAAACTATATTGCTACAGAGTCGCTGGGACTGTTGGTTTAATGACTCAAAATGTAATGGGAATTGATTCTTACTATAAGGATGCATCTTGGATTCAAGTGCCTGACATATCAGAATCTGCGATCGCATTAGGAATTGCCAATCAATTAACCAATATATTAAGAGATGTAGGAGAAGATCGGCAAAGAGGCAGAATTTACTTACCTCAAGATGAAATTGAGAAGTTTGGGTATACAGAGGAGTTACTGCTAGAAGGAAGAATAAATTCTCAATGGAAAAAACTCATGGCTTTTCAGCTTGCCAGAGCAAGAGAGTGGTTCCAGATATCAGAAAAGGGAATTAAGTGGCTCTCAGGGGATGCCAGATGGCCAGTATGGACATCATTAAGGTTATATAGGGGTATTTTAAATTCAATCGAAAAACTTGATTATGACGTTTTTAATAACAGAGCATATGTAAATAACACAGTTAAGGCTTTAGAACTGCCAATTTCATTTATAATTTCACGTTTTAAATAATTAAGCTGGGGTTTTTTGGTTTGCCAATAAATCTTTAAGCTTAGAAAGTTCACCCGCCCACCTTGGGTCAGGAGATTGCATATTTGGTGCATCACTATGAACAATCTTTTTAATATTTTTTCTTTTATTATTTTTACTAGAGCTAGAAAAATTTCTTTTATTAGCCGAGGAATCTTTTTTCTCAGATCTTTCTACTCTTAATTTGTTGCCTTGAAACTCAAAGCCATTTAGTTTTTCAATAATAAGATTAGCATTATTTTCATTATTAGCTGTAGCAAAACCAAAACCTCGACATTCTTTTGTTTCTTTATCAAAAACCGGTTTAAATCTTATACCTTCAACCGAAGATTTTAAAATATTATCGAATTCTTTAATATTGAATCCTTTAGGTAGATTGCCAATGTAAATACGAATGCCCATAAATTTAATAAATAATTTGGATCTAAATCAATAAACTAAAACTGACTATGTGTATTTAATCACATTTTGGCGCATTTTGTTGGATCCATCGTCCAGCTTCATGAATTGCTTCATCAAAATTATTTATTCTTTCAAAGGCATATTCTTTAGAAAGATAGTGCAGCAGATTACCTAGTAAAGGACCATCATGAAGCTTTAGATGTTTTTTGAGAGTATTCCCATTAATTAAATGCTTGGGATGAAATAATTTATCACTCGCATCTCTCCATCTTAATAACCAATCAGTTTGATCCTCAAAAGGTAAATAAAAAATAAATGCTGGTAATATTTTTTCCATTTCAGAATGCAATTCAAATCTCTCTAATTCCGTAAATTTATCAATTGCTTTATTGATAAATTTTTTTTTCCACTTTTTAATAACTTTACTTTTTGATATCTCTGATCTACTAAATTTTAATTTCTTTATAGCATCCTCTTCTAAAACTTCTGTTAGATAATAAATTGGCAAAAAACTTTCAACTTCTTTTATTGTAAAATTTTGAAAATTTAAATTACTGATATAGTCAGAAGTTAAATCTTCATATGTCTGTAGCCAATCAAAAAGCTTAATTTTATTGATAAGTAAAAGGGCTTCTAATGATCTTTTGCCTTTAAAGATTTTTCGTAATTCGTAAATAATTCGTTCAGTCGCTACTTTTCTCAATAGTTCTTTATTTTCAGTAATAAAATTTATCAAACTGTCTTCAAATTCAAAATTATATTCTGAATAAAATCTAAAAAATCTCAAAATCCTAAGAGGATCTTCTATTAAGTTATTTTTATTGAGACAATTTAATTTCAAATGATTTAAATCGATCAAGCCATTTTGTGGATCAATGATTTTTCTTTGATTTATATGAAAACCTATTGAATTTATTGTAAAGTCTCTACTTTCCAAATCTTCAATAATTGTTTCACCAACTCTACAAGCAATATCAATTACAAACTCCTCAAAAATAATTCTTCCAACATTCCTTTCTTCATCAAGAACTACAAATTTACAATTGAATTTTTTTGAAATTCTTTTACAAAGATCTAAAGCATTGTCTGGTACAACTATATCAATATCTAATAATTGATTTCTAGTGCCTAGAAGAAGATCTCTTATATAGCCTCCTACTAATATTGATTCTAATGGCAGCTCTTTTAATAAAAATTCCCAATTATTTTTATTAATACTTTGAATAATATAATTTTCTATATTTTCGTAATTCATAATAAAGTTGTTTCCCATAACATTTAAAAAATTTCGAAAATCTTACATAAAATATTACTTAACTTTTACTTTAAATTTTAATAATTTTAGGGAGATTATTTCTTTTCTGTTTAAGATTATCTGAATATTGGGATACTTGTTTAACTTATTAGTTAGATTTAATAGTGTGATCATATTATTACACTATTTATAATTCAAAAAATTATTTATAGAAATACCCATTAAGATAGATGTTTGAAAGAAAGAAAATCAACACTTCAAAAATCATACTGGCCATACATTCTACAGATAAGTCTTTTGGATTTGGCTTAAGAGAATTAAACAAAAATAACTTTCAGAAAAAATTTTTCATCAAAGATTTTGATAAAGACTTATCAAATAATTTAATCGAAGATTTATCATTATTTATTAATAAGAATTCTTCATTTAAACTAATACAGAGAATTGTAATTACAGTAGGACCATCTAATTTCAATGCATCAAGACTGATAGTCACCTGTTCGAAATCTCTTGCTCAACAAATAAGATGTCCTTTAGATAATTATAGTAATTTTGAAATAATTGCAAGAGGATTAATCACTAATAACCATCATTCTATTTTAAAAAATAATAATACTTTTTGGATAATCAATAAACTAAAAAAAAGAGGTTACATAGCTGGAAAATATAATTTTGAATTAAAAAAAAATCAAACTAAAAAATTAATTGTAAAAGAATTAGTGAGGCCTAAACTTTGCAAAAATTTAGAAAAAGATAGTATTCATTTTGAAGTGAGTTTTAATATTAAGGAAGAATTAGAAGAATTACTTAATTTATCTTACTTAAACCATCAAAACTCCATTTCAAACTCATGGGAAGATGTTCTCCCTATTTATCCTATCTCTCCGGTAAATTAAGATTAAATTTATCCAATAAGAAAATTTATTTTATTTTTCAATTGATTAGTAACTCCCTCAATATCTTCTTTTGAACTACTAATTGGATAATTAATAGGCTCTCCAACTTTAATGATTATTTTATTAAAAATAGGAATACAATATTTAAATTTGATTAACCTGTGAGAATTAATAATTGCCACAGGGAGTAATAATTTTTTGGTTTTAAATGCAATTAAAGCAGCACCTTTTTTAGGCTTATTAACAATTCCGTTACTTTGACGAGTTCCATCAATAAATATTCCAATTACTTCATTATTAGTTAATTTATTCGATGCAATCTTTATTGAATTTCTATCAGCAATACCTCTCCTTACAGGATAAGCGCCACAAGCTTGAATGACTTGAGATAGAAATGGAATGCGAAAAAGTTCCTCTTTTGCCATAAATGAAACCTTAATTCCTAAAGCATGCCCTAAAAAAGGCGGATCTAATAATGAACCATGATTAGAAACTACAATAAAAGATTTATTAGTAGGTATATTATGAGCTCCAACTAAATATCCTCTAAATAAAAATCTAAATACTGGAAAAACTATACAAATACTTACAAATTTATAAACTATTTTTTCAAATATAAGATTATTCATGAGATTCATAAATAAGGGTATTTGCAGAAGAAACTTGACTAATTTTTATATTTTTTAGATGTCTTTTCGCTAATCCTCCTAAAACAGCAGAAGGACCTATTTCAACAATATGTAGATCATCTAAAGTATACATAAGATCCATTGTCTCTCTCCATCTCACACCATTACACATTTGCTTTTTTAAATTTTGCTTTAATTGAATTGAATCTTTTAGAAAAGATGGATTAGCGTTACTTATAACAGGAATTAAAGGTTCATTAAAATACAATGAATCTAAATATTCTGAAAACCTTTCTGAAGGTTCGTTCATATAACGAGAATGAAACGCTCCAGATACATTTAAATTTATAAATCTTTTACACTTTAATTCTTTAGAGATTTTATCTAACGTTTCTTTATTCCCAGATAGAACAACTTGAGCTGAACTATTATCATTTGCGATAAAAATATCTTCCTTATTATTTACAAGACTTTCCAAATTATTTCTATCAAATCCAATTAATGCTGCCATACCTCCAGTAGGAGCTTTAGACATCAATTCTGACCTTTTTTTTATCAGAGAAACACAATTTTCAAAAGAAATAACTTTTGCGGCATATAAAGCCGTTATTTCACCAAGACTATGTCCTGCTACAACGTCAGGACTATATCCTCTTATTCTTAATGCATCCAACAAAATTGACTCTATTAAGAAGAGACATATTTGCGTATTTTTTGTGTTATTTAAATCATTATCATGACTTTTTCCTGAATCTTCTTCACAGATTTTGAATAGATCAATACCAAACATATCAGAGGCAAAGTCAAACCTAGGTTTAGCATCTTCAAGAGTGATAACGTCTTTTCCCATTCCAGTTTTTTGTGAACCTTGACCAGGAAATACCCAAGCAATTTGCATATTTTTGAAATAATAAAATTTAACCCCATCTAAATAGGGCAGAACTCCAACTTAAACCAGCACCAAAACCACTAGTAACAAGAAGATCATTATTTTTAATTTTCTTATTTCTAACTGATTCATCAATAAGTAAAGGAATTGTGGCTGCTGATGTATTACCATAATTTTTTAAATTACTTAGAATTCTTGATTTTTCAATTTTTAATCTTTCACCAACGGCGTCTAAAATCCTTTGGTTTGCTTGATGTAAAATCAGCCAATCAATTTCTGAAGAACTAATCTCTGCAATTTGAATTAATTTTTTAATAATTATCGGAACTTCTCTTACAGCAAATTTATAAACCTCTTGACCATTCATAGATATTTTCGAAAAATTACCTTGCCTAAAATTTATATTCTCTATGATACTCCCTTCTTTATTTTCATTCAAAAGATTTAAAAAGTTTCCTCTTTCGCCATCTGTCTTCATTTGAAATCCATAAAAATTATTACAATTTTGGTTTGCCTCAATTGCAATAGCCCCAGCCCCATCTCCAAATAGAATACAACTACCTCTATCTTTCCAATTAACATAACTAGAAAGTTGATCTGATCCTATTACTAGTACTCGTTTATAAGAACCAGATTGGATATATTGCGAGGCTGTTATTAAAGCAAATATAAAACCACTGCAAGCAGCTGTTATATCAAAAGCAACAGCATTTTTTGCTTTTAATTTAGATTGAATTACTGGGGCCGATCCAAATAAATCATCTGGGGTTGAAGTTGCCAAGATAATTAGATCAATAGATTCAACTGACCAATCAGCCATTTCTAAGGCTTTTAATGAAGCTTGATAACCCATGTGAGAAACGTTTTCATCAATAGAGGCTATCCTTCTATTAGAAATGCCAGTTCTAGTTCTAATCCAATCATTGCTTGTATTAACAATTTTACTTATATCTTCATTACTTAAGTTTTGATTAGGCACAAAACCACCGCATCCTTTAAAAGTTATTCCAATTTGATTAAGATTAGTTCCTTTCAAAAAAGTTTTTTATTCATTATATAAGTCAAACATAAATCAAGTAAAATATGTTTATCTATTCAATACTGGAAGTTTTTGTAATTGATTTAAATGTTCCATTACGTCATGATTTACTGCAGAATGTGCCAGCCTTAAAGCACTTACAACCGATAAAGATTTACTACTACCATGCCCTATTACACATATACCATTTACACCAAGTAATAATGCACCTCCATGTTCAGCATGATCTAATCTTTTTTTTATCCTAATTAAGTTACTTTTTAAGAAAGCAGAACCTACTTTACCTCTTCTACCTCTGGGTAATTCAGCTCTTAGTATATCTAATAAGACCCCACCAACAGATTCTAGAAACTTCAGGAGAATATTACCTGTAAATCCATCACAAACTACAACATCAAAATCACCAGTTAGGACATCTCTTCCTTCACAGTTACCTAAAAAATTCAAATTATTTTCATTGGACAACAACTGAAAAGTTTTTAATGATAACTCATTACCCTTACAGTCCTCTTCTCCTATATTTAATAAACCAATTTTTGGCTTCTTTATTTGTAAAACATCTTTTGCATAAATGTTGCCTAATAATGCAAACTGGTGCAAGTAAGAGGGTTTACAATCAGTGTTTGCTCCTACATCAAGAACAAGTACTGGTCTACTCTGATCTCTTGTAGGAAATAATGCGCCTATTGCAGGTCTTTCAATTCCTTTTAACCTGCCTATTCTAAAAATAGCTGATGCCATCAAGGCACCTGAATTACCAGCTGAATAAACTGCCTTTGCTTGATTATTTTTAACTAAATCCATTGCTACATTAATACTTGCATCCTTCTTTTTTCTTACAGCAGTTGCTTCTTCGTTCATGCCAATAGGAGGTCCACTCGCTACCAATTCGAGACGATTATTTTCAATCTCTTTATCCATGATTTCTCTCAAACCTATTTCTTCAGAAATCTGTTTAATCTTTTTTATTTGACCAACAAATTTTATATTTATTGGAAATCTTGAAATCGCATCAAGACAACCTTCAAGAATTGGACCAGGAGCATGATCACCACCCATAGCATCAACTGCTATCCAAACACGTTCCTTACTCAAGAAATGATCGTCCGTTATTTGATTTTCATTGTTTTGAAGTCTTTTAAGTGGATCAAAAACCAATGGCTGGAGAGTGTTTTTAGCTAAAGATCCTGCACTTGATACTACGCTCGAAGCTGTGCTTACAACTGATCCTGCTCCTGAAACAACATTTCCTGCAACATTTGTTGCCGTATTTACAACTGATCCTGCTCCTGAAACAACATTTCCTGCAACATTTGTTGCCGTATTTACAACTGATCCTGCTCCTGAAACAACATTTCCTGCAACATTTGTTGCTGTAGCAGCAGAACTAGTCGCAGTATCAACTATTGAAGTTACAGCTGAATTCCTTTTATACCAAATTACTAATCTTCTAATAGCACGTGATTTATTATTTTTTTTATTGATATCTTTGCTCATTTAACCACCCTCAAAAGGGGCTATGTCAACAATCCTCTGAAATAAGTAGCCTGTACCCCTAGCAGTAAGAATTAATTCAGGATTTGCAGGGTCAGCTTCTAATTTTGATCTAAGTCTAGAAATATGAACATCAACAACACGAGTATCAACATGTCTTTCAGGTGTATATCCCCAGACTTCTTTAAGAATTTCCCCCCTACTAAAAGGCTCTCCTGATCTACTGACTAACAATTCTAAGAGACTAAATTCCATTCCTGTTAATCGAATCCTTTCATCACTTTTAAATACTTGCCTTCTATTTGTATCAATTTTAATATCAGTTACTTGAATGAGTCCCGAATTTGGCATTCCTGCAATTTGATCCTTATCAATTCTTCTAAGCACGCATCTTATTCTAGCCTCTAATTCTTTGGGACTAAAAGGCTTTACAACATAATCATCTGCACCTAATTCTAATCCAGTAATTCTATCTGCAACATCTCCTAATGCAGTTAACATAACAATTGGGACATCAGAATCTTTCCTTAATTCTTGACAGACTCCATATCCATCTAATTTGGGCATCATCACATCTAAAACAACCAAATCAGGGTCATAGTCCTTAAATAATTTTAAAGCCTCTTTCCCATCAGATGCAGTCACAACTTTATATCCAATCATAGAGAGCCTAGTTTCTAGGATTCTTCTGATACTTGCCTCATCATCGGCAACGAGAATTGTTTCTTTTGTTTGACTTGATCCAGTCATTTGTTGCTATTAGCTAATCAGTATGTGAATTTAACCTTATCCTAATCTAACTTGTAGAGGGTCAATATCCCAAACTTGTTTAAAAGTTTTTTCTAGAAACGATAAAATGCCAAATAAATTTTCAAAGTATATTTGCCAAAATTGTGGTACAGAGACTTCGCAATATTTTGGAAGATGCATGAATTGTAAGGAATGGAATTCAATTATTGAAGAAAAAAAAGGACTCTTATCAAAAAACTTTTTTGATAATGAAAATTCAAGATCTAAAGAATTTAATGAAATTCAAATTGAAGAGTTAACAAGAATAAAAAGTGGCTTTAAAGAATTCGATAGAGTTTTAGGGGGAGGATTTGTAAATGGTTCAATAGTTTTGCTAGGAGGAGAACCAGGAATTGGTAAAAGCACATTAATACTTCAATCAGCTGCAAAAATTTCATTATTAGAAAAAGTGCTTTACATAACAGCTGAAGAATCATTAGAGCAAATAAAAATTAGATGGGAAAGATTAGATCAAAAAAGTTCTCATTTAAAAATTTTCGCAGAAAATAATCTTTTAAAAATAATCAACGAGATAGAACGACTAAAGCCTAAAATTGCAATAATTGATAGTATTCAAGCCATTCATAATGCTGACATGGAAAGCTCCTCTGGCTCGGTATCACAAGTAAGATCATGCTCTTCAGAGTTACAAAATTTCTCAAAGAAACATAATATTGCTCTTCTTATAATTGGCCATGTCACTAAAGACGGATCGCTTGCTGGACCAAAAACTCTTGAACATCTTGTTGATGTTGTATTGAATTTTGAGGGGGACCATATTGCTTCACGAAGATTACTAAGAGGTATCAAAAATAGATTTGGAGCGACATTAGAACTTGGAGTATTTGAAATGCAAGAAAATGGTCTCAATGAAGTTATGAATCCTAACTCAAGCTTCACTAATAATGAAAATATTTCAGGAGTGGCTACTACAATCACACTAGAGGGAACAAGATCATTTGCAGTAGATATCCAAGCATTAGTAAATAAAAGTTTTTACCAAAACCCTAAGAGGACTACAACCGGAATAAGCCTCAATAGAGTACATCAGATCTTAGCTGTTATAGAAAAACATATTAAAATTCAACTATCTTCATTTGACTGTTATCTTGCAACTGCAGGAGGATTTGAGATAAATGATCCCTCATCTGATTTAGCAATAGCTATTTCTATAGTATCTAGCTTAAAGAATCAAATTCCTTTAAGGAATTGCGCATTTATTGGGGAATTAGGCTTGAATGGGCAAGTTCGAGAGACAAATTCAATTAAATCAAAAATAGATGAAAGTATCAGACTAGGATTTGAGCAAATAATAATTCCTCATACGAAAGATAATGGATTTATGAATGTCGACAATATTAAAGTACTGAGAGTTAAAAATATTCAAGAGGCTATTACCCTTTCCTTGAAAATCAATAATTAAAGATATACATCAATATTGCTTCTTCCGGTTGTCTTCAGCCAATTCTCAATATCTAGATAGCCACCTGGATATAAGCGTACTGCTTTAGCCCAAACCTCTGCTGCTTTATCAAACCAAATATCCCTTTGATCAAAATCACCATCCTGTTCCGCATATCTACCTTTTTTTTCATATATAAGGCCAATATTTTTAAGACAAGATGGTTGCTTAGGATTTTCAACTAATGCTTTATGATAAGTCTCAATGGCGAGTTCTTCATCTCCATTACTCATATAAATAATTGCCATATTTTTTAAAGTTTCTCCCCTATCAATAGGACTTTCTTCAAGTAATAGACTTTCCTGATAATATTCAAGTGCTTCAGAATAGTCACCATTATTTTGAGCTGCCAAACCATCTCTATAATAGATGTATGCTTTTTTTTCCTTTTCAGCTATGGGAAGCACCTTTACTATTGATTCTGCAATAACAGTAAAAGCTTTATCTATAAAGTTGTCTCTGTTTTGATTACTTGGCACGGAAAGCGTAAATAGTTAATTTAGATTTTATTAATAATATCTTATTACAAACCTTTATTATTATAAGTAATAAATACCTTTTCTTTGAAATTAAAAGTTTTCAATTGTAAATATGAAAAATATTCAATTAAATATAAGCGGCATGAAATGCGGAGGATGCGTTCAAACTGTTGAGAAGATTCTAAATAACTACAAAGAAACACAAAATGTAAACGTAAATCTACTTACAGAAAGTGCATATTTTGATATTAAAAATAATAATTATGACATATCTGAAATTCTTCAAAATCTTGATGAAAATGGTTTTCCTTCCAAAATTTCTAATGATGATTTTTTAGAAAAAATAAATAAAGCTGACCTAAATAAAAAATATAAGTGGTTAAATCAATGGAAAAAACTTAATTTTGCATTTATTTTACTTTTATTTTCGGTATTGGGGCATCTTGCAGAAGGAGGGTATATTAATTCACCCTTCTTAGGAAGTATATCTTTTCATGCAATTATCGCTACAACAGCATTAGCATTTCCTGGAAGACCAATAATCATAAAAGGGTTTCAATCATTCATAAAAAATAGGCCAAACATGGATACACTTGTCGCCCTGGGGGTAACAAGTGCTTATTCAACAAGTCTATTATCTGTAATTTTCCCTCAAACAGGTTTTCCCTGTTTTTTTAATGAGCCTGTCATGTTATTAGGCTTTATTTTGCTGGGAAGATTTTTAGAAGACAGAGCAAAATTTCAAACTGGATCTTCAATCAGTGAATTACTTGATTTGCAACCAGAGACTGCTTATTTATTTGATAAAGATAATAATTTAAAGTCAGTAAGAGTTAACACTTTGCAGACTGGAGATGAGATACAAGTTTTAGCAGGTGACAGGATACCCGCAGATTGTTTGGTAATAGAGGGAGAATCATTTATAGATGTATCTCACATAACAGGTGAATCAGAACCAGTTGAAGTCAAACAAAATGAGAATTTATTAAACGGAACACTTAATTTAAATTCCACTCTAAGGCTTAAAGTGATAAAAGTTGGTTCAGAGACATCACTAGCAAAACTTGTAAATCTTATTGAATCCGTACAATCTCAAAAACCACCTATACAGAGATTAGCAGATATAATTGCTGGAAAATTTACTTACTTTGTTCTATCCACATCTATTTTTAGCTTTTTATTCTGGTGGAAAATTGCACCAAACTTATGGCCTAATTTTCTTGACAAAAATCAAGAATTGATTGGATTACACTCAAACCATTCTTTACATAATTCCCTGGGAAGTTCCGCAGATAATCCTCTAAGCCTTGCTATTCAACTCTCAATTGCCGTATTAGTCATAGCATGTCCTTGTGCTTTAGGATTAGCAACTCCAACTGTAATAACAGTCGCCTCTGGGAAAGCTGCAAAAAAAGGAATTTTATTCAAAGGAGGTGATAAAATTGAAATAGCATCCAAAATAAATACAATTGTTTTTGATAAAACTGGAACACTAACCCAAGGTACTCCTTATGTTGTTGATTATATTTCTTCCTCTGATAAAAACCATATTCTAAAGGTTGCTGCAAGTGTAGAGAGTCAAAGTCGACATCCAATAGCAAACGCCTTAATAAGAGAAGCAAAAAAAGAAGAAATAGATTTATTGGAAATTAAACATATAAGAACAGAGTCAGGGAAAGGGATCAAGGGAATTTTACAAGATATTGAAGGTGAAGTAAAAGTTGGCAATCTTAAATGGTTGCAAAATAATGGAGTAAAGATTACTGATGATACTCAAAAAATAGTGAATTCAGAAGATTTTAAAAAATATACAATTATTGGGGTAAGTATCGGTAATAATTTATTAGGTTGTATTTTAGTTGGAGACTTACTAAGACAAGACGTAAAATCAACTTTTGAACAACTTAGAAAAGATAGATTTAATATTTACATATTCAGTGGCGACAGACAAAACACTGTGCTTGAACTTGGTAAGACTTTGAAATGCGATAAAGAACAATTAAAATGGGAACTCTTGCCAGAGGAAAAACTTGAAAGTCTTGAACAATTAAAAAATAATTATCAAGTTGCAATGGTTGGTGATGGAATTAATGATGCGCCTGCTTTAGCTGCATCAACTTTAGGAGTAGCTGTAGGATCTGGGACTCAAATTGCTAAAGCGAATGCAGATATTGTCTTAATGGGAAATAACTTAAGTGGTATTTCTTATGCATTCAGACTCGCAAAAGAGACCATTAAAAAAATCAAACAAAATTTAATTTGGGCTTTTGGATATAATTTAATTGCCATTCCTCTTGCTGCTGGAGTACTTTTCCCTAAATATGGAATCCTCCTTTCTCCATCGATAGCAGCACTATTGATGGCTATAAGTTCAATTACAGTAGTTCTAAATGCACTGTCTATAGAATTAGACTAATGAAAGGAAAATTTATAGTATTTGAAGGTATTGATGGATGCGGTAAAACTACTCAAATTAATGAGATATTTAATTGGCTGCCAAAGAGCAACCTTTTATCTAATAATTCTTCAATTATTAAAACAAGAGAACCAGGAGGCAGTTTACTTGGAAAAAAATTAAGAGAATTAATCTTATCTAATAATAAAGATAATGTACCCACAAATCTTACTGAACTACTTTTATATACTGCTGATAGAACAGAACATGTTGCAAAAATCATCTCTCCTGCATTAAACAACGGAGATTGGGTATTAAGTGATAGATTTGCTGGCTCAACACTTGCATATCAAGGATATGGGAGAAATCTTGATATAGAAATTATCAAAAAATTAGAGATTATTGCATGTCAAGGACAAAAACCTGATATTACTTTCTTCTTAGATATTTCTACTGAAGAAAGTATTGTAAGAAGAAAAAATCAAATCCCAGATAGAATTGAATCTGAAGGTATTAATTTTTTAAGAAAAGTAAATATTGGCTTTAAAAAAATTGCTCAGGAAAATAATTGGATTGTAATCTCTGCTTCTAATAATAAAGAAAATATAACTAATACAATCAAAGAAAATCTGATTGCGAAATTCGCCTAAATTTATATTATAAATTTTATGGATCTTAATTCTTCAAATAATAATCTTAAAAATAATATACTTAAACAAGCTCTCTTAAAAAAAAATATTTCAAATGCATACATATTTTATGGACCAGAAGACGTTGGCAAAAAAGATGAAGCAATAAAGTTTATATCCCAAATTATTAATGAACATAATTTAGATAAACAAATAATTAAAAAAATTAGAGAAAATAATCATCCAGATTATTTCTATATTGAACCCACATATTTATTAAAAGCAAATTTGATAAATCAATCTGAAATTGATAAAGATATAAAACAAAAACATAAGCCTTTAATTAGGGTAAATCAAATACGCTCAATTAATACTTTTTTAAGCAGAGTATCTATTGAAGCTGATCAAAAATTTATTTTGATCAATGATGCTCATCTTTTAAATGAAGCTTCTTCTAATTGCTTATTAAAGACATTAGAGGAACCTTCAAATGGGCTTTTTATTTTAATAACTTCTAAATTAGATTTAATAATAGAAACTATAATTTCGCGTTGTCAAAAAATAAAATTCTCCTCTTATTCATATAAGGAATTACAGGAAAAATTAATTCAGTCAGAAAACTTTGATGAATTTAACAGTAAAAAATACTTAAATCTAGAAAATATTATTTTTATTTCCAATGGATCTCCAGGCAAACTTTATAGAAACATAACAAATTTAATGAATATACCTGAAAGTATAGTTTTAGATTTAAAAAACCCTATATATGAGTTTGAAAAAGTATTTAGTATCGCAAACAAAATTAATGAAGAGATAGACTTAGAAAACCAAGAATATCTTATTGATTATATTCAATATTGCTGGTGGAAGACAACATTTAACAAAGAAATAGTTTCCTCACTAGAAAAAATTAAAAGTAATCTTAATAATGGAATAAATCCACGTTTATCATGGGAGGTAGGATTACTAGAAATTGCAATAAATAAATTTTCTAATTAATAATTTATGTATTAATTAAGTTTGATTCTCGTGAATCGATGAATTCTTTTTTTGCTAATTCAACCTGCTCACCCTTTGGAAGTTCAAGACAATAACCAGCACCGTATACAGTTTTAATAAACTTTGGCTTGCGAGGATCAGGCTCTAATTTAGTTCTTAAATGTCTTACATGAACTCTTATTGTTTCAATATCATCATCGGGCTCATAACCCCATACTTCCTTAAGGATTAATGCTGGAGAAACTGTCTGTCCATGTCTTTGTAAAAGGCAATGTATTAGCTCAAATTCTAAATGTGTTAAGCGCACAGGAGAATCAAACCATATGACTTCAAATCTCTCTGGTACAAGTGTAAGAGGTCCATAATTCAGAATTTCTTGCTGATTACTAGAATTCAAAGAAGCTCTATTAGTTCTCCGCAACAAGGCTTTGATCCTTACATGCAATTCTTCTAAATCAAAAGGCTTAGTAATATAGTCATCTGCACCTGAATTAAAACCAGTAACTTTATCTTTAAGACCACCCAAAGCAGTAATCATTAGTATTGGTATAGCTGATGTTCTTTCATCTCTTCTCAATCTTTGACATAACGTTAATCCATCTACATTAGGAAGCATCAAATCTAGTAAAATAACATCCGGAGAGTACTGCAAAGCAAGTGCTTGTCCCTTTATACCATCATCCGCTTTTAAAACATCAAAACCAGAATGTTCTAGGTGCCCCGAAACTAAATCGCGCATGTCACGATCATCTTCAATTAAAAGAATTGTAGTTTTCATATTTATCAACTTTTTGTTTAATTAAATTTGTAATATTCTCTCAATTATTTTTATTTATTGCAGATTTTTGTTAAGAAGTAAATTCTTCAAAAAATATATAAAAACGCTTTAGGGCAAAGGGGTTTAAGCAATAAAAAGGATGAGAAAAAGCTCATAATTTTATAATTTCTTTTGTTTTTTTTAACTATTCCTTAATATTTTTAGGTAATTTAATTAAATTATGTTCATATTTAATTTAATTTCCTAATAATTGTATTTGGGCTAAATTACAGGAAATCGTTATCAATTATTGGTTTATCTTAGAAAAAATGATTTATCTTAGAAAAAATATTTATCGGTATGAAAAAGAACAAATTTAATTATTCAGATTTCTCAAAAAAAGAACTTGAAAGTCTTAAGGAGTACTACATAACTGAAAAAGTAAAAAGCATGAATGAATCTGAATTAAGACAATTTGCGAATGAAATATTAAGTCACCAAGTCAAAAACACCATTGGAGATGAGGAAGAAAAAGAAGCTTGGGAAGAAATAGAAAATTTCTTTAGCGATAATTTTGAATTTATTTTAGAAGGAATCAAAAAAAAATTTGCGGAAGCAAAACAATATCGCATACCTGAACCTAAAACAGGCACATCTAATGTTAAAAAACTAGATACAGATGAAATTAAAAATGAAAAAATAGATATGTGGATAGATTAGTAATGTATTAAAGTTCTACGCGATTACAAAAAGAAATTTTTAATTACCCAAAAATAATTTCAAGAACATTCTTTGAATACTTTAAAATCTTCCTCTTTTTAAAAATAAAACATACATTATTATGGAGGCTTTGAGTGACTTTAGGTATTTATCTCCTGATTACAATTTTGACAAAAAAAACCCATCCTTTCAGATGGGTTTTTGATAGTTATAAATTCAAGTGTTTCCATGTTTCCACTGAATTTACAACTTACTCCTACACACACTATTAATTTAGCTGCATTGATTGAAGAGTGTTAATGGAATGTTTATCTAATTCAACTGTCACATGTGACAATTTACAAGAGATATTTTTAAATTACTAATCAAATGTATAGTTAATAATTAAAAACTATAGATGTAAAGAATTATCTTTAAAAAAAAAGATAATTTAATTTATCTTTGAAATTGTATTAAAATTTTAAATCATATTAACTAAAGATACATATAAATGAATCTTTTATACCGTTAGGTATTTTGACTCTATAAATTAAAGGAATCAATTGGCATTCTAGTAATTCATCTAATCGTTATGATAATGATTCATAAAAAAGCTTTTCAAAATTCAGATAGAAAATTATTTAATGATATTGATATGAGCCTTCTTTTTGGCATTAAATGTTCTTCCGGAAATCAAACGCAACAAAATTATTTTGAAAAACTTAGAGTTCAAACTGAAACTGCCTTTATTAATAAAAAATTTCTAGTAAGTTAAATTTCTAGCAACCTAAATCGAAATCTTTCAACAAAATATCTTTGATTAAATTCAAATCAGAAGAGAAAACACCTTGGATATCCGATTCCCCTGCCTCTAAACAGTATTCAATTACCTTTATAGTTGCTAAATCAATCTGTTCTTTTGTTGCGCCAATATCTTCAATCCCTCCTTTACCAAAATGAGAATAAATATATTCTTTAAATTCTTTAATATTCCAATCAAGCTCAGCTTTTGGCTGTTTTTCTAAATACATTAAACAAACTTCACTCCATAAAAACTTAGTTCATAAAAAAAATAATCATGAGCTATCGCATTCAAAGTTACAAATTTATATATTTTATTAGCTTTCAAAACTCATCAAAGAGCTAAAGTATTTTAGCAATAAATTTTATTCAATCAGTCCAATAAACAAAATTTTTTGAAAGAAATTTATAGCTTGATTGTTCTCCACCAATCCATCACCCTAGATTTAGAACCATACCAAAATTTCCCAAATATACCTCCATGAAATGTATCTTGAAGAATTACTTTATTAGAACCTTCTAATAAAGATGATGATAGTGGCACTAAGCCATCACCTTCACAATGAAAATCACCTGAAATTGATTCATATGAACGACGCGCTAAAAATTTTGTTAAAAAGTAAGCTTCCTTTGATCGAATATCTACTACGCCTCCTACAGATATATAATTAACTTCGTTAAAAAAACTTCCAGGATATTCCTTATCAACAAACTTTCTTAACTTTGTAGCTCTTAATGCTTGATTGGGGCTACCAAGAGTAATTAAGTTTTCGGTAATTGATTTTCCATTATATCTCTTACCTCCAAACAGTTGATCTGAAAGATAAAGTCTCAGCATGATTCCACCAGAGCTATGCCCAATGAAATCAATTTTTTCAGTTTTCGTATCACACAAAATTTTAGAAACAGTATCCTGAACTTTATCAAGAATATTAATCCAACCTTTTAAACTACTAGAATTTAACCAATCAATTCTGGTTATTTCTACAATATATACCTTTCTATTGCAATTATTTTCTAAAAAATTTTTTATATTTAAATATGCCTCTGAAGTAACAAGGAAACCACCTAAGATAACAACAGGATTTTTGATTAGACTATACGAAGCTATTCCAAATATATATCTAAATATATGAAATATCTATCTAAAAATGAAACTTTAAAATTAATTTACTGAATTTTAAGTAGTTTAAGATCAAAAGATTAATCTTATGTTCCATTAACTGTTCATTAAACTGTTCTAAAAACTGTTCTGTTAATTCACTATAAATTAGATTTATTTTTTGTGAGAATAATTATTTTTGTTACTGCGCCATTAAATAGTTTAAGAATATTTTTTCTAAAAATTATCAGAAAGAACTTCTTATATTTCACGAAAAACTAAAAAAGACTTCCTTGAATTTCAATCTTATCAGGATTAATTTCTTTATATATTGTTTTGGCATATTGCTCTGAATAAGCACAGTTTTTACAAGATAAATTTGATTGAGGTATTTCTTTACTATTCATTACATTGATCATTTCTTCTAACTTATTTTCGATCCAATTTATATTCCAAAAATAGGGAACTAAATACTCATCAAAATTTAAAGTTTTATCGAAAACCTCATCATCTCTTTTAGCATTGCACACCAGAAAATATGAAGTTGCATCCAATTTAAATCCCATGCCTAAAAGAAGATATGCATAAAAATCCATCTGTATTTTATATCCTTCATGATACGGATCTTGTAGATAATTAATCTTATCTAACCGACCTAGTTTGGCTTGCGATTTATAATCCACAATTATTAATTTCTTAGAGATTTTATTTTGCCAGATATCATCAATTCCTCCAGTTAAAATGATATTAGTTTTTTTATATCGGAGTGTTAAACCTTTGTGCAAGGAATCTCTCCAATTATCAAGTTCATCATGATAAAAAGGAACTAAATTATCTAAATTATTTGATATAAATAAACGATGTGGAATTTGCCTTTCTCTACAATAATCAAATTCTTTTTTTAAAAGCAAATCTGTAGTTTCATTTAAAGACCAGCCTGGCAAACCAGGTGATTCTAAACCTTTTATTCGATCAAGATAGAAACATCTTTTACAGCATAAAAAATTGAAAAATTTCCCTCTACTAATTTTAAAATCCCCTTTTTGATTAGGAGAATAAATGGATGATGATTTTGTTCTTAAACCTTGAGCAATAACCAATTCTTTTTTACTATTTCTTTTTAGATCAATCATGTATACAACAAGCTAAAAGAGGTTTGTTTTGATTAATTTAATACCAATCCTCCATCCACTATTAAGTTTTGACCAGTTACTGCTCTAGCCCAAGGAGATGCAAAAAATAAAACTGCATCTGCAAAATCTTTCGTGGTAGTAATTTTTCTTAGAGGAGTGATACCTGCAATATAATCAAAAACACTATCAGGAGTAGCTTTACTCGCATCTGTAATTTTTAATAATCCCCCAGACACCATATTTACCGTGATATTATCAGGTCCTAAATCTATGGCAGCAGTTCTTGTTAAAGACAATAGTCCACCTTTTGAGGCAGTATAGTCATGATATGGGACAACTGGATTTTGAAATAAATTTGTTCCAATAGTTATTACTCTTCCAAACTGATTTTCTCTCATGCTTGGAGTAAAAACTTGTAGTAAATTTAATAATCCTTTCTGTGAAGTTTCTATTTGCCCTTGAAAATCAACCCACGAAATTTCGTCGATTTTCTTTCTTTTTTCGCCATTAAAACTATAGTCATTTATCGCATTATGAATAATTGTAGTAATGCTAATTTGATTATTATTTAGTTCTCTTTGCATATTAAAAACTTCTTTTTTATTCCTAATATCTCCCTTTAATAAAAAAGCGTTTTTACCAAATTTATCAGCTAATTCTTCTGCATTTTTCCTTGATTTTCTGTAATTTATTATTATCCTTGCACCCTCCCTATAAAAAGATTTAGCGATTTCAGACCCAAGACCTCTCCCAGATCCTGAAATAAAGACGGTTTGATCTTGTATTGGTAGATGCATTTTTAAAATTAAATTTTTCAAATTTTATTAATTATAATTATTATAAACTTGTTAAATAAATAAATTCTTAAATGATTCATAAGCATAATCTGAATAATTAATAACTAAAAAGATAATTTGTATTATTTAAATTGATAAGAATGAGAATTAATGAATTTGATAAATTTAAATTAACTAAAATATCTTTCTTAATAAATCAATAATTAAGATATAAACTTATAGATTACCGCTAAAAACAGAAATTGATTTAGAATAATAAAAATTTTTAAAATTGAGAATCTAATACACAAAAAATATTATTAGGGGAATAGAAAAAAATAATTATTAATAAAAGCTAAAAAGTGATTAAAAAGGGTTTATATAAATCAACTTTTAAAGAAAATAATAAATATAAGTTTACAATTGCAATATAAAAGATTAAAGTGCTATTATTTTTTAAAAATAAAAAATCAAATTTTATATTTAATCAATTACGAAAATATATGTAAAAACAAATTATATGATTGTTAATAATAAAAATTCAAATAGAAAGTTATCAATAATTGGAAATGGATGGTACATAGGCAAAATCTCACTTGAATATATTGGAAGACATGCATGCAGTAGTGCAATTTTGGATGAAGAAGATTTTGAATTAGAGGAAGGAAAATTACAGTTAGAAAATAAATACTTAAGCTTTTCTAATACAATGAGCATTATATTCGAAAATCTTAATACAAAAGAAAGAGAGATATTTGAGTTTAAGCAATTAAAAAAATTAGGGATTTATCGTGGGGATTTAAATCCTGAAGACCTAGTGCTGACTAATTCATTTGAAAAAATTCCTAGGAAATGCATTAATCATTGGGAATATAATGATGATGAATATTATTTAGAGTATCAAGAAGACTGGAAAGGAATTTATGGAGAATTAACATTCTTGAAAGGAGAACTATTTGAACCAAATAAATTAGATATTTATACAAAAAAATTAGACACTGGGAATGAGTTTTTTGAATGGGTTTGCCATCTAGAGTACTTTGGAAAAGAAATTAAAAAAATACAAAAAAAACCTGGAAAAATAACAAAAAGATTACGTACATATTAAATTAACTTCCAAAATAAAGATTTAAGGGTAATAATACCAATCTACTATTTTTTGAAAAATGTTTTTGAAGCAAGAATCTATTCAAAGCAGTCTCTTCATATTATTCCTGGAAGATTCAGAAAAAACGACTTAAACTTAAGTGAAGAGAGTGAAAAAAGAAGTTTTAAGAATCTCAAAAAAGAAAAAAATTGATTTATGCTTTTTTACTTGATATTGCTTAGATAGTCCAAAAAACATTTTGTTCTCAGATCAAAAAATGAACACCATTTTAGAAAAAATGTATAATATTATGGCTCTATGGAAACAATAAAAACACCACCTCATATTATTTTACAATCGACTAAAGAAGTAATATTTTACCTGTCTAAAGACTATAATTCTAGCTTAGATATTAAACTATGGATGGAAACTTTGAATTTAACTGGCTATAAAGTTATGACTATAAAAAGCAAGTGCATTTTCAATAAATTAAAAGATCAGAACTATAAGTAAAATAATTTCCATAAGAATGCGAAGGAAATCAAAATTCACAAAGGAATATAAAAAAATATGGTAAAAATCCAATTCCTTTTCCACATATTGTTTTAGATAAAAAATAATTAGTTTATTTTCATATAATTTCTGGGTTCCCTGCAAAACTGGCAGTGAAACCAATTATGAGAGAACATTTTCCTGATGACTATAAAGGAATTATTGCTTCAGATAAAACCTGGAGAGTATTAATGAAGAATTTACCACCTCATTTTTTAATACAAAAAGATAAAAGAGTTGTTTTTCTTGTAAAAGGAATTTTTCCAGAAAAAATTATATTAGATCAATTTATAAATTACTTTCCAAAAGGATATAAAGGAATATTAGTTAGATGCGAAGAGAGTTTCTATAAAATGAGAATGAAAGAGAATAATATATAGTTTAAAATATACAAACTATATTAATTTTTAAGCATTTTTTACTCTTCAATATAAGAACAACTATAGTTTACTAACTCTAAAACCTTTACTTTGAATGAAGACTTATTTGGAACATTAAAGCTCATACCTTCTTTTATCAATTGCCAATTATCAGTGCCATCAACTTTAAATTTTAATTCTCCAGATATAATTTCCATAACTTCTCTTGATATAGTTTTAAATTCATATTCACCAACCAACATTACTCCTAATGTTTTTTTGGAACCATCTTTAAAAAATATATTCCGACTAATAACTTTACCTTCAAAATAAATATTTGCTAATTTACTTACTTCAACATTTGTGTAATTATTCATCAAAAATCACCTTTCTTTATTTTATTTAATATTAGTTGATAAATGTAATAATTATCAAACCACCAAAAAATCTACTATTAGATATGTATTCAATTTAATTAGTGTAGATTAATTATCTAATACACTTTTTAATTTTTCTGCAAAAGTTTGCTTCTTGTCAATTCTTGTATTTACTTTTATTGTTGTATAAATTCTAGGAGCACCTTTCTCATGAATTTGTTCATGACATTGTCTAATACATTCAAATACTTCTGACCAATCTCCCTCTATTGCTGTCCCATTTGCACCTAATTCATAAGTTAAATCATATGTCTCAATAATTTTTTTACATTCTTTTATATAAGGAGATAAAGACGTTCCAACCCCAATTGGCACTAGGCATAAATCAATGCTTACAAACATAATGTACTTAAAAAAATTTATCCATTTATACTTTAAAAAATTTTCAATGTCTAATAAACATAGAATATTAAGCAGTTACAAATTTGCTCTTGCTAAGTAATTAATGGTTTGATTTTACAGATTTAAATTTTTACTCTTTTTCTTTAAAAATTTCAAATTTAATCTCAAATTTACTAACTAAACCGATACTTATTAGTAATAATCCAATTGCAATTTGAGGTGTGATAAATTCCATTCTATTAATTTACTTCATTAAATCTAGTAAAATAATTTAAAATTAAAAAGTTTATCGATTTAGATTAAAAAATATCAACTTAAGATATAAATAAAGTAAATTTATTGTATTTTTAAAACCATTTACATGGGGGATTTATTGGAAAAATTAATAGAAGAAAAGCTATTTGATAAGTATATTAAGAGTTAATGGAAAAAATAAAGGGGCATGTGTTTGCCCCTTTCGAGTCTTGAACTTCGTTTTCCTAAATGTTTGAAGTTCCTTTGACTCCTAAATTCTTTATACTCCTATGAAATAGATAAATATAGTGCTGTGAACCGCAAAGCATTATTACTTGAGCAAAAACACTCTACAAATCTAATACAAAGCAAGCGACAATATAAAAAGATCTTGGGGGACTTATGAAACTAGATACTCCTTTCACAATTCTCAATCGAAAATTAAACGAAATGGATTTCATAAGAAATGCAATCAATTCAAAAGAAAAATCTGCAACTGAAAGATTGCATGATGACTACAGAAAAATGTTTAAATCTGATCCTTGTATTATGTATTGCGAAAAAGAAAATCCGAGTATTAGTAATGGATATGTGTAATCTATTATCTCTAGATTCATTAGTCACTAACACATTTGTTCTAGTTCCTAAAATAGATCTTTAATTTAATAATAATTAGGAGAATAATTAAAGCATAGATCTATGAGGTGTTATGCAACTATCTAATCAATTCTCAATTCTTCCAAGGTACTTAAATGCATTTAATTATGCATGAGAAAAAATGAAGAAAACCCCAAAAGAACTTGAGAAATGCCACCTAAAATAAGGGTTTCCTGGGAAAAAGGATGCATGATGCATGGAACATCCAACTAATAAACATTGTTTAATCTATTAAGAGTGAGGACAAATGATTTTACTATTAGATTAATAACATCAGAAAACTCCTCACAAACTAATTTCTGATCACTAAACGCCCTTATTCAAAAGATTGGGATGTGTTTTAATGACTTATTTTTTTTAAGTTTTACTCACATGTGACAATTTACTTACCCAACTCCTAACATTACCTCAAAAAATAATTCCTGTAATATTTGGTTTGTGTAGGAGAGTTTTTATTGAAACAGTGGAAACAAGGAAACACTTGATTCAGTAAAACTATAAAAAGACTTCTAGAAATAGAGGTCTTTTTTTATACAAACAAATTACTTTGAACTAACAGCATTCATATTTAAGTAGAAACACTCTATAAAATCCAAAAGAGTAGTAGGATAATAAGAGAGTAGAACAACAATTGGAGGTCTTATGAAACTCACAACTCCGTTCACTGCTCTTAGAAATGCAACTTCAGATATGTGGAGAATGCATGATTTTAATTACAAATTGCCAAAAGAAGCAAAGCAAGATTACTGGGATAAAGAATGCATCGATCATCCAACAAATGCTCATTGAAAGTTTATTGAAAGATAATATAAATCCAAGGAAATAAAAAGACCCTAAAAGGGTCTTTTTATTTAGTTATGAAAGCAGAAGATCTTTTTGATAATCAGATTAAATAGAAGAAATTATGAATTAGTAAAAACTATGAATGACTAGTAAAAGGACTAGTAATGGACTAATCATAACGTCCTATACTATCTTTTCTATTCTATTTATAAATTGCCAAAAGTGCTTTGAAAGACATAAAAAAAGACCCTCTAAGGGTCTTTTATGGACTTTTTTTAGACATATAAAACTCCCCGGGCGGGATTCGAACCTGCGACCAATCGGTTAACAGCCGATCGCTCTACCGCTGAGCTACCGAGGAATAATAAAAACCTAACTCTTTTACCGACCAAATGACAAGGGGTTTTTTATTTTTCTTTGAAATTATTAGGATTTTGCCATACAGAAAATTTACCATTTATCATTTTAGAAGCTCTATCAGCATAGATTAATTCCTCTAATCGATGTGTTATCCACAAAACTGTAATTGGTTGGTATGGTTTATCTGTCAAAGATTTTATTATTTCAATAATTTGCATTTGACTAAACTCATCTAAAAGAGCAGTAGGCTCATCCATCAAAATAAAATTACTTTTACTTATTAAGGCAGATGCTATAGCAAGTTTTTGTTTTTGACCTCCACTTAGAGTGTGAACAGGCCTTTTTAGAAATCCTTTAAGGCCAACATCTATAAGCACTTGATTAACTTTTTCATGAATTTCTTTTTTACTAATATTTTCCTTGATATTTAAAATTAATTCACTTCCACAAGTAGGCATTAATATTTGATGATCTGGATTTTGAAAAACCATTGATAAATTATCAGGTCTTTTAATTTTTCCATTAGTTGGCTGAAGAATTCCTTTAATTAACTTTAAAATAGTACTTTTACCACAACCATTCTTTCCCAAAAGCATCCATAATCCTGGCTGACATATCGAAAAATTACAGTTTTCAATTATAAACTTTTCTTGCCCAGGCCATGAAAAATATACATTCTCGAAAATTAATTTATCTTGTTTTTTTATATCTATATTTGATTTTTGTATCATTACCTATCTAGTGAAAAGCCAGGTCTTTTTGTACCACCTGCTATTGCGGATTTCTCATATATTTGAACTGCAATTATTTCATGAGATAATACAGCAAGTGACTTGCTATTTATTTTTTCACATTGTAATTCAATCAAAGTTGATGAATTATTATTTATCATTGCATTCTTTACTTCTTGAAAAATCTTGAAAACTTCATCATATTCTTTTTTTTGTACAGAGATAGGAAAAGGGGAATATCGGAGACTTAGTTCTAATGTGTACATAATTTAAAATTTCATAATAAGTTAACTATAGAAAAACTTTTGCCATAAGTAATGGTTTTTGAATAAATTACTTTTAAAAATATTGATAAATGAATATTATTATTAATATAAAATTAAGTTTATTTAATATTTTTAAGCCTTAAATTGCATGGAAATAGCAAACGATATTACTCATTTAGTTGGTAACACTCCTTTAGTTAGATTAAATAGAATTAAAAAACAATTCAATTGCTATCCAGAGATAATAGCCAAATTAGAAAGCTTTAATCCGTCAGCGTCAGTTAAAGATCGTATAGCTTACTCAATGATAATTACTGCAGAAGAGAATGGATCTATATCGCCAGAAAAAACGACTTTAATCGAAGCCACTAGTGGTAATACAGGGATTGCTCTAGCAATGGTGGCTGCTGCAAAAGGATATAAATTAATCCTAACAATGCCTGATACGATGAGCATTGAAAGACGAGCTATGCTGAGGGCTTACGGGGCAGAATTACAATTAACTCCAGGTAAGGAAGGAATGAGAGGGGCTCTAAAATTAGCGAATGAATTAGCTAATGAAATTCCAAATAGTTTCCAGTTCAATCAATTTGAAAATCTAGCCAACCCAGAAATACATTCAAAAACTACCGCAAAAGAAATTTGGGAACAATCAAACCACATAATAGATGGATTAGTGACAGGTGTCGGCACAGGGGGTACTGTTACTGGATGCGCAACTTATCTAAAAAAAGTAAATCCCAATTGTAAGATATATGCTGTAGAGCCGAAAAAAAGTGCTGTAATTTCAGGATGTAAACCTGGTTCTCATTCAATACAAGGAATTGGGGCAGGATTTATTCCAAAAGTTTTAAAAAAAGAACTAATTGATGAGATATTAACAATTGATGATGATGAGGCTTTTTATTTTGGGAGGCTTTTAGCCAAGAAAGAAGGTCTTTTGTCCGGTATTAGTAGTGGTGCAGCTATAGCTGCAACAATTAAAATTGCTAAGAGGAAGGAGCTATTAGGCAAAAGACTAGTTGTAATTCTGCCAAGTTTTGGTGAAAGATATTTATCAACGGCAATGTTTGATAATAATACTTCCATAATATCCCGTGAGGATGGATATTTATAAATTGATAATGAATTCAAAAGATTATTATAAAGAATTGGGTGTCCCAAGAAATGCTTTAAGATCTGAGATTAAATCAGCATATAGATTATTAGCAAAAAAATATCATCCTGATACCGGAGGTAGTAATGAAAAGTTTTTAGCAATTCAATTAGCATGGGAAACATTAAGTGATCCTCAAAAAAAAATAATGTATGACAAAAATTTACTATTTCAAGAAAGCACTGAAAGTCAAAGATACGAAGACTGGTCTTTAGAAATAAAAAATAATAGTAATTCTTCTACGAACAAAGACAACGATATAAAACAATGGATTATTAATACCTATCAACCTCTTAATAGATTAATTACTCAAGTAATAAAACCCTTAAATGAAGAGATTAAGAAACTGTCAGCTGATCCATATGATGATGAATTAATGGAAAACTTCTGCAAATATATCAGCAAAAGTAAGAAAAAAATTAATAAAGTTTCAGAAGTCTATAAATCAAGAATCGTTCCAAGCCCCATTTCCTCATTAGGGTTAGACTTATATCATTGCTACTCTCAAGTCGAAGATGCTTTAGATCAATTAGATAGATATACTCAAGGATATGTTGATAATTATTTATTCGATGGGAAAGAAATGATGAAAGAAGCAAAAAGAATTCAAACAAAGATGGCAATTAATAAAAAAAGTATATCTTTTTAAAATAATTTATATTGAATTTTCTGAATATTCTTTTAACTGTTCTAATTTAAACCATACATCTGGCACTGGCCTTCTCCATCGTACTTGAGCATAATCTTCTTTCACGGCTAAAATCTCACCTGGCCCCTCAAAAACATAATTTGGTAAATCAGTATCACTTGCTAGTGATTCAAGGCTTTTTATATATTTTTCTTTATCTAATACAACTAAACTACCTTTTTTGAGTGGCTTTTTTGGTATTGAATCCGTCATAAAAAAGTTTATTAGTTACTAATTTAATAATTTTTTTAATAATAAATCCTTCCAATTAATAAAAAATTATTGTTGTAGATAATTTAACGAAAATTAAAAAAATTTTATAGGGTTTACAAGTAATCAATTCTTAAAATGAAAATTTTACTATTTGGATGTTCTGGATTTATAGGAAAAGAATTAATCCCAAGATTAATAAAAGAAAAACATGAAATTTGTATCATAAGTAGGAAAAATATTGATCAACTACAAATGAAGAATTCTTTAAGTATGATAAATTTTTTAAAATTAGACGCAACAAATGAAAAAAATTGGTCTAACGAAAATCTTATTAAAAAACTAAAAGATAGTGATGGGATTATCAATTTAATAGGCGAGCCAATTGCTGATAAAAGATGGACTGCTATTCAAAAAAAAGAAATTGAGGATAGTCGAATTAATACTACAAAATATCTTATGAAAAACTTAAAGTCTCTGAAAATTAATCCAAAATTTATTATTAATGCTTCTGCTATCGGTTACTACGGGACAAGTCTCAGTTATGAATTCACAGAGGCCAGCACCAATGGAGAAGATTTTCTTGCAAAATTATGTAAAAATTGGGAGGAAGAAGCTTTGAAAAAACCATTTTTTACAAGATTAGTAATTTTTAGAATAGGAATTGTCCTTGGCAAAGATGGAGGTGCTTTAGGTAAAATGCTACCTATTTTCAAACTTGGACTTGGCGGGCCAATTGGTAATGGCAATCAATGGATGAGCTGGATCCATAGAGATGATTTATGTGAACTAATAATCAATGCTATTAAAGATAAGAAGTATAATGGAATATTTAATGCAGTAGCACCAGAACCTGTAAAGATGAAAGAATTCTCCTCTCAATTAGCTAGTAGCCTAAAAAGACCAAATCTACTTCCCGTGCCTGGAGCTCCATTAAGATTAATGTTAGGAGACGGAGCCAAATTAGTTTTAGAAGGTCAAAGAGTTATAAGTATTAGGCTCAAAAATAACTTTTTTAAATTCAAATATCCTACTCTTCAGAATGCCCTCTCTGCTTTAACCAAGAATTAATTCCACTCCATAAAGAACTTAATATTAATAAAGTTATGAGAGGAATTATCAATGGATTCCAAATCCTCCTAAATAAGTCGAGATAAATTGAAAACCCGTTTATCTCCATAATCACTGAAAATATAAAAAATAATGCAAAAATAATTACAAGAAATAAATTAATTAATAAAACTTGATCTATAAAACTTTTAAATTTATTATTTTCCATTAATTAAATTATCATTAATATCTTTTGAAATTTGTAAACTAGCTCCAATACTCCCTAGTCTAGATTTAGCAATTTTTTTACAACAAATTAAAAATTTTTTATCTAGTTTTAATAAGTACATTACCCTAAAAATTATATCTATGGTTTCCTGGATTTTTTCATCACTATTTTTATATTTAGTTGCACAAAACACATAATCCCCTAAGAGTCTTCTTTGTGCGTTAGCAAAAGAACTTGTAAATTGAGGTCCAGATCCATCTATTTGAATTACTGGTTTAGCTAAACCTACAGCTTGTTCAGCTGCCGTGCCAGACATACTTATTACGATATCACTTCTACTTAAAGTTCTTTCAAAAGAATTCCAAATTAAACTTATATAAATTGATTTAAAACTATAGACAATAATATTAACTTCTTTATTGTTAGATTGAAATTGCCAATTTCTCTGAGATAAAATTTTTTGAATTTTATTCTTAGAAAAAGAATCTACCAATGCAAATTCGAATGAAATATCATTAAAAATTTTATAGTTAGATAGATTTTCTAATAAATCAAGCATAATAATAAAATTGTTTTCAATTTCAGGTAAACGACTTCCTGGTAATAAGTTAAAAATTGTTTTAGAGTTATCCGACTTATTCTCACATTGATCAAAGATATCCATGAATGGATTGCCGAAAAAATAGACCTTCCTCTTTAACTGATACGTCAAGTCATCAGCTGTTAGCTGATCTCGTGAATAAATTTTTTTTAATCTATTTGATTTTAAGCAAAATTTGCATGGCCAAGGGAGCACTAACTTTCCGGCATAATGACTTGAATAAGCAACCAAATAAAGAAAGTATTTTTTTCTGCAAAACCAGGCAAAAAGAATTGGAACAATATCACCAACTGCCAAGAACGAATCATATTTTTTTCTTAATGAGTAAGTTAAAAATAATTTTTTTAATAAATAAATAACTTGCCCATTTACTAAATCATTTAACCTTCCTTTAAATGAATTGTATCCTAAACCTCCTGTATTGAATAATCGTGTTTTACCAATTATCCTTATATTTTCTCTTAAATATGAATTCCCATGACCAACAATTGGCAAAGCATCAACTTGATTACCTTGTTCAATAAGTCTTTTTGCTAATAAACATCCAGAAATGTCTTCTCCATGTCCATTACTGATAACTAAAATCCTAGACAACTAAAAATCCAACCACTTCTTTATTTTTTTTAATTCACTCCAATCAGAATTTCTTGATAAACCATCATTTACTGACTCTTTTAAATCTTCTTCTAATTCAGGCGCAAAAATAATAAGTCTTTTTATCAAATCTACATGATCTCTAACACCTTTATTATTAGTGGCTAATAAGGCTAAAGCAAGATTCATTCTGGCCTGTGGATCTTGACCATTTAGTTTTACTGCTTGTTTTGCTGCAAATAAAGCGTCTTCATTGTTTTTTTGAAGCAGTTGAAGCCATGCCAAACAAGTCCATGCAGCAAAATGATTTGGAATCTTATTTATAATCTCTTTAAATTCCAGCGCTATTTTGTTTATGTCCTCTCCAGCTTTATATTTAGATAAAGCTGAATTAAATTCATTTTCAACATCACTCATATTTATTTATTTTTAAACAGCAAAAGAGCTTCCGCATCCACAAGTTTGAGATGCATTTGGGTTGGTAAAATTAAAACCCCCACCTATCAATTCATTACTGAAATCTAATTGCATCCCATAAATATATAGCAAACTCTTAGGATCACAAACAACCTGAAAAAACTGATCATCACTTAATGAATAATCATATATTTTATCATCAGAATTTATTTGATTCTTAGTTATGAAATCCATGGTATAACTCATTCCACTACAACCTCCGGATCTCACACCAACTCTCAATGCATTTTTATCAGTTTGGTTTTTTAATAAGTTAGAAATCTGCTGAATTGCACTATTCGTAATTAAAATACCTTTGCCATCATCAGAATTTTTTAATTTTTCTTCAGTTGCTCTTTCATTCATATTGAAAATTTAACTTATTAATAATACTATAAAAAAATCGTTAGAAGATTGCACATAAGATACTATTTCTATAATTGATTTGTTATATTTAATAAAAAAATTGTGAAAATTGCAATAGTTGGTTCCGGATTAGCAGGTTTAACTGCTGCTGTAGATCTTGTTGATAATGGTCATGAAATTGAAATTTATGAAAGTCGTCCATTTTGGGGAGGTAAAGTTGGCAGTTGGGTTGATAAGGAAGGTAATCATATTGAAATGGGATTACATGTATTTTTTTATAATTACGCAAATTTATTCAAACTAATGAAAAAAGTTGGTGCATTTGACAACTTACTACCCAAAGACCATACCCATTTATTCATTAACGAAGGTGGGAATTTAAAATCTTTAGATTTCAGATTTGCTATTGGAGCACCTTTTAACGGTTTAAAAGCTTTTTTTACAACAGAACAATTAAATATTGTTGATAAGTTTAGGAATGCACTTGCTTTAGGAACTAGTCCTATAGTTCGCGGCTTAATAGATTATGAGGGGGCGATGGTGATAATACGAGATCTAGATAAGATTAGCTTTAAACAATGGTTCTTAAATCATGGGGGCAGCCTAAGAAGCTTAGAAAGAATGTGGGATCCAATAGCTTATGCATTAGGATTTATTAATTGCGAAGATATTTCAGCTCGATGCATGCTAACGATTTTCATGATGTTTGCAGCTAAAACAGAAGCTTCAAAATTAAACTTACTCAAAGGTTCACCTCACAGATGTCTCACTCAACCAATAGTTGATTACATTATAAAAAAAGGAGCAAAAATACATCTCAATCATAAAGTTGAAAAAATTATTTTTAAAGAATCAAACTCTTCTTACAAAGTAGAAAAAATAAAAGTTTCAAATTCTAAGGAAGAAAAATTTATTTATGCAGATAAATATTTAGCAGCATGCGATGTTCCTGGAATAAAAAAGATAATTCCCAAAGAATGGTATAGATTTAATGAATTTGCAGGCTTAAAAAAACTTAGAGCAGTTGCTGTAGCTACAATCCAATTAAGATATGATGGATGGGTAACTGAATTAAATAATTTTAATAAAAATAATGAAAAACCTACTGGATTAGATAATCTTTTATACTCTGCTGATGCTTCGTTTAGTTGTTTTGCTGATTTAGCATTAACTAGTCCAGTTGATTATAGAAAAGAAGGAATGGGCTCACTCCTTCAATGCGTATTAACCCCAGGTGACAAATGGATGGGAAGATCTACAGAAAAAATTACAGCAGAAATAGTTAAAGAAGTTCGTAACCTTTTCCCATCATCTAAAAACCTAAAACTCCTTTGGAGTAATGTTGTTCAAATTCCACAATCCCTTTATCGAGAATCACCTGGTATGGAACCTTATAGACCCAATCAAAAAACCTCTATAGAGAATTTCTACCTTGCGGGGAGTTATACTAAACAAGATTATATAGATTCTATGGAAGGAGCAACAATGAGCGGACATTTGGCGGCTTCAGTAATGCTTGACAAAAAAGTTGATCTAGCAAAAAATCTTTCAGTCAATTAATTATGGGTACTTGGCTGAACCATGATGTAGTAACGACAGTAAACGCTCCGCTTCAAAATGTTTGGGATACTTGGAGTGATTTAGATTCAATGCCACTATGGATGAGTTGGATTGAATCAGTAAAAACGATTGATCAAGAAACCTCTACTCTACCTGATTTAACAGAATGGACACTCGCAGCAAATGGCTTTAAATTCAGATGGAAAGCTCAAATTACGGAAAGAATTGATTTAGAAAAACTTAAATGGGAATCGGTGGGTGGTCTACCCACAAGAGGATCTGTCTTGTTTCAAAAAAATCATGAAAAATCAACCTTAGTTACTTTATCCATTACTTATGAACTACCAAAAATGATTGCAAGATTAATGGAAGAAAACATACTTGGAAAAATGGTAACAAATGAATTACAAGCTAACATTGATAGATTTAAAGGTCTTGTTGAAAATAATTATTGTTCTGAAAAAGCTAACTAAAATATTTAATGGTTGCATCCAACAAACCTTCAAAAGTATGACTTTCCGCCTGCCTACTAACCCTATTAAAAACTTTATTGCAAGCTATTGAGGTTTGGGGACCAATAGTTAATAGATGGATATTTTCAATCATTGAAAGCCATTTATGCCCTAGATATTTTTCTAGTAAAACTGCCGAATTAAAAACAGTTTTACCGCTCGAAAAAATTATTGCATCTATGATCCCTTCTTTTAAAGCCTTTTCTGTGTCTTTTGGCATTGTATTTGGGCATTTTGATTCATAAGATGCAACCTCATCAACTATTGCCCCCATTTCTCTCAATTTTTCTGCAATAATGTTTCGCCCTCCTGATTGTACTCTAGGTAATAAAATTCTTTCTTTTGTTTGTGAGAGTGGAAAATTTTCTAATAAACTTTCAGCTACAAAATTTGGTGGAACAAAGTCTGCTTGAATTCCTAAAGAGTTTAAACATTCTGAGGTTTTTTTTCCAACAACTGCAAATTTAATTTTGCCTGCATAGTTTCTTAATGAGCGACCCTTATGCGTTAATCTTTTTTCCAAATATTTTATACCATTACTACTAGAAAAAATAATCCAATGAAATTTATTTATATCCAATAAGCTATTGTCTAAAGGAGTTAAATCATCAGGATAATCTATTAATAAAGCTGGTAGATCAAATATTTTTGCACCTTGTTTACTAAACAAATCCTTCACATCAGAGATTTTATCTTTCGCACGAGTAATAACAATATTTTTTTTATCTAATGGTAAATTTCCCATACTTATTTGTTATTGAGATTATTTGTTTTTGCCATTTTTTTCTCTTAATTCATCAAGAACTTTTAAAACCGCTATACCTTGATCTAAAACTCTATCTATCTTGAATACAAGATCAGGGATTCTCCTCATCTTAACTCTTTGACTTAGTAAAAATCTTATTTTATTCTTAGCACAATTTAAATTTTCTAATATTAATTGTTTAATTTTTTCTTCAGCTGATGTACTTATAAATACTTTGGAATGTTGTAAATCTCCTGATAATTCAATTTTTGTGATTGAAACAAAATTTTCAAGAATTAAATTATTATTTAAATCATTCATTAATATTAAACTTATTTCTTTTTTTAAAAGAGAGGATACTTTTTCGATTCGGCGATTATTATTCATGATTAATTACTAGACAACTGGATTAGTCATTGCTTTTAGTACGAAAAAAAAAGTAATTATCGCACTTATTAAGGATGATATTAATGCAATTGCGGTAAAAGGGTTTGCAATATTTTTAAATAATGGTCCTAGTAAGGCAACTAGTCCACCGACAATGATTGAAATTAAATATTTAGGATATCTTGCAACATTAGAAAAGAATTCGCCCATAAACCCCACAAATAGTGTACTTTTTTAGCTAAGTTTTTAAAAACCTTAACAACATGATTACATTATATCAATTTAAACATAGTGCATTTTGTTTAAAAACTAGGATGGCTTTACATGCTAAAAACCTTAAATATAGAGTTGAAGAAATTTCACCAGCACTTGGACAAATAGAAATTTTTAAAATATCTGGACAAAAACAATTACCTGTAATAATGGATGAAAATGGTCAAATTATTAGCGACTCCTCAACTATTTGTGAATACATAGATTCAAAAAATACTAATAATTCGTTATTTCCCTCAGATCCAATTCATTTATCACAATCAAAAATTATTGAAGATTGGGCCGATACAACAATGGCTTCCATTTGTAAGCAAGCCTTAATTAAATCAGCTCTTGAAAATACACAATTAAGAGCTGCTTTACTTCCAAATGAATTACCCTCATCAATAAGAGGAATTTTTGAAAAATTACCATTTAAAAATTTAAGTAAAATATCCAATGTAGTTCTATCTAATAAATCTAATATTGAATTACAGAAAATTTTAGAATCACTATCAAAATCATTAATTAATAAGAAATTCATAATTGGAGAAAGTCTTACCATAGCAGATATTTCAATTGCAGCTCAACTTTCTCTTTTAAAATTCCCTACTTCTTCAGGGCCTATTCTTGCAGGAGAAGGTTGTCAAGAATATATTAATAATCCATATCTAGAAAATCTATTTAATTGGAGAGATAGATTAGAAGAAGATCTATTTAGTGCTCAGTCCCAATAAATCTAAAATTTAATTTATATTTATTAGTAGATATTGCCTTAACATTGGTGCTGCCTATTTTTGAACCATAAGTAGCTTGATATTGAAAACCGCAAATCTCAGGTTTTATTAACTGTGATGACTGAAATCCTTTATTATTACATTTATAAAATTTACTCATCGTTTCAACTTGATTTAATCTAGTAACCCCAGATTTATGAAATGATTGAATAAAAAATTCATCTGCAAAAAAAAGTTCATCATCAAAAATTTGATTTCTAGCAGTAACCCTAGACTCAATAAATTCATTATCCTGTAAATAAATTATTTGGTTATTAAAAGAATTTGGATCAGATTTAACTTGTTTGAGTTTGTCTCCAAGAATTGATTTTCCAATAGATTCAGAATTATTTGCTCTATCTCCTACGATTTGGCCTGATTTATTTTTTATAAAACGAACTGTATATTTTACTGCATCTTTAGATAGATCATTGAGATCCTGAGAATAAACAACCCAATCACCTTCAAACCAAGCCGGGTAAATAAGATCTTTTTTTATATCTGATTTTTTTAATTTGATTAAACTCCAATCAGGCCATGATCTTTCTCTTTTCTCTAGAAATTGTTGAACATCTTCGTCTACTAATGCATTAACTTTGTCGCAATTTATTATTACAATAGTCATTACTAAAATAAAAGCTAAAAATTTTTTAAACATGTCAAACCCACTAATAAGATCTGTAGAACATTTTGTAATATTGGAACCTGAAAAAAAAGAAGAAATAGTAACTAAAAAAGAAGCAATTGAGTGGTTAAAAAAATGGTTACCTAAAGTTGATTTTCCAACAATAAATCAAAATGAAGACTTTGAAAAGGAGGAAAATATAGAAGATTTCCTAGAGAATACCTGTGAACTAGAGATCAAGCCAGGATATACTTTAAAGTGGTTTGCAGTCAGAATAGACCCTAATTAATTATTGATCCTTTTTTTTAGAGTATTAAGAATTTTTTCAGCTACATTTTTCACCCCTTCATTATTAATTTCTACTCTTAAATCTGCTTGAGCATAAATATCTTTTCTGGTTTCAAAAATTTCTTCATATTTAAGATCTATATTACCCTTTAATAGGGGTCTAATATTATCTTTAGAATTTAATCTATTAAGCGCAATCTCTTTATTTATGTCAAGCCAAACAATAATGCCTTGACGTAAAATACCCCAATTTTCTTTTTTTAAAACCACCCCTCCTCCAGTTGATACCACAACAGATGGTAATTTTATAATTTCCTGGAGGCATTGAGTTTCCAAATCTCGAAAATATTCCTCACCTTCTTCGCTAAAAACTTTGTCAATTGTTTTTTTAGTTAATTTTTCAATTAATACATCAAGATCTACATATTTATATTTCAAAATCTCAGCGAGAACAGGTCCAGTTGATGATTTCCCTGAGCCCATCATTCCTATTAAAAATATACTTCTTCCTCTTAATTTTTTTATAAGACCATTAGTGAAATTTCGTTCCATACAGACAAAATACTATTTAAGACTCTAAGATAGTAACAGTACAAGTAAACATGTCATTATTTCATTCCAAATCAAAACATGGTGAAGGGCGAGAATGCGTGATTACTCGTCGTGCCTGTTTTAGCTCTAGTCATCGTTACTGGCTTCCAGAGAAAAGCCCAGAAGAAAATCTTGCTCTATTTGGAAAATGCAGTTTAGCTCCAGGACATGGTCATAATTATGAGCTAATTGTATCGATGGGAGGCGAACTTGATTCTTATGGAATGGTTTTAAATCTTTCTGATGTAAAACATTCTATAAAAGATAAAGTAACTGAACCCCTAAACTTTCGATTCTTAAATGATGTTTGGCCAGAATTTGACATAACTAAAGATTCAGGAATACTTCCTACCACAGAAGCTTTAGTTAGTATTATTTGGGATCGATTAAAAAATGATTTACCATTAACTGGATTAAAACTTTACGAAAGCCCTACATTATGGGCGGATTATTACGGAAAAAAAATGGAAGCTTTATTAACAGTTCAAACTCATTTTAATGCTGCTCATAGACTAGCTAAAGATGAGATCACACTAAGTGAAAACAAAAAGATTTATGGTAAATGTGCCAGAATTAATGGACATGGGCATAATTATTTTCTAGATGTTACTGTTAGAGGTGATATTGATCCAAGAACTGGAATGATATGTGACTTACCATCACTACAAACAATAATTGACGAACTTATTGTTGAACAGCTTGATCATACTTTCTTGAATAAAGATATTGAATACTTTAGAACTTGTGTACCAACTTGCGAGAATATAGCATTACACATTGCAGACATACTTACCTTGCCAATTAAAAATATTGGAGCAAATTTACATAAGATTAGACTACAAGAAAGTCCAAATAATGCTGCAGAAATCTATGTTGAGCAGAGTATTCTAAATTCTTTACAAAAAAATCTCGAAAACTCCTTAGTTATTCAGGCTTGAAAAAACCAAATATAATTTTAGTTATTGCATCAAGTATTGATGGAAGATTATCATTTCCCATAAATCAATCTGCTCATATTGGGAGTTTTGAAGATAAGAAGATACTTAATAATGCTATATCTAAAGTTGATGCCACGATATTTGGATCAGGTACACTTAAAGTGCATCAAAGCACATTTCTTATAAAAAAATTTATAGATAAAACAAAATTTATAATCAAAGATTCGCAACCCATTTCGATTATTGCTGGCAACCCTAATAATTTTCAAAAAGAATGGATTTATTTTAATCAGCCAATTAAAAGATGGTTAATAAATTCAAATCCAAAAAAAATTACCAAAGATTTAAATTTCGATAAAGAGTTTTTTTATAAAAATTCATGGCTCCAAACATTAGCAAACTTAAAAAAAGAAGGGATTGAAAAAATAGCTTTACTTGGAGGAGCAAAACTAATACATTCATTTATGATGGAGGATTTAATTGATGAAATAAAAATTACAATTATACCCAAAATTATTGGAGGA
Organism: Prochlorococcus sp. W8; assembly: GCA_000291825.1. Lineage (GTDB taxonomy): Bacteria > Cyanobacteriota > Cyanobacteriia > PCC-6307 > Cyanobiaceae > Prochlorococcus_A. The sequence goes on along the minus strand of ALPF01000031.1, from coordinate 11,154 downwards.
AAATATATATGGCTTCCTTATAAAACAGATGAAAAAATTTTAGATTTTAACAATGAATGGATAATAAAATCTTTTAAGCAATTAAAAACTAATGAAATATTTATACATTACATAAAAAAAATAAATAGATTTCTTGAATTTTAAAATTTTATGGATGCAAATAATTATTACTTAGAAATAAAACTTTCCATTTCTGAAATCAAAAAAGAGATTTGGGATGAATTTAATAAAAAAAATAATAATCCCTTTTATGAATGGTCCTGGATCAAAAATCTCGAAAAATCTAATACTGTTGCGAGAGAAACTGGTTGGCAACCCCTTTATTTTTTGGCTTATAGAAAAGCTAAAAAAGAATTATGTGCAATCGCTCCTCTTTTTCTTAAGAATCATAGTTATGGAGAATTTATTTTTGATCAATCATTTGCAAGATTAGCTCAGGATCTTAATTTAAATTATTATCCTAAATTAATTGGCATGAGTCCTTATAGTCCAATTGAAGGTTATCAATTTTTATATGAAGAGAATTTGAATAGGGATAAAATAACTAGTTTTTTGATTGATAAAATCGAAAATTTTGCAAAAAGAAATAATATATTAAGTTGTAATTTCTTATATGTTGATGATAATTGGAGCAATTTTTTAGAAGAATTGGGGTATCATGATTGGGTGAATATAAGAAGTGAATGGATCTCTCAATCTGAAAAATCTTTTGACGATTATTTATTAAGATTCAACTCTAATCAAAGACGAAATATTAAAAGAGAAAGAAAATCAATCAATAATAAAAATATTCATATAAAAACCTTAACGGGTAGGAATATAAATGAAGAGGTTTTAAAAGATATGCATTTTTTTTACGAGCAGCATTGCCTTAAATGGGGGATATGGGGTAGTAAATACCTTACTTCTGATTTTTTTAAAAATAGTATTGAGAATAAAGAAAATCTTCTAATTTTTAGTGCTTACGAAAATAACTCTTATGAGCCAATCGCGATGTCAATGTGCGTTAAAAATAACAAAAATTTATGGGGAAGATATTGGGGATGTAATAGTGAAATTGATAATCTTCATTTTGAATTATGCTATTACAAACCAATTGAATGGGCAATCGCAAACAATATTGAAAGATTTGATCCAGGGGCAGGAGGCAAACAAAAAAGGAGAAGAGGATTTTATGCTAAAAGTACAAAAAGTTTTCACAAATGGTTTAATAATGCCATGGAAAAGATAATTTGTGATTGGCTTAAAAAAACCAATAAAATGACTTTTGATGAAATTGAAATAGAAAATAATTCAATCCCTTTTATTAAATAAAAAATTCTTATTATATGATAAGTAATGAGTTTAATAATATTAGATGGATTTAATTTCCTCAGAAAATGCAAGAAAAAATATAGATAAAGAATTATCCAAAAGAAATATTAAGTTAGATCCAAATGGTTACTTCCTAATAAAAGTAGATTTAATTAAGAAAAAGATCATTGTTGAACACTATCTCAATAAGATTAACAAGAAGGGACTGGCAATTGATCCAGATACAAATATGCCAATAACATGTAAGAATGAAAATATAAGACAATATAATAAAATCTTCATTGGACACACAGCTAAGGAAGTTGGGATTTTACTTTCTGAGAAGGAAGAAATTTTAATATCTAAGCTAGATCATGCACTCTATTTAGGTAGAGAATTACAAAAGGCTGAAGAATGCATTGCGAGAAATATTAAATATATCCAAGATTAAGAAATTAGACTATATTGATTAATTAAAACGAAAAATTGCTAATTTTAAAAAAAAAGGTTTACTATGAATATTATCTTCTATTTTGCATTTTTATTATTTGGCTTTGGAGCAGCATTTGCATTAGATAAACTTTTAAGAGCTATTAAGTTAATTTAAATAATTTTTATTAATTCAAAAATTAATTTCTATTATCAAATAGAATCATTAAAATAGATATAGTTATATTTTGATAAGTATTGATGAGAATAAATACAATTAAGAGCTCAAATGAAAAAGCTATAAAATGGCCAAAAATATTAATAGCTCTCTTAAGCACTATTGGGATTGTAGATACAGGTTCAATTACTCTTAAAAAATGGGGATTATTCTCCTCTCTTTCTTGCCCTGGGATCAATGGATGCGATGCTGTTTTAAATAGCCCATGGGGAACCTTATTTAGCAATCAACAAATAAATGTTCCTTTATCTCTTGCTGGACTAATAACTTATTCTTTAATTCTTTTATTAACTATAATTCTTACACTAAAAATATTACCCCCTAAAGAAAAGTTAAGTAGATTTCTGTGGTGGTTACTTTATTTAATTTCTTTAGGATCGTCAGTATTTAGTTTTTTACTTATTAATATAATGTTTTTTAAGATAGAAGCTTTTTGCATTTTCTGTATCCTTTCAGCTTTTTTATCGTTTTCTATTTTTATACTGACTATTATTGGTGCAAAATTTGAAAATAGAGAACCTATGCTTTATCGAGGATTCACAATTGCTTTTATAGTTCTTTTAGGAGGATTAATATGGTCTAACCAAGTTGATCCTTCAAAAGCTAGCGAAATTATTAATTCTTCAGAAAAATCAGCACCACTCATAACTACAAATAGCTCGAAACAAAAAATTGATTTTGCTAATTTTTTAAATGATAATAAAGTAATAATGTATAGTGCCTACTGGTGTCCTCATTGTCATGATCAAAAACAATTATTTGGCAAAAAAGCAACTAAAGAATTGACTATTATTGAATGTGCTAAAGATGGAATTGATAATCAATATGAACTCTGTTCTCAAAAAGGAATTGAAGGATTTCCTTCATGGGAGATAAATAATAAGATTTATAGTGGAACGAGAGACCTCCAAGAATTAGCCAATATGACTGGTTATACAGGAGATACTAATTTTTGATATATCTTTTTTGAATTTTTTCTTTTTTTATTTGTCTTGAATGACACTTCCATTCTTCACTTTTCTTTGGAAAATCAAATCTAAAATGTCCGCCTCTACTTTCTTCTCTAAAAAGACAAGCTTCTAATAATAGTTTTGTAGTAATCTGCCTATTATTTAAATCCATTATTAGATTGAGAGCTCTTCTGTTGGGCTCATTAAGTGTAATTCTTTCATCAAAACCAAGCTTTTTGGTCATAATAAGAAGTTCATTTTGATTTAAATCTGCGTACTCAATATTAAGTTCTTTTACAAACTTCAGCATATTCTCTTTTACTCTTGAAACTCCTAAAAATTGCCAACATGATTTTCTTAAATTATCTATCTTATTTGAAATTTGATTACAAAAATCCTTATTTAAATTAATATCCCTTGCTTGTACGAGAAACCTTTTAGAAGATTTCAAATCTTTTCTTTTCTCTAAATCAATTTCTGATAATTTTCTCGCAAAAACAAGACACTCCATTAATGAATTGCTAGCTAGTCTATTTGCTCCATGAACGCCAGTTGACGCAACTTCGCCAATAGCATATAAACCTTTCACTGTAGTAGAGGCATTCATACCTGTATGTACACCACCCATCCAATAATGCGCTGCTGGTGCTACAGGTATCAATTCATTAAGCGGGTTAATACCATATTCTTGACATCTACTTAATATCGTAGGGAATCTTTTTATTATGACCTCTGGTTTGATCAATCTAAGATCCAAACCTACATGATCTATATTTTTACTTTTCATATAACTCATAACAGCTCTACTGACTTGATCTCTAGTTGATAATTCCTTATTATGTAATTTACTAACTGGACTATTACCAAAATCATCTACCAATACCGCACCTTCTCCTCTTAATGCTTCAGAAATTAAAAAACAAGGAGCACCATAAAACTTTAAAGCAGTTGGATGAAATTGTATAAATTCCAAATCTTCTATTGCAGCCCCTGCCTCCCAGGCCAATGAAATCCCTTCTCCAGCTGACTGGGGAGGATTAGTTGTATTAGCAAAAAGATGGCCTCCTCCACCAGTAGCTAAAACAATAGCCTTAGCATGAATCCAATATAAATTAGATCCATCTAAGACTTGAACCCCATTGCAGCAATTGTTTTCTACAGATATATTAGTAACCCTTACTCCTCTGCAATGCAAAACATTTTTCTTATTCTCAATATGATCCTCTAATACTTCAACAAGCGCTCTTCCAGTCCTATCTTTTACATGTAAAACTCTTCTACAAGAATGCGCTGCTTCTAAAGTTGTAGATAATTCATTGGAATTTTGATCAAAAATCATACCTAGCTTTTGAAGTCTATTAACACATCCAGGAGCCTCTTTAACAAGCATTTCTACAGACCGCAAATCACAAAGACCATCCCCAGCATTGACTGTGTCCTGGATATGCAAATCAAAAGAATCATCAGGTCTGACTACTGAGGCAATTCCTCCTTGCGCCCATCTACTTGATGAATTTTGATTGGTATTACGATTTAAAAGTAGAACTTTATAATTTTCTGGTAGTTCTAAAGATGCCATTAAACCTGCTGCCCCAGCTCCAACTACAATTACATCCCATTCATTGATTTCTATTAATTGCTTTGAAAATGGAGGTCTTAACATTAAACCAAACCACTTAAAGAAGGCTCTATGATTGCTAATAAAATAAATATCCCATCAACAACTAATGTAGTTTGCAAAACATAACTTGCCACTAATAGTGATCTTTTATTAGAAGAATTAAATGAAGCATAATAAGCCACCTTTTGAGAAATAAACCACAAAAATAATCCTGATAATGAAATTATTAATAGTGGTTTGAAAGCAATAAGATTTTCTGATGTTTTTTGAAGAATAATAGGGGCATTTTCTGAATCTGCACTAATTACCTCCATCCATTGATCCATGATTCCAGTTAAATATATTGCAATATCCGTCATGGCTGTTCCAAATAAAGAAGAAATATAAAAACTAGATCCAATTTTCCATTTTGTACCTAAGCCAAACAATGCTAAAGGGAGTGCAACAGCTTCAACAGGAATATGAAGTATAGGATGTGAACTTAACCAACCCCAAAATAAAGATCCTCCCAACCAACTTCCAGATACTCCAAATAATAAAGAGCCAATTATAAAATATTTTTTTGATGGTTCACTTGTAAGAAATATTGCAGTAGAGAGAATAAAAAATGTAAATAATAAAGAACTATTTGGTTGAAACCTTACCCAGGGTGCTTGAAAAAAAATAGGCAATATCACAAAAAAAGCAGACCAGAAACGTAAGGTATTTGAGGAAGATAAAAAAGTATCCTCTACAATATGAATTTCTTCTATAAACATAGATTTATCGTCTTCTTTGCTACTCAATTTTTTAGTAATTACCTCTTCCAATTAACTATTAATATGAATGTAACTTAAATAAATTTAAGCTAATTTTAACAAAACTGTTGCTAGAGAAATTCATTAGATAAAAAATAATCTTAAATAGAAACACATAATTTGATGCATTTATAGTTTTTAATTCTTATGTGAGTTTACAATATAAAGGGTAAAAGCAATTTAGCATCTGTACAGTGTGGCAAGAAACTAATTACTTAGAAAATTCAAATGATGTATTAATTGCTAAACAGAAGCAAAAAATAAACCCTGCTATGATTGATTCTATTGATTCGGATTCTATTGCAGCTGAAATAGGATTTGAATCAGGAGATTCAATAATCAGTATTAATGGTATTCAACCAAGAGATTTAATAGATTATCAAATCCTTATTAGTGAAGAAATTCTTGAAATATCAGTATTAGACAAAAATAAAAAAATTCATAATATAACAATTGAAAAAGATCAAGACTTAAATTTAGGGATAAATTTTAAAGATGCCTTATTTGATTCACTAAAAGAATGCAATAATAAATGTCCTTTTTGCTTCATTGATCAACAACCTCCGGGGAAGAGAACAAGTTTATATCTAAAAGATGATGATTATAGGATGAGTTTTCTATATGGATCATATTTAACATTAACAAATTTAAAAAAAGAGGATTGGGACAGAATTGCATTACAAAAATTATCACCTTTATTTGTTTCTGTTCATGCAACGCATGCTGATGTAAGAGAAAGATTATTAATTAATAAAAAAGCAAGAGAAATTTTAAATCAAATCACATGGTTTGAGAAGAATGCTATACAAATACATGCTCAAATAGTAATTTGTCCACATATCAATGATGAAGATATTTTAAAACAATCTATATATGATTTATCTTATTTTTATAAAAGGACTCAAAAAACAGTTCTTTCCGTTGCAATTGTGCCCGTAGGTTTAACCAAGTTCAGACCCAAAGAGGATGGGCTAGTTGCCATAAATCAAGAATATGCTTTACAAATAATTGATCAAGTTGAAACTATCCAAAGAGACATGCAAAAAAAGATTGGTACAAGATTTTGTTGGTTATCTGATGAATGGTATTTAATCGCAGGAAAAGAATTACCACAATATAAAAGCTATGAAGATATGCCACAAGAATCAAATGGAGTGGGAACAATTAGAAGTTTTCTTAAAATGTTAGAGATAAAAACTAAATCATTACCAAAAAGAATCAAACAACAAAGGTCCGTTAGTTGGGTTGTAGGGAAGTTAGTTTATGAAGCACTTATTCCTACTAAAAATAAACTAAATGAAATTATTGGTTTAAATATTAATCTTTATGGCCTACCAAGTATATATTGGGGGCAAGAACAAGTTGTAACAGGATTACTTACAGGAGAGGATCTAATTATAGGTTTAAAAGATAAGGATTTAGGTGAAGCCATATTTATACCTTCGATGATGTTAAAGATAAATACTGATTTGTTTTTAGATGATAAAAATATTGCAGAAGTAGAGAAAGCATTAGGGACTGAAATTCACGTTGTAGATGATGCAAATGATATTATTAAGAATCTTATGGGTATTAGCACCGCGAAAAGATTTGCATATCATGTTTAAATTACCTTTTAGATCTTCAATAGCTATATATCTTTTTTGCTTAGGACCATTCACGTCTTATATTTCTGGCACAATAGCTAGTACAAAATCTATACCCGTTCAAAAATCATTAAATAAGGACAATATCAAATTTGAAGATATACCAATCATTCTCTCAAATAATAATCTTGAATTAAAGTCTCTCCAAGAATTAGTTTCTGCAGCAAGTTATAACCTTTCAAGTAAAATTTCCAAAAGATATCCATCTCTAGACTTAAATGCCAATGGACTTCCTCAATATTTATATGGCAAAAATTACAATAGTAGTACACCTAATACAAAAACTTCCCAATTTAAGGCTAATCCATCTCTATTAATCAGATGGGATATTATTGACCCTCAACGAGGTTTAGAGATTAACTCTGCGAGAAGAAATTATGAAATTGCGAAAAATAATTTTGAGATAAAAAAATATGATCTAATACAAGAAGCCAAATTAAGATTTCATAGATTTCAGCAATCATACGAAAACAGACAAAATGCATCAATAGCTGTTGATTTATCTTTATTGAGTTTAAAAGACGCTAAATCTAAATTAGAAGTTGGGATTGGAACAAAGTTTGATGTTCTTGAAGCAAATTCTCAACTTGCAAGAGATAGACAATTATTGGAAGAGAAGAAAATCATTGAGGAAATAAGTATAATTTCACTAAAGGAAATATTAAATTTAGACTCTAAAAAAGAATTGAACATTAAAAATAAACAGAGATTAATGGGGTTTTGGAATTATCGATTAAATCAAAATATTAATAATGGTTTAAAGAATAGTCTCTCTCTAAAAAACATTAATCTACAAGGTCTAATTAAAAAAAATCAAGCCAAAATATTTAAAAATGCAAATTTACCAACTATTTATATAAGTAATAATTTATCTACCAGTTTTTCAAAAGGAAGCGCACTAACAAGTTCATTAGATCCTGAAGATAATAGATCAAGCTATCTGAATACTATTAGCATAAATTTCACATGGAATATCTTTAATGGAGGGCAAAATATAAATTCTTCAAAGGCAAAAAAATTAGAGTTTGAATCTGAAAAATATGCTTATGCAAATTTAAAAAATATCTTAAAGACAAATATCACAGAAACATATTTAAATTTAATCAAAAATCAAACTAAAGTCATCTCCACAAAAAAAGAAATAAAATCAACAGAAGAAGCTTTGAGACTATCTAGGTTGAGATATGAAGTTGGCATATCAACTTTAAAGGATGTTTTGCTAAGACAAAAAGAGTTAACTAATGCGAGAACAAAAAATATAGACGCAATATATAATTATAATATCAATCTTGATAAGCTTGAAAGATTAACTTTCTTAAAAAAGAGACCTAAATGCGAAACTATAAATAATGAGATGAAAAGTAAAATTTATTCACTATGCGATTATTAATGCATAATTATATATATGGGAAATCCAATTGACAAATTAAATCAAACGCAATTAAAAGAATTAGATTCTTTGTTTAATTCAGTTAGTGAAAAACAGTTAAAAGATTTTGGTAATATTTCTGCTAGTAACAAATCAGATGGATCACTAATAACAAGTTGCGACATGTGGAGTGATCAAACCATTGTAAATGGATTATCAAATATTGCCCCTAATGAAGGAGTTCTAAGCGAGGAAGGTCAGAAAAAAGTACCTTATAATGAGGCATATTGGGTTGTAGATCCTTTAGATGGGACCACCAACTTTGCTGCAGGAATTCCCTATTGGTCAATATCAATAGCGAGATTCTTAAGAGGAAAACCTCAAACTTCATTTCTTATTATCCCAACTTTGAAGAAAAAGTTTGTTGCCATTAAGAATGAGGGAGTATGGCTTAATGATAAGAAAATTATCTGCGAAAATAATTTGCAAAGAAGTCAATGCGTCTCTTTATGCAGTAGATCAATAAAAATATTACAAAAAAATCCAAATGAAATTTTCCCTGGAAAAATAAGACTACTTGGAGTTTCAAGTCTTAACTTAACTAGTGTGGCAATGGGGCAAACATTTGGTGCTATCGAATCAACTCCAAAAATATGGGATATTGCTGCAGCATGGCTAATTTTAGAGGAACTTAATTGTAAGATAAATTGGTTAAAAATAAATCCTCTTAATCTTCAATCTGGAATGGATTTAGAAACAATCAATTTTCCTCTAATAGCAGGCAGAACACAAAAAAATATTGATGACTTGGAGCCATGGGGAAATTTATTAATTGAGAACAATAAAGTATAAATTTGCAAATACTTGAAAAATATATGTATTCGATACAATATAAAAAGTTAGAAAAAAATATTTGAAGAGAATTTATATGCAAAATAGTGCCAAATGGATTCTTAAAAGTTTCTGGGGTGCTTGTGAAAGATGGAGTAAATCAGATTGTATAGATTTAAGTGCTGCTTTCGCTTATTATGCCCTTCAATCATTTTTTCCTATTCTGTTAATATCTTTATCGGTAGCTTCATGGTTTCTGGGGAAACAAGAAGGACTTGATGAAAAGATAATCTCAGTTGCAGCACAAGTATTACCACCATCAGTGGTAGAACTGGTAGAAACCACATTATTCAAACTTATAGATCAAGGTTTTGGAGCAGGTATTTTAGGCGCAATGTTTTTACTATTTACAGCTGGTAATGCTTATCTATCACTTCAAAGAGGTTCTGAACGCCTTTGGGAGGATGAGCTCCCGACAAAAAAAAGTTTTTCACCTTGGAGAGAGCAAGCATCGAAATTTCTAAGAAATAGAATTGAAGCCTTTGTAATAGTCTTTTTCATAGGTTTTCTGATGGTCTTAGACCAAATCAGTGCAAATTTAAGAATGATTCCAGGAGCAGTTCTTCAAGAAATATCTTCTTCCAGTAATTGGTTGTCAAATATATTTTTAAAATTACCTGTATTACAAGTAGGTCAGTTCGCAGTACCTATGATTGGATTCTCTTTAATGGCATTACTATTGCAAGCTTTATTACCAAGTAGAAAAGTCCCTTTAAAACCATTAATCCCAGGATCAATCTTAATTGGAATTCTGTTGACATCTTTAAACTTAGCAGTAAGTAAAAGTATTTTATCTTTAGGTGTCAGATTCCAGGCTTATGGCTTTATAGGAGGCTTCCTAGTCCTAACTTTGTGGGTTTGGCTGCTTGGAGTTATTTTATATTTTGGACAATGCTGGAGCGTAGTTATAGCAAGCATGTCTATTATTGAAATACAAAAAAATAAATATAGAAAGAGATTTATGCGATAGTTTTATTCATGGAAAATAAATTAATTCCTTATTCATTGATCTTAATTTTAATAATCCCACTTTTTGGATTAAATTTTTTGATAGGTTTGATTGGAAATTTTCTATTATTGATCGTCTTAATTCCGCTTCTATTATTAATTATAGGATTTTTAGGTATAAGTTCTTTTAAATCAAATATTAACTTATGTGAAAGTTGTGGATCAACTATTATAGGTAATAATGGTAATTGTCCCTACTGTGATAATAATTTTATAAAAAACACTCAAAAAGAAGATTATTTATCAACTGACGCAAGCAATAAAATAATTGAAATACAAGCCGAAGAAATTAATTAAACAAAAGGAATATATAATTTAACCGATACCAATTTGTCTCAAAATACTTTGTCCCGTAATAAGCTCTGTACCTAATCCTATTAATATGCCCATCATTGCTAAACGACCATTCCATGTCTCAGCAAAATTAACGAAACCAAATCTGGTCTGATTCTCCTCATTCATAATTAATCGTCTTTATTTAAGAATATTTTAGCGTTTTATCGCTAAAAATATGAAAATTATTTCATGTTTTATTTTATATGTCTTACTCCATCAACAGGTTTATATTCATCACCCGTCAATTCTTCGTAAATAATACCAGGTAAGCCAGTCTCAAACATAGTCTGCAAAGCCTCTTTTAGAAAAGGGTTCCAACCTCCAGTACTTACCTTGCCATGCCTCACTGTCCAATCCCACGTTCCTGGTAGATCTTTAGGGATTCTACCTTCTCTATCTCTTCGTGCAACTAAATCCAAAGATTCAACTAATCCAACAATTACAGGATTTTTTCCGTAAGATGGGGTTAAGTTTAATTCTAATCTTACAGGATCTTCTTTTAAAATTTTAATTCTAAAACGAGGAGGAAGTTTGAGCGATCTAATTACGGAAGCAACTATTTTAGTTTTCTGTTCC
>ALPF01000030.1 GCA_000291825.1 Prochlorococcus sp. W8 | reverse complement strand
CCTTTTTACATCTTCTTCACCCATATATATGATGCACTTTAATCCAAATCTTGCACAGACAGTTGCAGTTGCAACACCATGTTGACCTGCTCCGGTTTCTGCAATTATTCTCCTTTTACCCATTCTTATTGCCAGTAATGCTTGACCTAGTGCATTATTAATTTTGTGGGCACCCGTATGATTTAAATCTTCACGTTTGAGCCATATACGATTATTTGAATTTGAATTTGCATAATGAGCAGATAGCCTTTTAGCTTCATAAAGAGGAGTTTCTCTTCCAACATATGTTGTTAGAAGATGATCTAACTCATTAATAAAGCTTTGGTCTAGCCATGCTTCCTTAGCAGCTTTTTCCAATTCGAATAAAGCTGGCATTAATGTTTCTGGAACATATTGCCCTCCAAATCTTCCATACCTTCCGTTTTTGGAAGGACGTATCAAGTTCTCATCTTTGTTATCTTGATCTGTATTAGAGATTGAGCTTACCAATTTTGTATATGATACCTATTAAATAACTATAAGCTAATCTGAAAATAATGCGAAAGAAAAATTGGATTGAATTCAGTAATTTAAATAATCTTGATAAGTTTAATAATAAAGATGAATCTAAAAATCAATCCGAGAAGATAAAAGTATTTTCT
>ALPF01000029.1 GCA_000291825.1 Prochlorococcus sp. W8 | reverse complement strand
ATGGCTTATTGATATTTGCAGTTCATTAGAAATTGATGAGATCGCATTAGTTGATGAACCTACTGCTGCAGCTATTGGTATTAATATTCCATATGGTTCAAAAATAATGGTTATTGATATAGGAGGAAGCACAATTGATTTGAAATAGTCAAATTAAAGGAGGGAAGGAAAACAGCCCCAATTGCAGAATTGCTCAAATTTAAGGGTCAGGATGTAAGCAAAATATCTAAACAAAAATTAAGATGTGCTG
>ALPF01000028.1 GCA_000291825.1 Prochlorococcus sp. W8 | reverse complement strand
AATTGCAACATCTGATTGGATAGCTAAAAATAACACCAAAAAAGCAATTTTAGATTCATCTTCAATTAATGTCGTTTCACAAAATGCATTAGCATCTGCGATTTCTACCAAAAATCCAGATGGCGTCGCAGCGTTAGTTCATAGGTCTTCGTTAATAAATTTTTCTTTAGATGAGAAAGATGATCTTATTCTTATTCTTGATAGGATTCAAGATCCAGGAAATATGGGAAATCTATTTAGGATTGCATTAGCTGCAGGAGTAAACAAAATTTTATTAGCTGGCGGCGCTAACCCACTTGGCCCGAAAGTCTTGAGGGCATCATGTGGTTCAATATTTCATCTGCCTTTTAAAAGAATTGAGGGTGATGAAGATATTATTATTCAAAAGTTATTAATTTCTTTAAAGGATTTAAATGAACAAGGATTTCAGGTGATCTTAACAGCTGGAGCCCGCAAATCTGCAGAAATAACCTTAAAACCCTATTGGGAACTAAATTGGCAGAAACCTACAGCTCTTATCTTAGGAAATGAAGGATCAGGTATTCACAATAAAATTAAAGAAGCATTTAATGAAACAATTACTATTCCGCATAATGAGCTTGTAGAATCTTTAAATGTGGCTTGCGTGGCTGTTCCATTACTCCTTGAAAGGAGAAGAGCCGCATTAACTTCAAAAAGAGAGAGCAAAAGTGACTAATTTAAAATTTGATTTTAACTTGATAGTTATTGGTGCAGGTTATGGTGGATTTGATGCCGCCAAACATGCTTCAGAAAAGGGCCTTAAAGTTGCCATCATAGAGAGTGGCGATATGGGAGGAACTTGCGTTAACAGAGGATGCGTTCCATCTAAAGCTTTATTGGCTGCAAGTGGAAAGGTTAGGGAAATTGCGAATTATGAACATCTTTCAAAATTTGGTATTCATACATCGCCAATAAGGTTTGAGAGGTCAAAAATTTCTGATCATGCAAATAATTTGGTGATTAATATAAGAGAAAATCTTACTAAAACTCTGACTAGAAGTGGAGTGGAAATTATAAGAGGCATAGGTAGAATTGAGGGACATCAAAAAGTTGCTGTAAGAGATAAGAATGGAATTGATAAAAGTTTTTCTTGTGAAAATATAATTATCGCTACAGGATCTTCTCCTTTTGTACCAAGAGGAATAACACTTGATAATAAAACTGTTTTCACAAGTGATCAAGCAATAAAACTTGAATGGCTTCCGAGATGGATTGCTATTGTTGGTAGTGGTTATATTGGGCTTGAATTTGCAGATATTTATACAGCTTTAGGATGCGAGGTAACAATGATTGAGGCTTTAGAAAATATAATGCCAACATTCGATCCTGACATAACTAAAATTGCTAAAAAATCGCTTTTGAGTGCAAGAGATATTGAGACAAAGTCAAATGTGTATGCTACCAAAATTACCCCTGGATGCCCTGTAAATATTGAGTTAACAAATGCTAAATCAAAAGAGATACAGGAAGTTTTAGAGGTTGATGCTGTCTTAGTAGCAACAGGGAGAAGTCCAAATAGTAGGGATTTGAATCTTCAATCTTTAGAAATAAAAACTAATAAGGGATTTATTCAAATAGATGATAATATGAGAGTCTTAAGTGAAGGAAAAGTAATCCCAAATTTATGGGCAGTTGGTGATGTTACAGGAAAACTTATGCTTGCTCATACAGCGGCTGCACAAGGAACAATAGCTGTAGAAAATATATGCGGCCATGAAAGAACAATTGACTACAAGACTATACCTGCAGCAACTTTTACTCATCCTGAAATAAGTTCTGTTGGTTTGTCTGAATCTGAAGCCAAAGCATTATCAGAGAGTGAAAACTTTAGTCTTGGAATTGTTAAAAGTTACTTTAAAGCTAATTCAAAAGCTTTGGCAGAGCTGGAAGGGGAAGGTTTGCTTAAGTTGATTTTTAAAAAAGATAATGGACAAGTTTTAGGCGCTCATATATTTGGATTACATGCTGCAGATCTTATTCAAGAAATTGCTAATGCAATTTCAAGGAATCAAAACGTCACCGAATTATCACAAGAAGTTCATACTCATCCGACTTTAAGTGAAGTTGTAGAAGTCGCTTATAAACAAGCTGCTTTAATGATCAATTAAATACTGAAAATGGAAATAAGAAGAAAACCTCCTAATCCAAAAGTAAGAGTTGAAAATTTAGAGTATGCAATTCCTCATAAAGACTCAGAAGCTAAGAATATACTTGAGGAGATTGTTTGGTATAAAGATATTGAAATAAATAACTTTAAGAAGTCCCTTCCTTTAAAGGATTTAATAAAACAAATTGATAATCTTCCATCAACTAAGGGTTTTATAAATCGTTTAATAAGATCTAAAAATAATCCAGCAGTAATAGCAGAAGTCAAAAAGGCAAGTCCAAGTAAAGGCGTAATTAGGAAAGACTTTGATCCGCAAAATATTGTAAGTATTTATGAAAGATCAGGAGCATCCTGCATCTCTGTTCTCACTGATAAAAAATTTTTTCAAGGTGGATTTGAAATTCTTAAAAACGTTAGGGCTCACACTGATCTTCCTTTACTTTGTAAGGATTTTATTATTTCGCCTTACCAAGTTTATAAAGCAAGAATCTCTGGGGCTGATGCAATTCTCCTTATTGCAGCAATTCTGAAGGATACTGATTTAATTTATTTAAAAAAAATAGCTGATCAACTGAAATTGGATGTATTAGTAGAAGTTCATAATCGGGAAGAAATGGATAGAGTTTTATCTTTAAATAGTTTTAAGTTGGTAGGTATAAATAATAGAGACTTAAAAACATTCCAAACTGATTTAAAAGTTTCATTTGATTTAATGAATAAATATTCATATTACAGAACTAATAAAAAAGTAATATTTATTAGTGAGTCTGGAATAAAAAATCCTAAAGATTTAAATGATCTCAAATCTTGCGGTATTAGGGGAGTTTTGATAGGTGAAAGTTTTATGAAAGAAAGAGATATTGAATCTGCTTTTAAGAAATTACTTAACTCTGTTTAAAAAAATACTCCAAATATACCTATCAAAATTTATAATTAAAAGTTGTTTATTTATACATTGATGCAATATATAATCCCTACTGGTCTTATAGCTGGAATTATTCATGTAATAAGCGGTGCAGATCATCTTATAGCAATGGCTCCCTCATCAATAACAAATCCAAGGTTCGCGCTAAAAAATGGCTTATCTTGGGGATTGGGGCATTCTTCGGGTGTAATTATTCTATCTATAATTGCAATATTTTTTAAGGACATTGCTCACATAACTAAATTTTCTAATTTTGCAGAATTTTTAGTCGGTATATCGCTCTTAATAATTGGAACTATTACAGTAAAAAATTCATTTAAATTCAATATTCATAATCATCAACACGAGCATAATAATGGAATTACTCATAAGCATTTTCATTATCATAAAAATAGAGATAAGAGACATAATAGACATTCTCATGCTTTGACTAGTTTAGGAATATTACACGGATTAGCGGGAGGTTCTCATTTGATAGCAGTTATACCAGCTCTAGCTTTACCAATGCAAGAGGCACTCGCATATTTAATAGCCTATTTAATTGGATCTTCAATAATAATGATTTTCTTCACATATCTAATTTCACTTTCAACGATGAAAGCTGGTCAGAATTTTATCAAAAAGTTATTCGCCTTTGCTGGAGGATTATCTTTTGCAATGGGATTATTTTGGGTACAAAAAAGCACATTATTATTTATTACTTAAGTAAACTTTTGAAGTTCAAAAATTTATAGTTAGTGATGTGGAATATGACAATGCCTATAATCCTTTCCTTCTGAATAAATCCATAGGAATTACTACTATCCTTACTGTTTTCTTTATTGTCTCCACAAACTTCAACTCCAAATTCGCTTAATTTTGTAATTCTTTTAATTGAATTTATTTTTAAAAGGGGGTGTTTGAATATGACAATGTCATGAAGTTTTAAAGAAGATTTATTCTTTGAATAAATCTTATAAAAAACAATGTCTCCATTTTTTAAATATGGAGACATTGAAATATCACAAACTTTCGCATATCTTATGTGAAAGAAATTTGCTAAAGCGCTTTCTATAAATTTATCTAAAATTCTATTTACTCAACTAGCTTTAACAAAAGAATCACTTCTACCCTTTGTCTGCCAAAAAATATTATGAATTTTTTCAACATAGCTCATCAATTCTTCGGCTTTTGCTACATCAATACTCACTTTACAAGCACTGCATAGTTTTGTAGCTTTCCATATGGTGTCATGAAGATCTGGGTAATTTTCGAGGTGTACTGGTTTAAAGTAATCAGTCCATAATATCAGTAATTCTTTTTTTGTCTCTTTTGCTTGGTCTTCTTTGATAGCGACATATCTTGAAAATGTATTATTGTACGCTGACCATTCCTCTGAATTTGGGCTTGCGGGAGGATTTAAATCTACTATTTTTTTTGTCATAGATAGAACAGCTTCTGCTGCAACTCTTGCAGAAGCAGGGTCATAAACTCCACAAGGTCCATCGCAGTGTGCATAAACTTTCAACATTGCCTTTTGATTAAAAAAGGAATTCATTAATTTGCTAAGCATTCGATTAATTTAAGTTAACTATATTTTAGTTACATATCCTCTATTTTGAAAAGTCTTAAATATTTTCTAATTTTCTTAATTAACCTTTAATAGTTCTACCTCGAATATTAATGTCGCGTTAGCTGGGATAACATTTCCAGCTCCTCTGGAGCCATATCCTAATTGAGGAGGAATGGTCAGTTTTCTTTTACCTCCTACTTTCATACCTGCGACGCCCTCATCCCATCCTTTTATTACTCTTCCTGCACCCAAGGGAAAACTAAAAGGAGCTCTACCGATGCTTGTGTCAAATTGATCTCCATTAGTCAAAGTCCCGGTGTAATTGACTGTAACTGTTTGACCAGAGGATGCTTCATCTCCATTACCTATTTTTAGATCTTCAATAATTAAGCCACTTTCAGTGGTTCTTGAATTTGTATTTTCATTAGAATCATTTGCCATGGCAAAAAGAGTTGGATTGGGGTCAGAGGGGTCTAATTCAAATAAATTATCATTTGGTTTTGATAATGTTTTATTTAAATTAATGTTTAGATTTGTATTCACTGAAGATTGTGCAGCATTAACACTCTTTGGAGAAGTGAATTGGCTATAAATAGTTACTGAAATGCACAGTAAAAAAACAGCAAAACTAATTAATACTTCTTTCACAGCAGGAAAACATAACTAGTTCTATTTTGGCAGAAAAAGGTACACATAATTTTTTTTTAATAAAATGTATTAAGATAAATTTTCTGTTGAAAGTACTTAAAAGAAATTATTTCAATAATTTATTAATTCCATTTATTGGTGGATGTGTAGGGGGGTATGCAGTATCCAATAGTTTGTGGATTATTTTCATGCCTTTATCTTTAACCATTTTATGGACAGGATTTGATAAAGGTTTTTCAAATTTTTTCTGGGGTTTATCATTTATTTTGGCCAGTCATTATTGGTTATTGTATTTACACCCGCTAACATGGTTAGGTTTCTCTTGGATAATAAGTTTATTTATTACGACAATAATATATTTTGGGTGTGCGATTGTGGGAGGATGTTTAATCTTTTTATGGGGGTATATTGCACAAAAACTAATCAATAAAAAATATATTTTTTCTGGAAATATTATTGTTATCTTATTAAAGATTTTATTTTTTGTGCTTCCTCTGGGCATTCGGTGAATTAATACTAAGTCAAACCCCATTATTTTGGATTGGAATTGGTGATAGTTTAATTCCTGGGGATTTTTATCTCGCAGGTTTAGCTCGCTGGATAGGTTCTACTGGTTTATGCGTATTGCAACTTTTAATGGGA
>ALPF01000027.1 GCA_000291825.1 Prochlorococcus sp. W8 | reverse complement strand
TTGTTGTTCTCTTCCTGATTCTGATCAAGATTAATATCTTGAAGGTTGTCACCTGTATTGTTAAGAGAGAGCAAAGAGTAACTTTTATCGTTTAATTCAAATAGTGCTGCATATTCTAAACAAGCATCTTTGTCGGAGTTGACGTATCTCAATATACCTTCTCTATCGTAAAGACCATACATTTGTCTATTTGATCTATATTTACAAAGAATCTAAATCAATTATGCGCATTTGGCTAGATCTAAAAAAATTTATTGATATCTTTATCACTCCAAGAAGAAAAAGGGTTGATTGATAATTGATGATTTGAAAAAATCTTAATCCCTGTAATTTCTGTAGAAATAAAATCGGGGATCGTAATCGGTTCTTGTTCAGATTTCAATTCAATTTCAGCAA
>ALPF01000026.1 GCA_000291825.1 Prochlorococcus sp. W8 | reverse complement strand
CCCCAGCTAGCAGAAGAAGACAAAATATTAGCAACTCCTACATTAGCTAAAATACTTCCACCACCAGTAAGAAAAATAATTGGTGATTTATCTGATAGAGAGAAAGTTTTAATAGGCTTAGATCTATTATTTGATGAATTGAATGAATCTGAAATCAATTTTAAGAAGAAAAAATTAAAAAATTTTTATAACTATAATTGGTTTATTAAATAATAATTACTTAGCATATAAGAAAAATGAAAAGTAAAGCGCAAAATAAGTCTAATAAAATGGAAGTCCAAAAGTTACCTACTGGGATTGAGGGCTTTGATGATGTTTGTAGAGGAGGATTACCAACTTCTAGGAGTACATTAGTCAGTGGCACATCTGGAACAGGTAAAACAGTATTTTCATTGCAGTATCTGCATCACGGAATAAACAATTTTGATGAACCTGGTATCTTCGTAACCTTTGAAGAATCACCTTTAGATATCATAAGAAATGCAGCTAGTTTTGGTTGGGACTTGCAGGAATTAATTGATCATAATAAGCTTTTTATTCTTGATGCTTCTCCTGATCCTGATGGTCAAGATATTGCGGGTAATTTTGATCTCTCAGGATTAATTGAGAGAATAAGTTATGCAATAAGAAAATACAAAGCAAAACGAGTTGCAATTGACTCTATTACTGCCGTTTTTCAACAATATGATGCTATTTATGTTGTAAGAAGGGAGATTTTTAGATTAATCGCAAGATTAAAAGAAATTGGAGTCACTACAGTAATGACAACAGAAAGAGTTGATGATTATGGCCCAATAGCACGTTATGGCGTTGAGGAATTTGTTTCTGATAATGTTGTGTTACTTAGAAATGTTCTTGAATCAGAGAAAAGAAGGAGGACGCTAGAAGTTTTAAAATTAAGGGGTACTGTTCATATGAAAGGAGAATTTCCTTTCACTATGGGAGAGAATGGCATCAGTGTCTTCCCTCTAGGAGCTATGAGGCTAACTCAAAGATCTTCAAATGTTCGAATAAGTTCAGGAGTAAAAGATCTCGATGAGATGTGTGGAGGAGGATATTTTCAAGACTCAATTATTCTTGCAACTGGTGCAACTGGTACTGGTAAAACAATGTTGGTGTCAAAATTTATTGAGGATGCATATCAGAATAAAGAAAGAACAATTCTTTTTGCATATGAAGAATCTCGAGCTCAACTTCTTAGAAATGCAACAAGTTGGGGTATAGATTTTGAGAAAATGGAAAGTGATGGACTTTTAAAAATAATTTGTGCATATCCTGAATCGACGGGATTAGAGGATCATTTGCAAATCATTAAAACTCAGATAACGCAATTTAAACCAACAAGAATGGCTATCGATTCGCTGTCTGCATTGGCAAGAGGAGTCAGCTTGAATGCCTTTAGACAATTTGTTATTGGTGTTACAGGATATGCAAAACAAGAAGAGATAGCTGGTTTCTTTACTAATACCGCAGAAGAATTTATGGGAAGCCACTCTATAACGGATTCTCATATATCGACAATTACTGATACTATACTTCTACTTCAATATGTAGAGATCAAAGGGGAAATGGCAAGAGCAATAAATGTCTTTAAAATGAGAGGTTCTTGGCATGATAAACGTATAAGGGAATTTATTATCACAAGTAAAGGACCAGAAATAAAAGATTCGTTTTCTAACTTTGAACAGATATTCAGTGGAGCTCCTCATAGAATAACTCCAGATGAAAATCTACCAAATGTTTTTAAAGGTATTGATAAAAGCTAAATTAATTCTTCGATTTGAGCACTTGTTATATTTTTTTCTGAATTAATAGTATTTATTAGAATTTCATCTTTATCTGATTGCTCGAGAGGTAAATCGAACCAAAATGTTGTTCCTATATCTAATTCACTTGCCATTCTGATTTCTCCCCCATGTTTTTCAATAATTCCCCTAACAATTGATAATCCTAAACCTGTACCCTGTTCAGTGTGGACTGCATTTTCAACTCTAAAAAAACGATCGAATATTTTTTCTTGATCTGCTTGTGAAATGCCGCAACCAGTATCTGCAATTTCAACTCTTACCTTTGGTAAAGGTGATACTAACTCACATTGCGGGGCATTTTTAACTTCATTTGGAGGTAAGGCTGGG
>ALPF01000025.1 GCA_000291825.1 Prochlorococcus sp. W8 | reverse complement strand
TAATTATTAATGGAATCCAGAAAATAATAATCTTTAAATCTTTAATAAAATAACTTCCATATAATGTTTCTATAAGTAAAAATATAAAATATATTAATACAACTTTTTCAATGTCTTTAGCATTTATAATGGATGTATAGATTTTTTTCTTATTAATAATTAGATAAGGTATACAAAAAAATAAAAAGAAAACATATCCATAAAGTTTTAAACCTGAACAAATAATTATTATAGGCATCAAAAATCTTATATCTCTCAACTTAAAAAAATCTACTATTAATTTTTTGTATTTGTATAGATTTAATTTTTTATGCACATTGGTATCCTAAATTATGAATATATTATATTTTTAATATACCTGAATATTCAATTTTTAAATTTTTATTAGGTTTATTAATAATTTATAAAATAATTAAATTTTTTTATTTGGAAAAGTGGTAAATTATTTTTCAATAGAAGATTATATTTACTATATGTTTAAATTTTTATTATTAAAAGAAATATATTTTTAAAGAAACCATTTAAATTATTGCATTATGAACTTAATAATCAAAAAAATATATAATATCGTTATTATTTATTGGAAATAATTAAATGTAAATAGTATTAATTTTTCAGATTCTCATTCTATAAATCTTTTTATTATGAATAATGAGAATCAAATCACCAGGAATTTCACCAATACCATTTACAATATGTCTTGAATGCCCCAATTTGATACATTTCATTCTAGATAGTTTCTCAAAAGCGCCACCGTCTCCATATATAAATGTTATCTTTTTGTTATTTTGATATTTAATATTATTTATAAAATATAAATCTTTCATAAATGAATGTCTTCCCGGAGCATTTGCTTCATCAGACAATCCTTCTGGCAGAACATGATGCATAATTACATATATATTTTTTCCATTTTCTTTATCTTTTATAAACTGATTGATTTTATCGATAGAATTTTCTTTAAAGTTACTATCGTCTATTATGAATACTGAATCATTATTTTCAATCTTAAATGGGAATATTTTATCTTTTTGATTTCGATGATTAGTAATATTAAAAACATCTCTCAAAGCAGAATCAAAAATTTTTCCATTTATGTCATGATTACCAGGAGCAATATATATTTTTAATTCTTTATCAAAACTTGCATAGAAATTATTCCATTTTTTTATGCTTGGTTCTTTTAAAATATCACCTGAAAAGATTATGATATCTATATTTTTCTTATTTTTGTAATAAAATTCCATTACCTTTGGAGCAATACCTATATTTCCCCTTTCGTTTGATTTTTTTGTGCGACCCGTATGCATGACCAATTATTACTACAGATTTATTAGGAACATAAGAAATCTCTTCAGGACAATAATCTAAATTATTTTTACTTATGCTATTTATATATGCATTTGAAATTTTATTTTTATTTTCGAGATATAATCTTTACTATATATACCACTTATAAAAGAAAATATAATTGAAAATGTTAAAACTAATTTTGTACTTTTTCTCATTTGATAAAATTACTTTTTAAAACTTTCAATGGCCCTTTCATATTTTGAAAAACGAGATCTAGGGAAATCAAATTCATTCGATAATTCAGTAAGGCTTTTATTAGATACTGTTTTTAATTCTAATACAAAACTTTTTTCTGCAAATTCATCATTTATATAATTATTAATAAAA
>ALPF01000024.1 GCA_000291825.1 Prochlorococcus sp. W8 | reverse complement strand
ATCCATATCCACCAGAAGGGTTAGAGCCCCTTGGATTATAGTTATTTCTTCTTGGGGAATTAGTTCTTGGTTCGGCTTTATTTATTCTTAAAGGTCTACCCATCATCTCAGAACCCTGTAGACTTTCAATAGCAGAGGACTCTGTTGCTTCATCTACCATTTCGACAAACGCAAAGCCTCTTTTTCTTCCTGTATCTCTTTCTAAGGGGAGAGAACAATTAGTTACTTCACCGTATGGTGAAAACAATTCAAGGACATCTTCACGTTCTGCACGAAAAGGTAAATTACCAACAAAAATACTCACTTTAAGACTAAAAATTTTAAACTCAACCAATAGGTTGTTTGTTCATAATACTTAAATATATAACTATTTGGAGAAATTCAAGTTTGTCTTAATTTAATAACTTACTTTTCCAACTTGACAATTGAAGACCCACTTGCTCAAAACCAGTTCCACCAATACTATTACGAGAATCAACGACATTTCTTGGAGTTATTTTGTCAAAAATATCTTCTTCAAATTTTTCATTAAATTTCTTAAATTCTACTAAAGACAAATCTTTTAATAATTTATTTCTAGATAAACATAATTTTACTATGCTCCCAACTATTTGATAGGCTTCCCTAAATGGAACATTTTTAGACACCAAATAATCAGCTAGATCGGTAGAGTTCGAGAAATCTTCCTCTACAGATCTCAACAAATTTTCTTTTTTTATAATTAATCCATCTTCAATCAAAATCTTCATAGCTTTTAAACAATCTGCAACTGTTTTAACAGTGTCAAATATCGGTTCTTTATCTTCTTGAAAGTCTTTATTATAAGCAAGCGGTAAGCCTTTAATAGTAGTTAATAATGCCTGCAAATGGCCAAAAACTCTCCCCGTTTTGCCTCTTATCAATTCAGGAACATCTGGATTCTTTTTTTGTGGCATTAAACTACTTCCTGTTGCACATTTATCAGTAAGCGTTGCAAATGAAAATTCGTTAGTAACCCATAATATTATTTCTTCAGATAACCTACTTAAGTGGGTCATAATCAAAGAGGAGGCTGCAGCAAATTCAACCGCAAAATCTCTATCACTTACTGCATCTAAACTGTTTTTATAAATATCTTTAAAACCAAGTTCTTTAGCTGTAACAAATCTGTCAATTTTTATTTTTGTTCCTGCTAAAGCAGCTGCCCCTAAAGGTGAAATATTAACTCTATCTCTAACATTATGAAGCCGATCAATATCTCTTTGCAGCATTTCAATATAAGCTAGTAAATGATGTGCAAAGGATAATGGCTGTGCTCTTTGCAAATGAGTATAGCCAGGTATTAGTGTATATAAATTCTGGTCAGCCAAGGATAAAAGTGCTTTTTGCAAATCAATAATATGATTAATTATCTCATCTATTTTTTTCCTAAGCCAGAGTCTTAAATCTGTGCCAACCTGATCATTTCTACTCCTTCCTGTATGAAGTTTTTTACCCAAATCTCCGATTAAATTTATAAGTTTTTCTTCGATACAGTAATGAATATCCTCTGATGGAAAGCCAGGAATAAACTCACCCTTCTGATATTTATTTTTTATCTCATTAAGACCATTTATTATTACTTCTGACTCCTTAACAGAAATAACTTGGTTAATTCCCAACATTCTCGCATGTGCAATTGAGCAATCTATATCTTCTATTATCAAGTTTTTATCAAAATTAATTGAAGAGTTAAATCGCTCAATAAATGGATCTAAACTCTTATCAAATCTATTGCTCCAAGCTTTTGACATATTTTATAAACAAAGTTATCTATAATAAAGCATTTTTTTTCCAAACTGACATTAGGAAATTATTCTAATTTAAAAATCACAATTGAAGCATCATCATCTAATTGCTTTTTCTTTCCAGAAAAATCATCTAACTTTTTAAAAATTTGATTTAAAATTTCTTGAGAATCTAAATTTTTTTTACATAATTTTGAAAAAGTTGACTTTAAATTCTTTTCTCCAAATCTTTCACCCAAATTATTAGTTGTTTCTGTAATGCCATCAGTGTAGTAAAGAATAACATCCAAATTACTTAATTGGACGTCACCACATATATATTCAGCATCTTTTTGCAATCCAATAACAAAGCCCTCTGCATCCAGTTTAGTAATTTTTTGCTCTTTATTTTTCCACAAAAATGGAGGGTTATGAGCTGCGTTAGCATATCTAAGCTTTTGCGTACGAGGATCATAATCAGAATAAAATAGCGTAACAAAACGATGGGACTGGTCTAAATCATATATTGCTAATTGATTTAAGTCATGAAGAATTCTATCTGGCGGCAGACCGGTTAAAACCTCTGCTCTCAGCATGCCTCTTAACATGGTCATGAGAAGTCCTGCAGGAACACCCTTACCCATTACATCTCCAATTACTAATGCCCATCTTCCTTTTTGGCGCCTTTTCTCCTCTAGATTAGGTTTTATAGACATAAAGTCATAATAATCTCCACCTAATTGGAGAGCAGGTCTACAATGAGCAGCAAGATTAACACCAAATATTTTCGGACAAAAATCAGGTAAAAGTCTTGACTGAATTTCTGCTCCGCTCGAAATTTCTCTATCAGTGTTTTCATGCCTTTTATTCTCTGCTGATAAAGAGTAATTCTCAATAGCTGTAGCTAAAGTATCAATTAAAAATGATACCTTTCTTTCTTCTAAAAAAGAATTTTTTTTATTTAATTTGTCGTTAAAGACATAAAAAAAGCCTCTACACTTTCCTCTTGATTTAATCTTATATGAGTTTATTTCATGAAATGGATAACTTTGTTTAAAAAATTTCTCTAAGGTAGTTATATTTTTTATCCTAAACTTATTTGAGAGATTTGACTTAACAATAAAATCTGTCACTTCAGAAATATAATCTTTATATTTTAAACTACCAGATATAGATATATGATCTAAAGATATCTCTCCATTTTCATCAAGTGGAATTACTAATGAAAATTCTTGGTTGATTAAATATTTTGATACCAAAGAAACATACTCTAAAAATCTTTTTAAACTTGTAAAAAGACTTGAATAATATGCTAGTGATGATGAAATCTCAATAAATTTATGATCATCAAAACTTAAACTTGTTTCATCGTTTTTGAAAAAGTTCTCATTAAAATTATCTACAAATAATTTTTGGTTTTTACTTTTTTTCAAAAAATCTTTTATTCATAAATCAGTTTTAACATTAAAATCTTATATTCTTAAAAAATTAATTAAAAATTTATTTATCAGCCAAAAGAGCCTCTACAAATTCAAAACTATTAAATGGTCTTAAATCTCTTATCCCCTCGCCAGCTCCAATAAATCTTATTGGTAAGTCAACTTCCAATGACACAGCCAAAGAAACTCCTCCTCTCGAAGTGCCATCTAACTTAGTCACAATTGCTCCTGTAAGTTCTGCAGACCTTGCGAATCCTTTAGCTTGCTTTAATCCGTTCTGACCCTGACTTGCGTCAAGAACAAGCAACGATTCAACTATGGCGTTAGGTACTTTTTTATCAATAATCTTTCTTATTTTAGATAATTCTTCCATTAAATTATTTTTATTTTGAAGTCTTCCTGCAGTATCAATTAGTAATAATTCTGTTTCTCTTGATATAGCTGAATTAATTGCATCAAAAACCACAGCAGCAGGATCAGCATTTTTAGATTTGTTAGAAATTACGTCAACATTACTTCGATCTCCCCAAATTTGAAGCTGTTCAACAGCTGCTGCTCTGAAAGTATCTGCTGCTGCAATTAAAGTCTTAGATTTACTACTGACAGCAAGATGAGCTAATTTCCCGAGAGTTGTAGTTTTACCTACACCATTTACACCAACAACTAGCCAAATATTTAGCTTACCTTTTGCTGGGACAAGAAATTTTTTTCCTGAATTTTTTATTGGTGCTTCTAAAATAGATCTTAATTCATCTTTTAAGAAATTTATACCTTCTTCACCTCCAACAACTTCTTCATTTAACTTTTTTCTTAAAGCATTAATTACCTTATCTGTTGAATCAAAACCAGCATCTGCTCTAAGAAGTAAAGTTTCTAAATCTTCTAATGTCTCGGGGGTAAGGGGATCATCACCTAATTTATCTAACAAGTCAGTAACAAATCCCTTCCTTGTTTCTTCTAAGCCTCTTCTTAGACGACTAAGCCAATCTATTTCCTCTAAAGAAATTTCATTTATTTTTTTGCCTTGTGCAGCTAAGGTCATCGCAGACCAAGTAAATTCTTTATCAAAATCTCCTAATTCAGGAATAGAATCATCATCAGATATATTGGTCTCTTCTAATTTTTGCCTCTCTTCTTTCTCTTGAGTTTCTTTTTCTAATTTTTGCCTCTCTTCTTTCTCTTGAGTTTCTTTTTCTAATTTTTGCCTCTCTTCTTTCTCTTGAGTTTGCTTTTGTTTTAACTGCTCATAAGCTTGCCTAGCCCAATCAATCGAAGAATCTTTATCTATATTTGACATATAGTGTTTGAATAATATTCTTTAAAGATATTTTAACTCATTTAAAGAATTACTTAATTTTAACTTTTTGCATCCTTCTCAAAATTCCATTTATCATTTTTCTACCTTGGGTATCACTATATTTATTTGCTAAATTTACAGCCTCATTACACGCAACAGAAATAGGTATATCCAGAAATTTAATATCTACATATGCCAAGCGAAGAATATCTCTGTCAATTCTTGGTAAACGTTTAAATCTCCATCCATCCATTACCTCATCTATCTCTTTACTGATTTGTGAAGAATTTTGAATTACTTTTAGAACTCTATTTTTTATATCATTTCTCAAGTTCTCTTGATTAGCAATAGCAATAAATTTTGGAATATCTATAGCATCTGATAAAATATTCATCACTCTTTCAATATCATTAATAGATTCTTGTAACTCTTGTCTTATTTTTTTTGAAGAAGAACTATCTGTTTCACATAATTCTATTTCAAAAAAATTATTAGACATATCATTTAATATACTCTCACACCGATTAACCTCCTCTCTGCAAAAATTTACCATAAAATCAACAGTAGATTCTAAAACCGTATCTAAAGAAATATTGCTCAACTCAAAAGTTTGTTTAGAGATTTCCTCGTTAATAAGACCTAGAGAAATCAAAGATAACTCTCTAGAAAGGGATCTATTATCCATAAAATCTCTTAATTAGAAGTATTTGTAGCAGCTCTAAATTGAGAAAACAATTTTGAGAAAGTTGGATTACTTGAACTGTTCTTTTCATCAGGATTAACAATTCCAGCTGAAATTATTGTTCTGAAAGCATCTTCAACTGATATATCCAAATCCTTTACAGAAGATTCTGGCACCAATGTATACCAACCTGTTGTTGGGTTTGGAGCAGTAGGTATAAACACACTTAAAAGAGTTTGCTCTAATTCAGGTTGTAAAGAAGGACCTACAACTCCCGTAACAAAACCAACACTAAACAAACCTTCTCTTGGATATTCAACTAAAACTACTCTTCTGAATCGTTTTGAATTATCTCTTAAAAATGTTTCTAGTAATTGTTTAAGGGTCTTATATACAGATCCTGCTAATGGGATTTTAGATAATGTTCCCTCCCCAAATTCTAATAACCATCTCCCAACAAAATTTCTTGCCATTAAACCTATTAACAAAATTGCAAGAAGTGGAACAGTTAAACCAAGAGTTAAATTAATTAAATCTTGCAATAGTGGATTTAGCGTTATAAATGGGTTTAGTTGCTTTGGAACAGAGGTTACTAAAGTTAAAACAAATTTACTAACTATCGACGACAACCATATAGTTGTGGCTAAAGGTATTACAACCAAAAGCCCTGCTATAAGATCATTTTTAAGATCCTGCTGAAGCCTATTTACTAGGTTCGAATCTTGTTTGGGCGTAGATTGAACCAAAATTAATCTCTTAAATAATTAATACTCTACTAAAAGATTAACTGCTTTAACTAAATAAATAAAGTTTTATCTGAATAAATTTGAAATATATTATTTCTTTTTACAAAAAATTGTCTGGCCAAATTAATAAATAAAAATATAAAATAGAAATAATGGAAAAGAAAACGCTTACTTTAAAACTAAAGGAAAAAGCAAAATTAGAGGGTTTTGCTCTTGCAGGAATCGCCTCAATCCCTGGGAGTTCAAGAATAAATTTGCGTACTAAAGCATTGGAAAGATGGCTTGAAAAAGATTATCATGGCGAAATGAAATGGATGGAAGCAGATAGAAGAAAAAATATTGAATCACTCTTGACAGGAGCAAAAAGCGTATTAGCGGTTGGATTTAATTATTTAAGTAATGAAAATCAGAAAAAAAAGAATTTTAAATTTGGTAAATTTAGTCAAGGAGAAGATTATCATCATGTGATCGCAAAAAAATTAAAAAAAATAGGTAAATGGATAGAAAAAAAAAGTCCAGATTGCAGATGGAAAGTCTGCGTAGATTCATCCCCTCTTTTAGAAAAAGCATGGGCAGAAGAATCTGGAATTGGATGGATTGGAAAACATAGTAATCTAATTAATAAAAAATATGGTTCATGGTTATCACTAGGATTTATGGTTTTAAACAAAGAATTAATTCCTGATGTCCCCTCTAAACCTTTATGTGGACAATGCGATAAATGCATTGATCACTGCCCAACAAATGCAATAACTGAGCCATTTGTTATAAATGCAGAATTATGCATCGCATATCATACTATTGAAAATAGAGATGAAAAAATACCAAATAAAATTCAAAGTAATTTAAATGGATGGATTGCAGGATGCGATATGTGCCAAGATATATGTCCCTGGAATAAATCTGTCCCAACCAACCAAAGTTACGAAGTTAAACCCAAAGAATGGATGACAAATTTAAATCAAGAAGCCTTACAATGGAACGATGAAGAATGGGCGGACAAATTAAAAGGAACTACACTTAAGAGAATTAAACCATGGATGTGGAGAAGAAATATTAAAGCTGTCATACATAAATAAATTATGATTAAAAAATTATTCCAAAATTTAATTTTTTTCCAAATTTTGATATTTAATATTGTCTTTATTGAAAGTTTAGAAGCAATAATCCCGTTCTATAACTTGCCAAAGGAAGATATTCTTAAGAAAAATAGCTTTTCAATAGCAAAGAATGCATATCAATTACTTTATTTTGGACAGATAAAAGAAAGTTTAAATTTATCAAAGCTAGCTATTTCTCTTAATAAAAATGACCCAAGATTATGGAGTTTATTAGCTGAAACACAGATAGCTAACAAACTTTATGAAAACGCATTGAATTCAATTAAAAAAGGTAAAAATATTGATCCCAAGATGAGCGAATTATACTTCTCAGAAAGTTCTATTTTTATAAAACAAAATAAAATTAAAGACGCTCAAAAGTCATTAAAGAAAGGGTTAAATTTACAGCCTGACAATATTAATGGCCTTTTCCAGCTTGGAAATTTATATTTGATGGAGAAAAATTTTATAAAATCTCTAGATATTTTTAATGAAGCTATTAATATTAAGCCAGATTTTTGGCAGGCTTTTAATAATAAAGGACTTATTTTTTTTGAATTAAATAATATTCCAAGCGCAATAAAAAATTTTAAAAACGCAATCGAAATTGAAAATAATGCTGAACCCCTTTTAGCTCTTGCAGTATGTATACAAAATGAAAACTTCAAGGAATCAATATTATTAGCTAAAAAAGCATTATCCAAAGACCCAAATTATGTTGATAATAAATATAGAAAAGAACAACTTTGGGGGCAAAAAATACAAAACGAAACCAATAAATTATTTTCTTCAAAAGAATTAAAACAAGATATTGCCATAGCTAAACTCTTAAAGAAATAAACACGTTTGTAAGTTTTTACTGGTAAATATTTTTTTTCCTATTAATCTAAGCGTAGTTTCTAAAAGTCTGTAATAGTTTTCCTGCTCTCATGACTAAGGAAAAATTTAAAACCATCTCTCTGCATCATGAGATGCAACGCTCATATTTAGAGTATGCAATGAGCGTTATAGTTGGTCGCGCACTACCAGATGCGAGGGATGGCCTTAAACCAGTACAAAGAAGAATTTTATTTGCAATGCATGAATTAGGACTTACACCAGAAAGACCTTTTAGAAAATGCGCAAGAGTTGTAGGAGATGTTTTAGGAAAGTATCATCCACATGGAGACCAAGCTGTATATGATGCTTTAGTTCGTCTAGTACAAAACTTCTCAACAAAATATCCAGCACTTGATGGACATGGAAATTTTGGATCGGTCGACGACGATCCACCTGCAGCAATGAGATATACCGAAACTAGACTTGCCCCCATAGCAAATGAAGCTCTTTTAAAAGAAATTGACTCAAAGACAGTTTCTTTTTCAAATAATTTTGATGGTTCACAGAAAGAACCTGATGTTCTTCCTGCTCAATTACCTTTTCTTTTACTAAACGGCTCTTCTGGTATAGCTGTTGGAATGGCTACAAATATTCCACCTCATAATTTAGGGGAAATTGTCGATGCCTTAATATTGTTGATAAAGAAGAAAAATGCTAGTGAAGAAGAATTAAATAATATAATTTTAGGTCCGGATTTTCCCACAGGAGGAGAAATAATTTATTCAGAAAACATAAAAGAAGTTTATGAAAAAGGCAGAGGATCAATAACAATGAGAGGAGTAATACATCCCGAAGAAATAATTATGGGAAAAGGAAAACACAAAAGAAATGCTTTAATTATTACAGAATTACCATATCAAATTAGCAAAGCTGGATGGATAGAAAAATTAGCTGAACTTGTTAATAACAACAAAATTAATGGTATTGCTGATATCAGAGATGAAAGTGATAGAGATGGTATGAGAATAATTATTGAACTTAAAAGAGATATTAATCAAGAATTAATCATTTCGGAATTATACAAAAAAACAACTTTACAAACTAATTTTGGTGCAATTTTACTTGCTCTAGTAAATGGAAAACCTATACAATTATCTTTAAAAGATTATCTGAATTATTTTCTTAAATTTAGAGAAGAGACAATAAGAAAAAGAACTGAATATGATCTATCTTTAAAAGTTGAAAAACTTGAAATCCTGGAAGGTTTTTCTCTAGCGGTAAAAAACATAAAAAAAATTATTGAAATAGTACAAAAATCTGAAGATGCATCAGAAGCAAAATATATTCTTTGTAAAAGTTTAAATCTAGCAGATAAACAGGCTGACGCTGTTTTGAGCATGCCAATAAAAAAACTAACAAATCTGGAAAGGGCTCAAATAAACAAAAACATAGAAGAACTTAATAAACAAAAAAAATCTTTACAAAAAATACTTAACCAAAGAGAAATTCTTCTATCCAAACTTATTGAAGAACTTAAAAATCTAAAGAAAAAATATAACCAAAAAAGAAAAACAAAAATCTTAAAGAATCATAATCAAGAATGCAACGATAAATCAATTCACAAACAAATTATTGAGGACATTATCAATAAAGACATGAAAATAATTATTGATAATAAATTTTACTTAAGAAAAATTCAATTAAATAATTATAAAAAATTTTTAGAAATAAAGAATGGATATTTGAATAGTAAAAATAACTTTATTTTTACTTGTAACATAAACAATAATTTAAAAATTTTTGCATTTACAATTTCTGGAAAAATTATAAATATTGATTGGCAATCATTGATCAATAATGATTACAAATTAGATAATAAATTACTTAATAATACAAACCCAAGTGAGATTTTAAATTTTCATTGTGTGCAACAAGAGATGGACAGTTTTTTATGCTTATTAACTGAAGATGGAAGATTTAAAAAAATAGCTATCAATAAAGAAATGGTTAATACGAACAGGATCTTTTCTATCATCAAACAAAAAAAAGAGAACAAAATTATTAATTCGTTCATATCAAATGAAAATGAAGTATTAATTGCAATTACATCTATTGGTAGAATATTTAAATTTTATTTATCTAACTCATATATAGCTCCTTCCTCAAAACAATCCCAAGGACCTAACTTAATAAAACTATTACCACAAGAAAAAATTATATTTGGTTGTAGTTGTAAAAAAGATGATGAGATTATAATAGCCACTAAAAAAGGGAAATTTTTTAGAGTAAAGACAAACGAAATTTCTAATTCTCATATCTATAAAATGGGATATCTTAATGAAAAAATAAAATTAAAAGATGATAGCTATCTCAAATTTTTCACTAATAATCAATATTGTATTTTTGAAACTAATAAAGAAAAAATTGCTAAATTAAGTCCAAAAAATATTGATATTAAACCCAATAAATACTTATATAACATGGACTTTATAAAGTTCCAAGAAGATGAATATATAAATCAACTTACT
This sequence comes from Prochlorococcus sp. W8, assembly GCA_000291825.1. Classification (GTDB taxonomy): domain Bacteria; phylum Cyanobacteriota; class Cyanobacteriia; order PCC-6307; family Cyanobiaceae; genus Prochlorococcus_A. The sequence continues at coordinate 113,739 of ALPF01000024.1, read as the reverse complement.
TGTTTTTATTATTTATAAATTTAAGATTTATATTCAGTTTCTACCCAAGTTAAGTACTCCTCATTTACAGTTCCTGTGACATATGAACCTGTAAAACAACACATTTCTAAATCTTTTATGTCAGTATCATCAATAATTGATTTTCTAAGGTTGTTAACTGTCTGATAAATTAAATCATCAATCTCAAGTTGTTTTGCAATCTCAATAATTGATCTGTCATGAGCTATTAATTCATCTCGATTAGGCATATTAATTCCGTAAACATGTGGAAAACGGACAGGCGGAGCCGCTGAAGTAAAAAAAACTTTATTAGCGCCGGCAAGTTTAGCCATTTGAACAATTTGTTTTGAAGTAGTTCCTCTGACGATTGAATCATCTACAATTAGTACATTTTTATTTTTAAATTCAGCACTCATAGCATTTAATTTTTGCCTAACAGACTGCTTCCTTTTTTGTTGGCCAGGCATTATAAAAGTTCTTCCAACATATCTATTTTTAAAAAAACCCTCTCTATATTCTATCCCTAACTGCCTGGCTACCTGCATTGCAGCAGGTCTTGATGAATCAGGAATTGGCATTACAACATCAACTTCTCCACTCTTAATTATTTTTTTAATTGATTCAGCAAGATAATCTCCCATTTTTAAACGAGCTTTATAAACAGAGATGCCATTCATGATTGAATCAGGTCTTGCTAAATAAACATATTCAAAAGCACAAGGAAATAAGCACGGATTTTCAGCACACTGTTTTGAAAAAAATTCTCCTTTTTTACTTATAAAAATTGCTTCGCCAGGTTTAACATCTCGAACTATTGAATAATCGTTGTTTTCAAGAACAAGTGATTCACTAGCTATCATCCATTCTTCTTTATTATCCTTAGAAAATCTTTTTCCTATAACAAGAGGTCTAATTCCAAAAGGATCTCTAAAAGCCAATAAACCATGACCAGAAATCAATGATATGGCCGCATATGAACCTTGAACCCTTTTATGTAAAGACTTAACTGCTTTAAAAATTAAATCAGGATCTAATTCTTGTCCATGAATTTGTTCTTGTAGTTCCGTAGCAAATATATTTAGCAACATTTCAGTATCACTAGATGAATTTGTATGTCTTCTATCAATATTAAATAATTGTTTTTCTAACTCTCTAGTATTTGTAAGATTACCATTATGAATAAGAACAATACCATAAGGAGCATTTACATAAAAAGGTTGTGCTTCTTCTATACTTTCTGCTGAACCTTTGGTCGCATATCTTACATGACCTAACCCCACTTTTCCAACAAGATTTCTCATATCTCTCGTTCGATAAGCAGTACTAACTTGACCCTTTGATTTATAAATATGAAACATACTCTCTTCCATAGTTGCTATTCCTGTTGAATCTTGACCTCTATGTTGTAAAAGGAGGAGACTATCGTATATCTGCTGGTTTACATCTTCAGATGAAACAATTCCTACAATTCCGCACATAACTTAACAAACAACAAACAAGAAACACATATAAGCTACTTTCATTTTTAAAAATTTTGAGTTATTCCATTATTAAATTTATCAGCTAAAGTACTAACTTTTAAATCACAAATAACTTTATTAAAATATTTTATTTTTAAATTATTATTCGACACGACACCTATTTTCTTTATATAAAGATTATCTTTAAATTTTTCATGAACTTTATTTAAATACTTTATCCAGTTTTCTTTTTTATTAATATCAATTGAAAATATAATTCTAGATCCACCTTCACCAAATAATAATTTATCTTCCCTAAAATTGTCCCCTATACTAATTTGAGCTCCTAAACCTGAAAGAATTGAACATTCAGCTAAAGCTACAGATAATCCTCCATCACTAATATCATGACAAGAAACTACAAACTCTTGATTTATACTATTTCTAATAATTTCTTGACATAACTTTTCATCTTCTAAATTAATTTCTGGAGGCCTTCCTGTAACCTGACCATGATAATATTCTAAATAGGAACTTGCTCCTAATGTTATTTCAGATAAATTTGAACCTATTATCCAAATTTCATCGTCAAAATTTTTCCATCCAGTGGAAACCGCTTTATCAGAATCATCCATAATACCTATCATTCCAATAACAGGAGTAGGCTGAATAGGAGTAACAACCCCATTCTTATCTATAGATTCATTGAACAGAGAGACATTACCTCCTGTTACAGGTGTTTCAAATATTTCACATGCTTTAGAAATACCTTTGCAAGATAAAGCTAACTGCCAATAACCAACATCAGTTTCTGGAGATGAAAAATTTAAATTATTTGTTATTGCAACTGGCTTAGCTCCTACGCAACTTACATTTCTAGCGGATTCAGCAACTGCAGCAATAGTTCCTCTAAAAGGATCTAAAGACACCCATCTATTATTACAGTCAACGGAAGCTGCAATCCCTGTATATTTTTTTTCTTTAATTTTCTCGTGTTGACTTCTTAACCTTATTACTGCAGCATCTGATTGACCCGGTTTAAAAACAGTATTCAATTGGACTTGATAATCATACTGATTATAAACCCACTTTTTAGAAGCAATTGAAGGGGTAGATAATAAATACAAAATAATATCATTCCAACATAATGATTTTTCAAATTTCAAAGAAAATAATCCATTGTTTTTTATATCAGGTAAATATTCTTCTTTCCAATTCCATTTATTTAAAATATCTAAGGGAGGACTATTCATTATTTGATGATGAGTAATAGGAGTTTTATCGGATAGAGCAGAAGTAGGTATTTGGGCTACTATCTTCTTTTTATGCGAAATAATTACTTCTTTTTCTTCTATTACTTTTCCAACTACACATGCATATAAACCCCATCGTTTAAATTTGCTAATAAGATCATCAATTTTATCTTGTTTAACCACAAACAACATTCTTTCCTGAGATTCAGAAAGGAGATAATCATAAGGAGTCATATTTTTTTCTCTTGCAGGAACAAGATCTAAATCCACTAAAACTCCTAAGCCCCCATTAGATGCCATCTCTGCACTACTACAGGTTATTCCAGCTGCACCCATGTCTTGAGCAGCTAAAACATCTCCTGTTTTAAAAGCATCTAAACATGCTTCAATCAAGCTTTTTTCAATAAATGGATCACCTACTTGAACTGCAGGTCTATCGTCCAAAGAGGAGGTTGACAATTCAGAACTTGCAAAACTAGCCCCACCAACTCCATCTTTACCAGTAGTATTTCCAACATAAAGTACAGGTGATCCTATCTTTTTAGCTCCCGAACAAACAATATCATCTGTTTCTAATAAACCTAAAGCCATGACATTAACCAAAGGATTTCCTGAGTAACTATTATCAAAATTAATTTCACCGCCAACAGTAGGAACACCCACACAATTACCATAGTGTGCAATTCCTGAAACAACTCCACGAAGTAATGAGATATTCGAGATATTATCAAGATTTCCAAATCTCAAAGAATTTAAAACAGCTATAGGTCTTGCACCCATAGTAAAAATATCTCTTAAAATACCGCCAACTCCTGTAGCAGCTCCCTGAAATGGCTCTATAGCTGAAGGATGATTGTGACTTTCTATTTTAAAAACTAATTTTTGATTATTACCGACATCAATAACACCTGCATTCTCTCCTGGACCTATAAGAACGTATTTTCCTTTTGTAGGAAATTTAGCTAATAAAGGTTTTGAATTCCTATAGCAACAATGCTCTGACCACATCACACCAAACATACCTAACTCTGTTCTATTTGGTGATCTACCCAATCTTTTGCATATTTCTTGGTAGTCTTCTTTTTTTAAATTCTCTACCTCAAGGGCTTGATCAATATCATAAGAATTTGTATCTAAAAATTTAATCATTATCTAAATCCAAGGATCATCGTCTTTTTTTCTATTGGAGGATTTAAAATTTATATTATCAGAATAGAAATTTTTATTCTCTTTGTAAATTGATTTATCTGAAATATCCTTTACTGAAATTTCTTCGTCTTCATTTAAGTAATTTTCATCTTCAAGCCAATTTTCAAGCTTACTGGTGGCGATATTTTTTATATTATCAAATCTATTAATAAACACTTTGCCTTTTTTAAATACTTCATTTTTAAAACTTGATTTCAAAAGAGGAAAATCGTTTAAAGATTCATTTGAACAAAAAACCAAACCAGGTTGTTGATCAAGAATACTTGAAATATCTAATTTCCATCTACTAGAACCAGGAATTTTTGGATTTGATCTTGAAATCAAATAATACTTGATTTGTCCAGTTTTAAATTCAAAAACAAAATCTGCTATTGTCCCTATTTTTAGACCATTAACATTAATTAAATTTGCAAATAACAAATTTGGAAATCTAGTTAATACAGATAAATCAGTAATAGCAGGTTCACCTTTTACAAAAATTTCATTATTGACAATCTGACTTATTTGATTCAACTTCCAAACATTCCTTTGCAAATTAAAATTTGAAGGTTTACTCGACCATCCTAAAATTCTATGTACAGGAGGATGCATCCAAACAATTTCACCTACACCATAAGATAAGTTCAACCCTCCTCTAACATTATGATTTAATAGATCGCTTAATAAATATTCTTTAGGTAATTTCAAACTATGTTCTAACCTGTACAGGCATCACCAAATAAGTAAAGGATGTAATATTATCATCTGGCACTAAAACTGCAGGAGTAGTTGAAAGATTACATTTCAAAAGAACATTTTCAGAAGTAATAACCCTTAATCCCTCTAAAAGATATTTCACGTTAAAAGCAATCTCTAATTTTTCACCAGAATATATAACTGGTAATAACTCTTCTGCATTACCAATATCCTGAGCATCAGCACTTATTGAAGCATATCTATCATCATTCAAATTGATTTTTACAACACTACTTTGTTGATCTGCTAAAACAGCAATTCTCTCAAGAGATTCGATAAAAGAATTTTTATTAAATTTAAATACTTTTGAAAAAGAATCTGGAATTAATTGTGAATAATTTGGATAAGTACCCTCAAGTGTTCTAGTTGTAATAATTTGATTAGAAGAAATAAAAACCACTTGTCCTTTATCATAAAAAAGTTTTATTGAATTTTCATCAGATTTAAAACTAACAAGTTTTTCAATTTCCCTTAATGATCTAGTTGGAATTGTCACAGATAAATTAAAATCACTATCTTTCAACTCATCACTATTCTCCTGAAGATTTAAATCTTGATCATTATTTAATATTACTGCTAACCTATGCCCATCAGTTGCTGCTGATTCTAAAATACTTTTTTTAAATTTAAAATTTACACCTGTTAATAATTGCTTTGATTCATCGTTACTACTTGAGAAAATAGTCATTTTTAAAGCTTGTAAAAAAGATGAAGGATCTATCTCAAGAGATGTTCCACTTTCTACAAAAGGCAATTTAGGATAGTCATCTGAAGGTATCCCTTTTATATTAAAAGATCCTCTCTCACTTTTTAAAAGAATATTATCGGATAATTCTTCAACAGTTAATGAGACAGGAGACTCATTTGGTAATTTAGAAACGATTTCTGATAATAATCTAGAAGGTATAGTAATAGCCCCACTTTGAGAGACGGTTGCATCAAAAGAAGATTGTATTCCTAAATTTAAATCAAATCCAGTTAAGCTAATTTTATTTGTCACTTCATCAGCTGTAACTAAAAGATTAGATAAAATAGGATGTGATGGTCTTGAAGCTACAGCCCTACTGACGAGTTGAATAGCATTATTTAATTCGCTTTGTTTACAGACAATATCCATTAAAAAAAATGTTTATAAATATATAATAATGCTTCTGTCGAGTAATTCCATTTCTTTTTTTAAAGATTTTATGATGGCTAAATTATATTAGTTTATATTAATAAATTAAAAAATCTAGCAGTAGTAGGGATTGTGGATTCTGAGGAAAACTCTTAAATTTCTTTCCTAGACGAACAAATATCATTTCTATTCTGTGGAAAAATTTTTTAATAATGGGAAAAATTTTTAACTATTAACAAAGAAATAAAAGAACTTAACAAAATTAATGTTTTTTATTAAAGTTTTTCACAGATTTAAATTAATTTACAGTACTTTTCCACGTTCACTTTTTTAATTGGTTGGTTTAGAAACCAAGTTTTTTAGAAATATCTTTTAAATCAGGTTCAATATTTTCTGTAAAAATAGCTTCGTTGTTTTTTATGGCGCAATCAGGATCCTTCAATCCATTACCTGTTAAGACACAAACAATGGTTGATTCTTTTTTGATACGATTTTTATTTTTTATTAGCCCAGCAACAGATGCAGCACTTGCCGGTTCGCAAAATACACCTTCGGAAGCAAGTGTTTTATAGGCTGCAATTATTTCAGTGTCTGTGACTGATTGAAAGTCTCCTTTGCTTTCCTTTTTTACTATTTTAGCTTTTTCTCTATTTACTGGATTTCCGATTCTAATTGCTGTAGCAATAGTATTAGGGTTTCTAACAATTATATTTTCTACTAGTGGAGCTGAACCAGAAGATTGAAAACCCATCATTTTGGGGAGGATTAATTTTTTGTTTTTTTTAGAATATTCTTTAAATCCTTTCCAGTAAGCCGTAATATTCCCTGCATTTCCCATAGGAATGCATAACCAGTCTGGAGAAAATTTTAAATCATCTATGATTTCAAAGGCAGCTGTTTTTTGACCCTCAATTCTATAAGGATTTACTGAGTTTACTAAAGTAATAGGAAATTTTTCTGATAATTCTCTAACAATTTCTAATGCTTTATCGAAGTTGTCTTTTATAGAAATTACCTCTGCTCCATACATTAACGCTTGTGCTAATTTTCCTTGAGCTACAAATCCATCAGGTATTAATACAAATGACTTAAGACCTCCTTTTGCTGCGTAGGCAGCAGCAGCAGCAGAAGTGTTGCCTGTGCTTGCGCAAATCACAGCTTCACAACCTTCTTCTTTCGCTTTACTTATTGCCATTGTCATTCCTCTATCTTTAAAGGAACCTGTGGGATTTAATCCGTCATATTTTAAGAAAACTCTTGTATTATTACCAATAATTTCACTCAGTTTTTCACTTAAAATCAATGGAGTATTGCCTTCATGAAGAGAAACTATTGGGGTATTTGAACTAACTGGTAAATGCTGTTTGTAGGCTTCAATCAATCCTGGCCACTTTTTCTTTCGATAATTTAGCTTTAATTTTTTTTGAATAAGTTTAAGGACCATAATTAGATTAATTTGTTTTAATTTTGTTAAGAGGTGAGTTTTTAAAAAATTCTAGTAATTCAGCAATTGATTCTACTTTATTCATGATTTTACTTAAAGCATTAACATTTAAAATAACTTTTTTTGTAGGATAGCCTTCGAAGAAAGTTATGGTATTGATTTTTCCTTCACCAATATCAATCCCTTTGATAACACTTGATCTTAAAGCTAATACTCCAGTCTTTTCATCTCTTGCATTTGGCGGATGGATTATTTTTGATAATCTGGTTAAAATTACATTTCCAATTTCTGAATACATTAATTTGCTTGCTATTGAAAGTGGAATCTGAAATTCTTTTTCTAGAATATCCTTTATGCCATCATTTTTTGTATTAGTTAGTTTTAAAAGTCTTTTTAAGTTTTTATCAGCTTTTCCGTAGAGAGCAAATTCTTTTAGTTCTTTAACATTTATTGTTCTTGAGAAAACACTATAAACTATTTTTATTTCTTCAGCACTTTTTAAAGCATCAGTATGAAGAATTGATAAGCCAAGAAATGTAAAAATAATAATTTTTTTAGCAGAGGATTTAATGATGTTCATTCTAAATAGCAGTTCCAGCAGCAATTTTTACTAAGCGAACTACGCTTTTTTCTGTAACTCTTTGAGCAATTTTTAAACTCATTTCTTTAGTGTAGGGTTCGTTAAGTAAACGTGGTATTTTTTTGAAAAATAATTCATTAGAGTAACCAGGGACTCTTTGTAGAACATTTAGAAATTTTGTAAAAGGCTCAATTGAAAAAACAATGTCGTTAACATCTTCTTGGTGATTGATTTTTATTTTTAATGATTTAGGTAAATAATAATTTATATTTTTGATGAATTTCCAGTTAAATATATCTATTTGATTTGTTAGACCATCAACGATTTCATTTCTTAAAAAACCTCCCTTTGGAGAAAATAATAGATTTATCACTTCATCTAAAAGTCTTTCTAAATCAAGGTCAGTTTGCTTAGCAGCATTTGAAAGTAAATCTTCTAATCTGTCCCATTTAAATTGACCGTTGTCAAAAAGCATTTCCTTAAGACTTTCTCTGAGCTGAGGATCTGGATCCTCCATTAATCTTCTCGCAAAATAGGGGTAGGCAGCTCCAAGTATTTTAAAATTCGGATCAACACTAAGAGCAATGCCTTCTAAAGTAATCAGTGATCTTATTATTAGCGCATAATAAGGAGGTAGTTTAAAAGGAAATTTATACATTACACCCGACATGTCATCAGTAACACTTTTAAAATCCATTTTTGAGACACCTAATTCTATTGCGTTTACAAAAACATCTTGAAAAGCAGGAACTATTGGTTCTAAGTTAACTTCTTTAGAAAGGAAGCCCAATTTAACAAAATCATGAGATAATTTATCAAAATTTTTATTAACCAAGTGAACAACAGCTTGTATAAGACCAGATCGTGAATCTCTAGATACTTCACTCATCATTCCAAAATCTAAATAACAAAGTCTTCCATCTTCTAATGCCAATAGATTTCCTGGGTGAGGATCTGCATGAAAAAACCCATGTTCTAAAAGTTGTTCAAGACTGCATTGAACTCCAATTTCTATCATTTCATCAGGATCAATTCCTAACTTCTTTACGTCATCAAGATTTGTTAGTTTTGTACCATTAATCCATTCCATCGTTAAAACTCTTCTTGAAGTAAATTCTTGATAGATTTTTGGGACTGCAATTTTTATATTTTTTTCATGCATTAGTCTAAATTTTTCAGCATTATCTGCTTCATTTATATAATCCATTTCTTCAAAGACCCTTTTGCCTAGTTCATCTATTAATGCAACTAAATCACTTCTAATGAGTCCAATATTACTTTTTAACCAAAGAGCTATATTTCTTACGATGTAAAGATCAAGAGTGATTTGTTCTCTAAGTCCGGGGCGTTGAACTTTGACAGCAACAGTATTGCCATTTTTTAATATTGCTTTATGAACTTGACCTAAGGATGCGGCAGAAATAGGGTTTTTATCTATTTTTAAAAAGATTTCATCAATTTTTTTATTTAAGTCTTTTTCTATCATCTCCATTGCTTCATCTCCGTCAAAACCTGGAAGTTGATCTTGAAGTTGTGATAGCTCTTCTAAGAGCACAACTGGAATAATATCTGGTCTTGTTGATAAGGCTTGTCCGGCTTTTACAAAAGCAGGCCCAAGTTCTACTAATAAATTTGTGAGCTGCGTGGCTCTAAATCTTGCTTGATGCTTATTTTTTAGTGCACCAGTGATTTTGTCCCATCCTACTGAAAGTATGTAAGAAAAAATAGGAATTAAAGTTTGCCATAAACGTTTTAAAAGTCTTTGCGGGTTTTTTATATATATTTTAGATATGGTTACTGGATCATATTCCAGTAATCCAGAAGCTTCTATAAAATCTTTAAAATCATCTTTCATGACTATATATTGTGAAAACCTTTTATTTTTTGTAAAAAGAGGCTAATTTTTTTGTGTAGAGAGAAATCATTGTGTTAAAAGGATTAAGATTACAGAATGTAGCCCTAATTGAGATTATAGAAATTAATTTTGAAAAAGGGTTAAATGTTTTTACGGGTGAATCAGGATCAGGTAAGTCGTTGATACTAGATTCTTTAAATTCATTATTTGGTGGAACTAATATACCTTTAAATCACTTAATTCGTCCAGGAAAAACTGAATGTTTTATTCAAGCTAGATTCGATTTAACTCCGAACGTAAGGAATTGGTTAAAAAATAATAATTTTTCTTCAAGTATTAAAGATGATGATGAGTTAATTATTGAACGCAAAAGTTTTGTTAAAAATTCAAAAGTTATAAGTAAGTTTTATTTAAATCAGATTTCGCTTAAAAGAAAATATTTAGAATCTTTAGGTATTCTACTTCTTGATTTCGCAGGACAATCAGATACATTTTTGTTCTCATCAAAAGATTATATTATGTCAATTATTGATGGATTTGGTAAAGAGTCATTGAAAGAAATAAATTCAAAAGTTAAAGCTATATGGAAAAAATGCAATGAAATCGAAAATCTACTTAATTTGAAATTACTTAAATTAGAAAAAGATAAAGATAAATTTAATAATTTTTCAAAAATGCTTGAAGTTCTTGAGGATTCAAATTTAAATGATGTTAATGAGATTGATTTACTTAGAACAAAACAAATAAAACTTGCTAATAATTTTGAATTAAAAAATTTAATTAGAAATTCTATATCACTTATAGATGATTCAAATTATGAAACCAATACCATAAATTCTAATATAGGTGAAATTACTAAATTAATTAAAAAAGTTATTCAATATGATCAAAATGCAAATAATTTTTTTGATCAAATAATTTCAATTCAGTCCCAATTAGAGGAATTCAAGTTCTGTTTGAATAATTATTTGTATGAAATTGATAATGATGATAATAATTTAAATGTTATTCAACAAAGAATTTTTGAATTACAAAATATTGAAAAAAGTTTTTCAATGAATTTACCTGATTTAATTAAAAAAAGGGATGAACTTCGAAATCTTGGTGATTTTAATTATAAAGAAGATGAGATAAATGATTTAAAAGATAATTTAAGAAATTTAAATTGTAGACTAATTGAACTTTATGAGAGGCAATCGGACATTAGGAAAAAGGTTGCAGGATGCTTAGAGACTTCTGTGACTTCTTTGTTTGCTGATCTAGGATTACAAAATTCAATATTTAAAATTGACTTTAAACCTGCAGAAAATTCCTCTAGTGGACATGAAGAAATAAAATTTCTTTTTTCTGCAAATCCAGACCAATCTTTAGCTCCTTTGTCTCAAGTTATATCTGGAGGTGAAATGTCTAGGTTTTTATTAGCATTAAAATCGCAAATCTCTGATATTTCTAGTACTTTGTTCTTTGATGAAATTGATAATGGATTAAGTGGTAAATCATTATTGGCTTTAGTTAGATTAATGAAAAACATTTCCTCTAAAAGACAGGTTTTGTGTATAACTCATCACCCTTTATTAGCTGCCTCTGCTAATGTTCATTTTAAAGTACAAAAGAATATTAAACATGGATTTACATGTACTTCATTAACTAGATTGGAAACAAAAAAAGAGAGGCAAAGCGAGATTGCAGAATTAATTGGGGGAGGATTTGAGGAAGCAAGTGATTATGCTTTAACACTTATAGATAAAGCAGCCGCTTAATTTAAAAAGTTTTACTATAATAAGAAATCACTTTTTATTATAAATATTTTTAAATGCCTAATAGAAATGATGACAATTTAAATGATAATTCGATTGTTATAAGAGGCGCTAGACAGCATAATTTAAAAAATATTGATCTATCCATACCAAGAAATAAATTTATTGTTTTTACAGGAGTAAGTGGAAGCGGAAAAAGCTCTTTGGCTTTTGATACGATTTTCGCAGAAGGTCAGAGAAGATACGTAGAAAGCTTATCTGCTTATGCTAGACAATTTTTAGGGCAAGTAGATAAACCTGATGTTGATAATATTGAAGGTTTATCTCCTGCTATATCAATTGATCAGAAATCAACTAGTCATAATCCCCGTTCAACGGTCGGTACAGTAACTGAAATTCAAGATTACTTAAGACTATTATTTGGAAGAGCAGGTGAACCTCATTGTCATCATTGTGATAGAAAAATAAGTCCTCAAACAATTGATGAAATGGTAGATCAAATTTTATTACTACCTGAGGGAACTAGGTATCAGATTCTTTCTCCAGTTGTCAGAGGAAAAAAAGGTACGCATACAAAATTATTAAGCGGTTTGGCTTCTGAAGGGTTCGCAAGAGTAAGAATTAATGGGGAAGTTAGAGAATTATCAGACAGTATAGAATTAGATAAAAATCATATACATGATATAGAAGTAGTGGTTGATAGGTTAATAGCTAGAGAGGGTATTCAGGAAAGATTGAATGACTCATTAAGAACATCATTGAAACGAGGAGATGGATTGTCTATTGTTGAAGTCGTTCCCAAGAAAGGGGAGGAGTTACCGTCAACTTTAGTAAGAGAAAGATTATATTCTGAGAACTTTGCTTGTCCTGAGCATGGATCAATCGTTGAGGAATTATCTCCTCGCTTGTTTTCTTTTAATAGTCCTTATGGAGCTTGTCCTGATTGTCATGGTATCGGTTTTTTAAAGAAATTTACGTTTGAAAGAGTTGTTCCTGAGGTAAATTTGCCTGTTTATGCAGCGGTTGCTCCGTGGAGCGAAAAAGATAATACATATTATTTCTCATTACTATATTCAGTTGGTGAGGCATATGGCTTTGAATTAAAAACACCATGGAAAGATCTCAATGAATTACAGCAAAAGATTTTATTGCTTGGATCAGACAAGCCAATTCTCATAAAAGCTGATAGCCGATTTAATTCCTCTTCAGGATTTGAAAGACCTTTTGAAGGAATACTTAATATTCTCGAACGTCAACTTAGTGAAGCTAATGGGGAGTCTGTTAGACAAAAATTAGAAAAATATTTAGAGTTGGTTCCTTGTAAGACTTGTTGCGGAAAGAGATTAAGACCAGAAGCATTGGCTGTAAAGCTTGGTCCCTATTCAATAACAGATCTAACTTCTATTAGTGTTTCTGAAACTTTATTTCATATAGAAAAAATTATGGGCCTCAACAACACTGGCAATGTAGTTTTATCTGATAGACAAAAACAGATCGGGGAGCTCGTTTTAAAAGAGATAAGGTTGAGGTTAAGATTTTTAATTGATGTGGGGTTAGATTATTTAACGCTTGATAGACCTGCTATGACTCTTTCGGGGGGAGAAGCTCAAAGGATAAGACTCGCCACACAGATAGGAGCAGGACTTACAGGAGTATTATATGTTCTTGATGAACCAAGCATCGGCCTTCACCAAAGAGATAATGATAGGCTTTTGGAGACTCTTAAAAAATTGAGAGATTTAGGTAATACATTAGTTGTTGTCGAACATGATGAAGATACTATGAAAGCAGCTGATTATATAGTTGATATTGGTCCAGGGGCTGGGGTATATGGGGGAGAAATTGTTACTGAAGGTACTTTTGATGATGTTTTAAAAGCTGATAATTCTCTTACTGGAGCTTATTTGAGTGGAAGAAAAAAAATCCCTACTCCTAAAGAACGTCGTTCGGCTGTTAAAAAAAGTTTAATTTTAAATAACTGTGATAAAAATAATCTTAAAAATATATCAGTAGAGTTTCCATTGGGTCGACTTGTTTCTGTTACTGGTGTAAGTGGAAGTGGAAAAAGTACTTTAGTTAATGAACTTTTACATCCAGCTCTAAGCCATAATCTTGGTCTTAAAGTTCCCTTTCCTAAAGGATTAAAGGAATTAAAGGGAATAAAGGCTATTGATAAAGTTATTGTTATTGATCAATCTCCGATCGGGAGAACTCCAAGATCAAATCCCGCTACTTATACAGGCGCCTTCGATCCTATTAGACAAGTTTTTGCAGCATCTATAGAAGCTAAAGCTCGTGGTTATCAAGCTGGCCAATTTAGCTTTAACGTTAAAGGCGGCAGGTGTGAGGCTTGCCGTGGGCAAGGAGTAAATATTATTGAAATGAATTTTCTTCCAGATGTCTATGTTCAATGTGATGTATGTAAGGGAGCTCGTTTTAATAGGGAAACACTTCAAGTTAAATATAAGGGATATACTATTTCTGATGTGTTAGAGATGACTGTTGAACAAGCTGCAGAAGCTTTTAGTGCTATTCCGCAGGCTTCTGAAAGATTAACTACTTTAGTTGATGTTGGTTTAGGTTATGTAAAATTAGGCCAACCAGCCCCAACTTTGTCTGGAGGGGAAGCACAAAGAGTTAAGTTGGCTACAGAATTATCTAAGAGGGCTACAGGAAAAACTCTTTATTTAATTGATGAACCTACGACTGGTTTGAGTTTTTATGATGTTCATAAACTGATGGATGTTATTCAGCGTCTTGTTGATAAGGGTAATTCGGTAATAGTGATAGAACATAATTTAGATGTTATTAGATGTTCAGATTGGATAATTGATCTTGGTCCCGATGGAGGTGATAAAGGAGGTGAGATTGTTGTTCAAGGAACCCCAGAATCAGTTGCTGAGCACCCAACAAGTTACACTGCTAAATATTTAAAAGAAGTTTTATCTTAAAGTCTTTTTTATTGTTGTATTTCTTTGTACTAGAAAATATTTAGAATTTTAAAATTTTTGAGAATAAATTGTAATATCAGGCTATGTATAGCTTTTGAATGGATTTAATTTTTTAACGGATAAAATCATAACTCTTTCTTAATATTTCAAACCAGTTTTTAGCTTATTTATTTAATAGTCCTTATAAAGTATTAATTTTGGGCTTTAGAATTTTACATTTGCATTTGCATGGCCTAATCCGTTCTAAAGATTTAGAACTTGGTAGAGATCCAGACACTGGAGGACAAACACAATATGTACTTGAATTGGTAAAAAGTTTAGCTAATACTTCTGAGGTTGAGCAGGTTGATTTAGTTACCAGGTTAATAAAAGATAAAAGAGTTAGTGCGGAGTATTCTTTATCAAATGAGTTCATTGAGTTGGGAGCAAGAATTTTGCGTTTTGAATTTGGCCCATCTAAATATTTGAGAAAAGAATTATTATGGCCATACCTTGATCAACTAACGGAGCAATTAATCGGATTTTATAGTAAACCTGAAAATAAACCTAACTGGATTCATTCACATTATGCTGATGCAGGCTACGTAGGTGTTAAATTAAGCAAATATTTAAATGTTCCTCTAGTTTTTACAGCACATTCTTTAGGTCGCGAGAAAAAAAGAAGACTAATAGATGCAGGTTTGAAGTCTTCTCAAATTGAGAAAACCTATTTTATTTCTAAGAGAATTGCTTCTGAGGAAGAAGCTTTGAAACAAGCTTCTATGATTGTAACAAGTACTCAGCAAGAGTCAGTCCATCAATACTCAGCTTATAATGATTTTCAGATTTTAAAATCTAGAGTAATTTGTCCGGGTGTTGATCATAAAAAATTTCATCATATTCATTCAACAACTGAAACAAGCGATATTGATACAATGATGAGTCCTTTTCTTGTAGATCCTTCAAAACCTCCTCTTCTGGCTATTTCACGTGCTGTTAGAAGAAAAAATGTACCCTCACTTGTGGAGGCATTTGGGCGTTCTGAAAAACTGAAGAGAAATAATAATTTAATATTAGTCCTTGGATGTAGAGATAATATTTCTAAATTAGATTCTCAGCAGAAAGATGTCTTCCAGCAGATTTTTGAAATTATCGATAAGTATAATCTTTATGGAAAAGTTGCTTACCCTAAAAAACATACTCCTGAGCAGATACCAGCTATTTATAGATGGGCTGCGAGCAGAGCAGGTATTTTTGTTAATCCAGCTTTAACAGAACCTTTTGGACTTACTTTGTTGGAAGCTGCATCTTGCGGATTGCCGATGGTCGCAACAAATGACGGAGGTCCTCGTGAAATTAAGCTGAAATGCGAGAACGGATTATTATCCGATGTTACTGATATAAATAAACTAAAAAATACTCTTGAAAAAGCTTTTTCTAATAAAAGCCAATGGAAATTATGGAGCAGGAATGGTATTGAAGCTGTAAGTAGACATTTTAGTTGGGGAACTCATGTTAGAAATTATTTATTTAATATGTGCTCTCAAGATCAGAAATTAAGCATACTCTCATCCTCTGGAATTAAACTTAGTTGTTTAAAAGGACGTTCTTCGCTAATAAAGCCCCATTCATCGAATACATCAGAGTCTGAGTGGATAATAAGTTGACGCTCTTTCACTTTTTTCAATTTGAAACCTTTTTGAGATAATTTTTTCATTAATTTAGCTGATTCATCAAATCTTGATGCCATTGCTTCAAGACTAGAACAATCACTTGTAAGACCTTTGTCTTTCCATGTAAAGAAGCTCATTTGTTAAATACTAATTTTTAAGACTATACCTAAAATCACTAGCACAATGTTAGTTTTCCAAAAATTTTCTACAATGATAGTCTCATGACTACCCTGTAATTCAAAATGATGATGCAATGGCGACATAAGTAATAATCTTTTTCCTTCTTTGTGTAAAAGTTTAGTTATTTTGAAATAAGAAACTTGGAGAATGACAGAAAATGCTTCTATAAGAAAAACACCTGAAAAAATCAAAGTGGTTAGATAGCTATTAGTTAGCACGCAAATCATGCCTATTATAGATCCAATACATAATGAACCCGTATCTCCCATAAATATTTTTGCAGGAAACTTATTAAAGGCAAGAAAACCTAGGCATAATCCGGTCATGCTGAAAGACAGTAAGCTGAAAACTATAAGACTTGTATCATCATTTAATAATATTTCTACTCCTAATCCGCAAAATACTATTGAACAGCAGCCCGCTGCTAATCCATCAAGCCCATCTGTGAGGTTAACAGAATTACTTAATGAAATTATTGTAAGAATTGCCAAAGGTAATATTAACTCTTTAATATCTATTTCATAGTTGAAAGGTATAGAAATATTTGAATTAATATAATTATTATTCCAAGAAAATAAAATAAAAATTATTGCTAATGAAATTTGTAAAAATAGTTTTTGCTTAACACTTAATCCTTTGTTGATTTTTTTCTTAATGCCTAAAAAATCGTCATATAAACCAATTATGAAAAAACCTAGGATAGTAAATAAGAAGATCATTTTAAGCTCAAGGCTTGGAAAATTAGTAAATAATAGTATTAACAAAAATATTGGAATAATTATTATTCCACCCATAGTTGGGGTATTCCTCTTGTTTCGATGTGTTAGCGGACCCTCATCTCTTATATTTTGAAGTAAGTTTTTACTTTTAATAAAATTAATACCATATTTAACAGATAAGAAGGATAAAATTAAAGATATAAAATAGACAATAGATAGATATATATTTTGAAAATGTATAGTACTTATAACAATAACTGTTAAAGAGGTTAGAAGTAGATATTTAAAACTTGATAATTTACTCTTCCCAGTCATCATCTAAAATTTCATCTTCACTTTTATAATCTTCTTTTTCTCCCATCAAAGCAGATAATTCTTCTTCTTCAATTGTACTGATTTCTTGAGACTCGCCCTGTTCTTCTGCAACTAATCTACCTGTGTTTTCGAGCCAAGACAATAGATCTGGTTCTTCTCTTAGAGGTAATACTGGCGCAGCATCATCTCTGCTATAACATGTTAAAGCTGGATTTATTTCAGCAATTTCATTCAGTCTTTTTTGTAATTTACCCGAATCCATCTAGATATTTGTTTCTTTTTATAAGATAATACATAAAGTGCTATTTTTAAATCTTTGTTTGATAAAAAAGGATTAAAAATTTATTTAATATGGCCAATATCTTTTTTTTTATCATTTCTTTTTAGATACATTGGGGGTAAATATTCAGAGCCTTTTCTTATACATAACTGGGTTCTATTTTCTTTGGTTTTTGGACCTGCTCTTATAGTTACAATAATGATAGGTTTAAGTAAGTTAATGAAATCTAATTGATTGAATTTTCATTATTATTATTTTAGGAGAATTTAAATGGGTGTAGTAAAAAAAGTTGTTCTTGCATATTCAGGTGGAGTAGATACAAGCATTTGTATTCCTTATTTAAAAAATATATATGGAGTTTCACAGGTGATTGCTTATATTGCTGATTTAGGTCAGGGAGATGACTTAAATAATGTTAAACAGAAAGCACTTGATTCAGGCGCTTCAGAAGCCTTTATAGGGAATCTGGTGGAATCTTTTATAGAAAATTATGCTTATCCTGCAATAAGAGCAAATGCTCTTTATTCTGGGAAATATCCTCTCTCAACTGCTTTAGCTAGACCTTTAATAGCTGAAAATCTTGTAGCTATCGCAAGAAGTTGTGGCGCTGATGCAGTGGCGCATGGTTGTACAGGTAAAGGGAATGATCAAGTTAGATTTGATTTGGCTATAAACGCTTTGGGCCCTGATTTAAAAATAATTACTCCTGCACGAGAATGGAAAATGAGTAGAGAAGAAGCTATTTCCTATGGAGAGAAATTTGGGATTCCTGCTCCGGTATCAAAAAAATCACCTTATTCAATAGATGTTAATTTACTTGGAAGAAGCGTCGAAGCTGGTTATTTAGAGGATCCTATGATTCCGCCTAGTGAGGATGTTTTCGAGATGACTGCTCCAATTCAAGAGGCTCCTGATATCCCTGAAGAAGTTGAGATAGAGTTCAGGAATGGATATCCTATTAAATTTGGAAGTGAAAATTTAAAACCTGTTGAATTAATTAAAAGCGCAAATATTCTCGCTGGCAAGCACGGATTTGGACGAATAGATATGATCGAAGATCGCGTTGTAGGTATTAAAAGTAGAGAGATTTATGAAACGCCTGGTTTGCTTTTATTAATCAAAGCTCATAAGGAGTTGGAAAGTATTACATTAAGTCCAGAGGTTATAGAATTTAAAGATTGTATTGAAAAAAAATGGAGTCAGTTAGTTTATCAAGGTTTTTGGTTTGGACCACTAAAAGAAGCTCTTGATTCTTTTATAGAATCCACACAAAAAAATGTAAATGGAATAGTTAAAATTAGAATGCACAAAGGCAATGCAATTATTATTGGCAGGAATTCATTAAATAATTCTCTTTATAGAGAAGACCTTGTTACTTATAGTCATGAAGATAGTTTTAATCATGAAAGCGCTAAAGGTTTTATTTATATGTGGGGGATGGCAAATAAAATATGGGCAGAGTCTAGCTTAAAAGATAACAAATAATTATTTTTTAGGCTGAAGTAGTGGGGTTTTTTGTTTCTACTTTTTCGATATCTTTATCTACTTTTGGTTGTGGTTCGGATTCAGAATTAACTTTATCAGGTTTTTTATTATCTGAGGAATTTACATTTTTATTTGAAGCTTTTGGAGTTGGCAAAGGTCCCTCCTGCTTGATAGTTAAATACCTTATAATATCTTCACTAAGACGCATAGCCTTTTCAATTTTTGCTATGTGTTGTCCATCTCCTTGATGACTAAGTTGGACATAAATACCTTCTCTATTTTTTGCAATTGGGTAAGCCAATCTTCTTTTTCCTCTCATTTGACTATCTAGAACTTTTCCTCCATTGTTTTCTAAAATCTTATTATATTTTTCTATATGTTTAGTTACTTCTTCTTCCGCAATATCTGGGCGAAGAATATACATTGTTTCGTAATAAATTGATGAATCAAGCATTTTCAGACTAGGTCATATAAGGCTCATAATATTTTATGAGCGTCTGTACACTTAATAGAATACAATATCGTAGTTTTATTTAGAAAGTTTTTTATTTCTTATAACTTTAAATTTACTCATAAATATTTTTTGATAGCTTTTCTCATTATTTCAATAGGGATGTCCTTTATACCTGTCCAATAAGAGAGTGACTTTGCTCCTTGGGCAACCAACATTTCTGATCCATCAATAATCTGACAACCTTTGTTTTCAGAAAATCTTAAAAGTTTTGTAATTCTTGGATTATAAACTAAGTCGTAAACAATTGATTTAGAATTCAAAGGATCCCAAAATTCCTTACCAAACGGTAGTTCATCATAATCTTTATAGTTTTTCATCCCAATTGGCGTAGTGTTAATAATTAAATCTGCCTGGTTAATTAAATCGTCAATGTTTTTATTACTTGCTAGGGATCCTCTAACAGATTTAAAATTTTTAAAGTCATCTAAAAATTTTTTTAAATTTGATTCATTTCTTGAAATTACTAAAATTTCTGACAATTTTAAATCAGTTAATCCTTGAACAGCAGATCTTGCAGCTCCACCAGAGCCTATTACGATAGATTTTTTTCCTGTTAATTTAAAGTCTTTTATTGGATAAATGAATCCTTCGACATCAGTATTAGTACCACTCCATTCAAAATTTTGGTTTACTTTCAATGTGTTTATCGCTTTAATTTTTCTTGCTATTGGGGAAATTTCATCACATAAATTAAAAGCTTTTTCTTTAAATGGAATAGTAATATTCAAACCCTTGCAATTAATTTTTTTTAATGCATTAATAACTATTTGGAAATCCTCATTTTTGCATGGTATCGCTATATAAATTAGATCTAGCTTTAAAAATTTTATCGCTGCATTGTGTATTATTGGCGACAAAGAATGTTCTACTGGATTGCCAATTAAAGCAAGGAAGGATGTTTTACTATCTATCATTTTTAGTTATTTTTAAGAAGAAAAAAGATTGTTGTTCGGAAACCACACCTCGTCTGTGAGTAACAATAAAGACGAGGATGACCGATTATGTAGTTTATTAAGGAGAATTTTTATCCATGGGGAAGGTTGTTGGAATTGACTTAGGTACAACAAATAGTTGTGTAGCCGTTATGGAAGGTGGTAAGCCTACTGTAATAGCAAATGCCGAAGGTTTCAGAACTACGCCATCTGTAGTTGCATATACAAAAAATCAAGACAAGTTGGTTGGTCAAATTGCAAAAAGACAGGCAGTTATGAATCCTGAGAATACTTTTTATTCTGCAAAACGTTTTGTTGGGAGAAGAGTTGATGAAGTTAGCCAGGAATCTAAAGAAGTTAGTTACGCAATTGAGAAATCTGGCTCAAGTGTGAAATTAAAATGCCCTGTGTTAGATAAACAATTTTCTCCTGAAGAAGTAAGTTCTCAAGTTCTTAGAAAATTAGCTGAAGATGCTGGTAAATATTTAGGAGAAAAAGTAACTCAAGCTGTTATTACTGTTCCAGCTTATTTCAATGATTCGCAAAGGCAAGCTACAAAAGATGCAGGAAAAATAGCTGGTCTTGAAGTTTTGAGGATAGTAAATGAACCAACGGCTGCTGCTTTAGCTTATGGTTTGGATAAAGAAAACGAAAAAATACTTGTATTCGATCTTGGAGGAGGTACTTTTGATGTTTCTGTTATTGAGGCTGGTGATGGTGTTACTGAGGTCCTTTCAACATCTGGTGATACCCATTTAGGAGGGGATGATTTTGATAGGTGTATTGTTGATCATTTAGCTAGTACATTTAAATCAAATGAAGGTATTGACTTGAGACAGGATAAGCAAGCTTTGCAACGTTTGACCGAAGCTGCTGAAAAAGCAAAAATTGAATTATCTAATGCTACACAAAGTGAAATTAATCTACCTTTCATTACTGCTACCCCAGAGGGCCCTAAGCATTTAGATTTAAATTTAACTAGAGCAAAATTTGAAGAATTAGCGGCATCGCTAATTAATAGATGTAAGATCCCAGTTGAGCAAGCACTCAAAGATGCAAAAATTTCAACAAGCCAGATAGATGAAGTTGTTATGGTTGGTGGGTCTTCTAGAATCCCAGCAGTATTAGATTTAGTTAAAACTATTACAGGCAAAGAGCCCAATCAAACTGTAAATCCTGATGAAGTTGTCGCAGTAGGAGCCGCAGTACAGGGAGGTGTTCTTGCTGGAGAAGTTAAAGATATCCTTTTATTAGATGTAACTCCATTATCTTTAGGTGTTGAAACTCTTGGAGGTGTAATGACAAAAATGATTTCTAGAAATACAACAGTTCCAACTAAGAAATCTGAGACATACTCTACCGCTGTTGATGGTCAAACTAATGTTGAAATTCATGTTCTTCAAGGAGAGAGGGAGATGGCTTCTGATAATAAAAGCTTAGGTACATTTAGGCTTGATGGGATTCCTTCGGCTCCCAGAGGAGTTCCACAAATTGAGGTAACATTTGATATCGATGCTAATGGTATTCTAAGTGTTACTGCAAAGGATAAAGGTAGCGGTAAAGAACAAAGTATATCAATAACAGGGGCTTCAACTTTATCAGATAATGAAGTTGATAAAATGGTAAAAGATGCTGAAACAAATGCTTCTGCTGATAAAGAGAAAAGGGATCGTATTGATTTGAAAAATCAATCTGAAACCCTTGTATATCAAACAGAAAAGCAGCTCGCAGAATTAGGTGACAAGATTGATCAAGCTACTAAATCAAAAGTAGAAGAAAAGAGTAAAACGTTGAAGGATGCAATTTCTAATGAAGATTATGACTTAATGAAAAAACTTCTTGAAGAGCTTCAGCAAGAACTTTATGCTGTTGGTTCTTCAGTCTATCAACAGCCTGGCAATCAAGCTCCTGCAGCTGGCAGTGAGGAACAAACTTCTTCTGAGAAAAATGATGGAGATGATGTAATTGATGCTGATTTTACTGAATCAAAATAGTTTAAATATGTTTTTTAATTTCCTCTGAGACCCAATGAGAACAGGCAGGAGCAAGTAATATCCCATTTTTATAAAATCCTGAGCATAATATTAATCCTTTTTCTAATGATTTTAATAATGGTGATGGCTCACCTTCAGGTCTTGAACGGATTCCAAACCATTTTCTAGTAATGTTTTTTTTGTCAAGCCAATTTGGTTTATGTTCTAAGAATTCAAAAAGTTCATTTAAATAAGATTCTTCAGGTTTAAATTTATATTCATCAGTTGATCCTATTATTATTTTGTTTTCGCTTAAAGTTATAAGATTTTTGCCATTAATATTTAAAAGTTTTGGTAAGGATAAAAAATCAATATTTTTTTCCTCATGAAATATTTCTACAGCTTGCCCAAGTACAGGTTTTAATTTTATGTCATATATTTCAGGATTAATTAATTTTAATGAATCTAGTGAATTACACAGTATAACTATTTCGCTGATTAAAATTTCACCGGTCTTGAGAAGCAAATTCCATTTTGTATTATTCTTTTTAATTTTAATTATTTGATTATTAATCGTTTTGATATTTTTTGATTTTAAAGCTATGTTAAGTGTTTCTAATAAAACTTTTGGATTAATTCTTCCATCCTGACGTGAAATTATTCCTTGTAATTTATTTCCTTTAAATATTTTATTAATTGGATCTAAAATATTTGAATTACCCTCTAATATTTCTAAACCATCATATAGATAATTATTTGCAAAACCAATTAATTTGTTAAATTTTTTTTGATCATTTGTAAGTTGATATAATGGTTTTTCAATTTTTAAGTTTGGATTATAAGTTTGCAAAATATTTATCCATTTAGGCCATAATTCCGAACTTTTTTGTCGTAGGATCCAACTTCTACCTTTTCTTTTTTGATAAATTTTCCCCATTAAAATTCCAAGAGCAGCATGACTACTATTATGAATTTCATCTTGATCAACTAATGTGACATCAAATCCATATTCTGATAATTTAAAAGCATTGGATTTGCCAATTATGCCTGATCCTACAATTAATACTTTGATTTTATTAAATGTATCTTTTGCATTATTCATTAATATATTATAAGTAATTATAAAAATTTAAATAAAATCTCTCATCTTTGGAAAACCCGTCAATTATTTTAAGAACTGTTTGTCCCGATCAACCTGGATTGGTATATAAGTTAACTAGTTGGATCTCTAGTTGTGGCGGAAACATTAGGCATTCTGATCATCATACAGATCAGGACGCAGAAATCTTCTTGAGCAGGATTGAATGGAATATCAATAGTTTTCCCTTTAATAAGTCAGAGATATTTGAAAGATTTCAACCAATTGCAAATAATATAAATGCAAAATTTACTATAAATTATTCTGACGAAATTCCAAATGTAGCAATATTCGTTAGTAAGCAAAATCATTGCCTAATCGACTTGTTATGGAGGGTGAGGAATGGAGAGTTAAAGATGAAAGTCCCATTAATTATTTCTAATCATCCTGATCTTGAAGGTTTAGCAAAAGATTTTAATGCTCAATTTGTTTATTATGATTCAATTAATAACCAGAGATCAAAAGTTGAAAAACAAATTTTAAGTAAGTTAAAATGTTTTAATATAAAATTTGCAATTTTAGCTAAATATATGCAAATTCTCAGTGAATCTTTTTTGCATGAATTCTCTGAAATTATTAATATCCATCATTCTTTTTTGCCGGCTTTTAAAGGTTCCCAACCCTATCATCGCGCTTGGAAAAGAGGAGTAAAGTTAATTGGTGCAACCTCTCATTATGTCACAAAAGATTTAGATGAGGGACCAATCATTGATCAGTGTACCGTTAGAGTTAGTCATAGAGATGAAGTCGATGATTTAATTAGGAAAGGGAGAGATATTGAGAGAATTTCGCTTGCTAGGGCTGTAAGAATGCATCTTAATCATCAAGTATTTGTTTACAACAGTAAAACAGCAGTATTTGATTAGTCTCTTCTGATTAGTTCTCTATTTCAATTTGAATTTGTCTTTCGTAAATAGATTTTTCATTGAATAATCTTGCTATTAAGAAACTAGTTATACAGCTTATAAGAACTGGTTTTAGTATGATTAAATTTTTAGTTAAGGCGAATGCGAGAAACATCGCGGTAATGGGTGTTCTAGAACATCCAGCTACAAATGCTCCCATTCCTGCGAACACATATGTGTTTGGAGCATTCTCTGGAATTAAACTGCCTATGATTAAGCCAATTGCTCCTCCTAGAATAAGCATTGGGTAAAATAATCCTCCAGGAGCACCTACTGCAGCGGCTAATCCTGATGTAATAAATAGTATAAAAACGACTAAAATTGCCCATATAGTTATATTTTCAACTGGATTAATAGAGAAATCTAAATTTTGTGTAGCTATAATTTTTTTTAATTTATCTAAATCATGAAATTCATCTCCTAATAGAGAGTAGATAGTTCCTAAGATAAAACCACATAAACTCATTTTGATAACAAATTTATTTTGATATAGTTTTTTCCCGAGATTTTGCATCATTAAAACATATTTACAATAGAATTCTGCAAATATCCCAATAATTAATCCAAGGATAACAAGATAAAAAAAGTCATTAGGCGAAAAGGATAAGTTAATTGCAAATGCAGGTTTATTAGATCCTCCTTGAAGAAAAATTGCTGAAGAATCAGCAATAAAAGTAGTAACTATAACTAATAACAAAACTACAGGTCTTGCAGAATTTAATAATTCTTCTATTGCATAAATGAACCCTCCTAAAGGAGCACTGAATACTGCTGCAATACCAGCCCCCCCCTCCTGCCGCCACAATGACTCGTCTAAATGCTATTGGTGCTTTTAACCATTTAGCCATTTGCCAGGCGACAGAGCCTCCCATTTGCACAGAAGGACCTTCTGGTCCTAGCGGGAAGCCACTTCCTATAGATATGATTCCAGATATAAGCTTGACTAATCCAACTCTTAAGTTCATCGGAACTCTTTTATGTCTTAAAAAGCCCATGATCTGACTTACGCCAGATCCTTTAGCTGCAGGGGCAAGATTTTTGATTAAAAGACCAGAGAGAGCACCACCGATCAAACCAAAAAGAGGCAGGACCAAATATGCTGGATAACTTTCTAAAAGTTCTAATTTCCAACTATTGATAAAAGCTATTCCAGTTTTGAAGGAAACACTTGTAATTGAAGCTCCAAGACCCGTTAATAAGAGGGCAAAAGCAACTACTAAGGAACGTTGCCTTAATAATTTTTTTATGCTTTTGACTGAATCACTACTTTTTTGTTTAATTTCTGCTTTTAATTTATATCCATTACTTTGGTTCATTTTGTTAAATTAAAATTTTTTATCTCATCAAATTGAAGATAACGATAAAGTTCTTTTGAGTATGGATCAATTTTATTTTTAGTAATATCTTTATATTCTTTTACTGTTGGAATTTTACCAAACAGAGCGCAAACAGCAGCTAATTCTGCACTTCCTAAAAAGACTTGTGCGTTTTTTCCAAGTCTATTATCAAAATTCCTTGTACTTGTTGAAAACACTATAGCTTCGTCATCTACTCTGGCTTGATTACCCATGCATAATGAGCATCCTGGAAGCTCTAGGTTTGCACCACAATCTTCAAAAATTTTATAATAACCCTCTTCTTTTAAAGTTTCTTCATCCATTTTGGTGGGTGGACATATCCATAATTTTGACTTGATTTTGCCAGCTCCCTCTAGGATTTTTGCTGCAGCTCTGTAATGTCCAATATTTGTCATGCAAGAACCTATAAATACTTCATCTATTTTTGTATTTGCTACTTCTGAAATTTCTTTTACATTGTCAGGATCATTAGGACAAGCAACTATTGGTTCTGTTACTTTTGATAGATCAATCTCTATTGTTTCTTCATAAGTTGCGTTAGCGTCAGGTTGAATCAATTGCGGATTTTTTAACCAATTTTTCATATCATTTATTCTTCTCAAAATAGATTTTGAATCCTCATAATCACTTTCAATCATTTTCTCCAAAAGGCAAATATTACTTCTTAAATACTCTTCTACGGTATCATTTGATAAAAGGATTGTGCTCCCAGCGCATGAGCGTTCTGCTGTTGAGTCAGTAAGCTCAAATGCTTGCTCTAGTTTTAAGTTTGGGAGTCCCTCAATTTCCATTATTTTCCCATTAAATATATTTTTTTTATTAGCCTTTTCTACAGTGAGGAGTCCTTTCTTAATTGCAAAAAGAGGAATTGCATTAACTAGATCTCTTAAAGTAATGCCTGGAAGTAAATCACCAGTGAATTTTACTAATACTGATTCCGGTACGTTTAATGGCATTGAACCAATTGCAGCTGCAAAAGCAACAATTCCTGACCCTCCTGGGAATGAAATACCTAATGGAAATCTTGTATGACTATCACCCCCTGTTCCAACCGTATCAGGAAGAAGCATTCTATTTAGCCAGCTATGAATTATTCCATCTCCAGGTTTAAGGGCCACTCCACCTCTTTGAGAAATAAAATCAGGTAACTCTTTATGGGTTATTAAATCAATTGGTTTTGGATATGCTGCGGTGTGACAAAAACTTTGCATTACTAAATCTGCAGTAAATCCTAAACAGGCTAATTCTTTTAACTCGTCTCTGGTCATAGGACCGGTCGTGTCTTGACTGCCGACCGTGGTCATTATTGGTTCACATGTCATGCCTGGTGAAACGCCATCTAGACCACATGCTTTTCCTACTATTTTTTGTGCTTGAGTAAAACCATAATTATTCTTTATTGGATTTGATGGGCGAATAAAAACTTTACTAGGTTTTAATTCAAGTTTGCTTCTTATTTTATCTGTCAGAGATCTTCCTATCATAAGATTAATCCTTCCACCAGCTTGTATTTCATCAGTAATAGTTGATGGTTTTAAATCAAATTGGCTTATTTTTTCTTCAATTTTTGTAAGCGGATCAATTTTTTTTATTAAACCTTCATAAGGTTCAATTTTTATTAAATCTCCAGTATCTAAATTAGAGACATCAGCTTCGATTGGAAGGGCACCTGAATCTTGTGCAGTATTAAAAAATATAGGTGCAATTTTACCTCCAATAATAATTCCACCTGTTTTTTTATTTGGGACAAAAGGTATATTTTCGCCAATATGCCAGATAAGTGAATTAATTGCAGATTTTCGAGAGCTGCCAGTTCCTACTACATCTCCTACATATGCAATTTGAATATTTTGTGACTTTAAATTTTCAAGAATATTTAATTTAGTTTCTTCTTTGAATTCCAACATTGATAAGGCATGTAGTGGAATATCAGGTCTTGACGTTGCATGTACAGCAGGTGAAAGATCATCTGTATTAGTTTCTCCCTTTACTTTAAAAACCAAGCATTTAATTTCTTTAGGCAGTGATTTCTTGTTAGTAAACCATTCTGCTTGCGCCCAACTATCTATTACTTGTCTCGCATATTGATTATTTTTAGATAATTCAAAAATATCATTTGCTGCATCGTATACAAGAATAATTTTCTTTAATACATTAGCTGCTTCTTGGGAAGTGATTTTGTCTTCTTTTTTTAAAATCTCAACTAAAGAATTCACATTATATCCGCCAATCATTGTTCCTAATAGATATATTGCTTTTTTTGGATTAACAAAATCACAAAATTTTTCGCCATTAGCTATTGCAGTTAGCCAACTTGCTTTTACATATGCTGCTTCATCAACACCTGGAGGAACTCTATTTGTAAGGAGATTTACTAAATAATCACTTTGAGATTTGTCAGCTTTCTCTAAAAGCTCTATGACGATATTTGTTTGCTCAGCATTCAAAGGTAAAGGGGGGATGTTGTTATTTGCTCTCTCCTTTACATGATTGTGATAATCTTTTAGCAATGTTTCCAAATTCATCATTTCTAGAGTTTAATTTCTAATTTGTTGTTATTTTTAATTATGAAAAGAATAGTATCCATAGAGCTCCTTACATATTCAAAGTTATTTCCCTTTCAATGACAATTTCATCAAATAATCAATTCTTAGAAAAAACATCTGATTTACATGTAGTCGAAACTCGTCCATTAATACCTCCAAGACAACTTCATCAGGACTTATCACTTGATTATACCTCTGCTAGTACCGTCTCTAGTTCAAGAGAGCTAATTAAAAATATTTTGCATAAAAAATCTACAAAGTTTTTAGTAATCGTAGGACCATGTTCTATACATGATATCAATGCTGCAAAAGAGTATTCCAAATACATACAAGAATTCAGAAGTAAATTCGGCGATAAATTAGAAATTGTAATGAGAGTTTATTTTGAAAAGCCGAGAACTACTATTGGATGGAAAGGTCTAATAAATGATCCACACTTAGATGGTTCATATGATATTAATACTGGTTTGAGAAAAGCTAGAAGCTTACTTAGATATTTGGCTTCTGAAAGTATACCTTCTGCGACAGAATTATTGGATCCAATCGTACCTCAATATATTGCGGATTTAATTAGCTGGACAGCTATTGGTGCTAGGACTACTGAGAGTCAAACTCATAGAGAAATGGCATCTGGATTATCAATGCCCATAGGTTTTAAGAATGGTACAGATGGTTCTTTTTCAACTGCTATCAATGCAATGCAATCTGCAGCAAGATCACATCATTTCTTGGGTGTAAATAGCGATGGATTTGCTTCTATTGTTAATACAACTGGGAATCCTGATACACATATAGTTCTTAGAGGTGGTACAAAAGGTCCCAATTTTGAGAACTCTCATATTAAAAATATTTCTAAAGATTTATCTAAATGTAATTTGCCACAAAAAGTAATGATTGATTGTAGTCATGGTAATTCAAATAAAGATTTTAGAAGGCAAGCATCAGTATTGAATAATATTTCTAGGCAACTAAAAGATGGAGAAAATAATATCTTAGGAGTTATGTTAGAAAGTCATTTAAAAGAGGGTAATCAAAAGCTTGGAGCAATAAATGAGCTTGAATATGGCAAAAGTATTACTGACGCCTGTATTGATATACAAACTACTGAAAATCTTTTATCAAATTTGTATGAGTCAATTCCTTAATTACGAAGTAACTAATAAATTAAATGCAATAGCAGACACAATAGGGACAAATAAGTTATCAATACCTGCAATACTAAACTGCTCGATTGTAGTTGCTAATAATGCAATTAAAGGGAGGAATAGAGAAATTTCATGGTTTCCAAAATATGCAAGTGATCCTGTAGTTATTAAACTCACTAGAAACATTGTTGCTGTACCTATAAATGATTTTTTTTGATTAAATACAATCCAGTTTTTTGACTGAAAATTTTTACCAAGTAATCCAGCCAGGCCATCTCCAAATGTCATTATAAAAACCCCTGCGAAAAGTGATGAGGGATCTTTCTCCCAAAAAAAACTTATTAAAATAAATAAACTTAAACAATAAAATAATGTCCCAAAGCTTTTTCTATCTATATCTTCAATAATTGGAAATAATCTATAAACATAATTTATTAACACTAAAATAGATACTAATGCAGCAATATATTGAGCAAGATCTTGATTGATTTCTAAAAATTTTGCAAGTGGAATTAAGGGACCAATACCTATATGAATAATTTTTCTTAGAAGTTCCTTATTATTCGGTCTAAATAATTTATATATGAATGTTACTGAAAATAAAAGTAATAAATAAAAAACTATAAAAATAATTGATACCAATTTTTTTTAAGCAACTTTTTGATGATTGGTCATAACTCTAAGTTTTAATATTGCTTTTGCTTCTAATTGCCTCACTCTTTCTCTTGAAACATTAATTTGCCTTCCAATCTCTGCAAGGGTTAATGGTTCTTCTCCGTCTAAGCCAAATCTTAATCGCATTATTTTTTGTTCTCTTTCATTTAGTTGAGCTAGCCATCCTCCTAAGTGTTCTTTTTGAATAGTTCTATCCATACCTTCCATTGGTTCTTCGCAATTAGGATCAGGTATAAGTTCACCAAGGGTACTTCTATCTTCTTCTCCTCTAGCATGAGCATCAAGCGATGCACAAGGCGCGCTTTGAGAGACTAAATCTTCTAAATCTTTTTGTTCAATTCCCATGGATTCAGCAAGTTCCTTCCTGTTTGGTTGCCGACCTAATTTATGAGAAAGTTCTCTCGATACTCGTCTCATTTTTGAAAGTTTTTCGCTTATGTGAATTGGCAAGCGGATCGTTCTAGCACTATTATCTATAGCCCTTGTCATCCCTTGTCTAATCCACCAGTAAGCATAGGTTGAAAACTTATAACCCATTGCTGGATCAAACTTGTCAACAGCTCTTTCAAGGCCAATAGCTCCTTCTTGAACCAAGTCAAGCAATTCTAAACCTTGGTTTTGGTATTTTTTGGCAACAGAGACAACAAGGCGAAGGTTTGCTGCCATCATTCGATCTCTTGCTCGTTTCCCCATTCTTATTTGTTGGCGGTTTCTGGAAGTCCATTTAATTTCAGGGATTTCAAGAAGCTTTTTCATGTTTTGTACATGATGAGCCAATTCAATCTCTTCAGCTGGTGTGAGAAGAGGAACTCTTCCTATTGAGCTCAAGTAATAACCAATTGAATCTGTACTTTGCCTTACAGATTTTCTTTGATTGGTTTTGCTAGAAAAATTTAATTTTTCTGATTTGTTTGTACGAGAAATTCTCGTAGTATTTGGTAATCTAGGTTCTACAATATTTTTTTTTGTAGAACTCTTTCCAGATTCCAGAGGGATCCCCATCACCCTGGCCTCCATAAGTGGATTTTTTAGAAAACTAGCACTGAAATCGCTAGTAAGACTACTTTTGCTTTGAAACTTTAAAGACTGAAAGCAAATTTAACTCATTAGTTTTACCTATAATCGTTGCTATAACTTGTTTTTTAGAGATTTTATTAAATTATTAAAAATGTTAAGAGATTTTTAAAAAATTGTTATACATTATTTAATTTATGCCAATCTTCAATTAATTCGAATTGTGATTTATTTAAATCTAAAGTAGTTTCTTTTTTGAAATAGTTTCCTTTTGAATCCATTTCCCAAGAGAAATATGAGTCATTTAAGTATATATTCAGCAAGTCATGCAATTGTTTTTTTAATTTAATATCCTCTATGGGAGTAATTGCTTCGATTCTTCTATCTAGATTTCTTCTCATCCAATCAGCACTACCTATGTAAGCCTCCGGTTTGTTATCGTTATAGAACCAAAAGATTCTTGAATGTTCAAGAAAATGACCAATTATACTAGTTACTTGAATGTTTTCACTGAGTTGATTTTTTTGTGGATATAAGCAACAAATACCTCTTATTATTAATTGAATTTTAACGCCAACTTTGGAAGCCTCATAAAGCAAGTTGATTATCTCTGGGTCTACTAGTGAATTCATTTTCGCAATAATTTCTCCTTTTTTTCCATTTTTTGCATTTGATATTTCTCTTTGTATTAAAAATATAAATTTGTTTCTCATTGAGAATGGGGAAACAAGAAGTTTCTTGTAGTTTTTTTGCTTTGAAAAACCTGATAAATAATTAAATAATTCAATTAGATCGGATGCTATTTCTGTATCTGTAGATAGAAATCCTATATCTGTATAAAAGTATGAAGTTATTGAGTTATAGTTCCCTGTTCCAATATGAAAATAATTTCTTAGGCGACCTTTCTCTTTCCGAACTACCAAGGATATCTTTGTATGTGTTTTAAATCCAATAATTCCATAAACAACATGTATGCCCGCTTGTTCAAGTTGTTTGGCCCATTGAATATTATTGTCTTCATCAAATCGAGCTTTTAATTCAACAAGAGTCATCACTTCTTTACCATTTTCAGCTGCTCTAATTAGCGCTTCAATGATTGGAGAGTCTTTAGACACCCTATATAGTGTGATTTTTATAGCCATCACAGATGGATCATCAGCTGCTCTATTGATAAATTCTTCAATTGAACTAGTAAACATGTCATATGGATGATGGAGAAGAATATCTTTTTTTCTTAATAACTTAAATAGAGATTTAGTTTTAGAGCTTGATGTTGAATTTATCTCTCTTAATTGTGTATTAGTTTTGCCTATAAAAAGATTTTCTTTGAGATCTTTTCTATTGATTTTTGTGAGTAGATTAAGATCATCTAGTCCTAATAAACTCTTTGAAAAATAAACATATTCTTCTGAAATAGATATTCCTTCAATAAGGAGATTGAGGATATTTTGAGGTATATTTTCTTCTACTTCTAATCTGACTACATCTCCACTAATTCTTCTTTTTTGTAGACTTTTTTCTACTGCAATCAATAGATCATCGGCCTCAAGTTCTTTGAGTTCTAAATCAGCATCTCTTGTAACTCTGAAAAAAGAATAACTAAGGCATTTCATTCCATTAAATAATTTATCAAGGTTATTTCCAATAAGATCTTCGACTGTTAGAAAATAGTGCTCCGCTTTACGCTTGGCTTGAACTATTTCATTTGGGATCTGAACAAAACGGCCAATATTTTTTGTTGGAATTTTAACTCTTACAAATTGATTTTTTGATATTTCTGAGTCAGTTATTAATGCAGCTAAATTCAAACTCAGGTTACTTATAAAAGGGAATGGATGTGCCGGATCAACTACTAAAGGTGTAAGAAGAGGAAAGATAGATGATAAAAAATAATTATTAGCCCAACGTTGTTCGTTTTTATTAAGTCTGTTGTATTTCTTCAGGTAAATACCAGATTCTTCAAGCTCCTCTTTTAATTCTTTATTGACAAAATTTTCTTGTATTAAAGTTAGATCTTTAACTTTTTGATTTATTTGATTTAATTGATCTTGAGGTGTTAATCCGTCTATACTTTTCTTTTGAATATCTGCATCTACTTGGGCTTTTAAAGACGCAACTCTTACCATGAAAAATTCATCAAGGTTATTACTAAAAATTGAGCAGAATTTAATCTTATCTAAAACCTTATAATCCTTTTCCATTCCAGTTAAGAGAACTCTTTCGTTGAATTTAATCCAACTTAATTCTCTATTTATAAATTTATTTTGATCACAATTATCAACGTTCATTGTTAATGATAAACACTTTTATACTACCTTAACTTTTTTGTCTAGCTTGCTGCCAGTAATAAGCCATATCATTAATGATAAAATAAGGCCACCTGCTATAAATGGGCTTCTTGGGCCAAAATAGTCATATACATTACCAGCCAGAATGTATCCTAATACGCTTCCAAGGCTTTGTAATCCTTGAAGGCTGCTTAGTATAGACCCTTGGCTATTCTTATCAATTTTCTTTGAAATTAAGGCTCTTATTGTTGGTGTTATTAAGCCTGCACCTATCGCCAGAAAAGTTACAGCTAAATATATATATGATCCTGAATTATTTTCTGGAAATGTAATCAGAATAAAACAAGCAAACAGGATAAAAGCTGTTCCTGAAAGTGTTAATTTTAATTCTCCGTAATTCTTAACTAATGGGCCAATTAGTCCTCCTTGAACAATTATCGCAACTATTCCAACAAGAACTAAAGGACCATTAGAAGCCTTGATTGTCCAACCTTGAGATTCCTGTAAAAAATAAACTAATATTGTTGTTAAACCAGTAAATGCAATAAAGTAAATAAAAAATGCAAGTGATAACCTTTTGATTTTGTTGTCTTGAAAAACTTTAAATAATCCTTTAAAAGGATTCGAATTAGTTTTTTTAATTAATTTTGATGTATTATTTTGAGGTTTTGTCTCTGGTAAATAAAATAAAACTAATAGAAAATTTATGAAAGGTATCAGAGTCGCTAATAAAACAGGTATTAAGAATCCATTTTCTGAGTTTTTTGTAAATATTAAAACGGCTGAAGGGCCCAAGAGGAAACTTAAACCAAAAGCTACTCCAATTAAGCCGAAAGTTTTTGCTCTGTTCTCAGGAGTCGAGATATCGGCTAAGACAGTGGTAGCAGTTGCGACAGTACCCCCACTGATACCATCAATTAATCTTGCTGCAAAAAGCAAATAAATTGGAAATAGAGTAGATGTTCCTAATATGAAATAAGTATTTGACCAATCAAAAAGTACAGTAAAAGCTAATAAAGAAATTCCAACAATCGAACCTAAAATGCAAGTTAACATTACAGGTCGTCTTCCATATTTATCACTAAATAATCCTATTGATGGTGATGCTATGAATTGCGCTAAGGAGTAAGTACATGAGATATAAGCAAATACTCTTGCGCTATCAATGTATTGCCTTACAAATCCAGGGAGTAAACCTAACAGTATACTTTCACTCATTCTGTCATTAAGAAGAGTAAAGAAAGAGGCTAAAAGAATTCGTTTTTGTCCTTGTTTCGTAGAATTTTTTTTCAAGATAAATATAACAACTTCAGATGTACATCTATTACCATACTCTTTAATGGAGAATATTGTGTCTGGAATTGTTTATTTAGTTGGAGCAGGTCCTGGAGATCCTGAATTGTTGACCTTAAAAGCATTAAGGTTAATAAGGTCTTGCAATGTTTTAGTTCATGATGCATTAATTCCATTTGAAATCTTGAAAGAAGCAAATTCCGAGTGTGAGGTTTTTTATGTTGGCAAAAGAGCAGGATGTAATTCATTCCTTCAATCAGAGATTAATTCTTTAATATTAAAACTTGCAAAAGAAGGAAAGGATGTTGTAAGACTTAAAGGGGGGGATCCTTTTGTTTTTTCAAGGGGAGGTGAAGAAGTTTCATTTCTAGAAGAAAATGATATTTCCGTTGAAATTGTACCTGGTATAACATCAGGAATAGCGGCATCATCCTATGTTGGTATTCCTTTGACCCACAGACATGGCGCAAGTTCAGTAACTTTTGTTACAGGTCATGAAACATCTGAAAAGCAAGAGAAAAGTGTTAATTGGAGGCAATTAGCCTTATCTTCAAATAGTCTTGTGATTTACATGGGTATAAGGAATATTGGATATATTGTCGAAGAATTGATAATTGGAGGTATGAAAAGAGATACAAAATGTGCTGCAATACAGGAAGCAACTTTGAAAAATCAGAAATCATTAATTACAGAATTATCTAAATTACCCGAAGTTATTAAAAAAAATAATATAAAACCGCCAGCAATAGTAATAATTGGACGAATAGTTGATTTTCAAGTAAAAAACACAATTACAAAATTATCTGAAGTTAATTTGCCTAAAATTAAAAAAAATTTAATTACATAAAATGTCCCAAAAAAATTTAGGGTTAAATTCGGATATTAGATCTAAATCATTTACTTTTATAATTTGACGACAAGATAAACTATTAATAGCTACTAAAATATCATCTTTTTTAAATTCTGGTAGTAAATGTGCTTCTTCAATAAGTTTTAAATCTAATAATTTGCTAATCATAATTCCTGGCATACATCCACTCTCTTTACGAGGAGTCAACCATTTATCTTTTCTTTTTAGAATAAGGTTGAAAGTTGTTCCGCAACATAATTCATTCTTAGTATTTAATAATAATGAATCATCGAAATTTTTTTTATTAGCCTCAATTAAAGCTTGTATAGATTGAATATAATTAAAAGTCTTACATGAACTTAAAAGACTATGTTCATTCCTTTTTTCCTCTTCGCTTATATGGACTGTTATTGGTTCAAAGTCTAAATTAATTATATAAAATTCTATCCATAAATTATGGATATTAAAATTTGATTCTAATGAGTCAACTTTGATTGATCGAGTAATATTAATGCCTCGTGAATAATTAATCCTTATAGATCCATATCCTTCTTTTGTTATATTTAATTTATTAATTCCATTAATTATTATTTTTTGAAGTAACAGATTATCAATAATATTATCAAATTTCAAAATCTTTAAATTATTTTTAAATCTTTGAATATGTTCATTTAAAAAAACTGGTTTTTTGTTCTTTATTAGAATAGTTTCAAATATCGCATCACCGAATCTTAATCCTCGATCTTTTATTGATATTTTAATATCATCTAATTTGTACCACTTTCCATCTTTCCAACCAATATCTTTAATCATTTTAATGATTCAATTAATGGTAAGATTTTCCATTTAAGTTCAGCATCCTCTTCTTTTGGTATTGAGTCATTCACTATTCCGCAACCTGCATGAATTTTTATTTTTTTATTCTTAAGAATATAAGATCTTATAAGAATATTACTATCTAAACAACCATGCCAATCAATTTTTATAAAAGAACCACAGTAAGGCCCTCTCTCAAATTTTTCAAGTTCATAAATTCTTTTGCAAGCTCTAATTTTTGGAGCTCCTGTGATTGAGCCACCTGGCCAACATGCTTTTAATAAATCCAACCAAGTCTTATTTTCTTTAATTTTTCCTCTTATTACAGAGGTAAGGTGATGTACTTTAGGATAGCTTTCCAATTTAAGTAATTCTGTGACTGCTACACTCCCTTTTTCACAAACTTTATTAAGATCATTCCTTAGTAAATCAACTATCATTATATTTTCAGCTCGATCTTTTTCATTTGTTATTAAATCAATAGCATTTAATGCATCCAGCTCGCAATCTTTATTTCTTGGCCTGGTTCCTTTTATTGGTCTTGTTTCAACATTTCTATTAATATCTGTTTTTATAAATCTTTCAGGTGAAGTCGATAGAATTGCTTCCTTATTATTGCTAATAATAATTCCTCCAAATGGAGCTTTTAATTTAGCCCTTATTTTTGAATAAATATCCAAATATTTATAGTCATCTAACGCTTCAAGTTCACATTTTGTTGTTAGATTTGCCTGAAAAATATCCCCTATTTTTATAAGCTCTTTGATCTTGTTTATATTTTTTTTGAATTGATTACTGATTATATTTAGATTTATCTTTGAAAAATCAAAGTATAGGATCTTATTTATATTTTTTTTTACTATAGGGATATTTATTTCATTTATAAGTTTTTCATATTTTTTTAATTCACTTATCTCACTACCCTCAATAATAACTTCTTTATTAAATATGTTGAACTTAATAATTGGATCGTATGATGCTATCCATAATGTTGCAAATTCGGACTGGTGCCATGGATTTTTCGGTTCTAACCAATAACCTGCTTCATAACTTAGCCATCCTATCCAAAAACCTCCTTCAATTTTTTTAAGTTTTTTAAAGGGATTATCTAGGCCAAAATTATTTATTTTATTTCGAGAACACATTATTTTTTTGGGTTGTATTCCTAAAAAAGAATATTTGCCATTTTCACTTCCATCACTATCTAACCATGAAAGACCCTTTTCTCCGTATTTTGATGATAAAAAATGTGCTAAATATTCAGGTTCAATCCAATTTTTAATTTTTATTGAATGAATTTTCATTTTTTATCTTTTGCTCAACCAGCTCTTATATGCTTTAATTCTTATTCTACAACTATCACATTTTTCACAAGGTTTGCTTCCTCCTTCGTAACAGCTCCATGTCTCTTCAATAGGTACATTATGATCATAAGCCATTTCAATAATTTCTTCTTTATTTAAATTAAGAAGTGGTGTCCATAATCTTATAGGATTATTTTCTCTTCCTCTTTTATTTGAGAGATTTGCTAATTTTTGAAATTGTTGAATATAGTCAGGCCTACAATCTGGGTAACCAGAGTAGTCAAGCGCATTGACTCCTAGCCCTATAAGATCAGCATTTATTGCTTCTGCATAACTTAATGCTATAGAAATAAAAATAGTATTTCGGCCAGGGACGTAAGTATTGGGAATTATATTTTTATTAATGCCTTTATTGGGGATTTGTTTTTTTCTATCTGTTAAAGAAGATCCACCCCATAATGATAAATTTACTTTAACTATTGTTAAATCCTTAAATTTAAAGTGTTTAGCTATTTTTTTTGCAGCCTGTAATTCTTTATTATGTCTTTGACCATAATCAAAAGATAATCCGTAAATCTTAGCTTCAGAACCTCTCGCAATACCTGCGACGGTTGATGAATCTAAACCTCCAGAGGCAAGTATAATAACTTTTTTTTTGGAAATATTCATTTTTTACTGAATACTTAAATACTTATGAGTCTGCAGACTAAGAGTCCAATCAGGATTAGTTTTGGCAAAATTTATTGCAAGTCTATATCCTTTTTTGCTATCCCATGCAGGTTGCACAAAAAATTTTTTGTCTTTATCTAGATTTGTTTGTTTTTTTATTTTTGAGACTTTTGCTTTAATATCCTGAGCGAATTGAATATCTTTTGAATCGTTAATTATAATTTTAATTTCATTGCATTTGTCTAAAAAATATTCTTTAGGAGGTTTATGCCTTTTGGGAGATAGTGTTATCCAATCATAAAAGCCTGAAAAATTATTTACACCACTTGTCTCAATATGAATTTTTATTGAATTGTTTTTTTTAGTATAAGTTTTGTTTTTAATAATCTTACAGAAATCATCTAAATTGTGTTGTAGAGGCTCACCTCCAGTAAGAACAATAAAGGAGGCTCCTTTTAATCTGACTTCTATAATTTCTGAGAGTAGAGTATCAATAGATAATAAAGGATATTTTTTGCTGTCCCAA
This sequence comes from Prochlorococcus sp. W8, assembly GCA_000291825.1. Taxonomy (GTDB): domain Bacteria; phylum Cyanobacteriota; class Cyanobacteriia; order PCC-6307; family Cyanobiaceae; genus Prochlorococcus_A. Next base: position 74,801 of record ALPF01000024.1, on the reverse strand, counting down.
GAATGCTTTGTGTCGCACCATGGGCATCCCACTTCACATCCCGCTAATCTAATAAAAAAAGCACTTTTTCCGCTATGAAAACCCTCGCCTTGAAGTGAGTGAAATTTTTCAACAATAGGTAGATATTTTGTCATTTAATTTTCTTAATTTAAAATTAAACGTTTAAATTAAAGTTTGTTTTGCAGCATTTATTAATCCTTTAAAAAGCGGATGAGGCTTACCTGGTCTTGATAGAAATTCCGGATGATATTGACATGCAAGAAAATATGGATGATTTATAAATTCAATTAATTCAACTAGTCTTCCATCTGGCGACGTTCCGCTTATTTTATATCCTGAATCAAGAAAAGTTTGTCTATAGGAATTGTTAAATTCATATCGATGTCGATGTCTTTCATAGATAACATCTTCATCATAGAGAAATTTGCCTTTAGATTCTTTTTGAAGCCTGCATGGATAAACTCCTAATCTCATTGTTCCCCCAAGATCAATAATATCTTGTTGTTCTGGTAATAAATGAATCACATGATTTTTTGATTTTGGATCCAACTCAGAACTTGATGCATCTGTTAATCCAGCTATATTTCTTGCCCATTCAATTACAGCACATTGCATTCCAAGACATAATCCTAAAAAAGGAATATTCTTTTCTCTAGCAAATTTAATTGCAGATATTTTGCCATTAACTCCTCTATTGCCAAACCCTCCTGGGACAACAATAGCATCTACATCTTTTAAAAATTTCTCTGCTTTATTTTCTTCAATCTTTTCAGCGCTTACCCATTTGAGATCTAAAAATACTTTTTCTTCTATGCATGCATGCTTTAAAGCTTCAACCACAGATAAATATGCATCACCAAGATCTATATATTTTCCTACTAAAGCAACCTTGATTGGCTTTCCTGGATTTCTTAAATTATGAACTAATTGCTCCCAATCTTTTAAATCACATTCTTTATTTTCTAAATCCAAACATTTTAATGTTTCTTTACATAATCCTTCATCTTTAAGGGATAATGGTACCGAGTAGATACTATCAGCATCTAATGCTTCAATGACTGAGTTTGTATTTACTCCACAAAAACCACTAATTTTTTCCTTTAAACCATCATTGATTTTTTTATCACTCCTACATACGAGTAAATCAGGTTGTATTCCAATAGATCTTAATTCTTTAACTGAATGTTGAGTAGGCTTAGTTTTGATTTCTCCTGAAGTTTTTATGTAAGGCAGCAAAGTGACGTGTATATATGCCAAGTCATTCTTATGTACATCATTTTTAAACTCTCTTATTGCTTCTAAAAAAGGAAGTGACTCTATATCTCCAACAGTACCTCCAATCTCTGTAATAATAATATCTGCATTACTATTCGCTGCTACTCGGTGAATTCTTTCTCTAATCTCTCTTGTGATATGGGGAATTACTTGTACTGTCCCACCGTTGTAGTCGCCTCTTCTCTCTTTATTGATTACAGATTGATAAATAGATCCAGTAGTAACACTATTTAATCTACTCATTGCTGTGTCTGTGAATCTTTCGTAGTGACCAAGATCTAAATCCGTTTCTGCTCCATCTTCAGTTACGAATACTTCACCATGCTGAAATGGACTCATTGTCCCAGGATCTACATTTAAGTACGGATCTAGTTTGAGAATAGAAACACTATAACCTCTTGACTTTAGTAGTCTGCCTAAGCTAGCAGCGACAATACCTTTCCCAATACTAGATACGACTCCACCAGTTACAAATACAAATTTTGACATTAAATATTTTTAAAAAAGCGCAACCTCCCTTTTTTTATTTGTACCAGATATTTTATTTAACATCCATAAAATATCATTATTCTTCAACTGTTATTTCAATTTCAAGTTCTTTTAATTGTTCCTTTGAAACAATTGATGGAGCTTTAGTTAGTAAACATCGGGATTGTTGGTTTTTAGGAAAAGCAATTGTTTCTCTTATTGATTCAGCTCCAATCATCAGCATTACAATTCTATCTAGTCCAAATGCAATCCCCCCATGTGGAGGTGCTCCCATTTCAAGAGCTTCAATTAAAAATCCAAATTTATCATGTATTTCTGTTTCAGAAAGACCAATTGTTTTTAAAACTTCTTTTTGTAAGTCTGATTGATGAATACGGATTGATCCTCCACCTAATTCAAGGCCATTAAGTACTAAATCATAAGCTTGAGCGATGGAACTTTCAAGTTCATTATTAGATTCATTTTTATTGTTGACCTCAATTCCTTTCGGAGCGCAAAAAGGATGATGTAATGCTTCTAATCTATTCTCATCATCATTTCTCTCAAACATTGGAAAATCAGTTATCCATAAGAAATTCCACATATTATTCTTTGTTTTGAGGATGTCTAATTCCTTAGCTAGGTATTGTCTAACTCTATCAAGAGATTGATTAACAATTGTTGTTGGGCCTGCTCCAAAAAGTATTAAATCGCCCGACTCTGCCCCAGTAAGTTCTAATAATTGATTTATTTTTGATTTATTTAAACCATTTTTTATTGCTCCTATAGTATCAATATCATTTTCTTTTACTCTTATAAAAGCAAGACCTCCAGCACCTGCTTCTTGAGCAACTTTAAAAATATCACCTCCTGGTTTGATTCTTACATTACTTATGTTTGAGTTCCCTTCTTTTACTGTAATACATTTAATTTCTCCACCTGAATCTATAGTTTTGGTAAAAATATTAAAACCTATATCTCCCATAATAGAGCTTACATTCCTTAGTAACATTTCATATCTTGTGTCTGGTCTATCTGTTCCATAGTTATCCATAGCTTCTTTCCAAGTCATTCTTGGAAAATTATTAATTAAATCAATATTTAAAATATCCTTCCAGATTTTTTTGATTAATCTTTCATTAAAATTAATTATTTCTTCTTCTTCAATAAAACTCATCTCTATATCTAGTTGAGTAAATTCTGGTTGTCTATCTGCTCTAAGATCCTCATCTCTAAAACATTTTGCAATTTGATAATAATTATTTAATCCTCCAATCATTAAGAGTTGTTTATAAAGTTGTGGAGATTGAGGTAATGCAAAAAAATCACCTTTTGATAATCTAGAAGGCACTAAAAAATCTCTTGCTCCTTCGGGGGTGGATTTTGTTAATAAAGGTGTTTCTATTTCAGTAAACCCATTCTCATCAAGAAATTTTCTTGCAATTTTTATTATTTGATGCCTTGTCTTAAGATTTTTTATTAATTTACCCCTTCGTAAATCAAGATATCGATATTTAATCCTAAGCTCTTCTTTTGTATTCTCATCATCATAAATAGATACTGGGAATGGTAAATTATTTTTTACTTCATTCAGAACTTTTAATTTTTTTACATTGAGTTCTATTTTGCCTGTTGGGATATTTTCATTAATTGATTCTGTAGGCCTTTCTGTAATAATTCCAGTCACAGATATTACGGATTCATTTCTTAATTTTTCTGCTTTTTTAAAAAGTTTATTTCCATCTTCGGGATTAAATGTTAATTGTAAATAACCGCTATGATCTCTCAAGTCTATAAAAATCACTCCACCATGATCTCTTCTTCTATCAACCCATCCAGAGAGGCTTACATCTTTACCGATATCTGAAATATTAAGGTCTTCACAAATTGTGTTTCGCATTTAAAGTTTAAATTTTTATTTATTAATGATAATTCTTTAAGTGTTAATTTAGTAATTTTTTTTATAGAATCCTCTTTTAGAAATAATACCTTTAAATGATTTACTTCTTATTTTTACCTCTACTTCAGTATTAGACTTTGCAAAATAAGTATTGATATATCCTAAAGCAATAGGCTCTTTTAATGTCGGTGACCAGCTTCCGCTTGTAATCTCACCAATTTTTTTATTCTCATAGAATACTTCGCAACCTTTTCTGGCTATTGCCTTACCCAAAATTTTAATTCCAACTAATTTTCTTTTTATTCCATTTTGAGAGATTTTCTCCAGAGATTCTCTTCCAAAGAAATTATGCTGGTTTTCTAAATGAACAACCCATCCTAGACCTGCTTCATAGGGGTTTGTTTCTTCATTAAGATCTTGTCCGTAAAGATGCATTCCTGCTTCTAATCTGAGGGTGTCTCTTGAACCTAAACCGCAAGGCAATAAGCCTTTTGATAGTAGAAATTCCCATAAATTGATAGAAAGATTTTTAGGTAATAATATTTCTATGCCATCTTCTCCTGTATAGCCAGTTTTAGAGATGAATATTTTTTTATAATCTTGAAATTTTTTTAATGGTTGATATTCACATCCAAAGTTATGTAAATGCTTTATTGAATAGCCAGACCATTCTTCGAAATACTCATATGCTTTTTTACCTTGTATCGCTAAGAAGGCATTATTCTGTTTTGCATTAGAAATTTGAATATTATTATCATTTAAATTTTTACTTAACCATTCGAAATCAGCTTCATAACGACTTGCATTGACTATTAAAAAAATCTCTGAAATATCTTGTTCTTGTAAACCTAAATCATATATTATTAAGTCATCAATTATTCCAGCAGTATTGTTGAGAAGTAATGAATAACAACTTTGGCCTTTTGTGATTGAATAGAGATTTGTTGGAAAAAACTTTTGAATAACTTCTTTTGGATTTGTTCCCTTAATTGAAATTACCCCCATATGAGAAATATCAAAGAATCCAGCAGTGTCTCTAACGGCTTCATGTTCTTCTACTAATCCTGAAAATGTAATAGGCATTTCCCAGCCAGCAAAATTTATTAATTTTGCTCCAGATTCCCTATATTTTTCGTGGAGAGGGCTTTTGAGAAGTTCCATTTAAATTTTGTTAATTTAATCTATCTTTTTTATTAAATTAATTCTTTTTTTTACAGATTGTCTAAAGTCATAATTAAGCTTCTAGCGACTTTTGCAGCGACGATACTACTTACTCCGCTGGAGTCTAACTCTGGAGATAATTCAACAATATCAGCCCCTATAAGTTTATGTTGATTTAATATTTTTAGAATTCTTTCAAAGTCTTTCCAGAAATACCCACCAGGCTCAGGTGTGCCTGTGCCAGGAACTAAGCTAGGATCAAACCAATCTAAATCTAAAGTTAAATAAATAGGCGATGATTTAAAATTACACAATTTTTCATTTAGCAAGTTTATATCTTTTGTTTCTTCAAACTGAATGAGTTGAGTATTATTTCTCATAAAATCAAACTCATCTTTAGTTCCACTTCTTATTCCAATTTGAAAAATTGTTTGTTTTGGTAAAATCTCAAAACATCTTTTCATGGTGCAAGCATGACTAAATTTATTATTTAAATATGAATTTCTTAGATCAGCATGAGCATCTAATTGTAAAAGTATTAGATCAGGATATTTTTTTATGAGTGCTTGAACTACTCCTGTTGTGATGGAATGTTCTCCTCCAAACAAGAGTGGCTTAAGATTTTTATCAATAATATGTTTTGTTGCATAATTAACTTTATTAATTACAGATTCAGTATTAGTTAAGTCTATTGATAATGATCCAAAATCTAAATAACCTAATTCATTGAGATCCTTATTAAGGATTGGGCAATATGTTTCTAAACTTTGACTAGCCATCCTTATAGCATTTGGCCCAAGCCTGGCGCCAGATTTATAAGATGTAGTTCCGTCATAATTAACACCAAATATTCCTACATTAAATCCCATATTATTTTTGTTAGAACCCATAAAAATAGGCCCTTCTTTTTCAAATAGTTTATTACTAATCATTAGTATTTTCCCTAGAAAGTTCTTTTAAGATTTTATTTGGAATCATTTTAAACGCACCATTTTGATAATTTAAATTCCACACATCACAACTATTTTCTATCGATTTAATTGAATTATGTTTCGGAATTAAAAAATCCTTCTCATTATTAGAGGCAAAAGTCCAACTCCATATCCCACTTGGATAAAAAGGTACAAAAGCATACATAGTTGAAGATGTTTTAAAAATAGATTTTAAAGATTGAATAATTTTAAAATGAATTTTTTTAAATGATTCTGGAGATTCACTTTGTGTAGCTAAAATACCTTTTTCTTTAAGAATTCTTTTGCATTCTTTATAAAAATCAGTACTAAATAATCCATTTGCAAAGTCTGAAGGGTCAGAGCAGTCTATTAGAATTGCGTCGTAATAATTATTTTTAATATTTTTTACCCATTTACACCCATCACAGATATTTATTTTTAGTCGTTTATCTAACCATGAATTACCTCCTATTTTCTTGAGAAAATGTTTCGATAAATTTATTACCTCTTCATCAATTTCTACTAAATCAATTAATGTTATTTCTTTATATTTCAAGCATTCTCTAAGTGTTCCTCCATCTCCCCCTCCAATTATAAGAACTTTGTTTATTTTTGATAAGTTACTTAATGCTGGATGCACTAAGCATTCATGATAATACTTTTCGTCTCTATCTGAAGTCATCCAACATCCATCAAGCATGAGCGCATTTCCATATTCAAAAGTTTTTAATATAATGATTTCTTGAAATGCAGTTTTTTTCTTAACTAATAATTTTCCTTTTAATCCATATCGTGAGTCTTTGTGATTTTCATCTATCCAAATTTGATCATTATTCATTTTTAATTATTTAGGGGTTTTTTGCTAATTCCCAAAGTCTTTTCAATTCATTTCGAGTGGCTTTATCAATTTTATCATCTAATTTTTCTTCAATAAATGCAAATCTTTTGATAAATTTTTTATTTGCTTGATTAAGAGTTTCTTGGCTTTTTATATTAAGGAAAAATGATAGGTTAATTAAAGTAAAAAAAACATCCCCCATCTCTTCTTTAATAGATTGTTCATCTTTATTTTCTAGAGCCTCCTTAAGTTCCTCTAATTCTTCATTAATCTTATCTAGAATTTGACTATAGTTTTCCCATGCAAATCCATATTTACTTACCTCGTCGGAAATTATTTCTGTTCCCTTAATAGGTTCTAAATATTTTAATTTTGAAATTAGTCTAGAACTTAAAGATTCTTCGTATGCCACTTTATGTGTATTTTGTTTTAATTGTTCCCAAATTTCTTCGGCTTTTTCTTTAGAAATCTTTTCTTTTTTGTGAAAGATATGTGGATGTCGATATTTGATTTTTTTATTTAAACAATGAATTACATCTTTAATAGAAAATTCTTCTTTCTCATATTCAATATCTGAATGAAGCATTACTTGTAATAAAAGATCTCCCAATTCCTCTTTCATATTAATCTTATCTTGTTTTTCTAAGGCCTCTATAAATTCATAACTCTCTTCTAATAGATATGGCAAAAGACTCTGATGGGTTTGTGATTTATGCCATGGACATCCTTCCTCTTTATTTCGAATAGCATTGACATTATCTAATAATTCTTTAAATTCATTTACAGTATCGAACTTATAATCTTCAAATTCTCTCAACTTCTGTGTACGATCCATAAAATATATTTATTATTAATTCAATTCTGCCTTAAAGTTGAAATATTTGAATATTAATTTCAAAACTTATTACTTAATCTATTAGAATACTAAGTAAGAGGGCGATTAGCTCAGCGGTAGAGCGCCTGCCTTACAAGCAGGATGTCCCTGGTTCGAACCCTGGATCGCCCATTAAAGTAAAAATTACATATGCCAGAGATTGTAAATCTTTCTATTAGTAAATCTGCAGCTGCTGAATTATCAAGGCAGGCTTCTTTTGCTGGAACCCCTGGGCAAATGTTTATTGATCTGATTAATGATCTAGACAATGAAGGATGGTTGCATATTCGTTTAAAACCTGGAGATTGTAATGGTTCTCCAATTTCAAGAACTGAAGGAGTAACATTATTTGCAGATTCTACAAAATTTTCTCTTTTTAAAGGGTTGGTTCTTGATTATTATGGTGATTTAAGTGGAGGAGGTTTTTTGATATCCTCTCCAGAGAACTCAATAAGATGTTCTTGTGGTTCTGGTTTTAAGCTTTTGATTTAATTTTTAAACTTTCATAAAAAAAACGAAAAAAATAATTATGAGTAATTATTTGCACAGTCCAATATAAGATAGTAAGAGATAATTTGAAATTTGTAATTTAAGATGAATATTGAAAAAGATGATTTTACCCTAAAAAGTTATGATCCTTCAGCTATAGAGAAAAAATGGCAAAATAATTGGGCAAAATTTAAAGCTTTTAATGCAGATTCTGAGAAAGGAGGTGAGCCCTTTTGTATAGTAATCCCACCGCCTAATGTAACTGGCTCGCTTCATATGGGGCATGCTTTTAATACTGCTTTAATCGACGTCATAGTTAGATTTCAAAGATTGAGAGGTAAGAATGTATTATGTTTGCCTGGGACAGATCATGCTTCTATAGCGGTACAAACTATTCTTGAAAAACAAATTAAAAAAGAGGGATTAGATCTAGAGGATATTGGAAGAGAAGAGTTTATGAAAAGAGCTTGGAAATGGAAAGAGGAAAGTGGAGGAAATATTGTTTCGCAGCTCAAAAGTATTGGTTATTCCGTTGACTGGGAGCGAGAAAGATTCACTTTAGATAATCAATTAAATAAAGCCGTAGTATCGGCATTTGTTTTATTGCATCAAAGAAATCTTATTTATAGAGGTGAATACTTGGTGAATTGGTGTCCCTCCTCTCAATCTGCTGTTAGTGATTTAGAAGTAGAAATGCAAGAGGTAAACGGATTTCTTTGGCATTTTAAATATCCTTTGATTATGGATGATAAAAATGTTGAGGATCAATATCTCGAAGTTGCCACTACAAGGCCAGAGACTTTGTTAGGAGACACAGCTGTGGCAGTAAATCCGGAAGATAAAAGATATCAAAATTTAATTGGTAAGTACGTAAAGGTTCCTTTCGTTAATAGAGAAATTCCAATTGTTGGTGATTCGCATGTGGATATGAGCTTTGGAACTGGTTGTGTAAAAGTTACTCCTGCTCATGATCCTAATGATTTTCAAATTGGCAAAAGAAATAATTTAAAGCAAATAAATATAATGAACAAAGATGGTACTTTGAACAACAATGCAGGTAAGTTTGAGAATCTTGATAGATTCCAAGCCAGAAAAGAAATAATTCAAGAATTAGATGATATAGGATTGCTAACCAAGATAGAAAAATATACACATACTGTTCCCTTCTCTGACAGGGGAAAGGTTCCAATTGAACCACTTTTATCAACTCAGTGGTTCTTGAAAATGGAGAATATATCCTTAGATTGTCTCGATAAACTAAATTCCAATGAACCTAATTTTATTCCTTTGAGATGGCAAAAGGTATATAAAGATTGGCTAGAAAACATTAATGATTGGTGTATTAGTAGACAATTATGGTGGGGCCACCAAATACCAGCATGGTATGTTTTAAATGATTCAGCAGATAAAGTAGATCAGAATACACCCTATGTCATAGCTCATGATGAAAATGAAGCATTAAATATTGCAAAGGAAAAATTTGGATTAAATATCAAACTTGTAAGAGATAAAGATGTTTTAGATACATGGTTTTCAAGTGGGCTTTGGCCTTTTTCTACTTTGGGATGGCCTTCAACAGATAGTAAAGATTTTCAAAAGTGGTATCCCAATAGTTTACTGGTAACTGGTTTTGATATTATTTTTTTCTGGGTGGCGAGGATGACAATGATGGGAAATATATTTACGGCAAAAATTCCATTTAAAGATGTATATATTCATGGCCTTGTAAGAGATGAAAATAATAAGAAAATGAGTAAAAGTGCAGGAAATGGAATAGATCCTTTATTGTTAATTGAAAAGTATGGATCAGATGCTTTGCGCTTTGCTTTAATACGTGAAGTTGCAGGAGCTGGGCAAGATATAAGGTTAGATTTTGATAGAAAAAAGAAAACATCATCTACAGTAGAAGCCTCCAGAAATTTTGCAAATAAGCTTTGGAATGCAACTAAATTCGCGTTGATTAATACTACTAAAAATGTAAATGTAGAAAAGGAAGAATTTGAATCAAATCAATTAGAATTATCTGATCAATGGATTTTATCTAGATTAAATAAAACTAAACATAAAGTAACGGATCTTATACATAATTATAAATTAGGCGAGGCCGCAAAGCTTATTTATGAATTCACATGGAATGACTTTTGTGATTGGTATGTTGAGTTTTTAAAGCCAAGATTTAATACAAATGAATCTATTAGTCGTTCTAATGCTCAAAATTTATTAAGACATATCTTGAATGATATTTTAATAATGCTTAATCCTTTTATGCCTCATGTCACAGAGGAACTTTGGCATGCATTGAATAATCATTCTCAGAATAAATTATTATCATTGCAAAAATGGCCATCAATTTCTAGTGATCATATAAATAATGACTTAGAAAAGTCTTTTGAAGAATTTTTTGAAATTATTAGATTAATTAGGAATCTTAGAGTTGAAATAGGACTCAAACCCTCGCAATTGATTTCAATACATTTAATCTCTAATAATTCAAAATTATTGAATTTCTTAACTAAGCTAGCTTCAGATATTAAGTTATTTACTAAGTCAGAAAATGTTTATATTTTTCAAGAGTTTGAAATTAATAAAAAAGATTATGCGAAATCATTTTCTGGAATCGTAGGAGATCTAGAGGTTTATTTACCATTAGAGGGAATAATAAATTTAGATACTCTTAGAGAAAGACTTACAAATGATCTTTCTAAAGTTAATAAGGAAATTGAGATTCTAAGTAAAAGAATTGACAATAAAAATTTTGTCGAAAAAGCCCCCCAAGATATTGTGAATGAATGCAAATTCAAATTAGATGAAGCCAACTCCCAATCAAAATCTATTATCCAAAAATTAAAAATGCTAGATTAATGTCTTTTATAATCGATAATTTTTTAAATTTTTTATTTTACTTGGATACAGGATGGGGTATTGTTACTTTTGTGTTTTTTTATATAATTTCAGTTTTATTAATTTTACCAGCTTCTTGGTTATCTTTGTTAGCAGGTTTTTTGTATGGTCCATATTTTGGCTCAATTATTGTTTTTTTTAGTGCTTTCATAGGAGCATCGATATCTTTTGTTCTTGCTAAAGAATATTTTGTTAAAAAGATTGTGATAATAATTAGTAGATTTTCTAAAATCAAACTTTTAGAAAGAGTCATCAATAAAGGGGGATTAAAATTAATAATTCTTACTAGATTATCGCCTCTTTTCCCCTTTAGTATTCTTAATTATTTTTATGGTTTAAATAATGTAAGTTATAAGGACTTTTCTATAGGATTGTTATTTATTATTCCTGGGACATATCTGTATTGTGCTCTTGGAAGTTTGTCTAATAACTTAAATGAAATAAAAAATTTAAAATTAAATGGTAATACTACAACAACAATAATAAGTATAGTTTCAACATTATTAATCGTTTACTTTTTGGCAAAATATTCTAATGAAGTCATCAAAGAATCTTCTGAAAATTAATCTTTTATATTTATATCTTTTAAAGTTGCAAAAAAAATAAACCAATAAAGTCTTATTTTTCCAAATAATGTTTTATTGAGAATTAAATTTTCGTATTTTGCACGACCACATTCAGTCTTTATTAATCGATATATTTTTTTATTCTTCATTTTTAAGAAAATTAATCAAATCTAATTCATTAATTATACTAATATCAAGTTCTTTCGCTTTATTCAATTTACTGCCAGGCTTTTCACCAGCAATTAAATGATTAATGCTCTTGCTTATTGTGGTTTTTACAAAACCTCCTTGTTCTTCTATTTGATCAATAATTTGATCTCTTTTGAATTTTTGAAATTTTCCTGTTATTACAAATTGTTTGCAATGTATATTTGAATTTATTTCTTTTACAAGTACATTATCATTAAAATCAAAATTGACTCCTTTTGAAATTAAATTATCAATTAAATTAATATTATTTTTATCTGAAAACCAATTGTGTAAGGCATCAATAATTTCTATCCCAACACCATTAATATTTTCTAGCATTTTAGGATTTATTAAAGATGCTTTTTTTAATTCATGAATTGAATTAAATTTAGAGCATATATTTTTTGCAGTTACCTCTCCAATATGATTAATTCCTAGAGCATAAAGCTTCTTTCCCCAAGATTTAGTTTTTGAATTTTCAATTGCTAAAAGTAAATTTGAGATTGATTTATCTCCCATCCTTTCTAAGGATTGCAATTTTGTATAATTTAAATTATATATGTCATAAATGTTAGAAATTAATTTAGCTTCAAATAATTGTTCAATAATTTTATTACCAAGACCATCAATATTCATTGCTGGTTTACTAACCCAATGTTTAAGTTGACCAATTAGAATCGCCTGACAATTTTTATTAACACATCTTGTAGCAGCTTCTTTAATATTTTTTTGTAAATTTTCTCCGCAAGATGGGCACAATATGGGAAATAAAAATTTTTCTGATCCTTTTACTCTTAACTTATCTATTACTTTGACTACTTCTGGTATAATTTCTCCTGCTTTTCTAACGATGATTGTATCGTAATTATGTATATTTAACTCTTCAAATCTATCGAAATTATGTAAGGTGGCTCGTGAAACTGTAGTTCCAGCAAGTTGAACTGGTTCGAAATTTGCAACTGGCGTAATAGCTCCAGATCTGCCGATTTGAAAACTTAAGCCTTTGATTTTCGTGGATACTTCTTCTGCGGGAAATTTTAGAGCTATAGACCATCGAGGTGCTTTTTGAGTAAAACCTAAAATTTTTTGCAAATTAATATTATTAACTTTAAAGACAATACCATCAGTTTCATAATCAATATTCTTTCTCTCTTTTTCCCAAAATTTGCAATATTTATCTAATTCATCAAAGTCTTTTAATAATTTTGAATTTCCATTAATTCGAAAACCACATGCTTTAAGATATTTTAATCTTTCTGAATGATAGTTATAAGATTTTTTATTATGAAAATCCTCTGGATAATGAACTTGATATGCAAAGAAGTCTAGATTTCTTTTCGCTACTATTTTTGGATCTAGTTGTCTTAAGGATCCTGCACACGCATTTCTGGGATTTGCAAATTGAGTTTCATTGTTAACTTCTCTTTCTTTATTAATAAGCTTAAATGATTTGTTAGATATAAATGCTTCACCTCTAACTTCGAGTATTTTTGGTGGGTTTTTAATTCTTAATTTCAAAGGTATAGATCTAATTCTTTTCACATTATTAGTAATATTTTCTCCTTCTTTTCCATCTCCTCTTGTAGCTGCATTTTTTAGTACACCATTTTCATATTTTAAGGCTATTGCATTCCCATCAATTTTCAATTCTGCTATTAAAAAATTATTAATAATATCTACTTGATTTTCTTCTCTTAATATTTTTCTTATTTTATTGATCCAGTCTTTAAGTTCTTTATAATTAAAGACATTATCTAGACTATAAAGTGGAATTGAATGTATTACTTTCGAAAAACCTTTTGAAATTTGACCGCCTAATCTATTAGTTGGGCTATCTTCCGTTTTCAGATTAGGAAAATCATTTTCAATGGTAATCAATTCTCTATATAGGCTGTCATATAAAGAATCTTCAATTTCAGGTTTATCTAATGTGTAATAAGAGTAATTAGCATCATCAATTAATTTTTTTAATTCAATAATTCTTAGTTTATTAACGATTTCTCTATCCACTGATTTAATTAGTTATTTTGCTTTTGATATTCTGTCAATTTTCCAGTCATTATCAATTTGTGAGAAGGTGAAATCTAATGGTAGCTCTTCTTTTTTATCTTCGGTTTTCAGATTAAGAGTAATGATAATTTGATCTTCTTCTATTCTCGGAGTACCAGATTTTAAATTTCTATATTTATTTAAATTTAAGCTGGCTAGAAATTTTAAAAAATCTTGCCTTTTTACATGAGTTTTATAAGTTTTGCTTGTTAATCCATATGCAGCGTCAATTCTACCTGCAGCAATCTGATCAAAAAATTTTTTTACTAGGGGATTAATTCCTCTAGCTTTGATAACAAGTTTAACAGCATTAAAGGTCCAAAAAGAAATTAAAACTGCTCCACCAGCTAAAAGGGCTTTAACTCCAATATCTTTAACTAATGTTGCGTCCATAATGATAGTTTTTTTAATACTTTAGGGAAATAAATCGATTTTGATGGTTTTATTTGTCAAAATAATAATAAATTTTATTTATAGTGGCAGTAATTCCTCTTATTCCAATATTTCATAAGTTTAATAAATTATTTTTTGAAAATACTTTAACTATCAATCAAGAACCAATTGTAAAGATTAAATGGAGTGACAATAGATTAAAAACTACAGCAGGTTTTTATAAAAGAATAAAAACCAAGGGGACTATACAGTCAGAAATCATTCTATCCAAACCAGTTTTAGCAAATTCAGAATTGCAAAATATCCATAGTACTTTATGTCATGAGATGATACATGCTTGGATTGATCGGGTTTTAAATGTAAATGAAATTCATGGAATCAACTTTATAAGTAAAATGGAGCAAATTAATTTGCAACAGAACAATTTCAAAGTAACAATTAGGCATAATTTTCCAGTTTTAAGAAAAGAATTAAAATATGTGGGAGTTTGTCATAATTGTGGTAATAAGTACTTATATAGAAAAAGGATGAAAAATATTGCATGCAAAAAATGTTGTAATCTTCTTTTTAATGGTTTATGGAATAAAAAATGCTTGATTATCTTTGATCAATGATTTTAAAATTGATTATGTTTCTAAAAAATGCTTTTTTACATAATTTAGATTAATTTGGGTTTAAAATTACTTTATGGAATCATCAAGAAGAAGGAATAATAAGAATAATTTTGAGATTGGTAATCTTGATAAAAAAGTGGATCAAATTTTTGAAGCAGGTCGACAATTTGTCGAAGGAGTATCTGGTACTAGACCAGGAAGTAGAAGGAGGGGAAGGTTTAATAGATTGTCTCGTGCAAATGCCAAAGATATTGGCAGATGGGTAAGTGATAAGGTTGATTCTATTTTTGAAGACGAAGATTTTGAAGATTGGTATGATGAGTATGAAAATAGTAATCATTCTAAATATTTTAGTAGAGATATAGGCTCAGAATCTACAAAAGAAAATTTTAATAACAAAAGGCCTTTAGAGGCTAAATCGTTAAGAGAATTAGATGAACCTGTTTCAAATAAATCTGCAAGACTTTTATACCCAGTTGACGATTGGCCAGAAGAAACTGATTTTAAAGTTAATAAGTGGCAGAGGTCTAACAATGAAAGACAAGAAATTAATCCTGAAAGAGATAATGAAATTATTAGAACCCCAAAAACCAAGAGTTTTCCAAAATCAAGAAGAAGAAGAATATAAATTTTCAAATTTTTTGATATCAGAATTTCCAATCCATTTTTCTATATATGGATTGAAAACCTCTCTAATAATTGTTAATGGTTTTCTATTTCTAAAAAATCTATAGTTTCTTGACCAAAAAGGTCCTTTACATGAGAATTCTTTTTCTAACCAATTTGATGTCACAAGTCCAATTGTATCTATCTCTCTAAATAATTCAGATCTATCTTGAGTGAGATTTTTCCAAATTGGTTCTTTTTTATTAGTTAGATTAACTTTTACTTGTTCAATATTCCACCAACTCTCAGCCCAAGCTAATTTTCTTTCATTATTTTTTATCCAGACTTGTCTTCTTATTAATGGTTTTTTTAATTGATGAATTTCTTTAGGACCTTCACCTTTAAAATGATTATTTTCATTCATTCCAATTAGTTCAATTTTTGTTTCTTGTTTAGTTAGAAGCTGCAAATGTCGAGTAGGACTGCCATCTCCTAAAAGCATTAATTTCCAGGCACCTGGAATTTCAGGTAGATTATTTTCACTTAGAAAATTACTGGCCTTCTCTTCCCATAAAATTAAAGGTGATTGAAAAAGTTTATTATTCAGTGTTACTTAAAGAAACTTTCACGATCATAACTGTTTTTTAACAACTTTATTATTACTTTTAAGCTCTTTAATTTTTAACCAAACTAATAAAGCTGTTAAATCAGCTTTGCTAACACCAGGTATCTTTGATGCATCACCAAAATTATTTGGTTTTATAGAATTTAATTTTTCTCTCGCTTCTAAAGATAAAGTATCAATTTTTCTATAGTCAATTTCTTGTGGAAGAGATTTTAGGCTTTGCTTATTTATCTGATCAATATTATTTTTTTGTCTTTTTAAATAACCCTCATATTTAATATCTATTTCAACTCCTTCTATAACTTCTCGAGATAGTTTTTGATCAATTAAGCCATGAGCAAGAAGTGTTTCAGATTTGAGATTAGGTTTTTTAAGTAGATCTTTTAGGGTTGAAGATCCCTTTATTTTAAAGTTATAATTTTGCTCTAATTTTGTTGCAATTACATCTGAACTTTTAATTCTGGTTTTTTCAAGCCTTATTTTTTCTTTGCGAATAGCATTAATTTTCTTTTGAAAAAGGGCCCATCTTGAATTACTGATTAATCCAAGTTCATAACCTAGTGGTGTTAGCCTTCTATCCGCATTATCTCCTCTTAAGGTAAGTCTATACTCACTTCTGCTTGTAAGCACTCTATAAGGCTCTTTTAAATCTCTAGTAATTAAATCGTTAATCATCGTGCCTATATAACTACTTTCTCTCGAGAATATAACAGGATCTAATCCTTTGAGTTTTTGAATAGCATTAATTCCCGCAACTAAACCTTGAGCAGCTGCTTCTTCATACCCTGTAGTGCCATTTATTTGTCCCGCAGAAAAAAGACCATCTATTTCAATAGTTTCTAGCGATTGCTTTAATTGTGTTGCAGGAATATATTCATATTCAACTGCATAAGCTGGTCTTAACATGGTGCATTCTTCTAAACCAGGCAAGGTTCTCAAAAGTTCTAATTGCAGATTTTCAGGTAAGCCGGTAGAAAATCCTTGAACATATATCTCAGGTGTATCTATACCTTCTGGTTCGAGAAAAATTTGATGTGATTCCTTATCTGCAAATTTTACAATTTTATCTTCAATTGATGGACAATATCTTGGTCCTTTGCTATCTATAAATCCACCATATATTGGAGTTAACTGTAAATTATTTTTTATTAATTTATGAGTTTCACCTGTTGTTCTAGTGATATAACAACTTATTTGACGCATATTCTTTCTAGTATTTGGGATAAATGAAAAGTATCTATTTTCTGCAGTGCTAGGTTGTTCATCTAGTTGATCAAACTTAATACTTCGCTTATCAACCCTGGCTGGTGTTCCAGTTTTTAATCTTTCGGTTTTTATACCTAGATTATGCAGACATTCAGTAAGTCCATGTGCAGCTTGCTCTCCAGATCTTCCTGCGGACATTGATTTATTCCCAATCCATATTTTCCCTTCAAGAAAGGTTCCTGCTGTTATAATTACTGATTTAGCAGAGTAATTGCTTCCGAAGAAAGTCTTAACTCCTTTGATTTTCTTTTTTTTAATTTTATGGTTATAAGAAACAAATTCCTTTTCTTGAATATCTAAATCTGTAATCATTGCTTCTTTTAGAGTGAGATTATCAGTGTTTTGAAGGATTTCTATCATTCTTTTTGAATATTCGCGTTTATCTGTTTGAGCTCTTAATGCCCATACAGCAGGACCTCTGCTTGCATTTAATATTCTTTTCTGTATAGCTGTTTCATCGGCGATCTGCCCGATAATTCCCCCTAAAGCATCTACTTCGTGTACTAATTGACTTTTGGCTGGCCCTCCAACCGCTGGGTTACATGGTTGCCAAGCTATTCGGTCCAGATTTATCGTAAATAATGCAGTTGAGAATCCTTGCTTTGCACATGTTATGGCTGCTTCACATCCAGCATGACCTCCCCCTATAACTATCACATCAAAAGACTCATTTTGTTTTGCTTTAAGTTCCATGTGAATTTCTTAATTTGCTAAATTCCTAAATCTTGTATATTGAGGCTCAAATAGTAATTTTACAGTTCCAACAGGTCCATTCCTATGCTTGGTCACAATGATTTCTGTAATTCCTCTGTCTTCTGTTTCGGGATTATAGTATTCGTCTCTGTATATCATCAATACTAAATCAGCGTCTTGCTCTATAGATCCAGATTCTCTTAAATCACTTAACATTGGCCTTTTGTTTGTTCTAGATTCAACACCTCTGCTTAATTGAGATAATGCTACGACAGGAACTTTTAATTCCCTGGCCATACTTTTTAATCCTCTCGTTATTCTCGATAATTCTTGAACCCTATTATCTGGAGTAGTTCCTTCCATTAATTGCAAATAATCAATAACAATTAATCCAAGTTCTTTCCCTTGTTCAGCTATTAGTCTTCTACAAAGGGATCTCATCTCTAAAACGCCTAAATTAGGCTTATCTTCAATAAATATAGGCAATTCTCCAAGTGAATTGATCCCCTCACCAAGTAAAGGCCACTCATCTTGTTGAAGTCTTCCTGTTCTGAGTCTTCCACTTTCAATACCCACCTCCATAGAAAGGAGTCTATATGTAAGTTGTTCTTTACTCATCTCAAGGCTAAAAACGCAAACAGGTAAATCCTGTGATTGAGCAACATTCTTTGCCAAGTTTAAAACCATTGATGTTTTGCCCATTGAAGGTCTGCCTGCAACAATTATTAGATCACTTCTTTGAAAACCTTGAGTCATGGCATCTAAATCATAAAAATTAACAGGAATTCCAGCTACTGATGTTCCTAGAGATCTCGCTTCGATTTCATTAAACGTGCTGGTAAGTATCTCAGATGCTTGAGTTAGGCCTTTGCTTGGTTTCTCCTGACTAATTTCAAAAATTTTTTGTTCTGCTTTATCTAGTACTTCATCTATTGCTTGAGATTGATCAAATCCAAGTTCTATTACTTCATTGCCAGATCTAATAAGTTGTCTACGTAGAAATTTGTCGCTTATTAAATTAGCTACTTGTTCTATTGATGCTGTAGATGAAACGTTCTCAACTAACTCTACTAATTTATTATTTCCTCCGATTTTCTCAAGTGTTCTATTGTCTGCAAGCCATGCACTCATTGATGTTAGATCAGTTGGTTTTCCCTGAGTATGCAGCATTAGAGCTGTACGATAGATTTCTTGATGAGCAGAGATATAAAAAGCTTCAGGGCTTAATATATCAGCGATTCTTCCAATTGCGTCTGGATCTAATAAAATTCCACCTAAAACTGATTCCTCAGCTTGTATATTTTGAGGGGGAATTAGACCTGCATTGTCATTATTAAAATTTTTTTTACGTTGTTTATCGTTAGGTAGCGGGATGGAAACCATATTTATGAATACTTAGATCTATACTCTGGCTAGTTTTTAAAAATATGCAACCAAATGTTTAACTTATAACTTCTATATTTACTTCAGCACTTACTTCAGGATGTAATTTAATTAAGACAGTATATGAGCCAAGTGAGTGGATATCGGGAACTGTAATATCCCTCCTATCAATTTCTTTTTTAGTTGATGACTTAATAACTTCAGCGACATCGCCATTAGTTACTGTTCCAAATAAAACCCCATCCTCTCCCACTTGTTTTTTTATAGAAAATCTACCGATTGTTTTTAAAGCAGTTTTAAAGTCAATAGCTTCTTGTTTAACCTTTTCGGCAGCAATTTTTTCTTTTTCTCTTTTCTTTTCTATCTGTTTAAGCACAGATGGTGTAACATTTACAGCTTTACCTAACGGAAATAAATAGTTTCTTGCATAACCAGGAGCAACCTCTACTACATCTCCGTCTCTTCCTAAGCTTGAAATTGACTCAGTTAATACAACTTGTACTCTTTTAACCATAAAATTTTTTTTAGTTTATTTAATAATAAGTCCTTGAGGGTAACTTTATCTTTTTTGCGAAGCCAAATCTTGCAAGTAATTTAATATGTTCCCATGTTAGATCAATTTGTCCTTTAAAGAGACCCTGTTTGGCTGAATTTGGAAAAGCATGATGGTTATTATGCCATCCTTCTCCGAATGTTAAGGCAGCAACCCAAGCATTATTTCTTGACTCATCGCCGCTGTCAAAAGCTATTGATCCCCAACAGTGGGTAGCTGAATTAACAAGCCAGGTTATGTGGTAAACAACCACTAATCTTAACGGGATGCCCCACAAAACCATTGACCATCCTCCCACTCCTAATTTTTCTCCCATTGCAAATAAAGTTAATCCAATTGGAATTTGTAAGAATAAGAAATACTTATTTAGAAATCTATAGTATGGATCTTTAATAAGATCTCGGCTTAGTTTTGGAACTGCTTTTAGGGCTTCAACATCTTCAAACATCCATCCCATATGGCTCCACCAGAAACCTCTTTTGCTATTATGATGATCCACCTCTGTATCAGAAAATGAATGGTGATGTCTATGCAAACCTACCCAATCAATGGGCCCATGTTGACAGCTGAGTGCGCCACATGTAGCAAAAAATCTTTCTAGCCATAGTGGAACAATAAATGCTCTGTGTGATAGCAACCTGTGATAGCCAAGAGTAACTCCTAGACATGCAGTTACCCAATAAAAGAAAAACAAACTCATTATTGATGGGATACTCCAGAATTTTGGTTGCAAAGCAATAATTGAAAGCAGGTGAATAACAATCATAAAAAAAATTGTTCCCCAAGTTTTATGGAGCTTAGGTGGGTATTTTGATGTTTCCGAAGAAGGAGCAATAAATTTTTCATGTAAATCAATTACTTTTTCAGGGGGAACAGGTTTAGATAACTTTGCTGTTTCTTGGAATAAAACTTGATTCATAATATTTAGTAGTTTTCAAATGGGCCGATATGAAATAATATCATACTATACTATTGATCAAAGTACTTATCCGTGAGCACTGGATATCGTGATAAATTATCAAAGGGTCGTAGGGCTATGGCTCATTTGATACATGTTTGGCATGAGCGTAACGCTTGGTCTCATAAAATTTTGCCACTTTTATCAGATATTTTAGATTTAGGGAGAGTTCATAATTCACAAATTTCAAATTTAAGAAATGGCAAGCTTTCTTCTCCAGGACCGGAAGTTTTTTTGGCGCTAGCTCAAGTCAATATGATTCTTTATCATGGAATAGAATCGATCAGGGATCAATTAGAGGAGGAGTATCCTGAGCTTTGGAAGGTACTGAAAGACTCTTCATATCCTTTAAAGAATGATTCGGGCAATCCTTTAACAGCAGGCGAATTATTTGAAATTTTTTCTGGTTTAAAGTCCTTGCCTTCATCCTTTGATTGGTTTATAGAAGATGAAGAAGCATCTCAATTAAGTGAAGCTCTTTCAGATTTTTTTTGTAGAAATCGACCATGGCGTCATTGTAAGAATGATATTATGAAAGCCTATACAGTCTCAAAAATTTCGAGAAGGGAGCGTTTTGCAGAGGTAATAGCGGGTTTAAAAGACTATACTGCAGAGGAACTTGATGGAGAACTTTTAGATCTGTATGAGACTTCACGTAAATTAGCATTATTTGATGATCATGGACCTAATATTTTCTTAGAGAAACTTCGTAATATGGTTTTAAAGAAAGAATCTTGATGTTAGTTCAATGATTAATAAATCAGATGACGTGCATAAAATTGAACAATTTGTTTTTGCTTGCGAAAACGAGTTAGAAGAAATATTTATTGAGAGATCAAGTAAGGTTTATTTGAAATTAAAACATATTCTTGCCATTTTTAAAGATGAAAAACTTTCAACATCTCATTTTCAGCAATCAACTGGTGTGGGATATGGTGATATTTCAAGAGAAAAAATTGATAGTATTTTTGCAAAACTTTTTTTGGCTGATAAGGCTGCTGTAAGGATGCAATTCGTAAGTGGAACGCATGCAATTAGCTCTGTTTTGTTTGGAATACTAAGACCTGGAGATACCATGATATCTCTTACTGGTTCTCCTTATGATACTCTCGAGGAAGTTATTGGCTTACGAGGAGAAGAAGTTGGTTCCTTAATAGATTTTGGAATTAAATATGAGCAATTAGATTTTATGGACGATAAATCATTTTTTTTAAATGCAAAAGATTTAATTATTAATACAAATTGTAGGTTAGTTTTTATTCAAAAAAGCTGTGGTTATAGCTGGAAAAAATCTTTAACAAATATGGATATCAAGAAAATTTGTTCTTTTGTCCATTCAATAAGACCTGATTGTATATGTTTTGTTGATAATTGTTATGGGGAATTGGTTGAAGATTCTGAACCTATTGTAAATGGGGCAAATATAATAGCAGGATCATTAATTAAAAATTTAGGAGGAACAATAGTTCCGACAGGAGGATATGTAGTTGGAGACTCAAATTTGGTCGAAATGGCTTGTTCTAGATTAACTGCGCCAGGTATTGGATCCGAAGGCGGAGTAAATTTTGGGCTTGGGAGATTAATACTCCAAGGGTTGTTTTTATCACCTCAAATGGTTTGTGAATCGTTAAATTGTGCTGATTTATTTGCTTTAGTTTTTTCTAAACTTGGCTTTGATGTGCTTCCAAAAGCAGGATTGTATAGATCAGATATTATTCAATCAATTAAATTGAAAGATCCATTGCTTATGCAAATAATTTGTCAATCTTTACAAAGTACTTCTCCAGTTGACTCTTTTTTAAATGTTTTACCATCTCCGATGAATGGTTATAGTTCAAATTTAATTATGTCTGGTGGAACATTTGTCGAGGGTAGTACAAGTGAATTTTCAGCAGATGCGCCTTTAAGAGAGCCATATAATTTATTTGTTCAAGGAGGTACACACATATCACATGCCAAAATCGCTTTAATTCAGTTAATATTAAACTTGTTTAAAGAAAATCTTATTAATGAAGAATTTTTAAATTCTTTTTAAATATTTATGACTTATTCTTTTCCAGAAAATTTAAAATATGCTGATACGCATGAATATGTTAAAGAAGAAAATGGTCTAATAAGAATGGGAGTTAGTGAATTTGCTATTGATCAGTTAGGAGATATTGTCTTTGTGGAATTAGCTGAAAAAGGGGAAGTGATACTGAAGGGCGATACTTTTGGAACAATTGAATCTGTTAAAGCAGTAGAGGAAGTTTATCTTCCTTTTCAGGGAGAAATTATTGAAAAGAATCAAGAAGTGATTGATAACCCTGAAATTCTCCAAAATGACCCTATTAATGATGGTTGGCTTATTTTAGTTAAGCCAGAACCCAATTATAATTATGATAATTTAATGAGTTCTGAAGAATATAAGTTGAAAGTTGCACCAACATAACAACTTAAAGCAAATTCCTGAATATCGGCTATTTTAAATAAAAATATTAAAAATGAAATTGGATCAGTATTCTGATTTGTTTGAACATAGACATTTAGGGCTTAATAAAGACGATGAAAAGCGAATGTTATCTAAGCTTGGTTTTAAAGATTTGGAAGAATTTCTTTGTCAAGTAATTCCTCAAGAAATTAAATCTCAAGAAAATAGTCATAAACTACCTTTAGGAACTACGGAACTGAAAGCATTAGATGAATTAGAAAAAATATCAAATCTCAATAGCTCTATGAGGTCTTTAATTGGACTAGGTTATTATGGGACTCATATGCCAGAAGTTATAAAAAGACATGTCCTTGAAAATCCTCGTTGGTATACGGCATATACTCCATATCAAGCAGAAATATCTCAGGGACGACTTGAGGCTCTTTTTAATTTTCAAACTTTAATTTGTGAGTTAACAGGATTTCCTATAGCTAATGCATCTTTATTGGATGAAGGAACAGCTGCGGCAGAGGCTATGGCAGTTGCTTATACATCAAGGAAAAATAAGGACGCAAATGTCTTTTTGGTTCATGAATCAGTTTTTAATCATTCTTATAATGTTTTAGTTACTCGTGCTAATCCAAGTGGAATAATTTTAAGAAGATTTGATAGTAATAATTGTGAGATTGATACATCTGTTTTTGGAGTCTTAATTCAACTGCCGGGACAAAATGGTGAGTTATTTGATCCCTCTTTTCTTATTTCCAAAGCACATAAATTAGATATTTGTGTCTGTGCTGCTATTGATCCTTTGGCGCAGATTTTAATTAAACCTATTGCACATTTTGGAGTAGATATCGCTATTGGTTCAATGCAAAGATTTGGAGTTCCAATTGGTTTTGGTGGACCACATGCTGCTTTTTTTGCATGCATGGATAAATTCAAGAGATTGATCCCAGGACGGATAGTAGGTGAAACAGTTTCTAAAGGTGGTGAAAAATCTTTGAGATTGGCTTTGCAAACTCGAGAACAGCATATTAGAAGAGAAAAAGCTACGAGTAATATATGTACGGCGCAATCTTTATTAGCTGTTATTTCATCTTTTTATGCGATTTATCATGGTTTATCAGGCTTAAGGAAAATCGCTAAAAGAATTGTAATTTATAGAAGATATTTAGAGAGACAATTACACAAATTTGGTTTTCATATTAATCAAGGCATAAGGTTTGATAGTTTTGATGTTTATTCTGAAAAAGCAGTAGATATTCATAAAGCGGCTTTAAAAGAAGGATTTAATTTAAGGATTCTACCTTTAGGAGTGGACATAAATGATGCTACGGGTTTTGGTGTCTCTTTAGATGAATTAACTGACGAAAATGAAATTTTTAAGATTTTGAATTTTATTTCAACAGTAATAAATAAAAAAATAGAAATGGTGGATAAATTAGATGGAACTTTTCATCTTGATGGTATCCCTCTCAGAAAGGATAATTGTTTGCAACAAAACGTATTTCAACTTAACAAAAGTGAAAGTGAATTGATGCGCTATATCTATAAACTAGCAGAAAAAGATTTTTCACTTGTCGATGGTATGATTCCTCTGGGTAGTTGTACTATGAAATTAAATGCGGCTGCTGAATTAAATCCTATTTCTTGGAGCAAATTTTCTTCAGTTCATCCTTTTTCTCCTAAGTCTCAAAACAGAGGTTTTTTACGTGTAATATCTGATCTTGAAGAGTGGATAAGTGAGATTGTTGGTCTAGAAGCGGTTTCTTTCCAACCAAATGCTGGCTCACAAGGAGAATTAGCGGGTCTTTTATCTATAAGATCTTATTTTTATGATAAAAATGATTTGGATAGAGATATATGTTTAATACCTAAAAGTGCTCATGGGACAAATCCTGCTAGTGCTGTAATGGCTGGATTTAAAGTGGTTTCAATAGAATGTGATGTAGAAGGTAATATAGATTTTGATGATTTATCCATAAAGATTAAATCTTTTGGTTCCAAGATTGGGGCCTTAATGCTTACTTACCCTTCAACTCATGGAGTTTTTGAGGAGAAAATAAGAGAAATTTGTGATTCAGTACATGGTACGGGTGCTTTTGTATATCTTGATGGAGCGAATTTAAATGCTCAAGTAGGTTTATGCAAACCTGGTAATTATGGTGTTGATGTTTGTCATTTGAATTTACACAAAACATTTTGCATCCCTCATGGAGGAGGAGGCCCAGGCGTTGGTCCAATAGCTGTCTCAAAGGTTTTAAGGCCTTACTTGCCTAAACATAACCTGCATGAATTTAGGAGTGGGGATCATTCATCTTATTCAGTGTCTTCATCTGAATATGGCAGCGCAAGTATACTCCCAATAAGTTGGATGTATATAAGAATGATTGGTTATGAAGGCCTCAGAAGATCAAGTTCTCACGCAATATTGTCGGCAAATTATATTGCTTCTTCATTAAAAGAAAAATTTAAAGTCTTGTATAAAGGAAAAAATAATTTTGTTGCGCATGAATGTATTCTCGATTTTAGAGATCTAAGGCAAAGTGTAGGTTTAGGTGTTAATGATATTGCAAAAAGGCTTATAGACTATTGTTTTCATGCTCCAACAATTAGCTGGCCAGTAGCTGAAACGATGATGATTGAGCCTACTGAGAGTGAGTCTTTAAAAGAAATTGATAGATTTTGTGACGCTATGCTAAGCATTGGAGATGAAATAATGGAGATTAAAAATAATTTATTACCAAGGAACGACAACCCAATCATTAATGCTCCACATACGTTAAAAGAATTAATTATTGAAAATTGGGATAGACCTTATTCTAAAGAGAGAGCAGCTTATCCTTATAACATTAATTTTTATAATAAATATTGGTCTCCTGTTTCAAGGATAAATAATGCTTATGGAGATAGGAATCTTGTTTGCTCTTGCAGTTTTGAAAATAATGAAAATTTAATTGAAGAAAAAAAATGCGCTTAAGGGGTGGCATTGTGTTTATTCATTCGTTAAATTCAAGGAAAATAAAAAATTAATTTTTTCTTAAAGTTTTTTTTGGTTTTTTTTTACTACTATATCCAAGCATCAAATTTTTTGGGGTATTTGAAGCTATGAGAAAAGATTCATCAAAAGATGAAAAAATTAAAGATTTTTCAAGTAATTTTGTAAAATTACCTGATTTTGTTAAGAACCTTAACAATACGAATGAAGTCCTTTCAGTCGATGGAACAAATGTTATCAGAGTTCCATTTGGAATAAGAGTACCCAGAAGGAAAAGACCTGAAAAGAACCAAAATATAGCTACTTTAGTTTTACCTATAACTTCTATAAATAGTCCTACGCCACCTCCAAACGTTGCTTAATAGGTATTTAAACTTGTTTAAGAGTTTCTTCGTAATATTTTTTTAACTGTAATGTGGCTTGATTCCAGTTCCATTTTTCAGACTCTTTCCTGGCTTCAACTCTCATATTCTCTTTTTTGTTATTGTTATTAAGGATCTTTTTTGTAGCTTCAATTAAACTTGATTTGCCTTCATCAACTCCATCTGGATCGTACAAACAGCCGTTAACTCCGTCATTAATAATATCTGGTATACCTCCTTTGTTTGCACCAATAACAGGGCATCCTGCTGCCATTGCTTCTAGTAAAACTAAGCCAAGAGTTTCAGTACTAGAAGGAAATAAAAATATATCTCCCGAAGCATATGCGCTAGCTAATTCTTCTCCAGATAAGTAGCCTATAAAATTTGTTTGTGTATTTTCAAAAATTTTTTCTAGTTGGTTTCTATATGGTCCATCGCCCACAAGTGCTAAAGTTGTATCTGGAATTTCTTCAAGAACAGGTTTAATTCTTTCTATTTGCTTCTCAGCTGATAATCTCCCAACGTAAATCAATAAAGAATTCTTATCAGGATATTTTCCAAGTAATTTATTCCTCATTTTTTGATTTCTAAATTCAGGTCTGAATATTTCAGTATCTACACCTCTTTGCCAGAGTGCTGTTCTTTTAATCCCTTTACTTTCGAGTTCTTCAACCATTGCTGTTGATGTGCAAAGATTAAGTAATGCTTGATTATGAGCTGCTTTTAATAATTCCCATAAAAGGGGTTCTAACATTCCCATGCCATAATGTTCAAGATATTTTGGAAGGTGTGTATGATAGCTTGCAATAAGAGGTATATTATTTGATTTAGCAAGCCAAATACCTCCTAGACCTAATACGGCAGGATTAACGACATGTATTAAATCAGGTTTAAAGTTCTCTAAGGCATCAGATACTGCAGGACCTGGTAATCCTAATTTCAATTCCGGATATAAAGGCAAAGGCATAGCTGCTACACCTATTATCTTCGCTCCTTTATATTCTGTTGGACAACCTTCCGGGCAAAACACTACAACTTCATCACCATTTTGTACAAGGTTGTCAATTGTCTTTGTTAATCTTGTTACAATTCCATCAACTTTTGGTAGAAAAGTTTCGGTAAAGAATGCAATTTTCACGTTTTTAGGGAATCATTCAAATTTTTTATTTTGATTTTATAGCTTCTTGTTGCGTCTTAGTCCATGCCGAGATACATGGAATCCTTTTTTTGTCACATCTATTAGAGTACTTTTTAGCTACTTCTAATACTTCTACAAGTAGTCCATTATCTAATGTAGTCGGGTTTAACCCTAGCTCGATAAAACATCTATTATCTACAATGAGGTCGTTTTCTACTGCTTCGTTTCTAGGGTTTGGTAAGTAATTAATTTCTGCACCAGTAAGCGCTGCAACTTTTTTTGCTAACTCTCCAACCTGATGACTTTCTGTCATCTGATTAAAAATTTTTACTCTTTCGCCAGGTTTAGGTGGATTTTCTAAGGCTAATTGGACACATTTTACTGAATCCTTAATATGAATAAATGCTCTTGTTTGTCCACCTGTTCCATGAACACTAAGAGGATAGCCTATTGCCGCTTGCATTAAAAATCTATTTAGGACTGTTCCGTAATCGCCATCATAATCAAATCTATTGGTTAATCTAGGATCCTTTAGTGTGGCATCAGTATTTGTTCCCCAAACTATTCCTTGATGTAAATCTGTGATTCTTATAAGATCATTTTTATTGTAATACAAGAATAGTAATTGATCTAAGGTTTTAGTCATATGGTATACACTTCCTGGACTAGCTGGATGCAGTATTTCTTCTTCAAATCTGCTTCCATCTGGTTGAGGTACTTCAACTTTTAAATAACCTTCGGGAATCGTAGCCCCTCTATGAGAACCGTAACCATAGACTCCCATAGTCCCAAGATGAACAATATGTATATCTAAGTTACTTTCAACAATTGCAGCCAACAGATTATGAGTTCCATTTACATTGTTATCAACTGTATATCTTTTTGTAAAACTTGACTTCATAGAGTAAGGAGCTGCTCTTTGTTCAGCAAAATGAATAATTGAGTCAGGTTTCTCATCAATCAATAAATTTAGAAGTTTTTGATATTGTTTTGAAATGTCAATGTTAAGGAATTTTATTGGCTTGCCACCAATTTCTTCCCACGCATTAAGTCTTTCATTTATTGAGGAAATAGGAGTTAGAGACTCAACTTCTAGATCAATATCAATTTTTCTACGACTTAAATTGTCGACGATAATAACTTCGTGATTTTGTTCAGCTAAGTTCACCGCGCAAGGCCAACCGCAAAAACCATCTCCACCAAGAACAATAACTTTCACTCAAATCTCCAGTTTGACTTATCAATTTATTAATTAATAAACTACTACAGTACGCTCTCAATCTGTGCATAATTATTGAAAAAAGTTTCAAATCTTTTTTCTTGATCATAAATTCTTAACATTTTCTCATAAAAATTAATTATTTATCACTAAACAACTTTGTTTAATAATTCACGTTGAAATATTTTCTTCTGGGGAGCTTGGATTTGCAAGAGAAATTTTTTTAATTCTTCCAGCTAAGTAAGCATATCTTCCAGCTAAAACTCCGTAATTCATACTTTTAGCCATTTTGACAGGGTCTTGTGCCAACGCAATCGCGCTATTTACAAGAAGTCCATCAGCACCTAATTCCATTGCTTGGGCTGCTTCACTAGGTACTCCAATACCTGCATCAATAATCACGGGTATTTTTGAGTTTTCGATAATAATTGATATATTGGCAGTATTTAAGATACCCTGTCCTGAGCCTATAGGAGAACCTAGTGGCATAACTGTGGCACAACCAGCCTCTTCTAATCTTTTTGAAAGCAATGGATCCGCATTAACGTAAGGCAGCACAGTAAATTTTTTCTTAATCAGAAACTCTGCTGCTTTAAGTGTTTCAATTGGATCTGGTAATAAATATTTCTTGTCAGGGATAACCTCTAATTTGACAAAATTATTATTCTCTTGTCCAGATAATTTGGCTAATTCTCTACCAAGCATTGCAATTCTTATGGCTTCATCTGAATTTGTACAACCTGCTGTGTTAGGCAACATCCAATACTTACTCCAATCTATAAATTGCATTAAATTTTCTTTATCGGTATTACTTTTAACTCTTCTAACAGCAACTGTAACTATTTCGCAATTTGAACTTTGTAAACTATCTACCATTAGTTTAGGTGTCTTATATTTGCCAGTTCCTAGCATTAATCTATTTCTAAAGTTTTTATTACCAATTCGTAATAAGTCATCGTTTGTCATATTAAAATCCCTTAGTTTTAGCCTCTGTAAAAGGTTTATAATTTGTTCTTTGCTCTAATTCTTTGGATTTTTTTAGAGCAGTTTTATTTTTTGGATCAATTTCTAAAACTTTTTTATAGGTTGAATATGCTTCTGCATAATCAAATAAATTTTGTTGAGCAGATCCTAAATTATTCAAAGCTATTGTGTAATCAGGTAAAGATGAAATTGCAAACTTATAGTGTTTTATAGCTTTTTTGAAATCTTTTTGAGCCGCATATGTAAAACCCAGAGCATTCTCTATGATTGCTCTACCTTCTATTGGTTCATTTTCTGAACATTTAATAGCTTTTAAAAGTGTTTTTGTTGCTTGAGGATAAAGTCTTTTTTTTATTTGAATAGAGCCAAATTCATAAAGTTCTGTTGCCGTGGAAAGTGAATCGATACCTTGCTGCTCATATTTTATAAGACTAA
Source organism: Prochlorococcus sp. W8 (assembly GCA_000291825.1). Taxonomy (GTDB): domain Bacteria; phylum Cyanobacteriota; class Cyanobacteriia; order PCC-6307; family Cyanobiaceae; genus Prochlorococcus_A. Next base: position 44,498 of record ALPF01000024.1, on the reverse strand, counting down.
TTTCTTCATTTCTGGTTTTTAAAAATTGTCTAAAAACAAATATTGAAATTATTACTAAAAGGATAAATAGTATTAATAAATATGATTTAAAAGAAGAAATCTCCATGAAATAAGAACATTTTTTAAATATATTCTAGATATATTAGTTATTTTTTAGAGGATGTAACTATTTGTTCAAAACATTTAGGTTCATTTAATGCTAGTTGAGCTAACATTTTTCTATTTAAACGTATATCGGCAGATTTTAATTGATTAATTAATTGACTGTAATTTGTACCATTAAGTCTTGCAGAAGCATTGATTCTCGCTATCCATAGTTTTCTGAAATCTCTTTTTCTTCTTCTTCTGTCTCTGTAAGCATTACAGAGAGCTTTCATCACTCTTTGATTAGCTGTTCTAAAGAGGTTTTTATTTCCTCCTCTGAATCCTTTTGCAAGACTTAAGATTTTATTTCTTCTTTTTCTTGCGATGTTCCCTCTTTTTACTCTGGCCATGGATGTTTATGTTATATAAAGTTAAATTTATGCGTATGGAATCATTAATCTTACATTATCGGCATCTCTTTCATCAACCACTGCTTTTGTCGACAAATGCCTTTTTAGCTTAGAACTTTTATGGTCAAGTAAATGATTATGAAAAGCTCTTCTTCTCATAAATTTCCCAGTAGCTGTAGCTTTAAATCTTTTTGCTGCTGATTTACGTGTCTTTAGTTTTGACATTAAAAATCATTTATTATTAGTTTACTAATCTAAACCTTAATATGCATTGTCGCAAACAAATGTTTTCAATTTAAAGACAGGATTTGCAAAAGAATTTGAATATTATGAAAATCAAAAAAAAATTTCGCTTTATTTTATTCAGTCTATTTTTTATAAGTTTTTATACGAATGTTATTAATTGCTATGCAGAAGAATTAACGAAATTAAACCTTAAAGAAGAAATTAATAAGGGTTATTTATTAATTGGTATTAAACAATATCTTGGTAGGGAGAAAAATGTATTTTCACAAAATAGATTCTTAAGTTTTGAATCAAAAAAAGGCAGTCTGTTGAAGATAATTTCATCAAATGGACTTGAGTATAAATCAAAAAAAGTAGATATATTATTTAATAAAGTTCCTCTTTCAAAAACACTTTTAATTGAAAGACTAGTTTCAGATCCATTTGCTAGTTTTGAATCCGCTAAAAGAGCGTCCTTGCCCTTAGAAGAAAAAGGACTTAGCCCCAAAATCACATATCCAAATGATTGGGAAATATGGCTACCTAATCGAGCAAAAAATCTTGTTAATCAGAACTTTAAATTAAAAAAGATTTCTATTTCAGAGAAAATAGTACCATTTATCAATAATGAATATGTTTTTCAAAAGTTAGACAGTATCACAAGAATTTTTTCGAAAGACAATATAAAAATAAATAATGTTGAGTATGGGAAAAACTTTTATTTAATAAAAGATTCATATGGAAGCTGGACTCTTGTGCAAAAATTATCTTTTAATGATTATTTAAGAGGCGTTTTACCTTTTGAAATAGGTTCAGACGCGCCAATGGAGGCTTTAAAAGCACAAGCAATAATTGCTAGAACATGGGCTATTTATAATTCTGACAGGTTTAAGTCTGATAATTATCATTTATGTATCACAACTCAATGTCAGGTCTATAAACCATCATTTAAAAATAATTTAAATATTCAAAATGCTATTAGTGAAACTAGAAATATGATAATGACTTATAATGGTAATCCAGTTAATGCTTTTTATCATGCATCAAATGGAGGAATATCAGCTCCTTCAAGTGAGTCTTGGGAAATGAAGGATTATCCATATTTTCTAGCAAAGTATGATCTTATCGGAGGGCGAAATAATAAATTCAATTCCTATTTTAAAAATAAGAAATCATTAAGAAATTTTATTTTCGATAAAAATAATAAATACTTAGGCTCTAATCATTACTTATTTAGATGGACGAAAAAAATTTCATCCACTCAAATTCTAAATCTTATAAATAAGCAGAATTCATCTTTTCAAAAAGATAAAACTATAGATTTGAAAATTATGGAAAGAGGTCAAAGCGGAAGAGTTATAAAATTAGAGATAAGACAATCAGGAAGAACTGATCCATTGACATTAAATAAAGATAATATTAGAAAGTATTTGAAATTTTTACCAAGTAATTTATTTATAATTGATAAATTAAGTGATGATTTTTGGCTTTTTGCAGGTGGAGGCTTTGGCCATGGTGTAGGTTTATCTCAATCAGGTGCAATTGAGATGGCAAAGTTAGGTTTTAATTATGAAAGGATACTTCGTCATTACTATGAAGGTATAAATATTACCGATTTCAAATCCATAAAGCAATAAAACTTATGACTAAGATAAATAATTTAAAAATTAATAATTTTCAAAAGAGCTTTTTTAAAAGTCGCAGGATAAAGTCTTTTTTATTTTTATTTATTTCTGTTTTTATTGGGATATGCCCTTATTTTTCGAATAAAAAGCCGTCTTTAAATGCTTTAATTATAATTTCAGCATTTATTTTTTTATATGGCATTTTTGTACTTTCCAGAAACTTTAAAAGGGATTCGATTCAACAAGATTTAAAGATAGATGCAGGTACAAGTGATTTTCCTTATCTTGATATCATTGTTGCTGCTAGAGATGAGCAGTATGTAATTCAACGATTAGTTGAAAGGTTATTTAATTTAGATTACCCTTCGGAAAAGCTAAATATATTTATTATCGATGATGGGAGTGAAGATGAGACTCCTAATATTTTAAGAAAACTTTCTGAAAAATATCAGACATTAAAAATTATAAGTCGACTCAAAAATGCTGGAGGTGGTAAGTCAGGAGCTTTAAATGATGCTCTTAGGTTAACTTCTGGTGAATGGGTCTTTATATTAGATGCAGATGCTCAATTAAGAAATGATACTCTGATTAAACTTTTAAATTATGCAAAAAGTGGTAAATGGTCAGCGGTTCAATTGCGTAAATCTGTAATTAATGGAAGTCAAAATTTATTAACTAAATGTCAATCAATCGAAATGGTTATGGATGCGTTTTTCCAAATTGGTAGGTTGTCTTCAGGAGGTGTTTCTGAGTTAAGAGGAAATGGTCAGTTAATAAATAAAAAAATCTTAATTGAATCTGGATCATTTAATGAAAATACAGTAACTGATGATCTTGATTTAAGTGTGCGATTATTATTATTTGGATCAGAAATTGGTATTTTATGGGATCCGCCTGTAATGGAGGAGGCAGTAGAAACTCTTCCTGCATTATTTGCTCAAAGACAAAGATGGGCAGAAGGCGGTTTGCAAAGATTTTTTGACTATGGCAGTGAGTTGATTTTCGGGAAAATCAATTCTTTGAAAAAATTTGATATTTTTTATTTTTTTATATTGCAATATGCTTTGCCAATAATATCTTTAAGTGATTTAGTTTCTTCTTTAGTATTCATGAGGACTCCAATTTATTTACCAATCTCAATCACTGCTTTTATTTTATCAGCTATAGCATCTTGGTTTGGGTGCAAAAGGAATAAAGATTTATCAGCCTTACCAAATTCTAATTTAGTAAGTATATTAATTTATCTTTTATATCTATCACATTGGTTTATCATTATTCCTTTAGTTACCTTAAAGATGTCAATTTTTCAAAAAAAATTATTTTGGAAAAAAACTCTTCATAAGGGATGAGATTTAATCATTTATATCTATAATTTCACCATTAAAGAAATCAGCTAAATTTTTTGTATTATTATTAAAATTTTTTTCTTTGGGATTAGTTTTTTCTTTTAAATCAGCATTCGACTTGGGATTTGTTTTTATACCATCATTAATTTGAAGATTATTTTTTTGAATGTTTGATGAAATATTTTGTTTACTCGAAAAGTTTATTTTCATATGTTCGCCAAAAATTTTTTTAACAGCATTTTCAATTATTAATCTTCTACTTTTGATCATATTTTCCCAATTTGGTGATAATCCAATTTCAATAGAATTTTTCCCAATATTTAATAATTCTGCTTGCTGTGAAAGTAACATCCTTGTTGAAGGCAATTCCAATTTTGAAAGTATTAAGGACCATTTTTCTTTTAAATTTATGGATTCATCATATTTAGATCTTGTATTAGTATCTTGATCAAATTTTTTAAATTCTTTGATATTTTCTTTTTTTGAGATATCAGTATTATTTTTTTCTGAGTTTGCTGGGTTTGTTTCATCATTTATAGGATTTAAATTGTTATTTTCTTTATCCTTTTGATTTGAATAGTTTTCGTTATGTTTAGTATTCAGTGTTTTTGAAGAATCAAAATTTAATTTAATATGAGGTGTTTTTTTTATATCGATTGTGTTTGTTATGTCGAGGAGGCTAGTTAAGTTTATTTCAAGCCACAATCTAGGTTGATTACTAGTTTTTATTTGATATTCAATATTTTTTAAATTCTGATGCCAACTAATTACTTTTGTTTTACTTATTAAATTGGATATTCGTTCTAATTCATGATGAAAATCTTTTGATGTATAAAACAGTTCTGAATATTCACTATTATTTGTTTTTATTAGTAGATCTCTTGTTATATTTAATAATCCTTCTAAGATAGATATTGGTTCATTTCCTGAATCGTAAAGTTTAGAGCAATTTCTTAGTAACTGTTCTGGATTGTTTTCAATAAGCGAATTTATAAGTCCAAGTAATTCATTTTCTGATATTTCGCCAATTAATTCTTCGACGCTATTTTTGTTAATACCTTGAGGAAGTAAGCTTAATTGATCTAATAAGCTTTGCGCATCTCTCATCCCTCCATTAGATCGTTTTGCTATTAGTCTTAACGCTATATCTTCAAATATTATGGATTCTTTCTTTGCAATATCGACTAAATGCTTATAAATTTTTTCTGTACTAATTCGTTTAAAATCAAATTTCTGACATCTACTTTGAATAGTTTTAATAACCCTTTCAGGATTTGTTGTCGCAAGAATAAAAATTACATTTGCTGGAGGCTCTTCAATGGTTTTTAATAATGCATTTGAGGCAGCAGTAGATAACATATGGCATTCATCAATTACATATACTTTCCATCTTGCTTGAGCAGGCGTAAATCTTGCTTTTTCGATTATTTCTCTTATATTCTCAACGCCTGTGTTAGATGCAGCATCAATTTCGATAATGTCTAAAGCAATTCCTTCAGATATACTTTTGCAAAGCTCGCATGAATTACATGGTTGAGGATTTGGCTCTTCATATTTTTGACAATTTAATGATTTAGCTAAAATTCTTGCACTAGATGTTTTCCCCGTTCCACGTGGGCCGCAAAATAAGTAGGCGGGTGCAATCCTATTTGTTAATAAGGCTTGCTTAAGAGTTAGTGAAATAATTTCTTGTCCTATAAGGTCATCAAGAATTTTTGGCCTATATTTTTGATGAAATGGTATATGAATCGTTGCCATTATTGATTATTTTGAAAGAATTAATTTGATTTTAACTAAATTTTTTAAGCAGATTCTTTCCTGATTCTATTTTTTGAGGTACGAAGTTTGACAATTTTTGAAGAGAAAAGACTTTCTACCATTTTTTCTGTGATAGTGAATTCTTTTACCTCTTTTTGAGACGGTAAGGAATACATTAAGTCGAGCATAAGCTCTTCAATAATTGATCTAAGTGCTCTTGCCCCTGTTTTTCTTGCAAAAGCTTCTTTGGCAATTGCAGCTACAGATCCTTGTTCAAAGCTTAAGTTAACATTATCCATACTCAAAAGGGCTTTGAATTGCTTTATAAGAGCATCTCTTGGCTCGGTTAATATAGACTTAAGAGTATCTTCATTTAATGGGTCCAGTATCGCGCATACTGGAATTCTTCCGATAAATTCAGGAATTAATCCATATTTAACTAAATCATCAAGTTCTAAATTTTTTAAAGCTTCTCTTGAATCTATTTTTTGTTTTGTAGGAATAGATTCTATTTCTTCAGGGGTAGTAAATCCAATTGAGTGCTTACCTAACCTTTTTTGAACGATGTCTTCCAATCCTATAAAGGCGCCTCCGCAAATAAATAATATCTGACTTGTATCAATTTGAATGCAATCATGATAAGGATGTTTGCGTCCACCTTGAGGAGGCACGTTAGCTACAGTGCCTTCAAGCATTTTAAGTAAAGCTTGCTGTACTCCCTCGCCAGAAACATCTCTAGTTATTGATGGATTTTCACTTTTTCTCGCAATTTTATCAATTTCGTCAATATAAATAATGCCTCTCTGCGCTAACTCAACATTCATTTCTGATTTTTGTAGAAGCCTTAAAAGAATATTTTCAACATCTTCCCCTACATAGCCGGCTTCAGTAAGTGTTGTTGCATCTGCCACAGCAAATGGAACATCAAGAAATTCAGCTAAAGTTTGAGCCAACAGTGTTTTTCCGCTTCCAGTTGGTCCTATTAGTAAAATATTTGATTTTTGTAGTTTTGTCGTTTGTAAATCTTCGAGTGCATTATTATCATCTTTTTTACTACTTTTCCATGCAAGCCTTTTATAGTGATTATAAACTGCCACAGAAAGTATTTTTTTTGCTGATTCTTGACCAACGACCTGTTTATCAAGAAATCCTTTGATTTCTATAGGTTTTGGAATAGTCGTTATTTTGAGAGGCTCACAGGTCTCAGTGTTTGTATCAGGTAATTTTTTCTTAACTGAAGGAGAATTATGATTTGTTTTTGATTGGGAATCAATCAATTCTTCATCGAGGATCTCGTTACAAAGATCAATGCATTCATCACAAATATATACTCCAGGTCCAGCAATAAGCTTTCTCACCTGGTCCTGAGATTTTCCACAAAAAGAGCATTTGAGATGGGCGTCAAATTTAGCCATCGTTAACTACTTATATTAAAAAAGAATTAGGGTATATGCCCTTTATACAAGGATTGCTTATAAACTTCAATTCGTCATCAAAATCTTAAACTAATCTTTCTAGTTGTCATTTTTAATGACTTTATCAATTAATCCATACTTTACGGCTTCAGAGGGGGATAAAAAGTAATCGCGTTCTGTATCTTCTACAATTTTTTCGAGAGGCTGTCCTGTATGTTCGCAAAGTAAATTATTTAATGTTTTTTTAAGATAAAGAATTTCTTTAGCTTGAATTTCTATTTCCACTGCTTGACCTTGAGCACCACCTAATGGCTGATGAATCATAATTCTTGAGTTGGGTAAAGCTAATCTTTTCCCTTTTGTTCCACCTGATAAAAGGAATGCACCCATACTCGCTGCGACCCCAAAGCATATAGTTACTATGTCTGGACTTATCTGCTGCATAGTGTCATAGATTGCCAATCCTGCTGTGACTGAACCCCCAGGTGAATTTACATAAATTTGAATATCTTTAGATGGGTCCTCAGCTTCTAGAAAAAGTAATTGTGCAACGAGGGAATCAGAGACCTGATCATTTATTTCAGTTCCAAGGAATATAATACGTTCGCGCAGAAGTCTTGAATATATATCGAAAGCTCTTTCTCCTCTTCCAGATTGTTCAATAACTGTTGGAAGAGCATAGTTTTTAGTAGGATTTATATTTTTTTGAATTTTTGAATTGACGACAAAATGTTTGGTTATTGAATTAATCAAGATTTATCAAAGATACTAAACATAATTTAAAAGTTTTTTTGAGAATTTAGTTAGATATTTACGAAATTATTATTTTTCTTTTGATTTGGTGCTTTTCTTTTTTGCTTTTGAGATAACCTCTTTGGATTTTGATTTAGAGGTTGATTTTTTTTCTTTTGTAATTTTTTCTGTTTTTTCAGTTTTTTCAACTACTTGAGAATTTTGCTCTAGCCAAGATATTAATTTTTCTGTTAAGAGATCATTTTTAATGGCGTTTCTGAATTTTTCAATATCTATTTTATTAGGCGATTTTTCAATCTCATATTGAAATTCTTCTATTTTGGAATCAATTTCTTTATCTGTTACTGTTATGTTCTCACTTTCAGAAAGAGCTTTTAGAGCTAAATTTTTTATAACATTTTCTTCTGCTTGTGGTCTGCTAGATTCTGCTAATGATTTGATTACTTCGGGAGTAAATGTTGATTTAATATCCATACCTTGTTGAGCAAACCTTTGAGCAGTTTGTTCGATATTATTTCTTACTTCGTTATCAATTAATGATTTAGGAATTTCTACATCTAACTCTTTAGCTAATGCATCAATAAGAGCATCATTTTTAATAGTTTTCTGATTTTCTGTAAAAATTTTTTTAAGTCTAGTTTCAATATCTTTTTTCAGTTCTTTTAATGTTTCTTTATTGGCTGATTGTTTTGCGAATGAATCATCTAAATTGGGTAATTCTCTAATTTTTAAATCTTTTAATGTGATTTCAAAAATTGCTTCTTTTCCCTTTGAGTCTTCATGAGCATAATCATCAGGAAACTTTAAATTGAGTTTTTTAGTGGTGTCAATTGTCATACCTACAATTCCCTCAACAAATCCAGGAATCATCTTATTCTTTTCTAATTCAAGATCCATCGATTCACTTGAACCACCCTCAATTTTTTCTTTTGAATTTTTATAAATTCCTTCAAAACTGACTACTGCAATATCGCCTAATTTCGCAGCTCTATCAGTGACTGGAACTATATTGGCAAATTGCTTCCTAGATTTCTCAATTTCTTCATCAATACTTTTAGGATTAAATTTATTTTTTTGTATTGAAACTTTTAATCCTTTTGTTTTTTTAAGTTTTAGTTCAGGTGCTATATCAGTTTCTAAGGTAAGTTTGAGACTTTTGGAGGGATCGAATTTGTTTAATAAAGATTCAAATCCCTCTGGAAGTTCTGGTTCGCACAATGGCTCAATTGATTCCTTCTTTAGTGCTTCATTCCAAGATTTTTCTATTATTTTTTCTAAGGCGGAAGCGTATAGCTTGTTAAGACCTATTCTTTGAATAAGGATTTGTTTGGGGATTTTACCAGATCTAAATCCAGGAATGGTAGCTGTTTTACTGATTTTGTTTATTGTTTCGTCAAGGCATGATTTGCAAGAACTTGCTGGAATTTCAAGTTCAATAGCAACTCTGCTTTGAGGTAAAGGTTTTGTTTGTACAATTAATGAATCTTTAGTCATTTTTAACTTTAATCTTCAAGTATCGAAACTTAATTATTTCACATTAAGTGAATTAGTTGAAAATAGATTTTTTTGATAAAGTAAGAAACATATTTAAAATTATTTCAAAAAACTACTTGACGATTTGAGAAATTCCCCATTTTTACCAAATAAATCTTTAACAGTGGCAATTCTTGGCTCTTCAGGAGCTGTAGGTTGTGAACTATTGAAAATACTTGATGAAAGGAATTTTCCAGTTTCTAAATTAATTCTCTTGTCTTCTTCCAGATCTGCAGGGACAAAGGTTTTTTGGAAAGGTAATGAGCTTATTACGCAGGAAGTTGCTGCTAATAGTTTTTCGGAAGTTGATTTGGTTTTTGCTACTGCAGGAGGAGCAATTTCTAAAAAGTGGGTTGAATTAATTATAAAAAATAATGCAATCCTAATTGATAATTCTAGTGCTTTTAGGATGAGCGAAAATGTACCACTTGTAGTACCAGAAGTTAATCCAGAAGCGGCTTTAGGACATCAAGGTATTATAGCCAATCCAAATTGTACTACCATAATACTTACTCTTGTTTTGTCTCCATTAAATTACATCTCAAATATTAAACGGGTAATCGTATCAACTTATCAATCTGCAAGTGGCGCAGGTCAACTAGCAATGGAAGAATTAAAATTTCTAACAAAAAAATATCTTGAGGGTGATCCACAAAAAAGTCAAATATTGCCTCATTCATTAGCCTTTAATTTATTTCTGCATAATTCTCCAGTGTCAGCAAATAAATATTGTGAAGAAGAAATGAAGATGATTAATGAATCTAGAAAAATCTTAAATATTCCTAATTTAAAATTATCTGCTACTTGTGTTAGGGTTCCTGTTCTGAGATCTCACTCAGAATCTGTCAATATAGAATTTGAAAATAAAATTGATCCTAATGAAGCAATAGATAAGTTAAAAGAGTCTAGAGGTATAACCTTTATTGAGGATATCAATTCAAATAGGTTTCCTATGCCAGAAGATGTTAAGGAAAAGGATAATATAGCAGTTGGGAGAGTCAGAGAAGATTTAAGTAATCCAAATGCATTAGAATTGTGGTTATGTGGTGATCAAATCAGAAAAGGAGCCGCTTTAAATGCAGTTCAAATAGCAGAAATACTATTAAAAAAATTATGACCCTAAATAAAACCTTTCCCCCATTTGGAAATATTTTAACCGCTATGGTTACTCCATTTAAAAAAGATGGGAAAGTAGATTATGAACTGGCTGTTAAATTGGCAAACTATATTATTGAAAACGGATCAGATGGGATAGTCTTATGTGGAACAACAGGAGAATCCCCTACCTTAACCTGGGAAGAACAACACCAACTATTTGTAGTAATTAGAAATTCACTACAATCAAAAGCAAAAATTCTTATAGGAACAGGCAGTAATAGTACCTCTGAAGCTGTGGAGGCTACAAAAAAAGCTTTTGAGTCAGGTGCTGATGGTGCTTTGGTCGTGGTCCCTTACTACAATAAACCACCTCAAGATGGTCTTTATGAGCATTTTAAAGATGTAGCAAAAGCTGCATCAAAACTCCCTATTATGCTTTACAACATTCCTGGGAGGACAGGCAGTAATCTTTTACCTGCAACTGTAAAGAAACTTATGGAATTTCCCAATATTGTTAGTATTAAGGCAGCAAGCGGTAGAATAGAAGAAGTGACCGAGTTGAGAGCCTTATGCGGCTCTGAATTTGCAATTTATAGTGGCGATGATTCATTATTGCTTCCTATGTTATCTGTTGGAGCTGTAGGTGTTGTGAGTGTTGCAAGCCATATTGTTGGACTGCAATTGAAAGATATGATTTCAAATTTTCAGAATGGAAATGTTTTGAAAGCTCTTGATATTCATGACAGATTACAACCGCTTTTTAAAGCGCTTTTTGAGACAACTAATCCAATCCCTATCAAAGCTGCTTTAGAACAATTAGGTTGGGAAGTTGGACCTCCAAGACCCCCATTAGTGAAACTTAACGATGACAAAACCAAAAAACTTTCAATCCTAATTAATAGATTGTTTGAAAACTAATTTATTTAATCACTTTTTAATTTAGTTTTTATCAGTTTATTTAATCAACAAATTTTGTTTTATACTCACCTCAAATGCAATCAAGACAATTAAATCAAAAGAATAAATCAGCTTTGAATACATCAAAGAATCCTAAAAATCGCTGCTTAAAAATAATACCCTTAGGTGGTCTTCATGAAATAGGAAAAAATACATGCCTTTTTGAATATGGAGATGACATTATTTTAATTGACGCTGGATTAGCTTTTCCTTGTGATGGCATGCATGGAGTTAATGTCGTAATGCCAGATACTACATACTTACAAGCAAATCTAAATAGATTTCGTGGAATGATCGTAACCCATGGTCATGAAGATCATATTGGGGGGATCTCACATCATTTGAAAAAATTTAATATTCCTGTTATTTATGGTCCTCCTTTAGCAATTTCTATGTTGAGAGGAAAAATTGAGGAGGCAGGAGTAGCAGATAGAACTACTTTGCAAAGTATAGAATCCAGGCAAGTAGTGAAATTAGGGCAGCATTTCTCTGTAGAATTTGTTAGAAATACGCACTCTATTTCTGATAGTTTTTCCTTGGCTTTAACAACACCTGTAGGGGTAGTCTTTTTTACAGGTGATTTTAAATTTGATCATGCTCCCCCCGATGGAAAGTTCGCTGATATTGAGCGCATGGCTTTTTATGGAGATAAGGGTGTTTTATGTATGCTTTCTGATTCTACTAATTCTGAGGTGCAGGGTTTTGTGCCCTCCGAAAGTTCAGTTTTTCCGAATTTGGATCGTTTAATTGGTGAGGCAGAAGGAAGAGTAATGTTAACTACTTTTGCTAGTTCTACTCATAGAGTCGCAATGATTATCAAGTTAGCTATGAAACATGGACGTAAGATTGGCTTATTAGGAAGATCAATGTTGAATGTAGTTGGCAAATGTAGAGAATTAGGATACATACGTTGTCCTGATGACCTGTTTTTTCCGATTAGAACTATTAGGGATTTACCTGATAGAGAGACTTTATTGCTTATGACTGGTAGCCAAGGTGAGGTAATGGCTGCATTAAGTAGAATTTCCAGAAGTGAGCATCCAAATGTGCAGTTAAAAACAACTGATACCGTAATTTTTTCATCAAGTCCAATCCCAGGCAATACAATTTCTGTCTCTCATACTATTGATAAACTAGTTCACTTAGGTGCAAAAGTTATTTATGGAAAAGAACATGGTATTCATGTCTCAGGTCATGGATGTAGAGAAGATCAGAAAATGATGCTTGCGTTAATAAAACCAAAGTTTTTTGTGCCTGTTCATGGAGAATACAGAATGCAAGTTTTACATGGTAAAACTGCTGTTTCAATGGGTATTGATCCTAATAATATTTTAGTGCTAGATAATGGTGATACGATAGAACTTACTCCTGAAAAAATGATCCAAGGTCAACCAGTTAAATCAGGAGTTGAGATGCTAGATAATACAAGAACAGGTATTGTTGATGCGAGAGCTTTAAAGGAAAGACAGCAGCTTGCCGATGATGGAATTGTTACTGTTCTAACACCCATAAGTACAGATGGTAAAATGGTTGCTCCTCCTAGGGTAAGTCTTAGGGGAGTTGTTACTTCAGCAGATCCAAGAAAGATGTCTTTGTGGACTGAAAAAGAAATAACTTGGGTTTTAGAAAATCGATGGAAACAATTATCAAGACAAACAGGACCAAAGAATTTTGAAGTTGATTGGATTGGTGTTCAACGAGAAATAGAGTCAGGTTTAAATAGAAGAATGAGGAGAGAATTGCAAATTGAGCCTTTGGTACTATGTCTAGTTCAGCCTGCTCCAAGTGGGACTCCAGCCTATAAACCAAGGCTCAGTGAGGAACAAACACCAAAAAAAAATATGTATAATCAACAGCATGGAAATAAATTAAAGGACAATAATATTAATAATAAAAATAAAGATTTTAAAGATAATAAAGATTCAAATAAGCAAGATGACCTTTCAGGAAGAACAAGAAGAAGACGTTCAGCTTTAACAACTTAGTTCGTAAACTCAATATCGCTTTTATTCCATTTAATTTTTGTCCCGCTAGGTAAATCTACTGCACCATTTTTTTTCTGAAATATATCTGCCGCAATATCATCTAAATTACTTGATCTAATTTGTTTAGAGAATTTTTCTTTAAAAAGTTGATTTAGTAATGTTGATCTAGCTTCAAGACCTAAAGTATTGAATTTATCTCGTTTAATTATTTGTTTATCTAAGCAGGCTTCTAGTGCTAATTTACATAAATCTGTTCTTTCTGTTTCATATTTATTCATTTTCTGAGTAAAGTTATTAATTCTCGAACTGCAGCCTGGATAAATTTTCTCTAAATTTTCTAAAATATTCTTTCTGATAATATTTCTTTTTAATTTGAGATCTAAATTGGTAGGATCAATCCAAATCGGTATGCTTAATTCTTTGCATATTTTCAAGGTATCTGCTCGTGAGAAATTGAGGATTGGTCTAACAATATAAAAATTATTTTCTGATAATCTTTTATTTGGGATCCCTGTAAGTCCTTTAAAGCTACTACCTCGAGCCAAGTTTAATAAAAAAGTTTCAGCATTATCTGAACTAGTATGGCCAGTTAGGATATATATATCGTCCATCCCTTTATTGGGTTCAACCAATTTTTTGGCAGTATCATGTAATTTTTTATATCTCCAATTACGAGCTTTTTCTTCCGTAGATACTTCAATATATTCAGCTTTGTCTGAATAAAATCTAATTTTTTTGTAATTACAAAATGCCTTCAATTCTTCTGAGTAAATACTAGATTTAGAATGCCATTGATGATCTCCATGCCACACATAGATTTCCCAATCATGGTAATCCTTAATATCTTTAAACAAGGCCAATAGCGCCATAGAATCTTGTCCTCCTGATACTGCAATTAGTAATTTGATTCCCTTTGGGATGAATTGTGCATCTTTAAGGATTGTTTTATGAATGAGATGATGCCAATTTGTCCAATTATTTTTCTCTTTTTTTAACATTTGTTTAACTCAAATAATTATTTTTTAAAAAATGTACTCTTTATATTAAAACAATGTCACAATCAGGGAATAAATACATCTTTTGAATGACTCTGATTAATCAATTGCCACAAAAAGTTCAAAAAGAACTTACTAGAAAATCCTTATTAAAAGTCATATCAGGTCTGAATAACTTTGATATGCAGTCCGTAAGATTAATTGCTAAAGCAGCGTTAATGGGCGGAGCTGATATGATCGATTTAGCATGTAAACCAGAATTAGTTGAGGAAGTACAGAAGATTAGCTCTTTGCCTATTTGTGTAAGTGCGGTAGAACCAAAATTATTTACTGATTCTGTTAAAGCAGGAGCAGTTCTTTTAGAGATTGGTAATTTTGATTCATTTTACGAAAAAGGCATTACTTTCTCTGCAGAACAAATTATTTCATTAACCAAAGAAACAAAAGATTTATTACCCGATAGCCCACTGTCAGTTACTGTGCCGCATACTCTTACCCTCGATAAACAAGTTGAGTTGGCAATAAAACTTGTCAAAGAGGGAGCAGATTTCATTCAAACAGAAGGAGGAAAAAGTTCTACACCTCTTAGTTCTGGAGTTCAAGGTCATTTTGAAAAAGCGGTACCAACTTTATCGGCTACTTTTTCTATTAGTCAAGAATTTGCAAAGAATAATATAAATACTCCTATTATGTGTGCATCAGGTTTGAGTGAGATTACTTGTCCGCTAGCTATTGCATCGGGAGCTTCTGCGGTAGGAGTAGGTTCTGTTGTAAATAAACTAGATGATTTAATAGCTATGATTGCAGCAGTAAGAGCTTTAAAAGAATCTTTGGATGATTCATTAATAAGGCAGAAAATCACTTAGGATAGTTAAAATTAATAATTTTTAAGTGAATAATTATCAACTTCAAGCACCATACGAGCCGAAAGGAGATCAACCTAAAGCAATTAAAGATTTAGTAAGCGGGGTTAATGAAGGTAAAAAATATCAAACACTTTTAGGTGCTACTGGAACTGGTAAAACTTTCACTATTGCAAATGTAATAGCTCAAACCGGAAGACCAGCATTGGTTTTAGCTCATAACAAAACTTTGGCAGCTCAATTATGTAATGAATTAAGGCAGTTTTTCCCAAAAAATGCTGTTGAGTACTTCATTTCATATTATGATTATTATCAGCCTGAAGCGTATGTTCCAGTAAGTGATACATATATAGCCAAAACAGCTTCAATCAATGAAGAAATTGATATGTTAAGGCACTCTGCTACTAGATCACTCTTTGAGAGGCGAGATGTAATTGTTGTCGCATCTATAAGTTGTATTTATGGGCTTGGAATACCAAGTGAATATCTTAAGGCAGCGGTAAAATTTAAAGTAGGTGAATCAATTCATTTAAGATCTTCTTTAAGAGATTTAGTGAATAATCAATATACAAGAAACGACATTGATATAAGTAGAGGTAGATTTAGGATTAAAGGTGATGTTTTAGAGATTGGACCTGCTTATGAGGATAGACTTGTAAGAATAGAGTTTTTTGGTGATGAAATTGAAGCCATTCGATACGTAGATCCCCTCACTGGTGAAATCCTTGATAGTCTGGATCAAATTAGTATTTATCCGGCTAAGCACTTTGTTACTCCTAAAGAAAGATTAGAAAGTGCTATTAGTGCTATTAAAAATGAATTACAATTACAACTTGCAACCTTCGAGAGTGTAGGTAAATTATTGGAAGCGCAACGTTTAGAGCAGAGGACAAAATATGATTTAGAAATGCTGAAAGAAGTTGGCTATTGTAATGGTGTTGAAAATTATGCAAGACACCTTGCTGGCCGAGATGAGGGGACTCCACCAGAATGCCTTATTGATTATTTTCCTGATGATTGGTTGTTAGTTGTAGATGAAAGTCATGTAACATGTCCTCAACTTCACGCAATGTATAACGGAGATCAATCTAGAAAAAAAGTACTAATAGATCACGGTTTTAGGTTGCCTAGTGCTGCTGATAATAGACCACTCAAATGTGAAGAGTTTTGGGAGAAATCTAAACAAACATTATTTATTAGTGCCACTCCAGGCACATGGGAATTAGATCAATGTCATGGAGAGTTTGTAGAACAAGTTATAAGGCCTACGGGTGTTTTAGACCCAATTATCGATGTAAGACCAAGTAAGGGTCAAATTGATGACTTGCTCTCTGAGATTCGTTTAAGAGCTTCCAAAAGTCAACGAGTTTTAGTAACAACCCTTACTAAAAGGATGGCGGAAGACCTTACGGATTTTTTATCTGAAAATAAAGTGAGAGTAAGATATTTACATTCCGAAATTCATTCAATTGAGAGAATAGAAATTATTCAAGATCTTAGATTAGGAGAATATGATGTCTTGGTTGGAGTTAATCTTTTACGTGAAGGTTTGGACTTACCTGAAGTTTCATTGGTTGCTATTTTAGATGCTGATAAAGAAGGTTTCTTGAGAGCGGAGCGTTCTTTAATTCAAACTATTGGTAGAGCAGCCCGTCATGTAGAGGGTGTTGCATTACTTTATGCAGATAATTTTACTGATTCAATGAAACGTGCAATTTCAGAAACCGATAGAAGGCGCTCAATACAACAAGCACATAATGAAATCAATGGAATCACTCCTCAGGCCGCAGGGAAAAAAATTGAGAATTCAATTTTATCTTTTTTAGAATTATCTAGAAAATTAGAAACTGGAGGCTTTTCAAAAGATTTAATAAATATTGTTAATGATAAAACTGATGAAATATTAAATTCAAATGAAGATCAATGTTTGTTTGAAGAGATGCCAGACTTAATTGAAAAATTAGAATCAAAAATGAAAAATGCTGCATCAGAATTGAACTTTGAAGAGGCAGCAAACTTACGGGACAGAATCAAAAAATTAAGGAAGAAATTATCAAGAAATTCCTAAATTATTCATTAAGTTTAAAGAACTTATGAATTGCCTTAACTGCCTTATTGCAATCTTTTTCTAAAACTACACAAGATGTTCTAATTTCGCTAGTTGCAATCATTTCGATATTTATTTGTTCATTAGCAAGAGCTCTAAAAATCCTTCCTGCTGTTCCAACTTTGAAAGCCATTCCTGCTCCAACAGCGCTTACTTTGCCAATAGCAGGACCATCAACGATTATTGAACCAGGTAGTTTTTGCAGTAGATTTTTTAAGATATGATCGGCATTTTTTCTGTCATCCTTACTCATCGTGAAGCTTATGTCTTTGGTATTTAATTCTGTAGTTCTTTCAGATTGTACTATTGTATCGAAAATTAAATTTGCCTCTGCTAAAGCCAAGCAAATCGAAGCGACTACACCTGGTTTGTCAGGAAGATTTCTAAAGCTTACTTGGACTTGATTTGTATCTAAAGCAATTCCTCTCACTTCAGGTTCATCTTTAATTTTTAAACTGGGATTTATCAGGATTTGACTTCCAAATAATTTAAATTTTTCACCAACAAATCTTGTTGCCTTTGAAATATCTTTAACATCAATAACGCAACTAACTTTAATTTCGCTTGTTGCAATAAGACTTACATTGATATTTGCTTTTGATAATGTATCAAAAAATTCAGCAGATATACTTGGTCTACCCATTATTCCCGCACCTTGAATACTTAGCTTGGTCATATTAGTCTTAAAATTATATGTTCCCCCTAGTTGTGCAATTATCTGATCACATTGATTTATTGTCCTTTCTAAAAATTTTTCTGGAATAGTAAAGGTAATATCATTTCTTTTCTCTTCATGGGTAGCTTGAATTATTAGATCAACTATAATATCTGCTTCAGATAGTTTTTCAAAAATTTGAGCTGCTATTCCAGGATTGTCAGGTAGGTGAGATAAACCAAAAACGACTTGTTGTTCTACTATCTCTAAATTATTTACTGTCTTAGTTAGTTCTAATCCACCACGTTTTAACTTTAAAGGCTTTAAATTACTTATTAGAAGAGTACCACCCTTATTGGTCTCACTGGATTTAACATAAAGTTTTATGCCATAATTTCTCGCGATTTCAACAGCTCTTGGATGGAGAACTGAAGCACCTACGCTTGCTAATTCAAGCATTTCTTCGCAACTAATTAGGTCTAGTAACTTTGCATTTCCCACAATTCTTGGATCTGTTGTTAGCACTCCTGGTACATCAGTATAGATCTCACATTTTTCTGCGCCTAAAGCTGTTGATAATGCTACTGCAGAGGTATCAGAACCACCTCTACCTAGTGTTGTAATTTCTAGAGATCCATTGTGGCTTAAACTTGCTCCTTGAAAACCTGCTACAACAACTACATATCCCTGATTGAGATAATCTGTTATTCTCTCAGTTTTTATTTCAAGAATTCTAGCTTTTCCATGCGATGACTCGGTAATTATTTCAACTTGACTTCCTGTCATAGAAACTGCAGGAATTCCATATTCATTTAATGCTATCGATAAGAGGGCACTTGTGATTTGTTCTCCAGTTGATAAGAGCATATCTAACTCTCGTTTTTGGGGATTACTACTTATTGAATGGGCCATGTTAGTGAGATCATCAGTCGTATTCCCCATTGCAGAAACAACAATTACAATGTCGTTGCCTGCTTCTCTACTTATGCTTATATGTTTGGCAATATTCTTGATTTTTTGTACATTACCAACGGATGTACCACCAAATTTTTTAATTAGTAAAGCCATAAATACATATTAATCTATTTTTCTCAGTACAAAATCATTCAGTCAAAGACATTAGATTATCTGCGAAAACATTAAATGGATTATTTCCTCTCTTTAATGATGATTCTATATTTAATAATTTAATCATTATATTTATTAAAAATTTAGCTGAACAATCTTTGACGTTTTTTCTTAAGTAAAATATTCTTTTTGGATTTGCAATACCTGCAATTTTACTGATTTTCACGATATCTTGTTCATCATTGAGTAAAAAAACAACTGTATGCATTCTTAATTGACTTGTTAAACCAGCAATTAATCTTAACGGTGGTTCCCCTTTATTCAGAAGATTATTTATCTCAAAAAGGCCTTGATAAATATTGTTTTTTAATAATAAGTCAATTATCTTAAAAATATTTGATTGCTGATCATTAAATATTTCTTTTATATGAGCACTCGATATTAAAATTTCATCTTTATTTTTTTGTTTAGCAGATAGGTATAAAGAAACTTTTTCTAATTCGTTTTTAAGCCTTAGAGTATCTAAACCTATTGATTCAATAATTGCTTGTGATGCGTCTTTATCTAATTTAATACCTAAATCATTACATATATCTTCTACATATTTTTTTTGTTTCTCGCTGTCCCAGATATCAGGTAATTTATAATAAATTTCTTTTCCTTTATTTTCATTAATCAGTTTTTTAAGCAATTTTGTGGCTTTAATTCTACTATCCGGTTTTTGAATACTTTGTAATATTAGAAACGTAGAATCAGGGATGTTTAGAGCAATAAATTCAAATCTTTTTTGTAGTAATTCATTTTTATTGTTAAAAATAGGATTATTTTTTATCAAAATCACTCTTGAGCTATCTCCTAAAGGGGGTGACTGTGCCTCATCAAGTGCTTGCAAAACTTGATTTAATTCATCACCATTAAATTTACTAGTATTGAGATGTCTCCATGTTTCAGAAATATTTTGAATTATTATTTTTTCCACTTCACTATCGCATTTTGTTTTATCATCTCCCCAAATAACAATAATTGGCATATTTTTAAATATCTTTATTTCTTCATTATGACTTTTTTTAGAGTAATTTGAATATAAATAAAATTAATTAATGATAGAAGATCATCCCATTTTTTTAGAAAGTATCAGATTTATTAGGTCTAAAATATCTCAAAATAATTTGACAGAATTAGAAACAAAAGTTTTAGAGAGACTGATTCATACTTCTGGTGATTTTTCGATCCAAAATCTTTTAATTTTTAGTGAGAAAGCTTGCGAAATAGGAATTAAAGCTATTGAAAATAATGTACCCATTTTAACTGATACAGATATGGCAGCTGCAGCAATAAAATCTATGGCTGCAAAAGCTGGAGTTAATCAAATTTTTCCTGCTAGTAAATGGTTTGAACAACAAAAAGATTTTAGTCAAACAAAAACAGCATTTGGTATTATGAGAGGGTGGACGGAAATCTCAAAGTATAATTATGGAGACAAATCGCCAATTGTTATCTTCGGAAGTTCACCTACTGCACTAGAAGGATTTTTAGATACTGTAGAAAACAGCGATCACAAACCAAGTCTTATCATAGGAATGCCAGTTGGCTTTATAGGTGTTGAGAAATCTAAAAAAAGATTAATAAAAAGTGATCAAAATTATATAGTCTTGGGCTCAACAAGAGGAGGTGCGGCCATGGCTGGAGCAACAATAAATGCACTTTTAAGAGCCTCAATTCAATAGTTTGTTTGGATTAAGCAGCCTTTTTCTGCATTATTTTTAAATCAATTTGATTGTGAAAATTATTACTAGATTCTAAAGACTTTAAAATTTGCTCTGCTTTATTAATTACTTTTGAAGGTATTCCTGCTATTTTTGCAGCCTCAATCCCATAGCTTTTGTTAGCGCCTCCTTTTTCAATTTTATGACAGAATACTAATTTATCTCCCAATTTTTCAACAGTCACCTGAAAGTTAGAGACGTTTTTCAGAGTATCTTTAAGAAAGTTTAATTCATGATAATGTGTTGCAAAAATACTTTTGCATCCAATGTCTTTTGCGAGATATTCACTTACGGACCATGCTATAGATAATCCATCAAAGGTTGATGTGCCTCGTCCAATTTCATCAAGAAGTACTAATGAATTTTTTGTCGCTTGATTAAGAATTGATGCGGTTTCTGACATCTCAACCATAAAAGTAGATTGTCCTGTGGATTGATCATCAACGGCACCAACCCGAGTAAAAATCCTATCAACTATTTTCATTTGAGCATTATCAGCAGGAACAAAGCATCCAATTTGTGCAAGTATTTGAATCAATCCAATTTGTCTTATAAAACAACTTTTACCGCTAGCATTTGGACCTGTTAGGATAATTAATTTCTGTTTATCGTTGAATATTATGTCATTAGGTATGAAGCTCTTATTGTCTAAGAGTTGTTCTACTATAGGATTTTTTCCATTTTTTACCTTGGTATCGACTTTGGTAGAAAAATTATCCATTGGAATTAAGTTGGGTTTAATATAGTTATTTTCAATAGATGTAATGGCTAATCCTAAAGTCGCATCCAAACCAGCAATTGATCTAGCAATGGATCTTATTTCTTTTGTTTTACTTGCAACTAAATCTCTGATTTTGGTAAATAATTCATATTCTCTTGCTGCAGTACGATTATTTAATTGAAATATTTTACTTTCTTGTGATTTTATAGAAGTTGTAATAAATCTCTCCTCATTAGTGAGTGTTTGTCTTTTTATCCAATGCTTTGGAGCTAAATTTACTTTAGATTTATTGATTGCAATATAATATCCAAAAGTTCTATGAAATTGAATTTTTAAATTGACAATATTGCTTAATTCTCTTTCTTTGATTTCTTCCTTCTTTAACCAATTACTGTAATCATCTATTTTATTTCTTAGACCATCTAAGACCTCATCGACGCCATCATGTATTAATCCTCCTTCACTAATATTTAGTGGAGGATATTCAACAAGTGTATCGCTAATTATTTCTGCCAACTCTAGAAGTTTAGAATTTTGTTCTTTTAATTGATTAATCCATAGTGGTAATTCATAGTTGAAAGATTTTATAACTGATCTCAATCTAGGTAGTTTTTTTAATCCTTCCGAAATGGCTACTAAATCCCTAGGGCTTGCTTGTCCCGCGCAGGCTCTACCAGAAAGCCTTTCTAAATCACCCATCGCACGTAATAAATTTTGAGTCTCAATTCTTAAATTTTTTGACTCAATAAAATTTAAAATTATATTTTGTCTTTTTTCTATTTCTCCTGTATCTATTAATGGGAAATCGATCCATCTTCTTAAACATCTTGACCCCATACAGGTATATGTTCTATCAATACTCCATAAAAGAGTCCCAACATAGTTATTTTCTCTTTGAGTTTGAGTGATTTCTAAATTTTTTTTTGTCTGGTAGTCAATAATTAAATTATCTTTAGGATATTTTATTATTGGGAAATCTAGAGCAATTCTGATTGAAGAGTTATGATCTGAATCTGTTGGGTTAATTATTTTTAGATAATTTAATAAACCTCCTAAAGATTTTATAGATTTATCAAGTGTTTTTAATCCCAATCCCTCTAAAGATTCAACCTCAAAAAAACTTTTAATTAAATCATTTGATTCACTGATACTAAAAGATGTCTTTTGTGTGACGGTAGCATTAATTTTTGAGTTAAATTTTTCAACGTAAAATTTCTCTTCCTCACTTCCGATAATAATTTCAGATGCATCAATATTTATTATTTCATCACATAGTTTATTAATTGATTTTCCCTCTTGGGTAATTAATTCACCAGTGCTGACATCAGCGCTTGCTATACCCCAATTAAGTTCTTTATTCGGTTTTATTTCTTCTAGATAAACAGCTGTAATCCAATTATTTTTTTTAGCAACTAACATGCCCTCTTCAATAATTGTTCCAGGAGTGATTATTCTTGTTATTGCCCTTTTGATTGGTAATCCGTATTTTCCGCTACTTTTTTCTAGCTGATCGCAAATAACAATCGAATAATTTGCTTTGATTAATTCTGCGCAATATCTTTCAAGAGCATGATAAGGCACTCCAGCCATTGGGACTCGACCAATCTCTTTTCCTCCTTCCTTGCTTGTTAGAGTTATTTCGAGAACCTCTGATATTAAAATGGCATCCTCAAAAAAACATTCGAAAAAGTCACCTAATCTATACAGTAATAAGTGATTACTATTACCCTCTTTAAGAGTCACATAGTGATGTAAGACAGGAGCTAGTTTTGATTTATCAACAGTTTTATAACTGTTAGATCCATTTAATACAAAATCATGGTTATTAGTTTTGTTTAGATGCTCTTCAATTTGTGTAGATTGTTTATTTGACTTGTTTTTTATTCTTGGTCTTTTCAAAGAATCTTCTTTTAATTCATTATTGGTAAGATCGGCAACAATTAAATCATCTAAATCATTATCAAAACTTGAGCTGCCTTTATTATTTAAAATCTGAATTTCACTTCCAAATAAATTCTTTTGAATCAAATTATTGCCTGACATTTTTTTCTATTTTTTGATAACTATATTGATATTAGATAGTAATTTTTTTTTTGCATCTTACAAGACAGTAAGACTATGTAAATTTTTACCAAAAATTAGTTATTTAAGAATATAATAATTTTTATATTTTAATTAATTTTATGCAGGCAGTTAATTTCTTTTTTGTAAATGCTCTTTTGTTTTCATCACTTATTGCTGTGATAGGTGTACCTGTTCTTTATGTCACGGCGCCATCAACTGAAGAAGGACAAAGAGAGAATAGACGCAAAATTTATTCAATAGCAGCTGTTTGGGTTGTATTGGTTTTTGTTACGGGTATTGTTTCCTCTTTAGTTTGAACTAATTACCTAAACGTGAGATTCTAGATATATTAATATTTGCAATTTTAAATGACTATTTATGAAGGTTCTTTTACAAATGCTAAAAAATTAAAAGTTGGTATTGTAATCGCCAGGTTTAATGACTTAATTACAACCAAAATACTTGCAGGATGTTTAGATTGTTTGCAAAGACATGGCATTGATACATCCGAAAACAGTCAAAATATGGATTTAGTTTGGGTTCCTGGATCATTTGAGTTACCCATAGCTGCAAATGCTTTATCCCGAAAAGATAAATTTGATGTAATTATTGCTCTTGGAGCAGTAATTAAAGGTGAAACATCGCATTATGATGTTGTAGTTAATGAAGCTAGTAAAGGGATATCAAAAATTTCTCACGAAAATAATATTCCTATTATTTTTGGAGTATTAACTACCGATACCATGCAGCAAGCTCTAGAACGGGCAGGTATAAAAAATAATTTAGGATGGAACTATGCTTTACAAGCTATTGAAATGGGAGAACTTATGAAAAATTTGAAGGAAAATTAAAACAATTTTTTTATTTTTTCCAACTGTAAGATAAGATAAATAATACGCGGATGTAGCTCAGTGGTAGAGCATCTCCTTGCCAAGGAGAATGTCGAGAGTTCGAATCTCTTCATCCGCTTAAATAATTTTAATATTAATCCTTTTATTAAACATTTATAGATATTCAAATTATAAGATTTCTGTTCTAATTGCAATTTTTTCATGAATAAATCGCCATCAGAGGAAGAGTTAAAAGATTTATTTACAAAGGAATATGGAGACCAACCTCCAACTAAGGAAACATGGTCTAAATACTACCAAGATGATGTTCTTTTTATTGATCCAACTCAAGAAAAAATTGGATTAATGGCTTATATTGAAGCACAAGAAAATTTAATAAAACGTTGTGACGATGTTTTTTTAGAAACTCACGCGATCGCTATCAATGGGGAATTTGGTTTTGTTGAATGGACATTAGGATTAAAGATAATGAAAAAAGAATTTATTTATCCGGGTACAACCAAATTAGTTTTTGGTAAAACTGGAAAGATAAAAGAACATAGGGATTATTTTGATTTCTGTGGACCAACATTTGGTCCAGTACCTATTTTAGGGCCATTCATAAGATGGTTGTATCGCCAATTTGTTAATTAGATTGAAAAAAATTTTTTTGAGAAGGTTTATAAAAAAACACAAAATTCAAATTTTCAAATTTTTAATGGTGGGAGTGTTTTCAAGTATTTTAAATTTCTTAGTATATAAATCAACATATATTGTCACATCGAACATAAATTTATCTTCTTTTTTGGGATATTGTATTGGTCTTATAAATTCCTTTTTATATTCTAATAAATGGGTATTCTCAAGTAAAAGATACACAAAGCTAGATAAAGCATTTATTATGTTTATTTTAATTTATGCTCTTGGTGGGATTGAAATGACAGTAACCATAAATGTTTTATATCAATTGCGAGTGAATCATGTTTTTGCTTGGTTATGTGGCGCTTGTCTTGCAGCAATAAATAATTTTTTATTTTCAAAATACTTAATATTTAAGGATTAAAATTTCCTGAGTTTAATAAGAAGCTTTTGCGAATTTACTTCTTCAAAATCAAGTTGAGTATAAAAATCTTTTTTATTTGTTGTCATTAAATATATTTTCTTAGTTTTTTTAATATTTTTAGATTCCAAAAGAGAATTTACTATGACCTTACCATAACCTTTTCCTTGGTAATGTTGATCAATAACTATATCCCACAGAACACTGCGAAAAATCCCGTCGCTTAGTGCCCTGCCAAATCCTACAATTTTATTATCAATCCAGAGACTAATTATGACATCACTCTTGGATAAGCAATTTCTTAAATCCGGTATTGATCTATTTTGTGCCCATTGAGCATTTTGATTGAATAAATTTTGTAATTTTGTTAAACCTTTGCAAGGTCGCATATATGGACCTAAACCTAATAATCTAAGACCAGGAGCTCCTTTGATATGTTTAAGCAATATTAATTTGTTCGTTTTCATAGTCAAGATTTAATTTTCTTTTGAAATCTTTCAAAATAATATTTAATCTTATCAAAATAATATTAGGCGAAAGCATTTTCGCGAAATAATTTATATTGTTCCAAGTAGTTGCTATCTAAATTATAATGTAGTTCAAATAAGGATTTTAAGGAAAAAAATTATGCTAAAGCTTTTGTTGGGAGACCCAAACACACGAAAGTTAAAGCGCTACCAGCCTTTAGTAGAGGAAATTAATCTTTTAGAAGATGAAGTATCTAAACTAAGTGATGATAATTTAAGAGAAGAGACTAATAACCTTAAGAAGATAATTCAGGCTGAATCAAATTTACAAAAACAAAATGAGTTAATAGGAGATTTTCTTCCGAAGGCTTTTGCAATTGTAAGAGAGGGAAGTAAAAGAGTTTTAGGAATGCGCCATTTTGATGTGCAATTGATAGGGGGAATGGTATTGCATGAGTGTCAAATAGCTGAAATGAAAACAGGCGAAGGTAAGACTCTAGTAGCTACTTTGCCTTGTTATTTAAATGCATTGTCTGGACGAGGAGTGCACGTTGTCACTGTTAATGATTACCTTGCCAGAAGAGATGCAGAATGGATGGGTCAAGTTCATAAATTTTTGGGACTTAGTGTTGGTTTGATTCAGCAAGATATGACACCTTCACAAAGGAAGAAAAATTATGCATGTGACATAACTTATGCAACTAATTCAGAACTTGGATTTGATTATCTAAGAGATAATATGGCAACAGATATTGATGAAGTAGTTCAACGAGTATTTAATTATTGCGTTATTGATGAGGTTGATTCAATCTTAATTGATGAAGCAAGAACTCCCTTGATAATCTCAGGTCAGATAGAAAGACCTCAGGAGAAGTATCAGAAAGCGGCTGAGCTTTCTTTATCTTTAATGAGAGCGAAAGAGATGAGTAAAGATGGAATTGATCCAGAAGGAGACTATGAAGTTGATGAAAAACAAAGAAGTTGTATTTTAACAGATCAAGGTTTTGCAAAATGTGAGGATTATTTAAAGATTGCTGATTTATATGATCCACAAGATCCATGGGCGCATTATGTAACTAATGCATTAAAAGCAAAGGAATTATTTATAAAAGATGTGAATTATATTATTAAAAATAATGAGGCTGTTATTGTTGATGAATTTACTGGTCGCGTAATGCCTGGTAGGAGGTGGAGTGATGGCCAACATCAAGCTATAGAAGCTAAAGAAAACTTACCAATTCAGCCAGAAACACAAACATTGGCTTCAATTACATATCAAAACTTTTTTCTGCTTTATCCAGGATTAGCTGGTATGACTGGAACTGCAAAGACAGAAGAAGTTGAATTTGAAAAGACATATAAATTGCAATCCACAGTTGTTCCGACAAATATGTCAAGGCAAAGACAGGATTGGGCTGATCAAGTTTTTAAAACCGAGATTGGAAAATGGAGAGCTGTTGCTAATGAAACCGCTGAAATTCATAAACAAGGGCGACCTGTTTTAGTCGGCACAACAAGCGTTGAAAAAAGCGAATTATTGAGTTCTTTGCTTCATGAACAGCAGATACCTCATAATTTGCTAAATGCAAAACCAGAGAATGTAGAGAGAGAAGCTGAAATAGTCGCTCAAGCAGGAAGATCTGGGGCAGTGACTATCGCCACAAATATGGCAGGAAGAGGGACCGATATTATTCTTGGAGGTAATAGTGATTATATGGCCAGACTTAAGTTAAAAGAGACCTTAATGCCTTTACTTGTGAAGCCTGATAATGAACATAAACCTCCTATCCCAAAACAGAGATCTTCGAAATCCAAAGGAGGGTTTTCTAAATCATCACAAAAAAATAAAGATACAATAAACAGTCAACTTAATAGTGTTAATAGTCTTTTCCCATGTAAATTAGGTGAAGATACAGAACATCAATTATCAGTTTTATCTAAACAGCTTGTAGAGGCTTGGGGTGAAAGGCAATTAAGTATTATAGATTTAGATGATCGAATAGCTACTGCTGCCGAAAAAGCTCCAACAGATGATAATCTCATAAGCTCCCTTAGAAATGTTTTATCTTTGGTGAAAAGTGAATATCAACAAGTGCTCATCCAAGAGGAAGAAAATGTAAGAAAAGCTGGAGGGTTACATGTAATTGGAACTGAGAGGCATGAGTCTCGTAGAGTAGATAATCAACTAAGAGGAAGGGCTGGAAGACAGGGTGATTTGGGAAGTACTAGATTTTTCTTGTCATTAGAGGATAATTTATTGAGGATTTTCGGAGGTGATAGAGTAGCAAATTTAATGAATGCTTTTAGGGTTGATGAAGATATGCCTATTGAATCGGGAATGTTGACTAGATCTTTAGAAAGTGCACAAAAGAAAGTTGAGACCTACTATTACGATATTAGAAAACAGGTATTTGAATATGATGAGGTTATGAATAATCAAAGAAAAGCTGTTTATACAGAGAGATTAAGAGTCTTAAATGGAATTGATTTAAAAAAACAGGTTTTAGGTTATGGCGAAGTTACGATGGAGGAGATAGTAGAGGCTTATGTGAATCAGGATTTGCCTCCTGAAGAATGGGATTTAGAACAATTGGTTTCAAAGGTCAAAGAATTTGTTTATTTATTAAATGACCTTAAAGCAGAAGATATATTTTCACTTTCTGTTCAAGAATTAAAGAGTTTTTTACAAGAACAACTTAGAACTGCATATGATTTAAAAGAATCTCAGATCGAAAATTATCGTCCTGGTTTGATGAGAGAGGCTGAGAGATTTTTTATACTGCAGCAAATAGATAATTTATGGAGAGAGCATCTTCAAGCCATGGATTCATTAAGAGAATCGGTTGGTTTAAGAGGATATGGACAAAAAGATCCACTTATCGAATACAAAAATGAGGGGTATGATATGTTTCTTGAAATGATGACGAATATGAGGAGAAATGTTATTTATTCAATGTTTATGTTTCAACCAAAGATTGAGAAGGAAAATGAAAGCTAATTTAATTTTTTTCATCTCCTAGAAATTCAATTATTTCTTTATCTTTGATATTTTGGGCATCACCTAATTTTGAAGTATCAAATACCTCATTGTTGATTAAACTTTGTATCATTTTCTGTAATCTATTTATTTGATTTTCTAGTTGGTCAATCCTATCCATAAGATTTCTTATTACATTGGCTTCAGCATCTGGCAAAGCTGAATGTGCGAGAGGATTTATCTTTACTCCGCTTTGATGTACTACTCTTCCGGGAACTCCAACAACAGTACTATTTTCTTTAACACTGCGAACGACAACTGAACCAGCTCCGATACGAGTATTAGCTCCAACAGTAATTGAGCCCAGTACTTTAGCACCAGCTCCAACTACAACATTTTCTCTCAGAGTGGGGTGCCTCTTGCCATGATTTTTTCCTGTTCCTCCTAAGGTGACGCCTTGATATAGTAAGCAGTTGTTTCCAATTTCTGCTGTTTCTCCTATAACAACTCCCATCCCGTGGTCAATGAAAACTTTCTTACCTATTATTGCTCCAGGGTGAATCTCTATTCCAGTTAGAGATCTATTGATTTGACTTAGTATTCTAGGAACCAAAGGAAATCTTAATTTCCATAATTTGTGGGTAAATCTATGAATAAATATTGCTTGAAAGCCTGGATAACATAGGAAGATCTCAAGAATTCCCTTGGCGGCAGGATCTCTTTCTTTAATAATTGCAATATCTGATTTAATTGTTTTAAACATATCTTGTTAATTTGAAATTCCTATTTCTTTTTTTAGTTGATTAATAGTGTCTTTGCTTAAATAGTTTGCTGCACAATGAATATAGGGTATTCTCATCATTTGCGAACGATTTTTAGTGAGAGTACTTTCAATGACTGACAAACTAGGCCCATCACATAAAACATGATTAGCTGCCCTTAAAAGGGCTAATAATCTACTACTGTTTTCTGGATTGGCTGTCATCAGAAGTATGTCATTACCTCTTATGCTATGCAGTATAACTTCAGCTGCCCTTAAAAGTCCTGGGCTTATGCTTACAATTCCAACGCAGCTTCCTGGTTTTAATTCTTTAAGAATCTTTAATTCTTTTTGGAAATCACTTAGATCTACCGCTATTGCTCTAACCCCATATTTTTTTGCTAATTTTTCTAATGGTTGTAAAAAATAACGACTTGTTACAAGAGTGCCTTTGTTTGAATTGCATAATACTTTTTCGAGTTCTTCCATCGGCACAACTTCAACAGGGACGTCAATTCTTGGTGATAAATCTTCAGCTATTAACATTGATGCGCCAATATCTTCTCTTGGAGTGCTAACTAAGACTCGTGCTCCGCATTTAATTCTCCAATCAACTTCTTTGGTTAGTAACTCTCTCGCATCTTGAAGTGAACATCCTATTTGAACAAGTTGATCAATAGCTTTTTTAGCCTCTTGTTGAGGATCTTTTATCATTTTTCTTGAATGAACTGATTCTTTTACTTCTTTTTTCTTGAGTTGATCTCTGACATATATTCCTGATCCAGCTATCGCTTCTACGACTCCATCAGTCTCTAATTGTCTATAAACTTTACTGATGGTATTGCGATGCAGGCCTGTTTGCATCGCAAGTTGCCTTGTACTAGGAAGCCTGTGACCTGGAGGGTAGTGCCTAGAAGCAATCGCAAAACAAATTTGATTATATAGCTGAGTCGAAGCTGAAATATCGCTTTCTTGCTGAATATGGAATCTCACGCTCAATTAAAACCTTATATACTTTAGCTTAAGTGACAGTTTAACATTCGTCATAACTGTTAAAATATTTTTTTAAAATTTTTTAAAAATTGTTTTATGAGTCTTCTCTTTTTACAAGAGGAGATTTTCTTGGGCTTAAGAACATAATCATATTTCTACCTTCTCGTTTGGGAGATTGTTGCACTTCAGATTGTTCTTCAAGGTCATTAGCCATCTTCAAAAGCAGAGTTTCGGCTAAATTTGAGTGCTGTATTTCTCTACCTCGAAAAATAACAGTGCACTTCACTTTATCTCCAGCCTTTAAGAACCTTAATGCTTGTCCAATCCTGACATCATAATCATGTTTATCAATTTTATATCTCATTTTTACCTCTTTGACTTCTGTTTGATGTGATTTCTTTCTAGCTTCTTTTGCTTTTTTTTCTTGTTCAAATTTATATTTTCCATAATCCATAATTCTGCAAACAGGAGGATTAGCTTTTTCGCTTACAAGAACTAAGTCTAATTCTCTTTGAGCAGCAATTTCGAGAGCCTTTAATCTATCTATAACTCCTAATTGTTGTCCGTCTGAATCAACTACTCGTAATTGAGGATAATTAATCCTCTCATTAATGTTAGGAAGCTCTCTTACTGGAGCGCGGCGATCAAAGCGTGGACGTGGGGGCATTCAGTTTGTATTGGAAAATGTGTAAAGAATAAATTTACTTTTTAATTTAAGTCAGTTAATTATGGACTCTATTTTAATTATTGCATCTTTTAGTGGGTTTTTGTTATCAAGCCAAAAAGGATTATTTTTATTACGAAACCATGTCCTTTGTCTTTTAGCAAAATTCAATGTTTTGTGCACTGTAATTTCAATAGCTTTACTAATACTATATTTATTTTGAATAATTAAATGCGCTTCTTCGTAACCTATGGTTTTTAGTAAAGGTATATTATTACCATATCTCCTCATAATGTATTTTGTTTCTTCAATTAGTCCATTATGAAACATAAATTTTGCTCTCCTTTCAATTCTTTGATGCAGATCTCCTCTGTCTAGACCTAGTTCTATCACATTCCAGGGGGGGGGATTCATTGCTTGTTGTAATGACATTGGTTTGCCCGTGGTATAAAAGACTTCTAGAGCTCTTATTGTTCTTGTTTTATCTTCGGAATTGATTTTTTTTGATGTTATGGGATCACATGAGTTAAGTAATTGCCAGCAATATTCTTGGCCTAACAGTAATAATTGCTTTCTTAGAAATTCTTGAGGAGGAACATTAGGTGTTACGAAGCCCTGAGTAATTGAATTCATATATAGACCACTGCCTCCTACTAAAAAAGGAGATTTATTTTGCTTAATCTCATTATTAATGGATCGAGTAGCAATTTCTTGGAATTTTTTAACATTTATTGGTTTATTTGGGTTTTCTATATCAATCAATAAATGTTTTATTTGTTTTTGCTGTTCTTTTGTCGGTTTTGCTGTTCCGATATCCATACCTCTATAAATTTGTCTGGAGTCAATATTATGAATATTTATTTGAAAATGTTGAGCTATTTCAATCGCTAATTCAGTTTTGCCGCTAGCAGTAGGCCCTATTAATACTATTACTAATGGTTTAGATGAAAACATATTCAGGTTTGTTGTAAAAGTTTCGATTATATTAAGCAAGTAATAAAATTATTCATTGTTTTCAAGCCTTTCATAAGTACCAGTGGTAAATTTAAGTCGAAACCTTTTTAAAGATAAATTTAGAATGGTTAAATTTAGTTTATTTTTATTTTAAATGAGTGAGGAATCAAGCCTTAATAAAGTATCGAATGAATACGGGGCAGAGCAGATTCAAGTTCTTGAAGGCCTTGAACCTGTTCGTAAAAGGCCAGGGATGTATATTGGATCAACTGGACCGAGGGGGCTTCATCATTTAGTATATGAGGTTGTTGATAATTCTGTAGATGAAGCTCTAGCGGGACATTGTGATCATATTGAAATAATTTTAAAAGCTGATGGTTCAGCTCTTATTTCTGATAATGGCAGAGGGATTCCTACCGATATTCATCCCAGAACTGGTAAAAGTGCTTTAGAAACAGTAATGACTGTTTTGCATGCAGGCGGTAAATTCGGAAGTGGCGGTTATAAGGTTTCAGGTGGATTGCATGGAGTAGGAATATCTGTAGTAAATGCATTAAGCGAATGGGTTGAAGTAACAGTTTATAGAGATGGGAAAGAATTTAATCAAAAATTTGAAAAAGGGATATCAAAAGGAGATTTATTATCAAAAAAACAAATTTCTCAATTAAAGAAAACTGGTACAACAATAAGTTTTAAACCAGATACACAAATTTTTACTGGGGGTATTGAATTTGAATATTCTATTCTTTCATCAAGACTAAGAGAGCTAGCATACCTTAATGGGGGGGTGAAAATTATTTTTAGGGACGAAAGATATAAATTAAAAGATGATTCTTTTAAAGAAGAAATTTATTTCTATCAAGGTGGTATTAAAGAGTATGTTGAATATATGAATGCAGAGAAAGAATCAATTCATCCAGAAATTATATATGTAGATTCTCAAAAAGATAATGTTTATGTTGAAGCAGCTCTTCAGTGGTGCTCTGATGTTTATTCAGATAATATTTTAGGTTTTGCAAATAATATTAGAACAATTGATGGAGGTACTCATATTGAGGGACTAAAAACAGTGCTAACAAGAACTTTTAATAATTTTGCAAAAAAAAGGTCTAAGAGGAAAGATGGGGATAAGAATTTAGCAGGAGAAAATATTAGAGAAGGATTAACAGTTGTGTTATCAGTCAAAGTACCTGATCCGGAATTTGAAGGTCAGACTAAAACTAAGTTAGGAAATACTGAAGTTAGAGGAATAGTCGATTCCCTAATAGGAGAATCACTCTCAAAATACATGGAATTTAATCCATCAATACTTGATTTAATTCTCGAAAAAGCTATCCAATCTTTCAATGCTGCTGAAGCTGCAAGAAGAGCAAGAGAATTAGTTAGAAGAAAAAGTGTTCTTGAGAGTTCTACTTTACCTGGTAAATTAGCTGATTGCAGCTCTAGAGATCCATCAGAATCTGAGATATATATAGTTGAGGGAGATTCTGCGGGTGGTTCAGCAAAGCAAGGCAGAGATCGTAAATTTCAAGCAATTTTGCCGCTGCGAGGAAAAATTTTAAATATTGAAAAAACTGATGATTCAAAAATATATAAGAATACTGAGATACAAGCATTAATTACAGCTCTAGGCTTAGGTATTAAAGGAGAGGAGTTTGATATTGGTTCTCTTAGATATCACAGAGTAGTGATCATGACAGATGCTGATGTCGATGGTGCTCATATAAGAACCTTATTATTAACTTTCTTTTATAGATACCAAAAAGAACTTGTAGAAAAAGGACATATTTATATAGCATGTCCTCCTTTATATAAAATTGAAAGAGGCAAAACACATAAATATTGTTATAACGAAGCTGAATTAAAAGAGGCAATAACTGAATATGGAGAAAGGGCTAACTATAATATTCAACGATTTAAGGGATTAGGTGAAATGATGCCTAAGCAATTGTGGGATACGACAATGAATCCTAAAACGAGAATGATGAAAAGAGTCGAAATTGAAGATGCTTTAGAGGCTGATAGGATATTCAATATTCTTATGGGAGATAAGGTGGCTCCAAGAAGAGAATTTATAGAAACTCACAGCGTGGATTTAGATTTGGCAACTTTAGATATATGATCAATAACTATATAAAAAATATTTGTCTTATAGTTTTCGCTCTTGTAGGTCCTATTTCTCTACCTGCAGGAGGCATACAACGTTCTATTCATACTAATTTAAACGACAAATCAAATGAAATAATAATTAATTCAAATAAAAATATATATTTTTATCCTGAAAAAAAATTCAAAAAAAATTTCTTCTTTACCTATAGGTATACCTGCTTCAGTATTAAGATATTGGATTGATTCTAATGATGAGAGATGGATCAGAGTAGAACTTTCTAAAAGTATTTTTAATAATATTGGTCAGCCATTGAAAGGTTGGATAAGAATATAGAAATAATAAAATCTACACTTAAATATATATAACTTAAAGGTGATTTTTAAATTAAATAATCTAAATAAATCTTATCTTTAAATCATAATTTACAGAAAATTTGTACCTTAATTTAACTAAATTAATTTATGAATATATTAGAAGTATTGTGATTTCTTATAAATAATTTTTCAAGATAAATTTAGTATTTAGCGGCCTAGTGAAACTGAATAATATTAATTATTATGTCTAAATATAAAAATGGAAAATCCTTAGTAATAAATATAATATAAGTGTTACACAGATGCCTGAGGAAGGACTTTTCTTATGAACGAAGATGTTGAAATTTATAATAATTATGCTTCTTTATCTGCTGAATTAACATCAAGTGAGAAAATTGCTGCACAGCTTGAAGAACTTTTGATGGCAGGTAATTATGATACTGCGAAACTGATCCTAGAGCCTTCTCAGCCAGTTGATATCGCCGAAGCTATAGGTAGTTTACCTCAAATATTGCAGGCACTTGCATTTCGTCTCTTGAAAAAGAATGAAGCAATAGAAGTTTATGAATATTTAGATCCAATTGTTCAGCAAACATTACTAGATAGGCTTCGTTCAGGAGAAGTTCTTGAAATAGTTGAAAAAATGTCTCCAGACGATAGGGTGCAGTTATTTGATGAGTTACCAGCTAAAGTTGTCAGAAAATTTTTATCTGCATTGAGTCCAGGAGAAAGGAAAGTTACTGCAGAATTATTAGGATATAAGCCTGAAACGGCTGGGAGATTAATGACTACAGAGTTTATTGATCTCAAAGAAATGCAAACTGCCGAAGAGGCTTTATCGCTAGTCAGAAAACGAGCTCCTTTCACTGAAACTATTTATAGCTTGTATGTAACTGACAAAGAGAGGCATCTAACAGGAATCTTGTCTTTAAGGGATTTGGTGACAGCTGCACCATCAAAGCAAATTGGTGAGGTTATGACTAGAGATGTTGTGAATACCACAACTGATACAAATCAAGAGGAAGTCGCAAGAGCAATACAAAGATATGATTTCTTGGCCTTACCCGTGGTTGATAAGGAGAATAGACTTGTGGGAATTGTTACTGTTGATGATTTAATCGATGTCATTGAACAAGAGGCTACAAGGGATATTTACGCTGCTGGAGCGGTACAGGCTGGAGATGAAGATGACTATTTTCAAAGTAGTTTATTTACAATTGCCAGGAGAAGAATTGTATGGCTATTAATACTCGTATTAGCTAATAGTATAACTACAAGAGTGATAGCAATGAATGATCAGATACTTAGTCAAGTAGTAATTTTAGCTGCATTTATACCTCTATTGATTGGAACAGGAGGTAATGTCGGTGCTCAAAGTTCAACAGTTGTCATAAGAGGTCTTAGTACTCAAAAAATTAAATCTCTTGGTGCCTTAAAGGCGATACTGAAAGAAACATTCACGGGAGCCTTGTTAGGTATTTTGATGTTATTTGTTGTCATTCCTTTTGCCTGGTGGCAAGGCAATGGACCTTTAATTGGCTTTGCAGTTGGCATAAGTTTAATTTCAATTACTACTCTTGCAGCAACCGCAGGAGCCCTTTTGCCTTTGATGTTTGACAGAATGGGTTTGGATCCCGCATTGATGTCATCTCCATTTATTACAACAGTTACAGATATTGCTGGTGTCTTTATTTACCTAAATACAGCAACCTGGCTTCTTGCTAATTCTAATTTATGAATTAGTGAGTAAATATACTCAAAAATGTAATATTGTGGATTTTAAGGTTTAACTTTACAATTCTTAATGGTATTGTTTACAAAAGTATATTTAACTTATGTCTGCTGAAACATTGATTGATAATAAATTAAGCTCAATTGCCAGTTTTAAAACAGGTAATGAAGTTGATTTAGTCAGATCTTATTTAAGAGATATTGGAAGAGTCCCATTATTAACTCATGAACAAGAAATTACTCTTGGTAGGCAAGTTCAAGAGCTTATGGAAGTAGAGAAGCTTGAGTTAGAAATAATTGACCTTACTGGAGAAAAACCATCCGTTGAAGAATTAGCAGAAAAACTTAATTTGAATCCTATCCAAATTAAAAAAAGGCTAAGAGCGGGTCAACGTGCGAAAGAGAGGATGGTGGCTGCTAACTTAAGATTAGTAGTAAGCGTAGCAAAAAAATATACGAAGAGAAATATGGAACTTTTAGACTTAATTCAAGAAGGAACTATTGGTTTAGTTAGAGGGGTTGAGAAATTTGATCCTGCTCGAGGTTATAAATTTTCTACTTATGCATATTGGTGGATTAGACAGGGAATTACTAGAGCAATTGCTGAAAAAAGTCGAGCTATAAGGTTGCCAATTCATATTACAGAAATGTTGAACAAGTTAAAAAAAGGCCAAAGAGAGTTGAGTCAGGAAATGTCCAGAACACCTACTATTAGTGAACTTGCAAAGTACGTGGAGCTTCCTGAGGAAGATGTTAAAGATCTTATGTGTAAGGCTGGTCAACCAGTTAGTTTAGAAACAAAGGTTGGAGATGGTGAAGATACGGTATTACTTGACTTGTTGGCAGGTGGGGAAGATTTGCCTGATGAGCAAATTGAAATGGACTGTATGCGAGGAGATTTGCACTCTCTGTTACATCAACTCCCTGATCTTCAATGCAGAGTTTTAAGAATGAGGTATGGCATGGATGGTGATGAACCCATGTCTTTAACAGGTATAGGTAGAGTACTTGGAATTAGCAGAGATAGAGTCAGGAATTTAGAAAGAGATGGTCTTAGAGGATTGAGAAGGTTAAGCGATAATGTTGAAGCTTACTTTGTATCTTGAATGAGCTTTAATAATATTTTGTTGGTTTCTGAGGGGCTCTCATCATGAGGGCAATGTCCAATACCTTCAAGAATATCTAAGCTCTTGATATTGCTAAAATTATTCTTCCAATATCTTGCCTCTTCTAGAGATTCCCATGGGTCTTTTTCTCCCCAAATCAAATGGATATCGCATTTAACGGTTTCAAATAGATCTGTAGCTAAATAATCATCGAATAAATTGATAAATCCTCGGAATGCTTCTGCCGAGTTTTTCCTTTGAGAAGGTTTATACAAGATATCTATTAATTCATCATCTATATTTTTTCCTGAAGGATAAGCCTTACTAAGTATTTGCTTTATGGTTTTTTTATTTGCAGCTTTTTTGAAAAGGGTATTACTTATAAACCTTTGCCGAACTAATGTTTTAAGAATTGGTCTTAAAAAGTTCATTAGAATATCCTTATTACTAATTCTTTTATCATCCATAGTTCTTTGCGCACAATCTAAAAGGATCATTTTTTGACAGTTTTGATCTAATAACTCAGCAGCTTTTAAAGAAGCAATCCCCCCTATAGAGTTTCCAATTAATATTACAGGCGATTTAATTTGTTCATTGCAAAAATCTGCAATTTGAGCGCCCCATAGATCAAAACAATATTTTATGTGATCTTCCTTCTTTGTTTCGTAATCTAAAAGAGCCTTAGGTTGGCTGCTCATTCCAAAACCTAGTAGATCCATAGCGTAGCAATTTGTATACTGTCCTAAGATTTTTTGATTACTTCTCCAGTGCTCTTTGGATGCTCCGAATCCGTGGATTAATAGAACATTAATTTTTGATGTGTTAATAGGTTGATTGATTAAGGACCAAGAAATATCCCATCCTTGCCAATTCCATAAGTAGTTGGTTTTGCTTCCCATCGAAGATTTTTTAATTTTATATTTTAATTCAATTATTTGCTATCTGTTTAAGGAGTATTGGTCTATCGTTGTAAGTAAAATCGAAATTATGGTCTATTCAAAGGTGATTTGTATTGGGGAAGCTTTAGTAGATCAAATAATTATTAATCCTGATGGAGATTGCAAAAATTACCTTGGCGGAGCACCTGCAAATGTTGCTTGTGCTTTGAGCAAATTAGGAGTTCGCGCAGAGTTTGTAGGTTGTTTAGGAGATGATGAATTCGGAAAAGAATTTATAAATTTGTTTCGAGATTTAGGAGTCAATACTCAATTAACTCAAGTTGATAAAAATTTCTCTACTAGAATAATCAAAGTTTACATAAATGATGAAGGAGACCGCTCTTTTGCTGGTTTTGTAAATTCACAAAAAAAATTTGCAGATGAAATGCTAGATAGAAAAGTTTTTGAAAGTAGTAAGATTTCTTTTCAAAACCTTTTTAAAGAGACTAGGTATTTTATTACAGGAACAAATTTACTCGCCTCTGATAAATCTTCCGATGCTTTATTATTTCTAGTTGACTATGCAAGCAAATCTGGCATTAGTATTGTAATTGATGCTAATTGGAGAGAGATCTTTTGGGATAATTTAAATAAATCATCTCAACTTCAAAGACAAGATCATTTAAAAAAAATAAAGAAATTCTTATTAAATGGAGATATTTTAAAACTTTCTCATGAAGAGGCAATTTTATTCTTTGAAAATGATAATCCATTCCTAATATCTCAGTCTTTATCAAAAAAACCTGATGTAATTATTACTAATGGAGATAAACCAATAAGTTGGTTTATTAATGGTTTTCAAGATACAACTAAAATAATAAAATCACCAAAAATAGTTGATACAACAGGAGCAGGAGATTCTTTTCTAGCTGGATTAATTTCTCGGTTTATCAATCGAAAGGAAGATTATGATAAGGATTCTCTTAATAACGATATTCAATTTGCCAGTGTTTGTGGGTTGATTTCATGTTTAGGGGAAGGAGCTATTCAGCCACAACCAAATATTAAACAAGTTCAAGATTTCCTGAAATCATACGGATCATAGATTTTGATTGTCCTGCCAGATCCCTTTAAATAATTAATTTCAATAAGCCAATATTCTTCAACGATTGAAATTATCTTCTCTGGCCATTCAATTACCATTATGCCTTTATTTTGTTCTAACTCTTCTTCCTCTTCAAGAAATAATTCTTTAGCTGATAGGGTGTCTTCTAATCTATATAAATCCATGTGTATTAAAGGAAATTTACCTGAGTTATAATGATGAGATAATGCAAAAGTTGGACTTGTGATATTTTCTTTGATTTGTAAACCCTCTGCTATGCCTTTGACTAAAGAAGTTTTACCTGCCCCAATTTGTCCCTTAATTAAAATAATTGATTTAGCTTTTAACTTTAGTGAGAAATCATGCCCAAATTTAATAGTTTCTTCTAAATTTTTAAGTAACACAAATTCAACAAAAAATCATTTATAGTTTAATAGATAAATAAATTTAAAATGGTAATCACAAACTCTAATAAAACTTTTACTCCCGATTATGTTATTGCTGATATTAATTTAGCTGATTTTGGTCGAAAAGAGTTAAACATAGCTGAAACAGAAATGCCAGGATTGATTGCATTAAGAGATAAATACCAATCCACCAAACCGCTTCTTGGGGCAAAAATTGCAGGTAGTCTTCATATGACTATACAAACGGCTGTTTTAATTGAGACTCTAGTTGATTTAGGTGCACAAGTTAAGTGGGCTTCATGTAATATTTTTTCTACACAAGATCATGCTGCTGCTGCAATTGCAAAAAGAAATATTCCAGTTTTTGCAAAAAAAGGTGAAACTCTTGATGAGTATTGGCAATATACTCACTATATTCTTGATTGGGGTAATGATTCTCCAAATATGATTCTCGATGACGGAGGAGATGCGACTGGTTTATTAATACTCGGTAGTAAAGCTGAAAATGACATATCAGTTTTAGATCATCCAAGTAATGAAGAAGAGATTGCTCTTTTCAATTCAATTAAAAATAAATTAAAAGAAGATAGTGCTTTTTATTCTCGAATTAAAAGCGGAATAATTGGAGTAACAGAAGAAACCACTACAGGTGTAGCAAGGCTATATCAATTACAAAAGGAGGGATTATTACCTTTCCCCGCGATTAACGTAAATGATTCGGTCACTAAAAGTAAATTCGATAATTTGTATGGATGCAGAGAATCTTTAGTAGATAGTATTAAGAGAGCAACAGATGTAATGATTGCGGGTAAAGTCGCTTTAGTGATTGGTTTTGGCGATGTAGGTAAAGGATCTGCACAATCATTAAGAGGGTTAGGTGCGATTGTAAAAATAGCAGAGGTTGATCCTATTTGCGCTTTACAAGCTGCAATGGAAGGATATAGTGTTGTCACTTTAGATGAAGTAGTCGAAGATATTGATATATTTGTCACGGCCACTGGAAACTACAAAGTTATTAAACATGAACATTTAATCAAGATGAGAAATGAAGCAATTGTCTGCAATATTGGACATTTTGATAATGAAATCGATGTGGCTTCAATCAAACAATATAAATGGGAAAATATTAAACCTCAAGTCGATCATATTACTTTACCAAATGGTAATAAGATTATTCTTTTAGCAGAGGGCAGATTGGTTAATTTAGGTTGCGCGACTGGTCACCCAAGTTTTGTTATGAGTAATTCATTTACCAACCAAGTACTTGCTCAAATGGAATTATTTACTAAGAGTAATGAATACTTAAATGAAGTTTATGTTCTTCCAAAACATCTAGATGAAATGGTTGCAAGGCTTCATTTAGATAAAATAGGTGCCAAACTAACGACTCTCACACAAGAACAAGCAGACTATATAAACGTATCAGTAGAAGGTCCATATAAATCAGAATTATATAGATACTAAATTTGAGTTTACTTTTTTTAAATTTAATTACTTCTTTACCAGATTTAATATCAAAAACGGTAGAAACTAATCCTTATATTGCATATTTTGTAATTAGTTTCGCAATGTTTTTGGAAAACCTTATACCACCAATTCCCTCAGAAATTATTATGCCTCTTGGTGGTTTTTTTGTTTATAAAGGAAATTTAAATTTTTATATTTTGATTATTTCTGGCTTGATTGGTACAGTTGTTGGAGCATTTCCATGGTATTTTTTAGGCAAGTTTTTAAATGAAAAAAAATTATCAAATTTTATTGATAAAAAAGGGAAATTTGTAGGTATTACTTTAAAAGACTTAGATAAAAGTAGGTTAT
This sequence comes from Prochlorococcus sp. W8, assembly GCA_000291825.1. GTDB lineage: Bacteria > Cyanobacteriota > Cyanobacteriia > PCC-6307 > Cyanobiaceae > Prochlorococcus_A. Next base: position 2,896 of record ALPF01000024.1, on the reverse strand, counting down.
GGTTTGATAAGTATGGTGTGCTGTTGGTGTTTTGGGGAAGATTAATACCTGGGATAAGGACTCTAATTTCTATTCCAGCAGGGATTGAACTGATGCCACTCAATAAATTTATATTTTGGACAAGTTTGGGAAGTTTAATTTGGGTTATTTTTTTAACTGCGGCAGGATATTTATTTGGTGAAAATTATGAAATAATAGGTTTATATGTTGATAATTTTAAAGTTATAGTGAAGCCTATATTTATAATAATAGTGTTGTTTTTATTGATAAGGTTTTTTAAAAAAAGTCAAAAAAATATTATCTAGAAAGGAACCTCATTTGATTCAATATTTCCCGAAGAAAAATTTGAATTAGTTTCAGTATCTTTTCTAGAACCTAATAAATTAAGCCTATCTACTCTAATAACTGGCCTATGCCTATCTTCTCCTGAATTTTTATCTTTCCATGTATCGATCTTTAAACTACCAGTAATACCAATTAAAGACCCTTTCTTTACATAATCCGCCGCTACTTGTGCTTGTTTCCCCCATATTTCCAAATTAAACCAATCAGGTTCTTCATCCCTGCTTCTTCTGTTTACCGCAAGAGTAAAGTTGGCAACAATACTTCCTGATTCAAAATATTTTACGTCAGGTTCTCTACCTGCTCTGCCAACTAAATTAACTGTGTTAATTTCCATAATTGATTTTTTTTTATATTACACATTCTCAAGTATTTTGCTTGAAGTTTTGCTAGCTCTTCGTAACTTAATTCAAAAATTTCTAGGCGAATTTAAAAATTAATATATTATTTGTATAAAATAAATATTATTGTGATTTTTAATCGATTTAAATTTTCAAGAGATATAGGTATTGATCTTGGAACTGCAAATACTTTAATTCATGTTTCAGGGAAAGGCGTGGTTTTGCAAGAACCATCAGTTGTGGCAATGGATTTAGAAGAAGGAATGCCTCTTGCAGTTGGGGAAGATGCAAAATTAATGCTTGGCAGAACTCCGGGTAATATTCGTGCAGTTAGGCCACTTAAAGATGGAGTGATTGCAGATTTTGACGCTGCTGAGCAAATGCTGAAAATGTTTATTCAAAAATCTAATGAGGGTAGAGGGATAATAGCTCCTAGGTTAATTATAGGAATTCCTAGCGGTGTAACTAGTGTAGAGAGAAGAGCAGTCAGAGAGGCTGGATTGGCAGGTGCGAGGGAAGTCCATTTGATTGATGAACCTGTAGCTGCTGCAATTGGGGCATCTTTACCTGTTACAGAACCAATTGGAACAATGATTGTGGATATTGGTGGTGGTACAACAGAAGTAGCTGTCTTAAGTTTAGGTGGAACTGTGTTAAGTGAATCTGTTAGGGTTGCGGGTGATGAAATTAATGATTCAATTGGAATTTACTTAAAAAAGGTCCATAATTTGGTTGTAGGAGAACGAACAGCCGAAGATATAAAGATTAAGGTTGGTTCCGCATTTCCAAATGATGACTTCGATAAAACATCTATGGAGGTTAGAGGTTTGCATTTATTATCAGGTTTACCAAGATGTATTAATTTAACTTCTGGCGAGATTAGAGAAGCTATGGCTGATCCATTAAGTAAAATAGTTGAAGCGGTAAAAAGAACTTTAGAAAGAACTCCCCCAGAATTGGCTGCTGATATAGTAGATAGAGGTATTATGCTCGCAGGGGGAGGAGCTTTAGTAAGAGGTATTAGTGATCTTGTTAGTCATGAGACTGGTATCTTTACTCACATAGCTGAGGACCCATTACTTTGCGTGGTTAATGGTTGTGGAGAGGTTTTAGATGATTTTAAGAAATTGAAGAGAGTCGTTGATACTCCAGATTTTGCGCGAAATGCCATAAGAGATTGAATTGAATGAATAAAACCCGGCGAATAACGACTTCTCGTTGGTGGAATAATAAAAGTATATGGTTCTTATTAATATTTTTATTTTTAATTCTTTTTATAAGATTTTCTAAAAGCCTTATTTATCGCGATATTTATTACTTTCTTTCAAAGCCTTTTTGGCCTGGGCAATTTCAAAGAGAATTATTGTTAGAAAGCTATGACAAGGAATTAAATACAAAATTAAGACAACTAGAAATTGATAATTTAAGGCTAAGGTCTCTTTTGTCTCTCAAAAAAACAGCAGATGATTCACAAATTGATTCTTCGGTTATTTCTAGAAATACGGGAAGTTGGTGGAGAAAAATAATTCTTAATAAAGGAGCTAGGAATGGAGTGGAAATTGGGGACTCAGTGGTTGGACCAGGGGGATTGATAGGGCTTATTGATGATGTTTCTATGTTTACTTCATCAGTAAAGCTTCTAACATCATCAGAAAGTCAAGTTGGTGCTTGGGTCCAGCGAATAAATATTCATGGATTAATCGTAGGAGTAGGAAATGATTCACCTAAGATGATTTTTTATAGTAAGGATATAGATATAAAAGTTGGAGATTTGATATTTTCCTCTCCAGCAAGTACATTATTACCGCCAAATATTCCAATTGGAATAATTGAATCCATAGATCAGGATTTTCGACCAACTACTACTGCAAACGTTCAATTACTTGCAAAACCACAAGCTATAGATTGGGTCCAAATATTAAAAACAAAAATATAATGAATTTTTCATTAATAAAAAATAATTATCCATTATTATCTTTTTTACTAATACCTCTATTATCTTTATGGAATCCAATTTGGTTTTCGTTGATGGGAGTTCAACCTTATTGGCCAATTTTTTGGTTATTGCCTTGGTCAATTATGAATGGACCAATTAATGGAACAATAATTGGTTTCATGATTGGTATTATTTTGGACTCAATAAATAATGATATTTATACACAGGTACCAGGTTTATTAATTTGTGGGTTTTGGTTTGGCAAATTAGGTACATT
>ALPF01000023.1 GCA_000291825.1 Prochlorococcus sp. W8 | reverse complement strand
GTTTTTAACAAATATAAGGGAATATCTTCTGTGGGAGGCGTTCAACCTGGACCAAAATCTAGATATTTTGCGTTGAAGAATTTGCCAAATTTTGCAGTAGCAATTTGCTATGAAATTAGTGATGGATTAAAAATTCGTTCAGCAATAAGAAGTGGAGCCGAAATGATTTTGGCAATTGCGAATTTAGATCCATATCCAAAAAAAATTCATGATCAATTTATATCTATAGCTTCAATGCGGAGTATTGAAAATAATAGAGACACAATCATTGCTTCAAATACAGGTCCTTCTGGTCTTATAAGAAGTGATGGAAGAATTGATAAATTGATTGAAAAAAATATTTCAGATGATATTACTGTCTATCCAAATAAAATCAGTAAAAATACTTTTTATAATATTTTTGGATTAAAGTCTTTAATTATATTCTTTATTTTCCTTATAATGGTAAATTTTTTTATATGTATTTAACAAATCAATCCTCCACCTAGGAGGATATCTTCTTTATAAAAAAACTGCTGCTTGTCCTGGTGTTATTGAAGACTGAGGCTCATCCAAAACTAATTTAAACCTTTTGTTAAAATTATCTTCTCTTTGAGGAATTAATTTACTCTTGATAGGTTTACTTCTATATCTAATTTGAGCTTCAACTTCTATAGGAAAATTTGGTTCCTCTATTGAAACCCAATTAAGTTCTTTTATAAAAGCCTCTCTCTCCAGTAGATCACTAATGCTTGCAACATAAACTATATTTTTTAAATGATCTAATTTTTTTACATATAGAGGTTCTGACCATGCGATTCCTAATCCTTTTCTTTGTCCAACCGTATAGTGCTGAATTCCATTATGTGAGCCTAAAATTTGACCATTAATATGTTTTATTTCTCCTACTTTAGTCTCAATATGTTTATCTATAAAATTCAACATTGATCCATAATGTTCAACTAGACAAAGATCTTGACTTTCAGGTTTTTTTGCTGTTCTTAAACCTAATCTTGCTGCCTCTTTTCTTGTGTCCTCTTTTTTAAGTTCACCCAGTGGCAAAATTAATCTACTCAGAACTTCTTGGGAAAGACTATATAGGAAATAACTTTGATCTTTATTTAAATCAACACCCCTTAGCAGTAGATAATCTTTGTATTTAAAGTTATTTGAATGGGATAAGGAGATGTTGTTCTTTTTAACACGAGCATAATGACCAGTCGCTATATTTGTAAATTCATGCTGATCTTTTGCCCAATTAAGCATTTCTTCAAATTTGACATTTTTATTACACATAGAGCAGGGTAATGGGGTAATACCAACTTCATATCCTCCAGTAGTTTCCTTTATGACTTTTTCTGAAAAAAGATTTCTTGAATCAATAATATGATGCTTTATACCTAAGTCTTCACATAAACCGGCAGCATCAACTAAACCTTCAGAACAACATGAACCCTGGCCTTTCATTAACCAAAGAGTTAGCCCCTCTACATCCCATCCATTTTCTATTAGGAGTGCTGCTGATAAAGAACTATCTACACCTCCAGATAAACCCACCACTAATTTTTTTTGGTTTTTAGATTTACTATTAGTAGAAGAATAGTTCTCTAACTTTTTTTCTGTAATAGATTTGATCATAAAACAAAGTTTTTTGAACAGTTTGAATGTTATCTAATTACCTATTATGACAAAAATTAGTTTTCCAAAAGCAGATTCGGAACATTTAATTGTTTATCCTAAACAAATGTTAGAAATTGAAAATGACCTTTTTGAGGATGGGATGCCTGAAGCAGCACTGATGGAAAAAGTTGGAATAAAATTAAGTAATTGGTTGCTAGAAAGGGAAAAACTTTTGAAAAGTGGTTTAGTTGTAATAATAGGACCTGGACATAACGGCGGAGATGGAGCAGTAATTGCCAGAGAGTTGTTTCTTAAAGGTTATCTAGTCTCAGTATGGTGTCCTTTCCCAATCAGGAAAACATTAACAATAAAACATTTAAGTTATATAACCTCGTTAGGAGTAAAAATTCTTATTGACGCGCCTGATCCAGAAAAAAATGAATTATGGATAGATGCAGTTTTTGGAAATAATCAGACAAGAAGTACTGATATTAATCTTATTAAGTTATTTAATAAAAAATCAAAAACCAACAAAGGTAAGATTGTTTCAATTGATATTCCTACTGGCCTAAATCCAAATTCTGGTAGACCTTTTGCAGATAATGCAGTAAAGGCTCACTATACGTTATCAATTGGCCTGAAGAAAATAGGATTATTACAGGAGTCTGCAATACCTTATGTTGGTCAAATTCATAATATTGAAATTGGAATTTTTAAAAGCCATTTAGTAAATTAAATAAAGAATTTTAAGTCTCTCTCGAAAAGATTTTAATGATATAAGTCTTTATCTTCCTCCTTCTAACTCAGATAAATATTCAAGAGGTAGAACATTATTAATTATCGGAAGTGAAAAATATCCTGGTGCAGCTTTATTAGCAATAAAAGGAGCTTTAGCAAGTGGAGTTGGATCAATAACAGCTCTTTCTCCAAAATCTGTAGCTAATTTAATTTGGAATATTTCTCCTGAAGTTGTTATCAATGATTTTGCTAAGTCTTCGGAGGAAGGGAACTCTCTCTTTTCCGATTCGCTTATGAATAAAGATCTAAATCGTTATGAGACAATTTTAATTGGTCCAGGTATTGGAGTAGACATAGCAGATTGGGAGAAAGCTGTTGAGTATTTGTATGATTTTAAAGGGACTCTTATCCTAGATGCTGATGCATTGAATAGGATAGCAAAATCTAAAAATGGATCTAAATTTTTTCTCGAAAGAAGTTTTCAAACCTGGATTACCCCTCATTACCAAGAATTCAAGAGATTATTTCCTGATCTTCATGAAGATAATAGGATTGATTTATCTATGAAAGCGGCAAATCAATTTAACTTAGATCTTTTATTAAAAGGTGCTAATAGTATTATCTCTGATAGTAATGGTTCAGTTTGGCAAATATATGATTCAGATCCTTTCTCTGCGAGGGCTGGATTAGGAGACCTTTTGTCTGGATTTATATCAGGTTTATGTGCTTTGGAATTGTCATCTGGAGAAGTCATTAATGCAGAGTCGTTTGCAAAATATGTTTTTTTACACTCTTATGCTGCATCAAATTCTTCAAAAGGATCAACAGCTTCACTTATAGGAAATCAATTATCGAAAATTGTAAGGCAAATAAAAATGGGGCAAATGTTATGAAAATGACAATTAATAGGAGTTTTTTATAGTTTTAAACACATAACTAAACATTTGTTACTGCAAATCTGAAGCGGATATTAAAAATTAGGGGTTTTTCAAAAAAATGTAGGAAAGTTTTAATACCGAAAAGGTAAAAATCTATGGTTTCTTCCATTCCTATATCTACTGAACCTCAAAAGAGGAGAGGTAACGATCCAATTAGTTGGTATCTTTCAAATATTGGCAGAGTTCCTTTACTTACTCCTGCTGAAGAAATTGAATTGGGAAATCAAGTTCAAAAAATGATGATACTTACTGAAGATGGTCAAGTTAATGAAAAAACAAAAGATTTTACCTCTCATCAGAAAAGGACTTTAAAAATTGGTCGCAGGGCAAAAGAGAGGATGATGAAGGCAAACCTTAGATTGGTTGTAAGTGTTGCAAAGAAATATCAAGGCAAGGGTTTAGAACTTTTAGATTTAGTGCAAGAGGGCTCATTAGGGTTGGAAAGAGCAGTTGAAAAATTTGATCCTACAAGAGGCTATAAGTTTTCTACTTATGCTTTTTGGTGGATTCGCCAAAGTATGACGCGAGCAATCGCTTGCCAATCTAGGACTATACGCCTACCTGTACATTTAAGTGAAAGATTAGCAACTATTAGAAAAGTAAGTAGAGAACTTGCTCATAAACTTGGAGCAATGCCAAGTAGAGTCGAAATAGCTGAAGCTATGGATATTGATGTTGATGAGCTTGATTCCGTTTTAAGACAAGCACTCTCTACAAGCAGTTTAGATGCACCTGTAAATGGAGATGATGGGCGAAGTTTTTTAGGTGATCTTATTGCAGATACTAATCATGAAGAACCCTTAGATAAGGTTGAGCAAAAGATACATCAAGAACAATTAGGGAAATGGTTAAGTCATTTAAGTGAGCAAGAGCAACATGTGTTGCGATTAAGATTTGGATTAGATGGCAATGAAAGACATACTCTTGCAGAAATAGGAAGATTGCTTGAAGTATCTAGAGAAAGAGTAAGGCAAGTTGAGTTGAAGGCTTTAAGAAAGCTTAGAAATTTAACAAGAAAATTGCCGAGTGGTATCTGAATTAATTTTCAGCCCAAATATATTTTGTTAATTCTTCTGTGTTTGGCTCAGGTGCCTCTAAAGCTTTTGTGACAGAAGTTGTTATTTCTGAATCAATCATCTTTTCAATATCTTTTAATTCTTTCTCATCAGAATAATTACCTTCAATTAATTCTCTTGATAATTTTTTAATTGGATCTCTTCTAGCCCAGAAAGCTTTCTCTTCTTCAGCTCTTAATTCATCTGGATCTGCAAGAGAATGACCTCTATATCTATATGTAAGGCATTCTAGAAGAGTTGGCCCCTCGCCTGCCCTTGCTCTTTTTATAGCCCTTTGTGCAGCCCCTCTAACTGCTAAAACATCCATTCCATCAACTTCTTCACCATGCATCCCAAAAGCTGATGCTTTTCTCCAGATTTCAGGATTACTTGTAGCTCTGTCATGAGCCATGCCAATAGCCCATTTATTGTTTTCAACAACAAAGAGGATAGGTAATTTCCATAATTGAGCCATGTTGAGGCATTCGAAAAACTGCCCATTATTGCAGGTCCCATCTCCAAAAAATGCTGCTGTAACTGAATCACTCTCTTTATCTCCCGAAACTTCTTTTTTGTATTTACTGGAGAATGCAGCCCCTAAAGCTACTGGTATCCCCTCACCAATGAAAGCGTAACCACCTAGTAAATGATGCTCTTTTGAAAACAAGTGCATTGATCCTCCACGTCCTTTGCTGCAACCAGTTTCTTTACCAAATAACTCGCTCATGACCTCGAAAGGAGGAACCCCAGCACTTAGGGCATGGACATGGTCTCTATAAGTACTACAAAACCAATCATGTTTTTTCTTCATTGCACCTATGACCCCAGTACTTATTGCTTCTTGTCCGTTATAGAGATGTACAAATCCAAACATCTTACCTCTATAGTACATTTCTGCACATTTATCTTCGAATCTTCTGCCAAGGATCATATCTTCATATAATCTTAACCCCGACTCACGATCTAATTTTGCTCTTTCAAAATCTTGAAGATTAGAAATTCTCTCTACGTGTGTTTCCAAGAAATTACCTTAATGAAGTTTTGATTTGATAACATTCTAAGACTC
>ALPF01000022.1 GCA_000291825.1 Prochlorococcus sp. W8 | reverse complement strand
TAAAGATTACATAATTATCGATACTGCGGGAAGATTACAAATTGATAAATCAATGATGGATGAAATGGTCCGAATTAAAGAGGTTTCAGAGCCAGATGAAGTTTTTTTAGTTGTGGATTCAATGATTGGCCAGGAGGCTGCAGACCTTACAAAATCATTTCATGAAAAGGTAGGAATAACAGGGGCAATCTTAACTAAACTTGATGGTGATTCAAGAGGAGGAGCTGCTCTTTCAATAAGAAAAATCAGTGGCAAACCAATCAAATTTATCGGTACAGGGGAAAAAATAGAAGCATTGCAACCCTTTCATCCTGAGCGAATGGCGAGTCGTATTCTCGGAATGGGAGATGTATTAACACTCGTAGAAAAAGCTCAAAAGGAAGTTGAATTAGCTGATGCCGAAGTGATGCAGAAAAAGCTTCAAGAAGCAACATTCGATTTTAATGATTTTGTTAAACAGATGAGGTTAATTAAAAGAATGGGCTCACTTGGCGGCTTAGTTAAATTGATCCCAGGTATGAATAAAATTGATGATGGAATGATAAAAGATGGAGAGGCACAGCTAAAGAAAATTGAAGCCATGATTAGTTCAATGACTTTAAATGAAAAGCAGAAGCCAGAGTTGTTAGCAGCTCAACCAAGTAGAAGGAGCAGAATTGCAAAAGGTAGTGGCTTCGAAGTTAAAGAAGTTGATAAGGTTTTGTCTGACTTTCAAAGGATGAGAGGCTTTATGAAGCAAATGTCGAATGGAGGAATGCCTGGAATGGGAGGAATGCCTGGAATGGCAGGAATGCCTGGAATGGGAGGAATGCCTGGTTCTAATAATCACAGGCCTTCGAAGAAACTAAAGGCCAATAAGAAGAAAAAAGGATTTGCTGATTTATAAATTTCCAATAATCAACCTTTAAATGATAAGATTTAAGGAAACATTTTAAATTTAAATATGATTAAATTGCGCCTAAAGCGCTTTGGAAAGAAAAAAGAGGCTAGTTTCAGAATCGTTGCATGTAACAGTACCTCTAGAAGAGATGGTAGGCCTCTTGAAGAATTAGGCTTCTATAATCCAAGGACCAAGGAAACAAGACTAGATACAGAAGCTTTAAGGAACAGGCTAACTCAAGGAGCTCAACCAACTAATGTCGTCAGAACCCTTTTAGAAAAAGGTGGTTTACTTGAAAAGAAAGTTAGGCCATCTATTGCTATTGGAAAAGCAAAATTAGCTCAAAAAGAAATAGCAGAAAAATTAGATAATGATAAAAAAGATAGTAATCAATCTAAAAACAGCGAAAGTGAATAAGTAATTTGTTTGTTTTTTTTAGACATTTAAATAAATGAGAGAAGTATCTTCAGAGGGTCATTTTATTATTGATCTTCCTAGTACAGATGCTGCAACTGCCCTTTCTGGACCTGGAAATTCGTTTATAAAAAAATTTGAAGACTTAACTGGAGTATCTCTTACTATCAGGGGACTTCAACTAGAAATGAATGGTATTATACCAAAACTTGAACAAGCATCTGCATTAGTAGAATTAACAAGACCAATATGGGAACAAGGATTGGAAGTTCCAGAAGTGGATTTAAGAGCAGCTTATACTTCTCTGAATATGGGACAAGCCTCATCTCATGCTGAACTTGGAAAAAAGGTCCTTGCCCGTTCAAAAGCTGGAAAATATTTAAGACCAAGAACTATAAGACAAAAAGCTTATGTTGATGCTATTGAGAATTTTGATTTAACATTTGCTATCGGTCCTGCAGGCACAGGTAAAACCTTCTTAGCTACTATTCTCGCGTCTAGATTGTTAAGTGAAAAAAAAATTGAAAGGATTATACTAACTAGACCAGCGGTAGAGGCAGGCGAAAATCTGGGCTTTTTACCAGGAGATCTTCAACAAAAAGTTGATCCTTATCTTAGACCTCTTTTTGATTCTCTACATAATATTTTTGGTTATGAGAAGACAAATGCACTCATAGAAAAAGGGATAATTGAAGTGGCTCCTCTGGCATTTATGAGAGGTAGAACATTAGATGATGCGCTCATTATCCTTGACGAAGCTCAAAATGCTACTAAGGCACAAATGAGGATGTTTCTTACAAGATTAGGTGAAAGATCAAAAATGGTTGTTAATGGCGACGTTACACAAATCGACTTAAATAATAATCAAGAAAGTGGATTGGTCGAAGCGGTTAAACTCTTCTCAAATTCAGAGGGCATAAAGATTTGCCGTTTAACTGTTGAAGATGTTGTTCGACATACACTTGTTCAAAAAATTATTGAGGCTTATGAATGATTTCTAAATTGGGTGATCCGCACACGATTTTATATTAAAAGTAGACTATTATATATATAAATTAGATTTGAAAATGCCTGCAAGCAGTAATTTCCAACAAGCTATTCGTGATGCCCGAATAAGTTCTATTGTTGGACCAAATGTAGTAAGTAAAGCTCTTCCATATGTAGGAGGGGGAATGGTTCTGACTTCTTTAGGTGTTCTAGCTGGAATATCTTTAATAGCATCAAATCCAACGCTTTTTCAACCACTCTCTATCGTTGCTCTCATAGCTGAATTAGTATTGTTCTTTATAGCTACAAGTGCTGCAAACAATGCAAATAATGCAAAAGCTCTTCCTCTACTTACTTGTTTTAGTTTATTAACAGGCTTCACTCTAAGCGGAATTGTTGCGTTAGCAATCGGTACTGTAGGGATTGGATCTGTTGGAACAGCAGCACTTGCTACTGGAATTACTTTTGTAATTGCCTCATACACGGGCCAAAGGATGAGCGATAGCGTTGGGCAAGCTTTAAGCAGTGTAGTGGGACTTGGATTAATTGGCCTACTTATCGCAATGTTTGTCCAGCTTATTGGTGGATTATTTGCTCCTGGACTTTTTGGTGGATCTGGACTTGAATTATTAATAGCTGGATTTGGTACGGTGATATTTGTGGCTATGTCTTTTGTTGATTTTTATACTATGCCCAGAAGATATAGTGATGATCAATACTTAGCCGGAGCCTTAGGAATGTACTTAACATACATTAATTTATTTGTGTTTATACTTAGATTAATGATTGCTTTACAGGGTGGCGGAAGAAGAGATTAATCTTGTTATCCCATACGAACCAATTTCAGGGCGGTACAATCCGCTCTTTTATTTTGCAATTTCTGAAATTTTTTCTCTTATGAAATCTTTTTGTTCTAAATCATAATTTTTGGAATTATTTATGCTATTTCCTAAGTTATCTAAGTTATCCAAAATCATATTTACTTTGTTATTTACTAATTTTGTATCCAATACCTTTAATATGTTTATGCATCTATCAGAGATATTTGCAGACATCTCCTCATACTGAGGTTTGTTATCTCTTTGATGGTTTATAGTTTGAGCTGAACTCATGATAAGGTTTTTTAAAGTAATTTCTACAATTTGTTCCCCCCTCTCTGCAAATTTAAATATTAGCGAACTGGGTAATTTATCTAATAATGAACAATTAATATCTGATAGTGCATAGGCAAAAAAACCTCTTAAACCATTTTTAGTTTTAACTAATTCAGCTACTCTGTCTGCCAATACCTCATCGCTTAACAATTCTTGCTCCCAGTCTTTGCACCATTGAGTGGCTATCTCTATTGATTGATAAAAAGATGGTTTTTCAGAAGTTGTGGTTTTTTTATCCATTTTGAATCAAAATTTTATTATGGATCATAAAAGAAATTTTGGAAAATTATAAATCAGGCTTTGTTACTTTGATAGGTAGGCCTAATGTAGGGAAATCAACTTTGATAAACAAATTAATAGGTGAGAAAATTGCAATTACGTCGCCTATCGCACAAACAACAAGAAAAAAATTAAAAGCTATTCTAACTACTAAAGATAGTCAAATTATATTTATAGATACTCCTGGTATACATAAACCCCATCATCTCTTGGGGAAAACATTAGTAAAAAATGCAAAATCAGCTATTAATGGAGTAGACCTTATTTTATTGATTTTTGATTCTAATGATAAGCCAGGTAGAGGCGATGAATACATTAAGGATTTACTTTCAACGAGTCAAAAAAAATTTATTATTGTACTTAATAAGTGGGACTTATTACAAGAGAATATAAAAGATTTACGTCTTAATCAATATAAGGAGATATTTCCTAGTAACTCAACATATTTTCAGACTGTGAGCTCTATTTCTGGAGAAGGATGTGATGAACTTATTAATTTAGTAAATGATCATCTCCCAAGTGGACCTATGCTTTATCCAAAGAATACCTTAAGTGATCAACCATTTAATATATTACTTGGAGAATTAATTAGGGAACAAGTTTTAAAAAATACTAGAGAAGAGATTCCACACAGCGTGGCGGTAATTATTGAAAAAATTGAAGAAATAAAAAATAAAAAATCTGCAGGCAAAGAAAATCTTACTGTTATATTAGCTACCATAATAGTTGAGAAGAAAAGTCAAAAAGGTATTCTTATAGGAAAAAAAGGTTCAATGTTGAAGATTATTGGACAAGCCGCAAGAATTAATATGAAGAAACTTTTCGATGGGCCTATTTATTTAGAGTTGTTTGTAAAAATTATTCCAAATTGGAGAAAGAAGGAATCTAAATTGGCTGAATTTGGTTATCAGGAGGACTCTTAAATGCATAAAGTGAGTTTTGATGTTATTAGTTTATATCCAAATGCATTTGATAATTTAAATAATATGGGTGTTATTACTAGGGCTATAAGAAATCAATTAATTTCAATTAATGTTATTAATTTGAGAGACTATGGAGTGGGTTCTTATAAGCAAGTTGATGATCTTCCTTATGGCGGTGGATCAGGGATGTTATTAAAGCCTGAACCTATTTTTAATGCTTTTGAATCGATTCAGAAATTTGATAATACTATAACTTTACTTATGACTCCCCAAGGAAAAGTACTAAAGCAAAATGATTTATTAAGATGGTCAAATTATGATCAAATTGTTTTAATTTGCGGTCAATATGAAGGATTTGATGAAAGGGTAAGGTGCATTGCTGATGCAGAAGTTTCCTTAGGTGACTTTATAATGACTGGAGGGGAATTACCTGCAATGTCGATAATTAATGGAGTTACGAGATTAATCCCTGGGACTCTTGGTGATATGAATTCATTAGTTAGTGAAAGTCATAATAATGGTCTTTTAGAATATCCTCAATACACAAGACCAGCAAAATTCAGAGGAATGAATGTGCCAGATATTTTATTAAGCGGAAATCATAAAGAAATAAATGATTGGAGAGAAAGGGAAATGATCAAGAGAACTTCAGAGAGAAGAAATGATTTAATTTCATCTGTGGACTTTAAAAATGCACCGATAAGTAAGAGAATAAAAGGAGATAAGAATGACTCAATGAGGTTCCGCATCGGTAATGGGTATGATATCCATCAACTTGTAAAAGGAAGAGATTTGATCATAGGGGGAGTAAAATTATCTCATCCTGATAATATAGGTTTAGATGGACATAGCGATGCTGATGTATTAAGTCATGCGATTATGGACGCATTGTTAGGTGCACTCTCTTTAGGTGATATTGGAAAATACTTTCCGCCTACAGATGAAAAGTGGAAGAATGCTGATAGTTTAGTTTTGCTATCTAAAGTTGTTGAGTTAGTTAAAAATCAAGGGTGGGAAATAACTAATATTGATAGTGTTATTGTTGCCGAAAGACCAAAATTTAAACCGCATATAGACTTAATGAAAAATAATTTATCAAAAATCACAGAAATTGATAAAGATTTAATTGGGATAAAAGCCACAACTAATGAAAAATTAGGTCCGGAAGGTCGTGAAGAGGGTATTAGTTGCCATGCAGTAGCACTTTTGGAGCAAAAATAATGGAATTAAAGTTTTTGAAAAATACTGTTAGGTGGATTTCTTTAGCTTTGATAGTCTTAGTAGCCAGTTTCCAGTACAATTTTTCAAGTGTAAATGCTGCAACTATGATTAATATGAAAGACAATCCAATAATCGAAGAACTAAGGTTGAGAGTTCCTTCACAATATAAAGATAATTGGATTAATGCAGAAAAAGAAGTTTGGGAACCATGGTTAGCAAATAAAAAAGGATTTCTTGGTAGAGAAATCTTTTATAATAAAGAAAAAGAGGAAGCTTTAGTCCTGGTAAAGTGGGCGAATAAAAGTTTATGGAAGAGTATTTCAGTCAAAGAAGTTAGTGAAATTCAAAGTATTTTTGAAGAAAATGTGAAAAATGATTTAAAACTTGATAGAAACCCTTTTGAGCTAATTGATGAGGGTGAATTATACGTTCAAGGATGAACAAAGATTTTAACTTTGATTTTGATAGACAAAATCGAATTGGCATTATTGAAGCCGTATGGGGTGAGCATAAAAATATTGATCAGTTAAAAAAGATTTGTGAAGAGGTTCTTGATAAAAACGAATTAGTCTTCATAACAAGAATTAATTTTGATAAAGCAAAATTAATCTTAGAAAGTTATAAAAATGCAGAATACTACAGAGAAGCATTTTGCCTTATTATCGGCAAAAATTTTAAAAAATTTTCAACTGATAAAAAAGTTGCGATTGTAGCTGGTGGAACTAGTGATTTAAGTGTATCTCTCGAAGCAAAATTGGCTTTGGAGGTTCATGGAATTACATGTAAGACATTTATGGACGTTGGGGTCGCAGGTATACATAGACTTTTTAATAACCTAGAAGATATTAATAAATTTGATGTGATAATAGTTTGTGCAGGTATGGAAGGAGCTCTTCCAACAGTTTTAGGAGGCCTTTTACCCCAACCAATAATTGCTGTTCCTATTTCAGTTGGATATGGAGTAAGTAAAAATGGTTTTTCTGCTCTTAATAGCATGCTTTCAAGCTGCGCTCCAGGAATATCAGTTATGAATATAGACAATGGCTATGGAGCAGCAATGGCTGCTTTGAGAATAATTAAAATTTTATAGAGTTAATTACTTTTATTGTCTATTTCTAAAAGATTTTCAATCCATAAATTTAACCTTTTTGAAAGAATGCCTTCATCTCTCATTTTTAATGCTTTCATAATAACTTGATTATTAACCCACTCTGGATAACGTTTTCGCATTTTTTTATCTCTTTATGTAATTTGAAACAAATATATTAGCGATCTGCAAGCTAGTAGTAACAAATTTAATCTATGTTGTCAGATTTGGTACTTAATCTAGATAATTCAGATGAATTACATTCATTTTCAACATTTTTCAACCTATCGATAAGATCTGATAGGTCTTTAGAAGCTAATTCTCCATTTTGCTCCCACTTCATTGACCTAGGATTTTGTTTTAAATCTTTTTCCATTTTTACATGTAAAGTATTATGAATATAAAATGAAAAAAATCTTTTTTGATTAAATGTTTCAGGAATTAGGTTAAAAAATTATGAAGATATTTTCACTCTTTATTGAATTCTTGTAAAACGTTTTAATAATATGATTTTCTCATCAATATTAAATATTTAATTAAAAATTTATCCACCACCAACAATGGAGACAATTTCTAGCTTATCTCCATCTTTTACCTTGTTTTCTTGCCAAGATTCATTATTAATAATTAAATTATTCAATTCAACAATAACAGTATTATTTTTATATCCTAATTGAATTAAAATTTCAGTTAGTGTGAATTCTTTATTTGAATTATTAAATAATTTTTCCTCACCATTAACTTTAATTTTCATCGGTTAAACTTTTTAAAATTATCATAGCTTTCTTTTTTGGATTTTCATGATTCATGATTTCTGAGATAATAGCTACTTTGTTAATATTATTAGACTTTAATTCTGGAATATTTTCATTTTTAATTCCTCCAATTGCATACCAAGGAATTTTAATATCTTTTGTTAATTTTTTTATGCGATCAATTCCTAAAGGTTTTTTATTTTTTTTTGTATTTGTTTGAAAAACTGGTCCAATGCCTAAATAATCGCATCCATTCTGTATGGCCTGTTTTATATCTTGCTCATTATTAGCAGATATTCCAATGATTTTTGAGAATCCAAGTATTTTTCTTGCTGATATCAAATCTAAATCGTTCTGTCCAAGATGAACTCCATCCGCTTCAGATGCAAGTGCAATATCGAGCCTGTCGTTAACAATAAAAATGGCTCCGTGTTTTTTACATAATTTTTTAATAACTTTTGCTTTTTTAACATTGTTTGAATCATTGGTCTCTTTAAATCTATGTTGGATTATTTTTACTCCCCCAATAAGAAGATTTTCAATATCTACAATTAAATCCGGTTTTTCATTAGTAATTAAATATAAATTATTCTTAATGAGAATATCATTTAAATTTTTATTGCATGTTAGATTTAAAATTTCAATTTCTAAGCTGTAAATCTCATAACGAATCGAAGAAGCTGCTTGTGAGAGCTTATAATTACTGCTTCTTGAAAATTCTTCTAAAACTCGAAGAGCTTCTTGAATTCTGCTTGAATTTGAACTTATGATGTTTTCTGTATAAATTCTTTTAAATTGTTCTGGATGATTTAGACCATTGCACTTATCTTCGATATAGTTTCTAGCATTTTTGTAATAATTTAAATGATAACTGCCAAGTATTTGCCTAAAATTTTTTAGCTTTTTCACAATATCGACTCGATCTAAACCATATCTAGCCCAATCTTCTAAAACTCTTAATCCTTCTCTAGCCCTATCAAGATTGGCATCAATTATTTGGGCAATTCTTAAGTCATCTTTTTGATTTTGGTAATTTCTCATGATTTTAATTATTAATTTCTTGTAGGATTGTTTTTGCCAATGCTTTATCTTTTGAGATCTGTTTTGCTAATTCTTGCATATTAGAAAATCTTATTTGAGTTCTTATCATTTGTATAGGTTCAACGAATAATTCTAAATTATATAAATTGATATTTTTGTCAATAATATGTACTTCAACCGCAGAGGGTGATAAAGGATTAATTGTGGGTTGTGGTCCAAGATTCATTACAGATGGAAACTTAATACCAGAATTAATTTCCTTAGTCCATGCAGCATATACGCCTTCTCCTGGCAAGAATTTTCTGCCATCAATTTGCAGATTAGCCGTTGGAAATCCTATCTTTTTTCCAATACCTTTACCTTTGACAACTTTCCCTGAAAAACTATAGGGCCTTTTCAAAAGGTCCTTTGCTTTTATTAAGTCACTTTTTAAAAGAAGATTTCTTACTCTGCTACTACTTATTCTTCCTTCTTGGTCTTTTAAAAGTGGGACAATATTGAGTTTTATATTTTTATTTTTTATGGAATTTTTAATTGTATTAATATCACCGCATCTTTTATAACCAAATCTAAAGTTTTCACCAACAGAAATAGTTCTTGCTTGGAGTTGATTTATAAGAATATTATTTATAAATTCTTCTGCACTTAATCTAGATAACGCCAAATCAAAGGGAATTAAAACCAATTGTTTAATTCCTAGATTTTCAAGTAAAGGAAGTTTCTCTAAGGGTAAGTCTAGTCTTAGCCTTGTTTCCTTATAAAGAATTTCTCTTGGATGAGGCCAGAAACTTGCGATGGTAGGGGTGAATTCATATTCTTTAACAACACTTTTTATTAGTGTTCGATGACCTTCATGCAAACCATCAAAGCTTCCAATTGCTAGCGATGTTGGTTCTTTGACTTCAGATGGAGTTAATAATGAGATCACAATAAACGTGCAATTATGCGACTTTGATGGCAAATTTGAGTAAGAGATTCAAAACGAATGAATGGTTAATAAAATAGATTTTCAATTACTTTCATTTGGCATGAGAAGAGTAGGATGGGTGAGATTTTGGATTCAATCTATCTTAAGTGTTGTAGTTACCGCTGTTTTGCTTTTTTCAAATTTTGTAAGTAATGATAGCGAAGGACAATTGGGTTTGGCGCCAGGATTATCGCTAACATCAATTTCCTTAATACTATTATTTTTTAGCCTTTGGCAAGGTTGGCTGATTGTGAGAACAGGGAGGGCAATAAATAGTAATGCAAGACCTTCAAGGGGGCAAACAAGTAGGTTGATTAAAAGAGGCATTGTCAATGATTTATTGGGTATTCTTTTTGGGCTAGTAGGATATCAGGCATTAATGGGAGCATTATTTATTCAAGCCTCAACTCAAACTCAAGGTATTGCTATTGCAACTAGTTCGGATGTAGCGATAACGGGTTTAGAGATATTGTCAGTATTAAGTAATACACAAGTAATCGCTGCTCATTTTATTGGCTTATGCTTTTCACTTTGGTTGCTAAGAAGAATTTATAGTAATTGAATATCAGGAAGTTTATCTAAACCATCTCTCCAAAACAAATCAGGTTCAATTGGGGTAAGAGATAACTTACTTTTTTCTATTTGAGAGACGTCACTTGGCCAATTTTTGGGACCGTAACCTTTGGAATTTAAATCTAAAACTGCTTCTCCAGCTAACCAATAATAAATATCTCCTCTTGGATCTTCTCTTTTAGTAAATTGGTTCTTGTATTTTCTTATTGATAATCTAGTCCAAGATCCCCCAAGAATATTATTTTCTTCACAGGGGGGAACATTTAAATTAAGTAATAATGATTTTGGCCAATTATTGCGCAATGCTTGTTCTGCAATTTTTAATGAAATTTTACTCGCAAATTCAAAATTTCTCCACTTGAAGCTAGCCAGACTTACAGCCATTGAGGGGATGTTTTCTAAAGTACCTTCCATCGCAGCTGCTACAGTACCTGAACAAAAAATATCAGTACCTAAATTAGGACCTTGATTAACCCCAGAAATCACTAAATCAGGCTTATTTTGTATTAATTCAGACAAAGCAAGCTTGACACAATCAGCAGGGGTTCCCGAACACCCCCACGCTTGAATGCCATCTTCAAATAACTCATCTGCTCTTTCAACTCTAATAGGAGATTGTAATGTTAGGCCATGTCCTGTAGCCGATCTCTCTTGATCAGGACATACTACTGTGACTTTATGACCTCTGTGTAATGCTGTTTTAGCAAGTGATCTTATACCATCAGCAAAAATACCATCATCGTTACTAATTAAAATATTTAATGATTTCATTTAGAAATAGATTTTTAATATGGTCTATGGTTAAGTAAAATAAACCAGTACTAATTTAACTATATCAGTGAGTGATATTTCATCTTTAAATCAAATCGAAAAAGAGTTAGAGGAGCTTTCTAATTCTGCTTATGAAACAATCCAAAATATTGAAGATGATAAAGAACTAGAAAATCTGAGGATTTCATTTTTGGGTAAGAAAGGAAAATTATCAAATATTCTAAAGAATATGGGAAAACTAAATAATACACAAAGACCTCTGATTGGCCAAAAAGCAAATATTCTAAAAAGTAATTTATTAGAAAAAATAAATTCTAAAAAAGAAGAATTAATAAATAATGCTCTAGAAATTAAAATTGCTAAAGAGAAAATTGATATAACGATACCCTCGGTAGGAAATCCTACGGGTAATAAGCATCCTTTGATTTCTACGCAGGATGAAATAGTTGATATTTTTTGTGGTTTGGGCTATACAGTTGAAAATGGACCAGAGATAGAAAGCGATTTTTATAACTTTGAATCATTAAATATTCCTGAAAATCATCCAGCTAGAGATATGCAAGATACTTTTTACTTAAAAGATAATTTTCTTTTAAGAACGCATACATCACCAGTTCAAATAAGATTTCTTGAGAATAATCCACCTCCAGTAAGGATTATTGCTCCTGGGAGGGTTTATAGAAGAGATGCTGTTGATGCAACTCATTCACCCGTTTTTAACCAAGTAGAAGTTTTGTGTATTGATGAAGAAATAAATTTTAGTCATTTGAGAGGCACAGTGTTAACATTTTTGAAGACTTTCTTTGGAGATTTACCAGTTAGATTTAGAGCTAGTTATTTCCCTTTTACTGAACCCTCTGCTGAAGTTGATGTAAAATGGAAAGGTAAATGGCTTGAAGTTATGGGTTGTGGGATGGTAGATCCTATGGTTCTTGATAAATTGGGAATAGATTCTGAAAAATGGACAGGATTTGCGGCAGGTCTTGGGGTTGAAAGATTTTGTATGGTTAGACATCAAATTGATGATATAAGAAAATTTTATACAAATGATTTAAGGTTCCTTGAGCAATTTTAGTAAACTAAAAATTTTAGAAATTAGCCTTTATACAACGATTTAGTTTAAAATATATTAAAGATATTTTCCTCGATAGGTGCGAAGAGCTGGCCTAATCGTCAATGATGCGAAAGAATTAGCTGTAAAGACAGCTGTCTCAGTCCAACAGAAGTTGGAAAATTCTGATTATGAAGTTTTAAGAGTTAGTAGCTCTGGAGGTATGGTTGGGTTTGCTAACCCTGACCAGCATATGAGACCACTAGGATATGCTAATTGCGTCCCAGAGGGTTTCAATTCATCAATTGAATTTGCAATTGTTCTTGGTGGAGATGGCACAGTTTTATCTGCTGCGAGGCAAACAGCTCCTGCAAGTATTCCAATTCTTACTATAAATACTGGACATCTTGGCTTTTTAGCTGAAGCATACTTAGCAAATTTAGAGGTTGCAATAGATAAGTTGATAGATGGTAACTGGCAAATTGAAGAAAGAAAAAGTCTAATTATTAGTGTTATGCGGAATGATCAAAGGCGATGGGAGTCACTTTGCCTTAATGAAATGGCTTTACATCGGGAACCCTTAACAAGTATGTGTCATTTTGAGATATCAATTGGCAGGCATGCGCCTGTAGATATATCAGCTGATGGCGTTATTTTATCCACTCCAACGGGTTCAACAGCATATTCTCTTAGTGCAGGAGGGCCTGTGATAACACCTGACTGTCCCGTTGTTCAGTTAACACCAATAGCCCCTCATTCTTTAGCTTCAAGAGCATTAGTGTTTAATGATTCTGAGCCTGTAACAGTTTTCCCAGCTACTCCCGAAAGATTAATAATGGTAGTTGATGGAAATGCTGGATGTTATGTTTGGCCTGAAGATAGAGTGTTAATAAGGAAGAGTAGTCACCCTGTAAAATTTATTAGGCTTGAGGAACATGAATTCTTTCAAGTATTAAGAAATAAATTAGGATGGGGGCTTCCTCATGTGGCAAAGCCAGATAAATAAATATTATTTTTCTTTTTTTGCTTTAAGTAAAAAAACCGGATTACTTGGGACAAATCTTGTTCCCTCTGAAATAGTTGCACCTTTTTGAATCTGGATAAAAGTAAGATTAATTTGAAAATTTAGTTTTTTGAAAAGTGACTGAATCTCTTGCAAAACTTCATAAGTAATAATTGGTAAAACAAATAAATCTCCGGCACACATATTTTTACTTATTTCTTGAATAACAAAGAGTTTGGTTTCTTTATCGCATCCACCAATTATTACTCTATTTGGTGATTCGAGAAATTTTTCGTCTCTGTATCTTATTAATTTTCTAATATCCTCTTCAAAAATTTCTTTGGGAAAAACATTCAGTCTTTTTGCATTCTCAGAAATTATTTTTTTAGTACCAAATCTTTTATCAATAGAAAAAAGTTGTAATTTAGGTCTTAATCTAAGTGCCTCTAGTCCGATAGTTCCACTTCCTGCTCCAATATCCCAAATTGTTCCGATCTCAGGAAGTTCTAAATCTGATAATATTTGTACTCTAATTTCTTTTTTTGTTAGTAAATTTGGCCTGTCATTAAAGGTTTTGAATAAATTATCATTAATTCCAAATAAAGGATATTGATATTCTGGGAAAGAAGTTTCATTTTTTGATAAAACTACTATGTATAAATTTGAAATTTCATTTGGTGTTGGATCATTGATTTTTAATTTTCTAATCTTTTCTTCCTTAAAACCAAGTTTTTCACAAACCCAGAAATCATAATAATTTTCTAATTGAAGTTCAACAAGATTTTTTCTAATAAAAGATATATTATTAATGTTTGGATCTGGGATAATTGCTAAATTCTCATTCTTGGCTTTCAATACTTTTAATAATTCATCTGTTTCTCGTCCATGAATACTTATACATTTAACTCCTTGCCAAGGTATTTTTAATTTGCTGCAAGCCAACTGAACACAAGTAAGTGATGGAAAAAAATATAGTTCCTTTCTAGAGAAATGTTCAAGAAGTATTCTTCCTATTCCAAACCATAAAGGATCGCCTCTTGATATTAAAACAACATCATTTGATCTTGTTTTGAGCCATTTAATTAGATCATTATCACTCTTACTCTGGTAAAGTTTTTTTTGAATTGGTTTTGAAGTGTAAAACCAATTTTTGAGTTCATCAAAGTAAGATTCAGGAATAGCAATGTTATTTGTATTTTTTAAAATTAATTGAATATTTAATGATAAATCCTCAAACTCAAAAGAATTTATTCCAACAATAAATATTTTTCTATTTTTAACTTCCATATGGTTTAAGGTTAAATGCGAGAACTTTTTTCACATTTGTATGAGTGTATAAATTATCCTATTATTAAATAAGCGATTTATAAAGATACTTCTTGTCTGATAGAAGAACACGATTACATGAACTCTTATTAGCTTTAATTAGTAAAGAAGCTGATTTTGAGTTAATTGAAGAACATTCTGATGAATTAACCTCTAATTATTCTGGCAATCAGAAAATCAATTTCTCAAAAGTTATTGAAAAGAATCGTAAAATCTTGAAGAAATATCAGTCTCTTATTAGATCAGCTGTAACTTTAGACGCTCTCATGGATTCTGAAAATGAAGAAAATTTCAAAATTAATAAATAAACTTTTATGTAATAGTTTAATATTTATCCTTTTGATGCTCCCTCTTATGGCATCTCCAATGTTGGTTTTAGCTGAATTAGCTGAAACTGAAATAAATAGTGAAATAATTAATGCCAGTAGCGAATTTCTAAGGGATTTAGATTATGAAACATGGCAATTAGTTGCTTATAAGTCTCCTAATAATGAAAAGGATTTGATTTTAAGAGTTATTGGTTATCCTGGCAGCCTTAGAATAGATCACCCTCTTGATTTGAGAGTACAGTCAGGACGAAAAGAGTGGTTTTTGACTGATAAGACGTTATTAAATAAGGATTTAGCAGAGGACAGTAGGCAAGCGGCTGCTGAATTTGATTTAAATCAATTGATACAAGACATTTCACAAAACAGACCCTTAAGGCTATCTTTAGATGGAGTTTTTTCAGAATTACCAGTACCACCTTTTTTAGTAAAGGAATGGAGATCTCTTAATTAGAGATATTGAAAATATGTATATAAATAATCAAGTTCATCTCAAATGGATGAGAAGAGCTATTGATCTAGCCAAATTAGGCGAGGGACTCACAAGCCCTAATCCATTAGTTGGAGCAGTTATTACTGATAAAGATGGTGTAATAGTTTCAGAGGGTTTTCATCAAAAGGCAGGTATGCCTCATGCTGAAGCAATGGCTTTTAATAATTTAAATAAAGTTCCCGAGGGAGGAAGTCTTTACGTTAATCTTGAACCGTGTTGCCATCAGGGAAAAACCCCTCCATGTGTGAAAAAAATAATATCATCTGGAATTAAAAAAGTTTTTGTATCTATTAAAGATCCAGATTATAGAGTCTCAGGACAAGGTATTAAGGAGCTTATAGACGCAGGAATAGAAGTTCATTTGGGTTTATGTGAGGCAGAGGCTATTTCATTAAACAAAGCTTTTATTCATAGAAATTTAACTGGTCAATCTTACGGGGTACTAAAATGGGCTATGAGTTTAGATGGAAGAATCGGATTGAAGAATGGAGAAAGTAAATGGATCTCAAACGTTAATTCAAGGTCCCTAGTTCATTCTTTAAGAGCAAATTTTGATGCAGTTGTTATAGGAGGTAATACTCTAAGGAATGATGATCCTTTGTTAACGTCTCGATCAAAAAAATATCCTGAACCACTCCGCGTAGTATTCACTAAATCTTTGAATCTTCCTGCAAAAAGAAATTTATGGGATTGCAGTATTGGAAGGACTTTAGTGGTTTATGATGAATCTTCAGCAGATGAAAGATTCTTAAAAAGGCTCCCTAAATGTGTAGAGATTGCAAAATTACCATCTGATAATCCAAAACTTCTTGCAAAAATGTTGGCGAAAAGAGGTTTTAATAAAATCTTATGGGAATCAGGTCCAAGTTTATCAACCGCAGCAATTCAAAATGGATGTATTCAAGAGACCTTAACATTTATTGCTCCAAAAATCATAGGAGGTATAAATTCTATGTCTCCGTTAGCTGATTTTAATTTTGAAAATATGAGTCAAGTCTACAAATTAAACGAAGGTAAAATTAAAGTTATAGATGGTGATATTTTTATAGAAAAGAAAATAATTATTTAGTAACGATTTATTCTCTAATGAAATCGTACGGTTCTTACCCAAAATCTAAATTCCGGTTCGAAAGTTACTTATCTAGATTATAATGATAGAAGTTTTAAATTAGACTATGCCAATTAGACAAGATGATAATCAACCAAATAGAAGATTTGGCATTGTTAATATAATTCTAATAGGTGTTGGAGCCTTATTACTCTTCAGTAGCTTATTCCCCAACCAGAATATGCAAATTCCGAGGGTGCCTTATTCCCTATTTATTGACCAGGTTAATGATGGTGAAGTTAAGAGAGCTTATATAACTCAAGAACAAATTAGATATGAACTTAATGGGGCTGAGGAAGGATCACCTTCTGTTTTAGCTACAACACCAATCTTTGATATGGATTTACCACAAAGACTTGAAAGTAAAGGTGTTGAATTTGCTGCTGCTCCTCCTAAGAAGCCGAACATTTTTTCAACAATCTTAAGTTGGGTTGTTCCTCCCCTTATTTTTATTTTAGTTCTTCAATTTTTTGCAAGAAGAAGTATGGGTGGAGGCGGAGCTCAAGGTGCTTTAAGTTTTACAAAAAGTAAAGCTAAAGTTTATGTCCCCGATGAAGAATCAAGAGTTACTTTTGAAGATGTTGCTGGTGTAGACGAAGCGAAAGACGAGCTTACTGAAATAGTTGATTTCCTCAAGAAACCTGAAAGATATACAGATATTGGAGCAAGAATTCCCAAAGGTGTGTTATTAGTTGGCCCTCCAGGTACTGGTAAAACCCTTTTATCAAAAGCAGTTGCTGGTGAAGCAGAGGTACCATTTTTTATTATTTCTGGTTCAGAATTTGTTGAATTATTTGTTGGAGCTGGAGCTGCGAGAGTAAGAGATTTATTTGAACAAGCTAAGAAAAAGGCACCCTGCATTATTTTTATAGATGAATTGGATGCTATAGGTAAAAGCCGTTCCGGATCCATGGGGGTTGTAGGTGGTAATGATGAAAGAGAGCAAACACTAAATCAACTCCTTACAGAAATGGATGGTTTTACAGCTGCTGATAAACCAGTAATAGTTCTAGCTGCGACTAACCAGCCGGAAGTTCTTGATGCAGCTTTATTAAGACCTGGGAGATTTGATAGGCAGGTATTGGTTGATCGACCAGACTTAATTGGTAGAAAAACTATCCTTGAAATTTATACTAAAAAAGTTAAACTTGCGGATCAAATTGATCTTGATTCTATTGCGCAAGCTACTAGTGGATTCGCAGGAGCAGATTTGGCAAATATGGTTAATGAAGCGGCTCTTTTAGCTGCTAGAGCCAAGAGAAATAAAGTTGAGCAACAAGATTTAAGTGAAGCTATTGAAAGAGTTGTTGCAGGATTAGAGAAAAAAAGTAGAGTTCTACAAGATGATGAAAAGAAGGTTGTTGCTTATCATGAAGTTGGTCATGCTATTGTTGGTCATCTCATGCCTGGAGGTTCCAAGGTTGCAAAAATCTCAATTGTCCCTAGAGGTATGAGTGCTCTTGGCTATACACTTCAATTACCGACTGAGGAAAGATTCTTAAACTCTAAAGAGGAGTTACAAGGTCAAATCGCTACATTGCTTGGGGGAAGATCAGCTGAAGAGATTGTATTTGGGAAAATAACAACAGGAGCTTCAAATGATTTACAAAGAGCAACGGATATTGCTGAGCAGATGGTAGGTACTTTTGGTATGAGTGAAATTCTTGGCCCTTTAGCTTATGACAAGCAAGGAGGGGGACAGTTCTTGGGAAATGGAAATAACCCAAGAAGAGCAGTAAGTGATGCTACAGCCCAAGCTATTGATAAAGAAGTAAGAGATCTTGTTGATAATGCACATGAGAATGCTCTTAAAATACTAAGAAATAATCTACCTCTTCTTGAATCTATATCTCAAAAAATTCTTCAGGAAGAAGTTATTGAAGGAGTAGATTTAAAAAATCTTCTAGATGATACTAAACTGCCAGAAGGAATTAAATAAGTTAATTTGATTTTAAGCATAGATAAAAATCTGCAAAAATTAAGAGGAAATAGCTTTCTATCTATTGCTGATTTAAACTGTTCGCAAATAAATGCACTTATTGATTTAGCAATCAAAATAAAAAACAAAGAAATAAATATTGATTGTTCAAAGAAAGTATTAGGATTGATTTTTGATAAATCTTCTACAAGGACTAGAATCAGCTTCCAGGTAGCTATGCAAAGACTTCAAGGATCTTGTATAGAAATAAATCCTAGTAATACACAGATAGGCAGAGGAGAGCCAATAAGAGATACAGTAAGAGTTTTAGAAAGATATATAGATGTATTAGCTATACGAACTTTTGAACAAGAAATCCTAAATGAATATAAAAAGTGGTCAAATATACCAATAATTAATGCCTTAACCGATTATGAGCATCCATGCCAAGTTTTAGCAGATTTTATGACTATTAAAGAGGAATTCAGTACTTTTGATGGTTTAACTTTGTCTTATATAGGAGATCCTAATAATGTTTCTAATTCACTTATATTATGCGCATCAATTTTAAATTTAAAGATTAATATAGGCTGTCCAGAAAACTATAAACCTTGTGAAAAGATTATTAAAAAAGCATCAATCTTAAATCCAAAAAATAGAATTTTGAATATTTATCATGATCCCAAAGAGGCAGTTAGAAATTCAAATATAATTTATACTGATGTATGGTCCTCTATGGGGCAGGAATCTCAAGCTGATAATAAAGAAAAAAACTTTAAGGGATTTATTGTTGATGAGAATCTTGCGAGTCTTGCTGCAAAAAAACATATCATTATGCATTGTTTACCTGCCTATAGAGGTAAAGAAATATCTGATGAATTATTTGAATCAGATTACAGTAGAATTTTTAATCAGGCAGAAAATAGATTACATACTCAACAGGCTCTTTTAGGTTCGATTTTGTAGAATTTTTCATGCTTTAGAAAACCATAGTATTGCAACTTTTATTTTTTTTTATTTATCTTCCGTAATTATCTTGAAATCTCACAATATCATCTTCTTCTAGGTAATTTCCTGTTTGGACTTCAATTATTATTAAAATTTCATCGGTGGGATTAGTAAGCCTGTGTTTCTGGCCCATGGGAATAAAGCAACTTTCATTTTTCTTTATAAGAAACTTTTTTTCATTTATTTCTACTTCACCTTTACCATTAACTACAACCCAATGCTCATATCTTTTGTGGTGGAGTTGGAGTGATAATGATGCCCTAGGTTTAACCTCTATAACTTTTACTTTCCATTTTGAGCCCTCTGCAATTGTAAAATAGTTCCCCCAAGGTCTATAAATTTTTTTATTCTCTTGACCTTCTTTTCTTTTCTCTCTTTTTAATTCATCTACTAATTCTTTAACCTTCTCAGAGTAATCTTTTTTTGCTACTAAAATTGCATCATTAGTTTCTACTATTATTAAATCTTCTATTCCTAAAGCAACTGTTAATCTACTAAAACTTGTAATTAGGCTATTCTTAGAGGAAATTTCTTTGACATCCCCTAATATGATGTTCCCGTTTGAATCTTTATCGGTATTGTCCCATAAGGATTTCCAATTCCCAATATCACTCCACTCTGCATCAAGAGGCAGTACTACTCCTAAATTGGTTTTTTCCATAACAGCTTTATCTATTGATATATCTGGACATTTTGCAAATGATTCTTTTTGAATTCTTTTGAAATCTAAGTCTAGGATTGCATTATTCAGAGATTCTTCACAGACGGGTATTATTTCAGGACAAAATCTTTTTATTTCATTTATGAAAGTACTTGCTTTTGCCATGTAAATACCACTATTCCAGCTAAATCTTTTATCTATATACAATTTTTCTGCAATTGATTTAGCAGGCTTCTCTATGAATTTTTCGATTGGATAAGGCTTGATAATATCTTCAATAAATGGTTTATGTGATTTTATATAGCCATAGCCAGTTGATGGATGAGTAGGTTTTATTCCAAATGCAACAATTTTCCCTTCACTAGCAATTTTAGTTCCATTTTGAATTGTCATTAAAAATCGTTTGATGTCTTTAATTTGATGATCGGAGGGTAAAAAAAGCAATATTGGGTCAGCCTGTGTTTTCTTATACAAATCAAGTGAGGCTATTGCTATTGCAGGGGCTGTGTTTCTAATACAGGGTTCAAGGATAATAGATTTGGGCTTTACATTTATTGCTCTTAATTGTTCTGCTGTAATAAATCTATGTTCTTCATTGCATATTATTAATGGATTCTCATTTTTATCTAATGATTCAAGCCTCTTAATTGTTTCTTGTAAAAATGAAAAATCATTTTTATTATTAATAGATAGATATTGTTTAGGAAAAGATTTTCTCGATAATGGCCAAAGTCTAGTCCCGGTACCTCCGCAAAGTAATATTGGAAATATTTTGTTAGTTACGGGCAATTTCCTATTGATAATAATTTTTAGATATTTTATTACTATATCAAGATTTTGGTTGATTCAATTTTATGTAAAAAACACAAAAAGTATTTGAGAATAATAAAATCTTATTTTGAAGTTTTTTAGATATTGCTTTTGAATTAATAATTAATGATCATTAAACCCTGTCTTGCTAAAGAAATCATTTATAGGTACAAATGTATTAGATTGTAAGTGTTTTTTAAAATTATGAGTAATAAACTTACTGAAGCCCAAAATCAATTATTAGTGTGGATTAAGGAATATATCAAAGACTTTCATCATAGTCCATCAATACGACAGATGATGAGTGCTATGAATCTTAAATCTCCAGCCCCAATACAAAGTCGTTTAAAACATCTGCAGGAAAAAGGTTATATTAACTGGCAAGAAGGAAGAGCAAGGACTCTTCGAGTAGCAGAAGAATTGATAGATGCCTCAAGTAATATTCCTATAATGGGCTCTGTAGCCGCTGGGGGGCTTATAGAATCTTTTTCGGACATCCAAGAAGAATTAGACCTTTCCGATGTTCTTAAAAAGAAAGGTGTTTTCGCCTTAACTGTAAATGGGGATTCAATGAAAGATGCTTATATCGCTAATGGTGATATGGTTTTAATGGAACCTGTAGAGCAAACAGGATTTCTAAGAAATGGAACAATTGTTAGTGCTTTAGTCCCTGGATTAGGTACGACATTAAAATATTTTTATAAAAAAAATAATTATGTGATTTTAGAAGCTGCTAATCCTGAGTATGAGCCAATTAAGGTTAATGCAAGTGATGTTGTTGTACAAGGTAAATTATTAGCTGTATGGAGAAAATTCTAAAATACTCAAATTTAATCAAATTAATTTTTATGCATAGTATTATTTAAAGTAATAAATATTGAATTATTGAATATATTTATCAAATTATTTCTTATTATTATTGGTGGTTTATTGATAATCCCACAAACTGCCATTGCTAGATATGCATGGGCTTTATGGAATGATTTCGAAAATACAGACTATAAAAAAAATAGAATCTTATTAAATTCTAGTGAAAGAACATTTGAAGTCTTGTCAATAAGTAGATCCAATAATATAAATAAAGTGTTAAAAGAAGAAAGTAAAGCAATAAATCTTTTCTTTAATAATTTATTATTTTCAAATAATCCAAATTTGGCTGCCACTAAAGAATTTTCTTTTGAAGTAGAGTCCGATTCACAGTATGTGCAAGATGATATATTTTATGCAGAGGGCAATGTAATTATATCTTTACCATATGGAATTTTTCGAGCAGAGAAAATTTCTTTTGATAAAAAGAATAGAGTCTTTAAAGCTTATAAAGATATTCAATTTGAGAAAGGAAGACAATACTTTAATGCAGATTATCTTAAGTATGATCTTAATAATTATGAAGGTAAGATTGATAATATCTATGGAATAGTAGATTTTAGAAATATTAGTAAAGATTTAGGATTTGATTTTCAAAATTCGGATAATCAATGTAAAGTACAGAGTGTTAATTTAATTAATCCTCCGTCAGAAATAGAACTTTTAGGATCTCAAAATTTAAGATTTAAAAATTCAAGAAATCTTAAATTTTCCCTTGATTTTTCAAAAATTTCTCAATGGAGATTTAAATCTGAACAAATTACTTTAAATAAAAATAAGTGGGAAGCGGATTTAATTTACTTTACTAATGATCCATTTAATAAGCCCCAGTTAAAAATAAAGAGTAAAGATTTTTTTGCAGAAACAATTTCTGGAATTACTTCTTTTAAAAGTCGTTCAACCTACCTTAATATAGAAGATAAGTTGCAAATTCCACTTGGTAGTAGATCAATATCAGATAGTAATGTTCAGTCAAAGTGGGGCTTTGGTTATGAAACTAAAAATAAAGACGGTTTTTTTATATCTAGAACTTTAGAAACTATAGATATTTCTAAACAATTTTCCTTAGACTTTAAGCAATATTTTTTAATACAGAGACTAATTCAAGGATATACAAAATCATTTCGTGATAAAGACGAAATTGTTGTAAGTGAAAATAGAAAAACTGATATTAGTTTTGCTGACTTTTTTGGAATGAATGCAGAATTAAGAGGTAAAATTTCAACATTTGATCTTGATAGCAATATAGATATGAAGACTTACAATATAGATAAATTTTACGATGCGTTCTCTATTGATTTTAATTTATCTAAAAATATATATTCATATTCAAAATCCAAAAATAAATTAAATAAAAGTTGTCAGATAAATAATAGTGAAAATATCTCTGAAAATTTTGATATTAATATTGGATATTATTCTCTGTTTAATAGAGATGATATTTATTTTGGGAATGGTTTAAAGATTTTAAATAATTATAATTTTATAAAAGATAATTTAAATAAAAATTACTCTTTTATTATTGATTATGGTCATTTCAAGGGGAAATCATCATCCAATGAAAATAAACTATTAGATCATTCAAGATATGGATTTAATATTGCTCTTAATCATAAACTTAAACTCATCGATCTAAATAATGAAAAGGATATCTATGATAGTGAATATAAATATTTACCGGAAATTAATAATAAAGGGCTTTTCCTTAATGCTAATTTGGGGTCTGGATTTTACCAATATAGTAATGGTGATAATCAAAATATAATTTCATTAGGTTTTGGCCCGAGTCTAAAAATAGGCAATTTAAAAAGTAATTTCTTAGATTATACTAAATTATCCTTATTGACATCAGTATCAGCTAAGGAAAATAGAAGTCCTTTTATCTTCGACGATTTTAGTAACAATTCTAGGGTTAAAGTAGATTTAGAACAACAGTTATTTGGCCCAGTTATTCTTGGTTTCAAAGGTGAGTACAATATAAATAGTAAATCATCTGAATATGGTTTAATCGAGAATAAAATATATAATATAAGATTTAGTAGAAGAGCTTATGAACTAAATTTAGAATATTATGAAAAAGATAAGGCAATTTATTTTGGATTTGGAATATTTAATTTTGGTTATAAAAATAAAAGTCCAAAATTCTAGAAATTTTATAAATTAAATATTTATTTTATTCTTTTAATCAATTTCCATGGAAAAAATATTTCTGAATCATTAATTAATAAATAGTGATCATTATTGAAGAGCTTATTATTGCTTTTGTTAATCCAAGCATATTCATTCATTTTTAAATCTTCAATTTTTTCAATCCCATTTCCAATTTTTGGCATTAATAGGGATATTTTAATTATTTTTGAAACTGATTTTTGATTTCCTAGGTTATTTTTTATAACTTCAATTTTATTTCCTTGTAATTTTTCTCTATCTATTAATTCTTGTCCTGCAATTCTTAATTCTCTTGATCTATCTGTAAGCAATCCAGATTGTACTGTAAGCGTTGTTAATAAATATGGACCTAAAGTAATTAAAATGATTTTTGATTTTATTGTCTTAGCAAAATTAGAAATTAGCCAAGATATAGAAAATAAAAATAAACCAAAAGAAATTACAAGTTTTTGAGAATATTCAATATCAGTAATTAAATTATTAAATAATAAAATTAAACTCGCTATTAATATAAAAAAAGGTATGATTATAAATTTTAAATTTTTATATGTTTAAATAATTTATTTTTATTTTTGATAGTTATTATCATTCCTAAGTAAGAGTTTAATGCAATAATTGGCAAAAACTGTAAAGGATAATAAGGGGTTTTTGTCGAGAATAAACTAAGTAAAAATAATATAATTAATGGATATTTGAATAAGAAATATTTTGAATTATTATTTTTCAAATCTTTACTTCTTATTAATCCAATAATTGAAAAAATACTCCAAGGAAAAATATTTAGAGGCATATTCCATAAATAGTAATAAAAAGGATTTGTAAAGTTATTATTTTTAGATAAAAATAATAACTTATTATGAAGACCCAAGTAGGTATCAAATCCATAATTATTGATAATGCTAATACTCCAAATCATAAAAGGTATAAATCCAATTAAAATTCCAAACCAGAAGTATTTTTTTTTGAATATTTTTGATGAAAATAAAAATGGCATAATTGCTATTAATGGGATAATAGCTAAGTAGGTCTTCATCATTACCGCAAGTCCTAACCATGCTCCAGAAAGAATTAAATAAGTATTTAAATTAGTTTTTACTGCTTTAATTGAAGAGATTATTCCTACAGTTATAAATGCAGAAAAAATTATATCTTGAGTAGCCATATGAACATAATTTACCCACAATAATGTTGTGGATAAAATTAATGGTGATACAATCGGAAATTTATTGTCGATTAATTCTCTGTGCAGAAAATAGGTAGATATAAGCATAATTATTCCACCTAAAGTTACTGGTAATATAGTTCCTATATCCGTATTACCTAAAAATTTCTGTGAAAGTGCGATGCAATACTGAATACCTATTGTTCGATCAAGATAAATATTTCCCCACCACATGGGCGCTACCCAGTTATTATTTTCTAATATCCATTTTGCTTGGAGAGCATAAAAACCTTCATCAAATGCTATTAAACTTCTATTCCCAAAATAAAATATTATTGGTACAAATGAAATAGTTTGAGTTAGCCTTTTTAAACAATTTATCAAATTAAAAAATTCTTATTATAAGTTTCATTTAATTATATATTGATTTATTTTGCAATTTTAGTGATAAATTCAAAGAAAATTTTTAAGACTTTTGCCTAAATCACTTTTTGTATTTAATACCTTTTGAATATAATTGATTTCTTTTATTAATCCTGTCTGCAAGGATATTTTTGGTTCCCAGCCTATGGATTTAATCCTAGAACTATCTAATACTTTTCTATATGTACCATCTGGTTTTTCATTGTCCCAGATTATTTTCCCATTATATTTTGTAATTAAGGATATTTTATTTGCAAGATTTTTAATTGATATTTCTTCGCCCGTTCCAATATTTAAATAACTTAAACTTTTATTATTTTTATCTTTTGGGCTTTCTATAGAATCTGGATCCCACTTCTCGAGGACATAAATACATGCTGAGCCTAAATCATCTACATGAAGAAACTCTCTCATGGGTTTTCCAGTTCCCCAACAAGTTATAGATTTAATATTATTTTTTTTAGCAAGAATAAATCTTTTTATTAATGATGCAAATACATGACTTTTCTCAGAGTCATAATTATCTCCTGGCCCATATAAATTTGTAGGCATAAGTGAAATGGCATCAAAATTATATTGTTTTCTTATATATTCACATAATTTTATTCCTGCTATTTTTGCAATTGCATATGGCTCATTCGTAGATTCAAGATAAGAGGATAGTAATTCTTCTTCTTTTATAGGGATATTTGCATTTTTAGGGTAGATGCAACTGCTCCCTAAAAAAAGCAATCTTCTTGAACCATTTAAGCATGCAGCTTCGATAATATTATGAGCAATTCTTAAATTTTCAGATATAAATTCGTATGGATATTTGAAATTTGCATAAATACCTCCAACTTTTGCAGCTGCAATTACTACTACATTTGGTTTATTAATTTTAAACCAATCATTTACATCAGAATAATTTGTCAGGTCTAATTTATTTTTTGTTTGAGTAATTAAATTTCCTCCATATTTTGGATCGCAATAACCATTTTTTTTTAGAGCTCTTATAACAGCTTGGCCTACCATACCCTTATGCCCAGCTACGAAAAAACTATCTTCCTTTCTAATTAGATCTTTCATTCTACTCTTTTGGGATTGATAACTTAAATCCTTGTTTAATAAGTAATGATTCTTTTTTTGCAATTTCTAAATCACTTTTTATCATTTCCTTAATAAGCTCCTCTAATCCAATTCTAGGAAACCAACCAAGTTTTTCATTTGCTTTTGACGAATCTCCAATGAGAGAATTAACTTCGCATGGTCTAAAATATCTTTTATCTATTTTAATGACAATATCTTTTGTATCTTTTCTAATGCCAATTTCATCTATCCCGTTTCCTTTCCATATAATTCCGCCCCAACCTAATTCCTTTGCTGATAATTGGATAAATTCTCGTACGCTTTCTTGCCTTCCAGAGGCAACTACGAAATCCTCTGGTTTTTCTTGTTGTAAAATTTTCCATTGAATTTCAACATAATCTTTTGCATGTCCCCAATCTCTGAATGAATCAAGATTGCCCATATAAAGTATCTTTTCTATACCTTGATCAATTTGAGTAAGACCTCTAGTAATTTTTCTAGTTACGAATGTTTCTCCTCTTCTAGGACTTTCATGATTAAATAAGATACCATTGCATGCAAATAGGCCATAAGATTCTCTGTAATTTATAGTAATCCAGTATGCATATAATTTGGCTACTCCATAAGGACTTCTTGGATAAAAAGCGGTTTGTTCATTTTGAGGTGTTTCTTGTACTAAACCAAAAAGTTCTGAAGTACTAGCTTGATAAAATTTTGTCTTATCAACCATATTTAAGTTTCTAATAGCTTCTAAAATTCTTAATGTACCTAATCCATCGCTATTAGCAGTGTACTCTGGAGATTCAAAACTTACAGCTACATGACTTTGAGCTCCTAAATTATATATTTCATCGGGTTTAACTTTTTGTATTATGTTGGTTAAGTTTAAACTATCAGAAAGATCTCCATAGTGAAGAAAAAAATTTGTATTTTCTCTATGAGGATCTTGATAAAGATGATCAATTCTAGAAGTATTGAATGAACTTGATCTCCTTTTGATTCCATGTACTTCATAATTTTTCTCAAGTAAAAATTCAGATAAGTAGCTCCCATCTTGGCCTGTTACCCCAGTTATTAATGCAACTTTTTTAACCATTAAATCTATCCTATTATTGAAGAGGTTAGTAAATCACTCTAATAATATTAAAGCACTTTTTGTATATTTATTTTCTATATTAAACTTAACTTAAATATGATTTTAATTTCTTATATATAGGAATGTCTAAATATTTATATATAAAAAACCCTATTAAAAGTGATCCTATTATTGAAATTAGAGTTGCAAGATAAATATAAATAGGGTAAGGACTTTCATACCATTTTAATAGTCTGTCAAAAA
>ALPF01000021.1 GCA_000291825.1 Prochlorococcus sp. W8 | reverse complement strand
TTTAAAAATTTGGTTGTACTAATTCAGAGGTAAACAATGTATTCAATGTTTGATCTATTATTTGGCACTCCTGCATATAGACCCGTATACGTAATTTCTGATAGTGAGATGAAGGAGTTACAAAGAACGCAAAATCAAGATGAACTTGAAGAAATTCGTCATCAAAAGAAAAGACTTTTAGAAGCATACCAAGTTCAAGTCAAGCATCTTGATGAAAGAGAAAAAGAGTTAAAAACTGAATTAAAAGCTATTGGAACAGCTAAGAAAAAAGTTTAGATATTGATTTTTTTATCTAAAGAGGGTTTATCCCTCTTTTTTATGACAGCAAAAACCATCTACCACCACATACCAAGATTTAATTTTTGGGTTCTGTATTACATGCAAGCTCACACTGGGTTAACTCTTTGACTGAGAGAGCCTGAAGTATTCTTGTCATATCAATAGAAGATAGTTCTCCATTAACGTTCCACTAAAATTTTGAAAGGGAAAGATTGCTATTCTATTTCAGAAATCCTTTATAAAAATTGTGATTGTTGAAAAAAAAGAGCTTTTATTCCTGTTATCTCTAATAGACTTTCAATCATGAAATTTCTACTTGTGGTTGGTGTGTTTTATCGGTATAAATAATTTAAGGACTTGTCCTTTTCTTAAGGACTTGAGCTTAGCGGTTTCAAGGTTAACTCCGCGCTCCTACACACGAGTACAAAAACCTTTTTAATTAATGAGAATTTCTTCTAAGACGCTTAGTTTACTACTCAATGTAGTTCTTATGCTTTTTGTATTTGTTCTTTGAACAACTAGTAGATAAAAGATACTAATAAGTTATGGTTTAAATTACAAAAACCTATCTTAATTTTAGCTATCTATTTAGACTTATTAGTTCAATATACTTAAGTAAGTGGTTTCTTCGTCAGATAAGTTTTCTTTGGATTGGACAAGTAATTATTTTCACATAAATACCTATCATGCTGCAGCAAAAGAGAGTTCATGTAGCACATGTTTTGGTAAGCTTCCTTTTCGATTTTTCTTCCTTCAAATAGCTCCATAAAAATCTAAAATAAAAGTACATTTGTACTATTATTTATAGCAAACATATCGTTATTAAGGCAACTGGTTCCATCTGAATTTTCTAGGATTTTATGAAAAACTTTATTTATAATTTTTATATTTGCGCAGAAATCTTAAATGCTAATCAAAAATTTTAAACATTATTTATTTGTTATTAATTAAAGTGATCTTAAATTTCTTAGAGTAAACAATATGATGATTTTCTTTAACAAGGTTCTAAGAATTTACATTTTAAGTTTCTTTCAACAAATTTTTATAAGATCGCTTATCAAATAATATTTTTTAAGTGATCTTTATAATCTTTCATTGTAATTTCTTTTCATATACAAGTGATGTTTTTTCTTGACTTATAATTAAAGTCTTTTTAATGTTTATTTAATCAAGAAATATTTATGCATAGTATTGCAATTTTAGGTTTTTTTTCTCTTGTAATTGTTTCTTTTTCACAGGCAGAAATGACTTTGGTTTGAAGCCAACTGCACAGAAAATAATTTCTAACGAACAAAAGTAATATAGATGAAGAAATTAAATTAGAAGAATTTTAAAATTAATTCTACATATCAAAATTTGATAATATTGTTATGAATTAATTTTTAATAATGCATATAGATATT
The DNA here is from genome assembly GCA_000291825.1 of Prochlorococcus sp. W8. Lineage (GTDB taxonomy): Bacteria > Cyanobacteriota > Cyanobacteriia > PCC-6307 > Cyanobiaceae > Prochlorococcus_A. The sequence continues at coordinate 1,629 of ALPF01000021.1, read as the reverse complement.
AGTCAAGATGAGGGACTTGATGAAGTTTGGAAAATGATTATAAAAAAAATGGGTAATGAAGGGAATGAAATTTGTTCAAACTCTTCTAGTTTTTATAAAACTCAAGATGGAATGGAATGTTCCTTGCGTAAATTCAATGGCGATTTAGTGGCAGTATGTTATAGAGAGAAAAAACAGAAGCAACGGTTATAGATGGACAATACAAAAAAATTATTAGATTAAAATTATAAAGGATTATTTCCGCTAACTATTAATCCATAGTAGACAATAATTCCTATTATTAGAAAAATTGCTAAACCTCTTCCAAGCATTTTAAAAAATAATTTTAATAATTATACAATTAGATCAAAAAAATGAATAAATAATATTTAGAAATATTTGTATTTAAATTTCATTCTTTTACATATTTCCTATTAATGAAAGCTCCAATAATACCAATAGAGAAAATTAAAATCACGCTTAAAATAAATATTACTAAGTATTCCCCTTGAAGAGACGGTACATTACCATCAAGAATCTTCTTTAAGTCTATATTTTGATTTTGAATTTGTCTTAAACCATTACCAGTAGCAACAAAAGGTAAATCAGATAAAAAAGCACTAATACATAAAGCCAAGAGAAATTTGCGCCATCTTAATTTTGTAAGACCAACTCCATAACTTACAAAATCAAACCAGCCTGTCATTAAAAAGCCTGTTAATAAAAAGAAGTTTCTTTCTAGATATTTTTTTGAAATTGACTCAAATTTATTTAAATACTTCTTTGGCATTATTTTTTTTAAAATTTTTCTACCAAATTTTTTTGCCAGGATGAAACTAATAGAACAAGCCAATAGATCAGAAATAAAGCTAATCAGCAAGCCATTTACTAATCCAAAAAGATAACCTGATATTAGTAGACAATAGGTTCCAGGCAGGATAGGTATAACTATACTTATAAGCCTTAAGGAAATTATTAGGCTAGAAATTTCATGAGAAAAATGAATATAGGTGATCAAGTATTTTTTTATCATTCAAATTGCAAGCCCCCAGGTATTATTGGGCTAATGGAGGTTATAGATAAAAACATTACTGATCCAACTCAATTTGATCCAAATTCAAAATATTTTGATCCTAAATCGAATAGAATCTCTCCAAGATGGGATTGTGTAAAAGTAAAATTTATATCTAAATTCAAAGAGATACTGAGCTTACAAGAATTAAGATCCCTATTTATTGAAGATGATCTGATTGTTGTGAAAAAGGGTAATAGATTATCAATAACCCCTGTTAAAGAAGAATCAGCAAAATTACTTTTTAGACAATTTAAAATTTAATCTTCAAAATTCATACAGAACATATTCCCAACATAAAGTCTTGTTAGATTTCTATCATTAAATCCTTTTTGCATTAAAAATCCTGCAATTGCTGCCTGAATTATCCGATATTGATCCCAATTAGGATGCTTTTCTATAAATTCAGTCATTGCTTTCTGAAGATTACTGTGTAATTCACATTTGAAACTGATAATTTCATTATTTGATTCTTCGTATTTATTATTAATTTCCAAATTGATTTCATTCATAATTAATCGATAAATTATTTATTTAGTATTTAGTTTTCTCCAAACATCCAAAAAAGTCAAACCCAT
>ALPF01000020.1 GCA_000291825.1 Prochlorococcus sp. W8 | reverse complement strand
ATTCACCTAAAAAATTCATTGAAAAGTCTCCTCAATTAAAAGAAGTTTTGCGACTGATTGAAATTGGACATTTTAGTAATGGTGATAAAGAATTATTTAAACCATTACTTAATAGCCTGACAGGCTCTGATCCATTCTTCGTGATGGCCGATTTTGAAGATTATTTAAAAACACAGGAGATTGTAAGTAAGGCGTGGAACGACAAACAAAAATGGAATAAGATGGCACTTCTAAATACTGCACGTTCAGGATATTTTTCTTCTGATAGATCAATTAGAGAATATTGTGATTCAATTTGGAAAGTTTCTCCAATGCCAGTTGAGATTACATGTGATATCAACGAATAAAGTTTAATTTTTATCAGGAAAATCAGGTGTTTGATGAAATAATCTATTTAGTATTAACCGATCTATATTTAATGGATCAGGAGCAATTTCGTCCGCAATTTCTTTAAATTTTAATTCGATCTTTTCAGAAACATTAACATCAAATATGCGTTCCATTAATGCTTCAATTGAATAAAGATATGCATTAATATTCTCTAATTGGCCTAAAGTTTCAGAAATTTCTGCATAATTACAGTTATTATCTTTAGAAGAGTCTGCATCTTTTGAATCCATTTCAGAAAGATTCTTTTGCAATTCATCAGTAACTTTTCCACAAAGAGTTCTAAAAGACTGAAGGGAAGACCAATTTAATTCCTGTTGCTGTTTGAGTGTTGGAAATTCTCTAATTAAGCGATCATGCTCTCTATAAAATCTCTGGCAATCAGAGCATTGACAAGGTTCTTCGGTCAAAAGAAAAATAAATGCTTCTAATATAATTGCACTTTTTAGGCATTAATAGAAGGCCCATCTAAGAAATCTTCATTTTCATCAACGGAATCTGGACTCTCTGGGAGTGGAATTTCAATACTGGTTACAAGATTTATTACATCTCTTAAGCGCATGGAATCAGCGAACCATCCCATTGCCTGTTCTGCATCACCTCTTTTCTCGGCATCATTAGCTTGATCTTCATGAGCTTCGGCCAACAAAGCCAACCAACAAAGACATCTAGCTTGAACAATAGAAAGATCTAAATCAGCAGGTTGTGATTTAGAAATTCTCTCATGCTCCTGTTGAACCAAGAGCTTTAAACGCATATCGTGTAGCTTTTCCATAAAAGCTGAATTACTATTTACACGCTAGCTAGAGAGTAGCCATTTTGCACGCATACTAAATATAGTTTAGTAATGTTTTTACGGGACTGGAGGGATTTGAACCCACGACCTACGGTTTAGGAAACCGTTGCTCTATCCTGCTGAGCTACAGCCCCAATTGATGTTTTTTTAAGCAATTAGCATTATGCTAAATGAAAGCAGGAGAGGTAATCGCAAAAATGTTTTATTTTGGAAACGAAATAAAACTTTTTGAGGAAAGTCCGGGCTCCCCTATGGTAAGGCTTGCTGGGTAACTCCCAGTGCGGGTGACCGCGAGGAAAGTGCCACAGAAACATACCGCCTAATGCTTTGAAAGCATGGCAAGGGTGCAAAGGTGCGGTAAGAGCGCACCAGCAATATCGAGAGATATTGGCTAGGTAAACCCCGGCTGGGAGCAAGGCTAAGTAGATTCTATGCCATTATTAAATCTACTTTAAAGCGCCGCTTGAGGCTGTGAAGCAATTCCAGTCCTAGATAGATGATTACCCGCCTAATTGTAAGGTGAACAGAACCCGGCTTATGACCTGCTTTTATTTCTATTTGATAATTTTATGTCAAATTTAATTAATAACGAAAGAATTCAAAAAATTATTGTTTTTTTAAGATCATTAAAAATTAACTCAGATAGATTTCAAAAATCTTTGAGAGAAAAAAATATAGATATGATAAAGATCATCAACGAAGCACTGACTCATTCTTCAGCAGATAAGGTTTTTAACCATGAAAAACTCGAGTTTTTTGGGGACGCCGTACTAAGATTATCTGCTTCTGAATTTATTGATAATAATTTCAAAAATATGCCTATTGGTGACAGATCAGAACTAAGGGCTCAGATTGTAAGTGATGAATGGCTAACACAATTAGGTAAAAAAATAAATCTTGATAAAGTAATAACCATTGGGCCTAAAGCTATTGGGGATAGATTCTCAAAAGATACAATAATTGCAGAGACTCTAGAAGCTCTTATTGGAGCTATATATAAATGCTTTAACTCTATCTATGAAATAAATCTTTGGTTAGATCCATATTGGGAAAAAGATAGCGAGTTAATTCTTCAGGCGCCTTATAAATTCAATGCAAAAACTTCTTTACAAGAATGGTGTCAAAAAAGAGGTTATGGCCTTCCAGAATACAAGATCATAGAGGTATCAAAAACACATGGAGATCCTGACAGATTTTTATGCGAACTTTTTATCAAAGGTAAAATACAAGCAACTTCTTTAGGCAAATCTCATAAAAAAGCTGAAAAGCTAGCAGCCAAGAAAGCTATTGAAAAACTTTATATAAATGATGTTGATAAATCAACTTAATTCTAACTGATCTAAAGGGAAAGTAATCAATTTATCCCAGTTTCCACCTTCAAATAAAACTGCTGCTTTATTCTTTGTAACTCTTTGAACGAACCCCTTATAACCCATATAGATAGAATTATGATCTTTTACCGTTACAACACAACCAGGTAGAATTGGTTTTATAGAACTTTCCATATTAGTTTTTAAAGACTAACTAAATAATATTATGAAAGAAGAGAGAGAGTGGCTAGTTGTTGGAATAATTACATCCTCTCATGGAATAAAAGGTGAACTTAAAGTGAAGTCTTTAAGTGATTTTAATGAAAGATTTACCAAGTCCGGAAAAAGATGGTTACAGTTAGATAAAGAAGAACCTATCTTACATAATTTAATTTCAGGTTACAAAAAACCTGGGAAAGATTTATTCATAATATCTTTAGATAAAATTAAAGATAAAGATTCCGCAGAGAGATTAAAAAATTATAAATTACTTGTTGAAAGCAACAATATTCCAAAACTAAAGGAGGAAGAATTTCATTTAAATCAACTTTTAAATTTAACAGTAAAAATAAAACAAGACGATAAAATTAAAATCATTGGTGAGGTCATAGATTTACTGAATGAGCAACATAATTTATTAGTAATAAAAATATATGAAAATAATAAAAATGTTCTTATACCGTTTGTTAAAGAAATAATTCCAATTATTGATTTAAAAAAAAATTTTATCTTAATTAATCCCCCTAAAGGTTTACTTGAACTTTGATTTATTTTTTTAAACCTTGTCTAAATGATAAATTTAAAACATTGAAAATTTAAATTTCATCAAAAGACCCTACGCATCATTCAACGGTAACGCTCTTAGCTAAATTTCTTGGCTGATCAACATCTAATCCCTTATGGGCTGCAATATGATAGCTTAAAAGCTGTAAAGGTATTACAGCTACTAAAGGCGACAACCATTCATCTATTGCAGGCAAAGGAATGAGAAAATCAAAAATTCCAATCCCATCACATTTTGGAGCTATTCCTATTAAGTATGAATCTCTTGCTTTAGCTTCCTGAGCATTGCTAATTACTTTTTCAAATACTTTACCTGGAGTTGCAATAGAAATAACAGGTACTTTTTTTTCTAATAACGCTATAGGTCCATGCTTCATTTCACCAGCAGGATAACCAGCCGCATGAATGTAACTTATTTCTTTTAATTTTAGTGCACCCTCTAAAGCAATTGGATAGTTGATTCCTCTTCCTAGAAAAATAACATCTTTTATATCAGAAAAATCATGTGCTAGTTTTTCAGATATTTTATTATGACTACTAACTAGTTCTTCCAATAGTGGAGGTAAATTAATTAAATCAAGAATTAAATTATTTATTTCTTCAACAGATTTACTTTTCCTTAGCTGTGCAAATTTAATAGCCAAACCATAAAAAGATAGTAATTGACCGAAGAAAGTCTTAGTTGCAGCGACCCCAATTTCGATTCCAGCAGAAATGTCAATTATATTTGGAACTAATCTACCCATAGAGCTATCAACCCTATTAGTAATTGCTATTAAATTGGGCTGCAGTTCTAATTTATTTGTTAATTTTCTCCTTTCAATTTCCATATTAAGAGCTGCAAGAGTATCTGCAGTTTCTCCTGATTGTGAAACTCCAATCGTTAATGTATTGGGAAGCAAAGGAGGAGGAGAATATCTAAATTCACTAGCATAAAAAACATTAGTTGGTATACCAGAGAACTGTTCTAATAAATAACTCCCAACCATAGAGGCATGCCTACTTGTTCCGCAAGCTAGGACTTGAATTCTCTCAATCCCTTCTAAAAAATTTGTATCAAAACCGTAGTTTATTTTATATTGATTTGAATCTATTTTAGATAAATATTTTTTCACCCAATTCTTAGCAATTTCAGGTTGATCATATATTTCTTTATGCATATAATGTCTAAAATTTTTCTTATCTACAACTTGCTCAGATGATTTTAAAGAAACTGGGTTCCTATATTGCCGTTCATTCTCCGAATCATATAGCTCTATTCCTAAAGGAGTTAAAAGGCCAATTTCTTCATCTTCCATAGGTAAAATAGTTTTTGTAAAATTTGCGATGGCAGGAGTATCACTAGCACATACAAATTCACCCTCACCTAGACCAATTATTAAAGGAGCTTGTCTTCTTGCTACAACAAGGGAGTCTGGAGCGCCCGACCAAATTACAGCCAAAGCATACGCTCCTTCTAAATCAGAAATCACATTCCTAACAGCTATTAATAATGTAGATCCATTATTTTCTAAATTTAGTTTACTTAAATTATTTAACTCTTTTTGAATTAAATGTGGTATGACTTCTGTATCAGTATCAGATTTAAAATCAACTCCTTCTTTCTCAAGTCTTGATTTAAGCTCTTGAAAATTTTCAATAATACCATTCTGAACAACTGCTATTGACCCTAAACTATCTAAATGTGGATGCGCATTTTTAACAAGTGGTTTACCATGTGTAGCCCATCTTGTATGGCCTATACCAACATAACCAGAGATATCTTTATTACTCACTTTATTAATTAAATTTTTTAATTTTCCTTCAGATTTATCACAAATTAAATTATCATCCTCACTGATTACAGCTATTCCTGCTGAATCATAACCCCTATATTCCAATTTTTTTAAACCATCAATTAGAAGTGGTAGCGCTTTTCTATAACCAGTAACGGCAACTATTCCACACATATAAAAGTTTATTTTTAACTTAATTGAATTTGGTAGATTTTATTTAAAACGTGGACTCTATTAAAACTGCACTAAGAGAGTTAATAGGCTAATCCCATACTTCTTGATGTCTCATCACCTAGGTAAACTCTAATACTCAAAAAATCTGTAGGACAAGCTGTTTCACAGCGTTTGCAACCAACGCAATCTTCTGTTCGTGGTGAAGAAGCAATTTGACCTGCCTTGCATCCATCCCATGGAACCATTTCTAGAACATCTAATGGACAAGCCCTTACACACTGGGTACATCCAATACAAGTGTCATAGATTTTTACTGCATGTGACATTAAGAATCTGTCTGTTGATAACCTCCTCTGATCCTATTGTGTAACAAAGTATTTCATGACCATAAATCCGAATAGTGTCGTAAATCTTAACCGCGTGTTACATAAATATTTGCTCAAGATACCTTTTTTTAATAAAATTTACTAACAATCAAAAACAAATTTAAAGATTTACTTCACTCTTGTTAACTCTGGGGCATACAATCTTTAAAGAAAAACTAGTAAATTTCCCAACTATGTCTCAAGAAGAAATTTTCCAAAAAGTTCAAGCAATTGTCGCAGATCAATTAAGTGTTGAGTCAGGTGAGATTAAATCTGATTCTAATTTTCAAAACGATTTAGGTGCTGATTCTCTAGATACAGTCGAACTTGTAATGGCTCTTGAAGAAGCCTTCGATATAGAAATTCCCGATGAATCAGCTGAGGGAATTGCCACAGTCGGAGATGCTGTTAAATTTATCGAAGACAAAAAAGGTTAATTCAGGATGGCAACTTTCCATCGAGTAGTTGTTACTGGCATTGGAGCGGTTACTCCAATTGGTAACAACATTGATGAATATTTAATAGGTCTTCAAAGTGGATTAAATGGTGTTTCAAATATCACACTTTTTAATGCAGAGGAACATCCTTGCAAATTCGGAGCAGAAGTAAAAAACCTGCAATTAGAAAAATTCATTGAACCTAAAGAAGCTAAAAGGTGGGATCGATTCTCACAATTTGGCGTTATTGCTGCTAAACAAGCATTCATTGATTCGGGTCTAGAAATTAATGAAAACAATGCCGGCAGGGTTGGCATTATTATTGGTTCTGGGGTGGGTGGTCTTTTAACTATGGAAAGTCAAGCTCAACTTCTAAGTATCAAAGGCCCAAAGAGAGTTAGTCCTTTTACAGTACCAATGATGATCCCTAATATGGCAACTGGATTAGCTGCTATTGCTATTGGAGCGAAAGGTCCAAGCTCCTCAGTCTCAACGGCCTGTGCTGCGGGATCAAATGCTATTGGAGATGCTTTTAGAATTTTGCAACTCGGTAAAGCTGATGTAATGATTTGTGGTGGTGCTGAAGCCAGTATTACCCCTTTAGGTGTTGCAGGATTTGCCAGTGCCAAAGCACTTTCTTTCAGAAATGATAGTCCTGAGACAGCTAGTAGACCATTTGATGCAGAAAGAGATGGTTTTGTTATTGGAGAAGGCTCAGGAATACTTGTTTTAGAAACCTATGAACATGCTAAAAGTCGAAATGCAAGGATTTATGCAGAAATTATTGGTTATGGAACAACATGTGATGCTCATCACATAACTTCTCCATCACCAGGAGGGACTGGAGGAGCTCAAGCAATTAAGCTTGCTCTTGAAGATGGGAGTCTCGAAATAGACCAAATTGATTATATAAATGCTCATGGTACTAGTACCTCAGCGAATGATAGCAACGAAACCGCTGCGATAAAATCAATTTTCAAAGACAAATCTTACCTTATTCCTGTAAGCTCTACTAAGTCGATGACTGGTCATCTCTTAGGGGGGTCAGGAGGGATAGAAGCAGTTGCTTGTATACTTTCTTTGACACATAATTTTATCCCTCCTACAATTAACTACGTTAATCCTGATCCGAATTGTGATCTAGATTATGTACCTAATGATGCAAGAGATGCTCAAATAAGAGTTACTCTTTCAAACTCTTTTGGCTTTGGTGGTCACAATGTATGCTTAGCATTTAGCAAACTTGCATAACCGCTACAAAGTCTAACTAAATATCCAACTTACTTTATTTAAAACAATGGTCGCTGCTTCCGTTTCCTTGGAATCACTCTGTGTGAATAGTATAAGAATGCTTGCTGTAGATGCAGTAAATAAATCAAATAGTGGTCATCCTGGGCTGCCAATGGGTTGCGCACCAATGGGTTATGCCTTATGGCAAAACGTTATGAATCATAATCCTAATAATCCAAAATGGTTTAATAGGGACCGGTTTGTCCTTTCGGCCGGGCATGGTTGTATGTTGCAATATTCTTTATTGCATCTCACAGGGTATAAATCGGTTTCAATTGAGGATATTAAGGAATTTAGACAATGGGGGTCTAAAACGCCTGGTCACCCAGAAACCTTTGAAACAGATGGTGTCGAAGTAACTACAGGCCCTTTAGGTGCTGGCATTTCAAATGCCGTTGGATTAGCAATAGCTGAAGCTCATCTTGCAGCAAAATTTAACAAGCCAAATTTTGATATTGTAGACCACTATACATATGTCATTATGGGTGACGGATGCAACCAAGAGGGAATATCTTCAGAAGCATGCTCACTTGCAGGCCATCTTAAACTTGGTAAATTGATTGCTCTTTACGATGACAATCAAATTACAATCGATGGAAGGACAGATGTATCCTTTACAGAAGACGTATTAAAAAGATATGAAGCTTATGGATGGCATGTGCAACATGTGGAAGATGGAAATCATGATATTGAGGGGATAACAAAAGCAATTCAAGACGCTAAATTAATCACAGATAAGCCTTCAATAATAAAAATTTCTACAACTATAGGTTATGGCTCACCTAACAAATCAGATACAGCAGGAATACATGGAGCTGCTATTGGACATGAAGAAGCAGAATTAACAAGAAAGTTCCTTAACTGGGAATATGCTCCCTTTGAGATACCAAATGAAGTTTATAAACATTTCAGACAAGCAATTGATAAAGGAGAGGAAGCAGAAAATAATTGGAACTCAAAATTTGAAGAATATAAAAATAATTTTCCAGAACAAGGTGCTGAATTAGAAAGGATGTTAAATGGGCAATTACCTAGCAATTGGAATAAAGATTTACCTACCTACACACCAGAAGATAAAGGACTAGCTACAAGAAAACATTCGCAAATCTGTTTAGGAGCTTTAGGTCCAAATGTTCCTGAATTAATTGGAGGGTCTGCTGATCTTACACATTCTAATTACACAGATATAAAAGGTGAGACTGGATCTTTTCAAGCCCACTCTCCTGAAAAAAGATATTTACATTTTGGTGTAAGAGAACACGCAATGGCGGCCATCCTAAATGGGATTGCCTACCACAGTAGTGGTTTGATCCCATATGGAGGCACTTTCCTTGTATTTGCAGATTACATGAGAGGTTCAATGAGATTATCAGCACTAAGTGGTCTAGGGGTTATTTATGTCTTAACTCATGATTCTATTGGCGTTGGAGAAGATGGTCCTACTCACCAACCAGTCGAAACCATTCCTTCTTTGAGAGCGATGCCAAATATGCTTGTTATTAGACCTGGCGATGGAAATGAGACTAGTGGTGCATATAAGATTGCGATTGAGAATAGAAATAGACCATCCACTCTTTGCTTAAGTCGCCAAGGTATGCCTAACCAAAAAAAACACCTCAATTGATAAAGTAGCTCTTGGTGGTTATGTAGTCTCAGATTGTGAAGGAACACCAGATGTCATATTCATAGGAACTGGTAGTGAATTAAATCTTTGTATAGAGGCAAGTAAAGAAATTACTAAACTAGGCAAAAAAACACGTGTGATTTCCATGCCATGTATTGAACTTTTTGAGGAACAAGATTCTTCTTATAAAGAAAGTATCCTTCCTATGAATGTAAAAAAAAGGGTCGTAGTTGAAGCAGCTCATTCGTTTGGATGGCATAAGTACATAGGACTTGATGGCATTGCTATAACAATGGATAGATTTGGTGCCTCTGCTCCAGGAGGAACATGTCTAGAAAACTTTGGTTTCACTGTTGAAAATGTCGTAAATAAAACCAAAGAAATACTTTAATTCTCATATTAAATAGCACTTTGACATTCAGAAAGTTTTATATCCAACTCATCAAGAGATTCATCAGATATTTTTGAATTCATAGGACAATGCTTTGGCCCGCACATCGAACAAAATTCAGCCTTCTTAAAAATTTCATCAGGAAGAGTTTCATCATGATATTGCTTGGCCCTCTCGGGATCAAGCGATAATTCAAATTGCTTATTCCAATCAAAGTTATATCTAGCATGACTTAATTCATCATCTCTATCGCGAACACCAGATCTATGCCTTGCTATATCAGCTGCATGTGCAGCTATTTTATATGCGATTAAACCCTCTCTTACATCATTTGCATTAGGCAGTCCTAAATGCTCTTTAGGAGTGACATAACACAGCATAGCAGTTCCGTACCACCCAGCCATTGCGGCACCAATCGCACTAGAGATATGATCATAACCAGGAGAAATATCAGTTACGAGCGGTCCTAACACGTAAAATGGTGCTTCTGAGCATTCTTCCATTTGTTTCCTTACATTAAATTCTATTTGATCCATTGGAACGTGACCAGGACCCTCAACCATTACCTGCACATCATGCTCCCAGGCTCTTTTAGTTAATTCACCTAAAGTTTTTAATTCTGCTAATTGAGCTTCATCAGAAGCATCATGCAAGCATCCTGGCCTTAAGGAATCACCCAAAGAGAAAGTACAATCATATTTTTTAAAAATTTCACAAATATCATCAAATCTTGAATATAGGGGATTTTGTTTGAAATGATGAAGCATCCATTGAGCTAAAATACCCCCACCTCGACTCACTATTCCAGTGATTCGACCCTTAACCTTTGGCAAATGTTCAATTAACAAACCTGCATGAATAGTCTGATAATCTACTCCTTGTTGGCATTGCTTTTCAATAATATGCAGAAAATCATCCTCCGTTAATCGAGCTATTGACCCGTGAACACTTTCTAGAGCTTGATAAACAGGAACAGTTCCTATTGGTACTGGAGAAGCTGTAATAATTGCTTGTCTAACTTCGTCAAGATTTACTCCTCCTGTGGATAAATCCATAACTGTATCCGCACCATATTTAACTGCAAGATTAAGTTTCTCAACTTCTTCATCTATATTACTTGCGTTTGGAGAAGCTCCGATATTGGCATTAACTTTGCATTTTGATGCAATGCCAATACACATTGGTTCTAAATTATGGTGATTAACATTTGCAGGAATGATTAATCTCCCTCTTGCTACTTCTTCAATAATTAAAGATTCTGATAAATTCTCTCTTTTAGCTACATATGACATCTCTTCAGTCAGAATTCCCTCTCTTGCAAAATGCAGTTGAGTAA
>ALPF01000019.1 GCA_000291825.1 Prochlorococcus sp. W8 | reverse complement strand
TTTTTACTTGCTTTATTTTCCTTAATGCTTATAACATCACCGGTTTTACATTGATAACCAGCAATGTCCAAAACCTTACCATTTACAGTTACGTGTCCGTGGTTAACAAGTTGTCTTGAACCAGGTATCGTTGGACCAAAGCCTAATCTAAAACAAACATTATCTAATCTATTTTCAAGAAGTCTAAGTAGATTGGTACCAGTTGAGCCTTCTTGCGCTCTTGCTTTTTTTACGTAGCGCACTAATTGTCTTTCGGAAACACCATAGTTAAATCTAAGTTTTTGTTTTTCTTCTAGACGAATTGCATATTCTGATCGCTTGCGACGGGCTTGGCCGTGCTGACCTGGAGGATTAGACTTTTTTGAAGCCTTCCTGGTGAGACCTGGTAGTTCTCCCAAGCGACGCGTAACCCTTAATCTTGGGCCGCGGTATCTTGACATAATTTAAAATAAGTTGAAATTTGCAATAAAAAATTGATAAATTTATTATCATTAGTATTGCTTGAACTTTTATTTTACATCATT
>ALPF01000018.1 GCA_000291825.1 Prochlorococcus sp. W8 | reverse complement strand
AATATTTTTAAATTATTGCAGTTTGGATCAGCCGCAGCGCCAGCAAAAATATCAGTTTTACTATCACTTAAGTTTTCAAAACTGGGGTCTATTCCCTGATTAAACTCTTGAATTTGTTTAAGCAGTTTTACTGCTTCAAATTCATGCACAGCCTTGGCATCTTGTTGATCTCCTGCTTTAACAGAATCGCCTGTAATGCAAAGAATATTCTTGATACCTAAAGCATTGGCTCCCAGAATATCTGATTGTAAAGCGATTTTATTACGATCTCTACATGATATTTGCATGATCGGTTCTATCTCATTCTCCAGTAATAGTTTGGACATTGCCAAACTGCACATCCGCATAACAGCCCTACTACCGTCAGTTATGTTAACAGCATGTACCTGATCTTTCAAAAGTTGTGCTATCTTGAGAGATCGTATGGGGTCACCACCTCTTGGGGGCATTAATTCTGCCGTTATTGCTTTAGAATGAGATTCTAAGGTTTTCTGAAGTTTCGATTTCAATTGCTAAATTGTTTGCTTGATAGTTAACAACTTTGATTAGATTGGCAAACTTCATTACTATAAAAAAAGAGCTGTTTAAATGCAAATGGTTGATGACGAAGTAAACAACTTTGATATGATGGGCCTCTCTT
>ALPF01000017.1 GCA_000291825.1 Prochlorococcus sp. W8 | reverse complement strand
CTGTTGAAGGATAAATGCCATTCCATGAGAATAAATTTCCATTTGCCAATTCCCTTGAATATGTAAGATAATAAAATACATCATCTGGACCATCAGTCAAAGAGTGCATTGGGTCACTAAGAAAGGAGAATATGAAAAAGCTTCCAATAAATATAAAAATAATTACAAAAATATATTTTGATTGATTAATCATGATTAAAAACTTTTTTTGCATTAATTTTTTGATAATTGTTGAATAATAAAATCTTATTTACTAATACAATACATAAATAATATAGAACTTTTTTATCAATAAAATATCTTTTTATAAAAAGCCAGGCTAAGGTTGATAACGAGTTTATAATTGACTGTTTATTTAAACTTGGACTAGGAGCAGTGTAATGAATAGGAACCTCAGCAATTCATTAAATCTCTTTTAATAGGAATCTTAAAACCAATAATTTGTATAAGAAATCTCCATCTTAAATACCTTATAAAATAACTAATATTAATAATGCAAAAACTAAAAAATATATTTTTAGAAAAAACTTCTAATAAACCAATTATTTTTTCTCCATATATTAATTGACTTATAAAACCATAACTTATTATAATTAAACAGGTAATAATAAAAGCTATATAAATTTTTTTTGAAGAATTAACGATTTCCAAAGTTATAACCTCAAAAAACTCTTATAATTATGATAAAAACTTATACTATAATAATTTCATAATTCTTCAATATGTAAATAAATAAACAATAAAAAAGGATAGAATTGTAATTTAGTAATTAAATTATTTAATTAATAAATTTGACCAAAAAATTTTCCACTTAAATGGGAATTATGTAAAGTATTGATTGATAATATTACCGCTGTAGATACTATTTTGATAAAGAAAAAAAATACTTGGTTTTTATTAACAAATATTTGTTCTGGGGGTTTGAATGAGAATTGCTCAGAATTACATATTTTTTTGGAATGAAAGTCTCCAAAAAGATGAATGGAAACCATTAAAAAATCCAGTAATATTTAATTCAGAAGGAGCAAGAAATGGAGGAATATTTAAAAAAGGTTCAAAAATTTATAGAATTTCACAAAATCATCAGAGCAATAATTATGGGAGTAGTTTTAATATTAATGAGATAAAAACAATTTCAAAAAATAAATATGTTGAGAAGTTTATTCAAGAAATAAGTCCTAAATTTAAAAAGATATAATAGGTACACATCACTTTAATTCTGATGGTAACTTTAATGTTATTGATTTCAAAAGAATGTTATAAAACAAATTAAATTATTTTATTAGTTCTAGATCTTAAAATATAATTATATAAAATTTTTCATACTAATAGCCTTTACAAATTGTTGCTATTCTCTAACATTTTTTCTTTTGATTTTTTAAATCTTTCTTTTCTACCTTTTTCATCATGGAAACTAGGGTATTTTCTTAGGTTGGTTTGTAAGTCATACCTCATCTGAACAGTCAATTAATCTTGATTTATTTCATATAGAAAAACACCACTATATGCAAAGCTTTGTCTAAATGAATAACTGCCAATTAATAGATCATCTTCTGCATAGCAGTAGTGGTCGCATTTTAATAATTGCTAGGATGTGGTATAGATTTTAACTTTATTCTCTTGAGAAAAATATTAAGGGTCATAAAAAGATTACTACCTAATTTTTTACCAATTCCTTATTTTTACAAATTCAATCTAAAGATGTTGATTCTTCCAAAACATCATTGGACACAATATTTGCAAGGGACCTATGAACCATCAACTTTTTTAAAAATAAAAGAGATTTTCAAAAATAAAAAATTAAAAGTTTTTGGGATATTGGTGCAAATGTTGGAATGTATTCAGTTTTTATAGCAAAAAGATACTCATGTTATGTATATGCATTTGAGCCTTCTAAGAAATATCATAATTTTTTGAAATTAAATACAACTTTCTTCAAAAAAAGTTAAAGCGTTTAATTTCGGGATTGGTAGTATTAATAAAAAAGAGAAAGTCATTTTAACTGAAGAACCTGGTTCAAATTATATCGCCAGAAATAAATTTGATAAAAATAAAAAGAACTCAGAGACATGTGAAATAAGAACTATCAAAAGATTATCAAAGATTAAGGCACCTAATCTAGTTAAGATTGATGTTGAAGGTTTTGAATATGAAATATTAAATTACTCAATAGATTTTTTTTTAAAAAATAAAACAATTTTGATTTTAGAGATTGATGAAGAGCATCTTCAAAGATATTCAAAAAACAAAAAGGATATCCTTCATCTTTTGAAAAGTAGGAATTATCTTGTTGAGAGAATATCTAAATCTAATAATTATTACTGTTATTTAAATTTTTAATCTAACTAATTGCTATAAATAGCGACAAACCTGATGGAGCCAAGCGGACTAGAACCGCTGACCCCCTGCATGCCATGCAGATCACCAACTAAGCTTTAACAAGGTTTTGCAGGTGTTTTCTGCAATTTGCTCGCAGGGCTGCAGGTTGTTATGTGCATAGTGGTCAAATAAAGAGATATATAAAATCAATAATAAAAGATAAAAAAGGTAATTTTATCTTGTATTGTTAATATTGTTATCTGTGCGAGCAGCTAATCTTTCATCTATTTCATTAAAATCTAAATTAATTTATTTACATAAAGCATTCTATTTTTCTTTGCTTTTAATTAATTTCTTTTCTCTTTTTATTGGATATCCTATGGTTAATATTTTGGAAATATTATTTTACTTGCCTGGTGGTATTTTAAATTTAAAAAAAATAATTTAAAGGAACTAATATGAAAAGAAAATTTAGAAATCAACATTATGAATTTCTCGCCAAACACATACATTAAAAAGACGCCATCTATCTTTTGAAGAAAGCTTAAACCATGATTTAGAAAGTTCTTTCATATCAGAAATTTGATTTATAAGAGGACACTTTTTAATTTTTTCAAGCATCGAAGGGGCGAATTTTTTATCCCATTGAATTTCTGGGCCATCGAAACCTAGCTTGGTTTTTCTCCAGGCAATTTCTGTATTTAAAATATCAGAAGTTCTTAATGGATATTTTGTCCATCCTTTTTTTACCTTTTCAGAAACTTCTAAGCTTAAACAATACTCTACTAAATTAAAATCTAAGAAAGGAAGTCTAGCTTCTACTGAGTGGGCCATGGAGTTTCTATCTTCTGTTCTTAAGATTTGAGGTAGTGATATTTTCTCTATATCAATAATTTGATATTCAATTGGATCAAGATTTGCTTTAGATACTTCTTTAAAAAGAGATTTAGTAGGTTCAATTGATAAGTTTAAAAACTTCATTTTACTACTTAAATATTTAGCTCTTGCAGTTCCACTTAAGTTTCCCAAAACATATTTCGTTATAGACTTAATATTAAGATTCGCATTATTTCTTAAAGACATAAATATGTGCTCCAAGGCACTAGGAAATCCTTGATTAGTCAAATTTGCTAATAGACTGACTAAAAAAGATTTACTGTAGCCAAGTAAAATTTCATCTGATCCTTGACCATCTAGCATCACTTTAAATCCTAAATTTTTTGCCTTTTGCATTACAGTATATTGCATTAAAATATTTGAAGAAGCGAATGGCTCATCTTGGAAAAATACCATTTCTTTAATGGATTTTAGAAAAAGATCATATGTGGGCTCAACTTTAAAAAGAGAAATATCTAAATCTTTACAAACCAATTCAGCGTATTGAGATTCATCAAAAATAGGATCTGAAGACTTAGCGTGAATAGCAGCAAAATTATTTTCTTGCCCTGAATATTTCAATAATTTTGAAGCAATTGAAATAACTGAAGAACTATCTAAGCCTCCAGAAAGTGATGCCCCAATATCTACATCACTTCTCATTCTTAATTTTATTGCTTCATTTAAATAATTTTTAAATTCTGAAGGATCCTCAATATAATGTAAATCATTAATTTTATTTCTTAAATTATACCAAGACTTTATTTTTATAAAACCATCTCTTTGAATCGTAAGATTATGCCCAGGAGGTAATGAATTTATATCATTAAAAAAAGTTTGATTGGATGAATTAGCACAACCACTAAAAAGGAAAATAGAAAGTTCGTCGTAATTACATTTATTTCCTAAATTTAATTCTCTTAATTGTTTAATTTCAGAAGCAAAATATAATTGATTTTTATTTTTTTACCCAATATAAAGGTTTGATACCAAACCTGTCTCTGGAACAAAAAAGAGTTTTATCTATCCTATCCCAAATTGCAAAGGCCCACATTCCATTAAATATATTTAGGCATTCCTCTCCCCATTCCAAATAAGCTTTTAAAAGGACTTCTGTATCAGAATTGGTATCAAAGAGATATCCTAACTCTTTAAGTTGCTTTCTAATTTCAATATAATTATAGATTTCTCCATTAAAAACTAAAACATATCTATTGGAATAAAAAAAAGGTTGATTAGATATAATATTCTTAGGGTCTAAAATTGATAACCTCCTATGAGCCAAGGCTATATTACCTTCAACAAAATTTCCTTCAGCATCTGGACCTCTATGTTCAATTTTATTATTTAACTTAATAATATCCTTTCTATCGATTTTCTGACCAACTAAGGATAATATTCCTGATATCCCACACATAGATGAGTTACAAATCTAAATCATATTTTAACATCCTTATAATTATGAAAATCATGGAGAAAAGGATATTGGTGTTATAATT
>ALPF01000016.1 GCA_000291825.1 Prochlorococcus sp. W8 | reverse complement strand
CTGTCAAAAGTGGCTAATTCATATTCTTCAGTCATTGATAAACAGTTTGTTGGGCAGTATTCCACACAATTACCACAAAATATGCATGCTCCAAAATCAATGGAGTAGTTCCTTAATTCCTTCTTTTTTGTCTCTTTATTCATTACCCAATCGACGACAGGTAAATTAATGGGGCATACTCGAACACAGACTTCACAAGCAATACATTTGTCAAATTCATAGTGAATTCTGCCTCTGTATCTCTCAGAAGGAATTAATTTCTCATAAGGATATTGGACTGTTACTGGTCTTCTTTTTAAATGATCGAATGTTACTGTGATACCGTCGAATAAATATTTACTTGCACCAAAAGCTTCTTTGATGTAACTGCTGACTTTTTGGAGAAAATCTTTCATAACAGAAACCTATATATATACGTTATAACAGAAAAATATTGTTTCTGTAAGTATTAATACTTAAATTATCCTCCAAAAAATCTTGGAAGAGCCAGTTTTAGCCCTGCTGTTAGTAAAAGATTTGCTAAAGAAATAGGTAGTAGAAATTTCCAGCCTAAGTCTAGTAATTGGTCTATTCTTACTCTTGGTGTAGTCCATCTCAGCAAAATTGCTATAAAAACTAAAAGATAGGCTTTTAATATAGTCATAACTATTCCTAGCGTTGCTGTTATGACTTGTATGAATGAAGAATTGATTGGGATATTTAAAATATTTGCTATTGTTTCAACTGGAATTGGGAATCCCCATCCTCCTAGATAGAGTACAGAAACAAGTAATGCTGAGAGAATAAGGTTAATGTAACTACCTAGATAAAACAATGCAAATTTCATGCCTGCATATTCCGTTTGATATCCAGCAACTAACTCTTCCTCGGCTTCGGGGAGGTCAAAGGGAAGACGTTCACATTCTGCCAAAGCACATATCCAAAAAACTATAAAACCAACAGGTTGTCTCCAGATATTCCAACTTAAAATTCCTGCACCACTTTGTTGATTGACAATATCTACAGTACTCAGCGAGTTAGTCATCATTACAATGGCTAA
>ALPF01000015.1 GCA_000291825.1 Prochlorococcus sp. W8 | reverse complement strand
AGTGAATATATCTGTGACCGTCCAGGTGTAATTATTGGAAGGAAAGGTGCTTATCGAGGTATACATTTTTCACCAACTCCTTTTTATGTAATTGATACTGCTTTTTGGTTGAAGCATAATAAAAGGGTTGATAGCAAATGGGCATATTATCAACTACGCTCTATTGATATAAATTCACTCGATAGTGGATCTGCAATTCCCTCAACTTCCAGAGAAGATTTTTATTCAATATCCGTTTGTCTTCCATCTTTGAAAGAGCAAAAAGAAATAGCACATATTCTTGGCACACTAGATGAAAAAATTGAAATCAATAAAAAGACTAATGAAACTCTTGATGGGATAGCAAAATCAATTTTCAAATCATGGTTCGTTGATTTCGATCCCGTCAGAGCAAAAGTAGAAGGTCGTTCAACTGGACTACACGATGAGATAAGTGATTTATTTCCTGATTCATTTGAAGAGTCTGAATTAGGCGAGATACCAAAAGGTTGGGGTATTTGTAATATTGATGAGTTATTAGATCTTGAAAGAAATTCAATAAACCCTATTGAAAGTCCTGAAGAAATATTTGATCATTATAGTATTCCTGCTTTTGATGATGGACATAATCCAACTCAAGATATTGGATGCTCAATCAAAAGCAGCAAATTCTTGATATCTGATAATACATTTTTGGTTTGCAAATTGAATCCAAGATTCCTCCGCGTATGGTTACCCTCTAAAGAAAGTTCAAGGCGAAGGATATCATCTTCAGAATTTTTAGTTTGTAAATATAAGAAAAATGTTGGTCTCCCTTATGCTTATTATCTAACTAAAAGTTTCAGAGTAACTCAGGCAATGAGGAATATGGCAACTGGAACCTCAAGTAGTCATCAAAGATTACGTCCAAAAGATTTCACGTCGATACTCACTATTAGACCTAACCCTAAATTACTTGATTATTTTACTGACACCTTATTTCCTTTTTTAGAAAAGTCACTCATTATAAGAGATCAGAACATCTTACTAACGAGGTATCGTGATACTATTTTACCAAAACTTATTTCAGGGGATATAAGAATTACAGATGCTGAAAAGATGATTGAAGAGGTTGTTATCTAATGTCATTTATTGATGAAGAAGATTTAGAAAATTTTTCAATTGAATGGTTCAAAGAAATTGGATATCAATTTGCTCATGGTCCAGATATTGCTCCAGATTCAACGTCTACTGAAAGAGATGATTTCAGAAAAGTTATTCTAGAAAATCGCCTTCGATCTGCACTCAAAAGAAATAATCCAGAAGTACCAATTAGAACAATTGATTCTGCAGTCCTTCAACTATCAAATCCAAACATTCCTGGATTACTTGCTTCAAATCGCCAGTTTCATAGTTGGATGACAACTGGTCTCCCAATCTCATACATGCAAGGTAATCAAGAAGTTGGAATCCGCTTGAAAGTAATTGATTTTGAGAGTCCTAAAGAAAATGATTGGTTGGTTGTAAATCAATTAGCAGTTCATGGATCAAAAAATAGAAGACCTGATCTAGTTATTTACATAAATGGTCTCCCTATTTCTGTCATTGAACTCAAAAATCCCTCCGATGAGAAAACTGATATTTGGGATGCCTTCAACCAATTACAAACTTACAAAAATAATATTCCTGATCTATTTACTCCTAATGTTCTCCTTGTAATAAGTGATGGAACTTACGCAAAAGTGGGGTCTCTTTCTGCGAATGAAGAGAGATTTCAACAATGGAGAGTTATTGAAAAAGAACAAGACTTAGATCCACTTGGAAAGTTCAAACAATTAGAAACTTTAGTTAGAGGTTTATTTGATAAAAAAAGATTATTAGATTTCATACGTTCATTCTGCGTCTTTGAAGAAGAAAAAGAAATTATCAAAAAGATTGCTGCTTATCATCAGTTCCATGCAGTCAATACAGCAGTTGAAAGAGTCGTAGAGGCAAGTAAACCAGATGGAGATCGTAAAGGTGGAGTTGTTTGGCATACACAAGGTGCAGGAAAAAGTATTGAGATGGCATGTCTTGCAGGGAAATTACTAACTGACAAAAGACTTCAAAATCCAACATTAGTTTTAGTGACTGACAGACAAGATTTAGATGGTCAATTATTTGGCGTTTTTGCAGGATCTGGTGATTTATTAGGGGAACAACCTAAACAAGCAGAGTCAAGAAAAGATCTCAGGGAACTATTAGATAACAGACCAAGCGGTGGAATTATATTTACTACTATTCAAAAATTTGCGACTGAAAAGGATGAGGAATTTTTCCCAACTTTGACTGATAGAAAAAATATTGTAGTGATATGCGATGAGGCACATCGAACTCAGTATGGTTTCAAAGGAAGAATTGATTCAAAGACAGGAGAAGTGAAATATGGATTAGCAAAAGGACTCCGAGATGCTCTTCCTAATGCAACCTTCCTAGCATTTACAGGAACTCCAATTTCACAAGATGATCGGGATACACAAGCAGTATTTGGTCATTACGTATCTGTTTATGACATTCAACAAGCAGTAGATGATGGAGCAACAGTTCCAATTTATTACGAGTCAAGATTGGCAAAATTAGATATCAAATCAAGTGCTCTCCCCAAGATTGATAGTAAAGTAGATGACATTTTTGAAGATGAAGATGATATCTCATCTACAGAGAAAGAGAAAGGAAGATGGGCAGCACTAGAAGCACTTGTAGGAGCAGAACCTCGACTCAATCAAATTGCTAAAGATCTCGTTGCTCATTATGAACAAAGATCAAAAACTCAACCTGGAAAAGCATTGATTGTTGGAATGAGTAGAGAAATTTGTGCTCGATTATATAACGAACTTATTGAACTCAAACCTGATTGGCATGATGAAGATCATATGAAAGGTTCTGTGAAAGTTGTAATGACGGCATCAGCATCTGAATCTCAACTTCTCCAACCTCATCACACAAGTAAACAACAAAAAAAAGATTTAGAAAATAGATTCAAAGATCCAAATGATCCACTCAAAATTGTTCTTGTAAGAGATATGTGGTTGACGGGTTTTGATGCACCTTGCTTGGCAACAATGTACATTGATAAACCTATGAAAGGAGCAAATCTTGCTCAGGCAATCGCAAGAGTCAATAGAGTTTTCAAGGATAAACCAGGGGGATTGATTGTTGATTACATAGGTATTGCACCACAACTGAAAGAGGCACTTGCCACATATACCGCTGCGAAAGGAAAAGGAAAACCAACTCTGGATACAAGTGAAGCAGTTCGTATTCTTCAAGAACAAATACAAATAGCAAAAGATCTCTTACATCCAGTCGAATGGAGTCACTTTAGAGAGAAAGGAAAAGCATTTGAAATTATTCCTAATTGCTTAGATCATATTCTTGAAATAGAAGATGGGAAGCAAAGATATTGCGATACAGTTCTAAAAATTACAAAGGCATTTGCTCTCTGCGGAACAACAGATGAAGCAATTGAACTTAGTCCAGAAATTGCATTTCTTCAGGCAATGAGAGCGATGTTAGTAAAAGGAACTATTAGTGGTAAAACACCCAGAAAAGGTTATGGTTTTCAACTGCAACAATTATTATCTGAGTCATTAGTTTCTGAGGGAGTAACTGATGTATTCAAAGTTGCAGGTCTCAAGAATCCAGATATAAGCATTATGTCAGATGAATTTTTATCCGAAGTAAGTAAGATCCCTCAAAAAAATTTAGCAGTTGAATTACTTCAAAAACTACTAAATGATGAAGTGAAAAGTAAATTCAAAACAAATGTAGTCAAGCAAAAAAACTTTAGTGAAATGCTCAAAGCATCATTGAATAAATATCAAAATCGTGCAATTGAAGCAGCACAAGTTATCGAAGAACTTATCGAAATGGCGAAGAAATTCCGAGAAGATTTAGAAAAAGGAGTATCACTTGGTTTGTCTTCCGCGGAACAATCTTTCTATGATGCACTTGCTGATAATCCATCTGCACATGAACTCATGAAAGAAGAAGTTCTTGCCAATATGGCGAAAGAACTTGCTGAGATTATGAGAAGAGATGCAAATATTGATTGGCAATATAAGGAAAATGTTAGAGCAAAACTAAGACTCAAAATCAAAACACTTTTGAAGAGATATAAGTATCCTCCTGACGAACAAGTTACTGCAGTTGAAACTGTTCTTCAGCAAGCAGAAACCCTTGGAGAGGAATTAGTGGCGAGTTAGTTTTTGTAAAAAAATTTGTAGATCAATTTTCCTTTTTGACTGAATCAAAAGTCTCTTTATTACATATCCGCATCTTGTAAGTTGGATATCTTGTCTTCCACCACTTATTGATTGCTATAGCAATCTGACTTTTAGGATTACCACATATATGCACCCATAAAGTTTTATCAGATTCCCTTTTGTAGTGTTCCCAACTTGTACTCATATCAGTTGTGCCCAGATATTTCTTGCTTTATCTCCATATTTTGCTTGCATAATTCTGATTACATGATGCTCAGACATACCTGAAATTTCTTCGACAATTCTATACCCACCCAATAATGCTGAAACTTTGAACTTTCTCATTATTTTGCACCTACCTTGATTTGCTCTGCATCTTGAATAATCCTTCTAATGGTTGCTACTGCAACACCTGTCTGATCTTGAATAGATCTCAAAGACTCTCCTTCTTCCCTTAGTCTTAGTACCAATTTTTCTTTCTTTGCAGATGTTTTTGGTCTGCCTCCTAAGTTACCCCCTGTCTTTCTGCGATATTCAACAGATGCAATAGTTCTTTCCTGAGTCAATTCTCTTTCTACTTCATTCAAACCAGTAAGTAATCCAATAAGAACAGGTGCAAACTTTCCAAGTGCTTCAGTATTGATCAAACCATCAAGTGTAATTACATTGATTTCTTCTGCTTGTAACTCATGTAATCTGTTGATTACTTCTCTTTGAGTTCTTCCTAGTCTGCTGAGTGAAGTTAGTTTGAGAGTATCTCCTTTTCTTAGTGATGCGAGACACTTCATCAGTTCAGGTCTGTCTTTCTCTGCCTTCCTTGTTGATACATTCTCCTCGAAAACTTGATCACACCCTGCTTGCTTTAGTGCTTCCACATCAGGAGCGTTAGTCTGTGATGTTGTCGATTTTCTTGAATACCCTATAACTTTGTTCATTGTGCTAGAAACATACCCTGTTATTAGCAATCATAGCATAAAAGCAACCGCACACCCTTTTTAGCACACTTATTACACAATATCTTTAGATTTATAGTGATTTTTCAAGCATAAATTACTGTGCTAATTATCCTACGGTTGTTAGCACACCTATTTTCTATGCAGACTTACGTCTTTTTATCCCTAAGTTCAACTCCCAATTACTCATATCCTTCTTAGTCTTTTTCCTGACCTTAGCGACTAGACCTTCAGCATCAACCTTATTGATATAAGTATCTCTAAACTCTTCAAGTGAAGTGTGACCGTTTTTGGCAAATGTCTCAATTTCTCCATCAGTAATAAACATTTCTCTATTCTCTTTGACCATAAGGTAAAAGGCAGTATGTCTAATATTCGTAAAAGTCATATTCTGCCTTTTCTTGATGCCTGCCTTCTCTACTGCATATTGAAGAAGAAAGTTGCATGTCTCCAATACTTGATTATCTTCAGGATTACTTTCATCCCTTTTATACATTGGAAATACAATATAACCACTTGGTCTTCGCCAGTAAATCCGATTGAATGTCGGGTTACATGGTCTAAAAGAATTACTGATATGCTTCTGCCGATTACCCTTCAATATTTCTAAGTAAAACTGCCAACTCTTAGACTCTTCATTGAAAGTCATCCACTCTGCCCTGAGTCTTGGCATATCTTCTGCTCTTAGGTGATAGAACCACATACACATCATTGCGTCATACAAATCAACCCAATTCCTATGACCCTTTTTTCTATCTCTCCTATCAAAACTTAGTGACTCATATTCTTTAGGGAGTAATTTTTGTTGAGCATAACCTCCTGATAGGTCAATGATTTGATGGCACAATGCATCCCACTCATCCCTAGTGAAATACTCCACCTCATCCTTGGTACTCCATTGGTGAATAGTAGGGAAAATCAAATCCTGAAGATTACCAAATTTATTTTTATCTGTTGCCCTAGCAGTCTTCATAAGTTTATTCAGTAATGTTTTTAGAGATTTCTTTTGACCAGACATATCAGTAGGAGGATTTCTGGTCAGACCCCTTTTATCCAATGCAATCCAGTAATCATCAAGGTCATTAGCATCAACCTTATCAACACTTTTATTTGCAAATGGTTGATGCATAATTCCCCAACCATTACCTGTCCAAAGATTTCTCTCATCCCTTATTCGCCTCTTATAATTTCTCTTAGTTTCTGCTTTTTCACAGAATTTTTTGAAATAAATTTCCCAATACTTACTGAGACTATACTGTTGCTCAACTCTTTTTCTCTGCGCCTCCTGAGTACCATAACTGAAAAAATTTGCTTGAATCTTTATCGCTTCAGTTACTGCCTCGACTGGGTCATGAGTACCAGTAGATTTCAGGTAAGGTGACCTTCTTTTTTCCTTGCCTACCCTTTCCCTTGGGTCTTTTGTTATCGGTGGTAAAAATTCACATTGAATTTTTCTGCCATTAGTCCTCTTCAACTTCAGACCTTCATGATATAACTCGTCACATTTGAAGTAATCACACACATATACCGACCTCCAATCATCAGGGAGTTTCTTCTTTATTCGTACTACAGATTTACCCAAATCCCTTGCAAACTCTAGGAATATTATACTCGGAAATGTAGTACGTTGCATGTAGTACGGTCATATCCACACATAAGCAAACATATTACTATGACTGCATTCTGTAGTCATTCGAGACCCAATTCAAATCTGGGTCCTGGCACCTTCATTCAACTTTAGAATGGGGAAAAAATTGCAGGTGTAGCAACGTATCTGCATTTTTTTATGCAAAAAATTTTAACTACTTTAGTGGTAGGTGAGGTGACGTTTAGATAATTTTCATAGATTATCCCTTGAATTAACTACCAGCGCTTAATTGATTAATTTATTTATTTATTTATTTATTTAATAAAATATTTTTATTTAATCTCATTGGAATCTATTCATAATATTTGGAATAATTTTTTCTTCATTTGCTAATTTCAAATTACTACACTTATCGAGAGAGCAAGTAACAAATCCATATTCAGGAGGACTTACAGGAATCTGAAAAATTATTTTATCCTTTAATTCAGTAAAACTTTCCCTCTCAATATCTATAAATCTACTTTGTTTTAAAGGTAGTCTTTCCATGTAATTATTTCCACTTTTATGTAGGTCCTCAAAACGCCAATTTGCTAGAGATTCTTTATCTCTAATTACAAAAAGGATTTTGTTTTCATAGACCCATGCCCCATTAATTTGGTGATCTTTCCGATCTATTGCTTTTTGCATTTTATTTATTAAATATTCCAAATGTCCAGAATGCCATCCTCTTATAAAAGAAAGGTATTCGAACAATGGGATTTCAAAAACATTCTTATCAAGAATTGCCCAAGTTATTTGAATATCTTGACCTATATAATTTATTGGAAGGTCTTTAGCATCAACATAAAAAATTATTGAATCTGGTAAATTCTTATTTTTAAAGAGAATCTCTTCTTTTATTTCTAACAGTCTCTTACTATTTGCTTCCGAATCTAACTGCACTTGTATTAAACCATTTTCAATAATATCTTGATTTGGAATAATTATATATTTTGTAGTATCATAATTTTTTATCTTCATATGATCTGCTTACACTGTTATATGGAGTAACGGTAAGTAGAGGAATAATAACAGCAGACAGTACAGCAATTGCAAATATATTTAGAATATTATTAGTTATCGATTTAAAGAACATTTTCACCTATCCTTCTTAAAAAATATTATATAAAAATTGTAATTTTTCAAATTTCAATGGTAGGTGAGTGGTAGGTGAATCAGGCAATCTTGAGACTAAAAAGCATAGCAAATACAGGGTTTATGCCAGCATTTCCCCAGTTCAAATCTGGATCATACCACCTTTATTCAACTTTAGAATGGGGAAAATCTCATTAAGAGAGTGGTAACTAAGTATATAAATTAATTTTTCAAAATTCATTTATAAAAAGTTTATGATTGAAAACTTATAAATAGCTTTTTGACTCTAAATAAAATTTATTTTTAATTTAATAGAAGTCATTTATCGGCATTACATACTTGGTTAATAACACCTAAAATTAATTTGTCTCCATTTGGGTATTTCCATTTGGCTTGAAGATTTTCAAATTCATTAAAATCTTCAGCACCCACACCAACATCTCTAAAAGTTTTTTGAGAACAATTTATATCCATCGTATAAAGAATATCTTTAGTGATATCATTTTTAATTTTTGGTATAAATTTACTTAAAACCCTTACTGAGCCATCTTGATTTTTATGCATAGTTTTGGCATCCCAAAGTTGCTCACCAAATTTGCTAGCAGGAACGCTCACCCAATCATGCTCAATTGCATTTATTTGTAGTGGCAAAAATATGATCAATAACAAAGTAATACAAAAAAAATTTTTCAATTTCAAAAGCATTTAATTAATTAAACTAAGCTTATACTACAAAAGGATTTTTTAAATAAGCGAAAATCATTAAGAACTCAATAGCATGTCAATTTATCCTTAACCAATTAAATAATTCTTACATAATTTAAGAAATTGCATTAAGTACCAGATATTTGATAGAATCGAAAGTCTATATTAAAAATTGGTGAACTAATTGAATGATTAATAGCTATAAATCTTAATTCTCAATTTATAATAAACCACAAAAATAATGCTCAGGTTAAGAAAGTTTCTATCTATTCTCTTTTTTGTTGCAATAGCTATTCTCCTAATATATGTGATTCAGAATTATGGGATTGAACCATTAAGAACACAGGTTGCAAATATGGGAATCTGGGCTCCAATAGGAATCTTTATTCTCAGAGGGATAAGTATTATTTTACCTGCGTTACCAAGTTCTGCTTATTCTCTTTTAGCAGGCTCTCTATTAGGTTTTAAAATAGGTTACCTTACTATATTGATTTCTGATATTGTTTTTTGCCAAGCAGCTTTCTTCATCGCAAGAAATTATGGGCGTACCCCAGTAAGAAGAATAGTTGGGATTAAAGCCATGAAAAGGATTGAAAGTTTTAATCAAAATCAACTTGAAGGAAATTTCTTCTTAATGACAGGACTTTTGATGACAGGACTTTTTGATTTTCTAAGTTATGCGATAGGTATTGGAGGGACAAGATGGAGAATATTCACGCCTGCTTTACTGATTAGCTTATTAATAAGCGATTCGATTTTAGTCGCAGTTGGGGCTGGAGTTAGTCAAGGAGCAGGAATATTACTTGGCATAGCACTTTTAGGGATGTTCGCTTTAGCAACAATTTCTGGATTAGCAAAAAATATTTCTAAATGATATTTACAAAATTTACTTTAAGAAGATAAAAAACTTATAACAGTTTGCAAAAATTTTATTTTAAGTAATTAATTTATGTCAGAATGATATCTTGAAAAGTAAAAATCATCAAATGTCCCCGTTTAGGCCTACATCTTATAATCGTCCAGATGATCAAATATCTACAACCCCCTCAGGAATAAAAATCACATCCGCCAAAAATCTTATGATTGATTCAATGGTAAGAATGATTCAAAAAGCGACTAATCATTCAGTTGAAGAAAAACTTGCCGAAGAACCAAATAACTATTAAAGAATTTATTGATAAGAGCATAGGTGAGTGGAAATCTTTAAGAAGTACTCACACTATTGCTTTTGGTGAATTCGAAAATACTACAAGTAATATTATTATTTCTTATCTGAGCTTGGATTGTGATGATGCTAAAGATTTAGTAAAAAAATTCAGTTTCGCCTTAAATCCTAAATTCGCAATCAAAATTATTTGGCAAGCTAAGAGTGATTGGGAAATTGAAGAGAATTCAGATTCAAGCGAAACAATCCTTATCTTTTCTCAAAAAGATATCAAGTCTGGAATAATTCTAAGAAATAAAGGTTATGCCGAATTGATCCATACTCATTCGAATTATTTTATTGACCAGCAAGAAAACTTAAACATAATTACTGAATATAATTCAACAATTTGTGAAGAAAAAATATGGTTTATATCAAAGCATTTAAGAGCAAGATATTCTCTAATTAAAAATAAAGAGTTTGGTTCGCCCATACAAACTTCGTTTTCCTCTGAGATAAGAAGAATAACTAATTAATCCATTAGTTTAATAATTTTGTCGAAATAAATATCTGTTTCTTTTATTAGCTCAGATGTTAAAGATTTATTCTCCTTAGACAAACGCGAAGTTGTTTTAATATCTATTATTGTTGAGTCCTTAATAAGCTCAACTACTCTTACAGCATTTGATAGTGGCACTCCTAAAGCAATATAAGTATTCTTTAAATCTTTTAAACAACTCTTTTCCAAAATTGATTCATCTTTTGTTAATAGTAGATATGTAATATATCTAATAATAATTTCTCCATCACGTAAGCATACTGACATTTTATTAGTAGTATTTACGCAGTTATTTGAATTTAAAGAATCTTGATTTTCGCATATCATTGCAGTAACTGCATCAGCCGCAATAGCGTGAGAATTGTTAGTTATGGAAATTATTGCATCCAAGCGGGTATTAGCTGTATTTATAAACTTCTGTATGTTCTCAAAATTTTTATCTAATACATTTGTTAAACCATAGCTGTTTGAAAGAAAATCCTTACTTACTAAATTATGCATTACTTTTGAAAACTTATAAAGAAGCTCTTAGAATAAGAGACTTTTACAAGAATAGTACAATCTCGAGATTTTTAACTCCATTTATTTATATAAAGCAACTCTTCTTAACGAAAACAATAAAAATTTTTAATTTTTTATCAGAATTATGCGTTACGATGTAAATATATAAATCTCTATTTAAGTGAATAATAAAGAATTAACTTTGTCAAAAAAGTTACTTGCTTCTTATAAGGAAAGATTAGAAAAAGAAATTCTTAAAAGAAGTATTAAATTAAAAATTCCTTCAAAGATTTGCAAAGAAATTATAGACAACAATAATGAGATAAACCAATTAAAAAAAGCAATATATGACTTAGAAAACTTAACAACAAAAAATTAAAAGACTAAATATTTTTAAACTACCAATCGTGACTCAAATCAACAATTATCTTTTTGAATCTTTAAACGAAGAGCAATTAAGAGCTGTAAGTCACATAAATGGCCCTTTACTTGTTGTAGCAGGAGCTGGGAGCGGAAAAACAAAAGCACTTACTCATAGGATTGCAAATTTAATTGAAAATAATAAAACTGATCCATATAATATTTTGGCTGTAACTTTTACCAATAAAGCGGCGAAAGAAATGAAAGAGAGATTAGAAATAATACTAGCTAAAGAACTTTCAAATATTCGTTTTGGGCAACCTTGGTCCACCTTAAAAGAATTTGATCAGAATCAACTTCGAGCTGATATTTATCAAGATCGATTACGTGATTTATGGATTGGAACCTTTCATTCCCTTTTCTCAAGATTATTGAGATTTGATATTGATAAATATGAGGATCCTGATGGACTCAAATGGAATAGACAATTTTCTATTTATGACGAAACAGACTCTCAAACTTTAATTAAGGAAATAGTAACTCAAGAGATGAGCTTAGATCCAAAAAGATATGATCCCAAAAAAATTAAATGGGCAATTAGTAATGCAAAAAATCAATGTTTAACCCCTAAACAATTAGAAGAAAAGTCTGAAAATAATTTTGATAAAGTGATTGCAGATGCATATAAAAAATATAGGATATCTCTATCAAAAAATAACTCTTTAGATTTTGATGATCTTTTATTAATCCCTGTTTTTTTATTGAAACAAAATCATAAAGTCAGGGAGTATTGGCATCAAAGATTTAAGCATATATTGATTGACGAATATCAAGATACTAATAGAACTCAATATGAATTAATTAAATTAATAACGACTGGTAATACTGAACCAGATTTATTTTCGAATTGGGATGACAGATCAATTTTTGTAGTTGGTGATGCAGATCAGAGTATATATAGTTTTAGAGCCGCAGATTTTAGAATACTAATGGGTTTTAAAGAAGATTTCAAAAGAGATTCAAAAAGCACTTCTGATTCTATTGTTAAGTTAGAGAATAACTATAGATCAACCTCAAATATATTAAGTGCTGCAAATTCTTTAATAGAAAATAATAGCGAGAGAATTGAAAAGATCTTAAAACCAACAAAATCAGATGGAGAACCATTAAATTTATTAAGTTGCGATGATGAAGTTTGCGAAGCTGAAGCAATTACGAATAAGATCAAACAACTTGGGAATAGGAATTCTGAACCAAAATGGCGAAACTTTGCGATTCTCTATAGAACTAGAGCGCAATCAAGAGTTTTAGAAGAATCATTAGTGAGATGGCAAATACCTTATACTATTTTCGGAGGTCTACGTTTTTATGACAGAAGAGAAATTAAAGATGCATTGGCATACCTTAAAGTCTTAGTTAATAACGATGACAATATTAGCCTTCTTAGAATTATCAATGTTCCAAGAAGAGGAATAGGCAAAACTACTATTCAGAAATTAAACTCAATTGCGAATCAATTAAACATCTCATTATGGGAGGTCATAAATAATAAAGAATGCTTAATATCCACAATAGGTAGAACATCAAAAGGGATTAATCAGTTTACAGAATTAATGAACGAATTAAGTTGCTATCTCCAGAATTATGGTCCATCACAATTAATTCAGTTAATACTTGAAAAAAGTGGCTATTTTAAAGATCTCTTAATGAGCGGCACAGAAGAATCAGAGGATAGAAGAAATAATTTACAAGAATTAATAAATGCAGCCACACAATATGAAGAAGAGAATGAAAGTGGCGACGTAGAGGGATTTTTATCATCAGCGGCATTAACTTCAGAAACTGATAATAAAAAAAATCTTGCGAATTCAGTAACTCTAATGACACTGCATAATAGTAAGGGTCTTGAATTTCAAAATGTTTTTATAACTGGGTTAGAACAAGGTTTATTCCCTAGTCATAGATCTATAGATACTCCTTCATTATTAGAAGAGGAAAGAAGGTTATGTTATGTAGGTTTGACTCGAGCAAAAGAAAGAGTCTATTTAACTCATGCCAGAGAAAGAAGATTGTGGGGAGGAATGAGAGAAGCAACGGTTCCTTCAATATTCATCTCAGAAATTCCAGAAGAATTAATAAATGGGGACTTACCTCAATCAACAGGAATTTCTTTAAGAAGAGACATGCACATGGATCGCCTAACAAGAATAGATCGTAAATATAATGAATTTCAAAATAAACCAATAAATACTGTTAGAAGACTTTATTCAGGACCTAGTAAAGGAGAAAAATGGAAAATTGATGATAAATTAATTCATGCAAAATTTGGCAAGGGTGAAATCATTCATATTTTCGGAACAGGAGAAAAAATTTCAATAGCAGTAAAATTTGGGGATAAAGGTAGCAAAATATTAGACCCAAGATTAGCTCCAATAAGACGTCTAAATAATGAATAATTATGGAAAAATATGATTTATATCTATACGAGGAATTATTGAATATTCCTTATAAGCTATATAGCCTGTTAAATGAATATATTGAATTAAATAAAAAGGTAAAAATAGCATTTGTAGGAGGGTATATTCGAGATTTACTAATCAAGAGAATTCACAAGTTAAATTATACAAACCCTATAGACCTTGACATAGTTATAGAAGGATCTGCAATATCTTTAGCCAAATTCATAAAGAAAAATATTAAAGATGTAAAAATATGTCTAATCAAGGAATTTGAAATTTATAATACCGTTGAATTAAATATTAATAATCTAAAGATAGATATAGCATCTGCAAGAGAAGAAATTTATGAAGCACCGGGTTTCAATCCAGTCGTAAAAGAATCAACAATTTTGCATGATTTAAAAAGAAGAGATATAAGCATAAATGCGATCGCTTTTGAAATTACCAAAAGACAAATCCTTGATCTTTTTGAAGGTATTAATCATATAAAACAAAAAGAAATTCACTTACTGCATAAAAATAGTATTAAAGATGATCCAAGTAGGCTTTTGAGATGTGCAAAGTATGCCTCTAGACTAAATTTTGAAATAACTCATAGTTCATTAGTTCAATCACAAAAAACAATTAAATCATGGCCTTGGATTTATAAATATAAAAAAAATAGAATTATTTTCCCACCAGGTATAAGCATAAGAATAAGAATGGAACTTTCCGAAATAAATAAATTTGACAATTTATCTAAAATTATTTCTGTACTCAATAGTTGGCAAGTTATTGATTTATTAAATAAAGATATAAAGATTAACCATAAATTCACAAGAGGTTTACATTGGATAAAAAAATTAAATGGGAAGGAAATCTTATATTTAATAAAAGACTCTAAATCTAGTGAAATGATATGCGAGAGATTATTTATCAATAAAAAAGATAGAAAAATACTAAATGAATTTAATTTTATAAAATCAAAGTTAGAACAAAACAAAGAAAAATATAAATATTTCTCAGCATCAAATTGGACAGCTTTTATTGAAGATAATAATTTAGATCCTGAAACAATTAAATTATTAATTTCAGAAAGTATCCTTTTCTGGAGAGAATTATTTCGGTGGCTATTTATTTATCGATTTATAAAAAGTAGTAAAAATGGAAAAACTTTAAAAGCAGAGGGGTGGGAAGAAGGGAAAAATATTGGAGATGAAATTAAAAGATTAAGATATATTAATATAGATAATTACTCAAAACATTAAATATATTTATCACAAATCCTGCCTACTTTATACCAATTATTTTTAAAATATTTTTCATATTTTGGTTCACAACTTATCAAAAGTGGGCCACATGTTTGAGGATCTAAAAGAAGTTCAATTTTGTCAATAATTTTGCCAGCACTTAAATCCTCTTCCAAATCAAATATTATTTCTCTTTGAGCAAATTCCTTATCTACCATCTCATCATATATTTTCTTATTTCCATCAAATAAAGTACTCTTAACTCCCTTTCTAATCAATTCCATAACATGTGGATAAGTTTTAAAAGCCATTAAATTTAAAACTGCTTTAATTTCATTTAGATTATGATTTTTTCTTTGAATATTAGAACTATTTATCATTTCCTTTAAATGTCCAATAAATCCAAATCCAGTTATGTCAGTAGCTGCATTAATAATATTTTCTCCTAAATCATCTTGAAGATGATAAATTTGATCCACAAGAATTTGCTGACTAGTTCGAAGGCTTTTATAAAGTGAATTAGTACTATTAAATAAATTAATATTTTGCATTTGAGCGGCAAAAATAATTCCAACTCCTAATGGTTTTGATAGTAATAAGATATCACCAGATTTCAAACCATTTTTTTTCCAAGGTTTTTTTCCATTTTTAATAATTCCTTGGACACTTAAAGAAATATCCATACCAAATTCGTAAGGTTTTTCCACAAAATTTCGAGTTTCAAAAGTATGACCACCAAGTAATTCTCCCCCTAATTCTTCAATAGTAAATTTTATAGCTTTTAAGCTTTGAGAACAAAGATACTCTTGAAATTCATAATTAACTTTAGGTAAAGAAAATAATACCTGAGCTGATGATAATTTTGCTCCGCAAGCCCATAAATCTGAACATGCATGCAAGGTCGTTATTCGGGCATTAAGCCAAGGATCACTAACTAGAGCTGGAAATCCATCAACACTCTGAAGAATTATTTCTTTTTCATTTTTAAAAATTTCAGATGCATCCTCTGTATTATCAACAAAATTAATTAGCTGAGAATTTTTTAAAACCTTATTTAGAATATCTTGCGATAGCTTAGAAGCACATCCACGACAATCAATATTTTCTTTGATGGAATCAATACGCATTGCAGGAGGCTTTAATTTGGCAAGAAAATCATTATCAAGTTTATTTTTTAACCTCCATAAATATATATTTGGTCCAATTATAAATTCGCCATAAATCGCAAATGCAGATTGATTGGATTCATTGAATAAATTTACTAATTGCAAACCTTTTTTTGGTGGATACCACTTCTTTAATCTTGTTTTATTTAAACTATTTTTAATATTTTCAGAAAGTCTTTTTACAGCTTTAACAGCTAATATTCCAGATGAATTTAATTGGGATTTACCACTGTAAGCACAGTCACCAATCGCATATATATTTGAAAATTGCTCACTCCTTAAAGCCGAATTTGTAATAATTCTGCCTCTCGAATCTAATCTCAAATAATTATTTTCTATCCAAGGATGAGGAGCATTACCAGTGCATAAAAGAATTTTTTTATATTTAAAGTTAATTTTTGGTTTCAATATAATCTTAAATTTCTGCAACCAGAATATAAATTTATCAGAAAGCTTTTGTAATTTGCAAACTAAAATCAATGATCTATATTTCCATCTTTTTCTGAGTGCAAATGCTATTTCTATTGCTGCGAGACCACTTCCAATGATTACGAATGGTAATTCATCATAGGAATCAAATTTATCTTCCTCCAAAATACATTTATAAGATTCATAGAAAGGTTTAATGGGGAAAGCAATCTTTTTTTGAACTAACTCTGCAAATTGCTTTGCAACTTTAGTTCTACTTCCACAATTAATTACAAGATCTGAATAAGAAATTGCAGGTCTGCTTTTAAAAATTATTTTATTCTGTTTAAATTGAATATTTTTAACTTCCTCTTGAATAAATGCAACTTTTACACTCTTCGCAAATGATGCAATATCAATTAAACTTTCTTCCAGTGAAATTAAGTTGGCAATAACTGATGGGAACTTAGCAGAATAAACCAAATGTGAATCTCTAGATATAATTGTAATAGGGTGATTTGGCATTAAATTCGGTTGCATCAACCATTTGTGCATTAAGAGAACATTTGAATGCCCCCCTCCAACAAGAACTAGATGATTAAATGTCATTTTAATTAAGATGAATAAAGAACATTTATTACCAATAAAAGATTCTAAATTAGGAGTTATTGGTGGTAGTGGTTTCTATTCAATAAATACAATAGAATGCTCAAAAGAAATTGCAGTTAATACTCCTTATGGTAAACCTTCAGATTCAATAAGGATCTTTAAAATAGGGAATCTTGAAATAGCTTTTATTGCTAGACATGGAAGGACTCATAAATTCAATCCCACAGAAGTACCTTATAAAGCTAATATATGGGCCTTACGATCTTTGGGGGTTAGATGGATTATTGCACCATCAGCAGTGGGTTCTCTTCAAGAACAAATTAGGCCATTAGATATAGTTATACCTGATCAATTTATCGACAGAACTCATAATAGGCCTGCAACATTTTTTAATGAAGGAGTTGTCGCACATGTAACAATGGGAGATCCTTTTTGCAGAAATTTATCAGGAATACTATCTGATATCGGGGAGATTAGTATTCCAGCAGGAAGACAATTGCATAGAGGTGGAACTTATCTCGCTATGGAAGGACCAGCATTTTCAACAAGAGCAGAATCCAACTTATATAGAAAATGGGGATGTTCCATTATAGGCATGACAAATCATACAGAAGCTAGACTTGCAAAAGAAGCCGAGATTGCTTATGCATCTCTTTCAATGGTTACTGATTATGATTGTTGGCATCAATCTCACGATGAAGTGAGCGTAGAGATGGTTCTTGAAAATTTAAAAATAAATACTGAAGTAGCTAATAAAATTGTTTATGAAACTGCAAAAATTATAGATATCGAAAGGCCGCAAAGTTTGTCACATACTTCACTTAGAGATGGTTTAATTACAAATAAAGACCTGGTTTCAAAGGAAACCAGGTCTAAGGTGAAAATATTTACTGATAATTACTGGTTGTAGATCAAATAGTAATTTATAAAAATATTAACCTCCGGCTCCTACACCACTATAGGATCCAGCAAAAAATAAACCAATCACGAGGATAACTGCAATTCCTCCTCCTGTTGCAATAAGCCAAAGGGGTAAATTACCCTCGGTCCATCTTCTTTCCCAAGCAATAGCTGGTCTTCCATCAGGAAGTCTATCTGGAATTCTGCCGTCAGGCTGTTTTAGTTTTTTATTACTCATAGTTTAAATTTAATTAAAGAAATAGCTGGAAAAAAGAATTCCTAATACCAAAATAAACAGGACTCCCAAGTAAAGACTTGTGCGATTAAGTTCAACTGGGACTTTGTTTGGATTTTCGTTAACTTGCATGATAAATAAATTTCATCTTGTGAGAGGCTAAAGTATTAAGCCAATGAACCAAGGGTCTTTAACTCCTAAATTTTATTGTATTAAAAAGAAACTTAGGATTATTTAAAAACTATTGGGTTCTAAGATCTAATTGAGCTTTAGCATCATATCTTTGAGTTACAACTGGTGCTTTCGATTCAGATGCCTGAAAATAACTATCAGGCCTAGGAGTTCCAAAAGCATCGTAGGCTAAACCTGTATATACAAATAAAAAGCCTGAAATAAAGATTGCTGGTAATGTCACTGCATGAACAATCCAGTATCTTACACTGGTTATAATTTCAAAGAATGGGCGTTCACCCGTTGAACCTGCGGCCATAATATCATTTAATTACCATATGATCTTACAAGGAAAAAACCAAATTTTGCGAAGAAATTTACATCTTGGTTACAGACAGTTGCTAATTGAAACTAAAAATTTAGATTTTTTTAATAGATTGGGCTAGAAATCCCTAACTAATTTAGCCGTTCCAACGTAAGATGTATCCTCTTTCCCCTAATATGAAGCCTTTAGCTTCTTGTAGATCATTTTTATTAATAAATACTATTTTGATGAAGTTTGTCGGTAATGAAGAAGCTATTGGATCTGCACTCCAGGTTTGTCCGTCATCTTTGCTAACAATCAAGGTACCATTTCCTCCACCTGCCCAGATGTCCCCATTCGGATCCCATCCCATATCTAAGTAGTTATAACCATTTAATATTGGGATTATAGGTTTAGACCAGCTTTCTAAATCTTCAGTATTATCATTAAATCTTATTTCGGCACCTCTTGATAACATCCAAAGGTTTCCGCTTGGATTAAATCCAAGACTTTGAACTCTTTTACTGCTGGCTCGTTGATGTGCAACCCATGTATCACTGTTACTTTCTAAAGTTGAGAAAAAATTACCTAAGCTACTAACACTTACATAATTACCTTCACTAGTTCGTCGTAAATCTCTAACCCCTCCAGAACCTGAAGCATCAACAACCTTTGCTTCCCATGACTCTCCACTATTAGTAGTTGAATAAATTGCACCTGCAGTTGTTGCTAACTCTGCCTTATCTCTGTCAATAGTTGTTATTAAAAATGGTTGCCCTGGTAATTTATTGCCAAGAGATAACCTAGTCCAATTTTTACCTCCATCATATGTATGCATTACTAGAGAGGGTTGCCCAAGTAGCCAACCTTCCTCCCCTTTAAAGTCAATATCTAATAAGCGAAAATTTTCTTCGCTAGCAAGTTCTAATGATCTTTCTTCCCAAGTTTTTCCACCATCAGTAGTTTCCATGATTAATCTATTAGATCCAACTAAAAAACCATGATTATCATCTATAAAATCTATATCTAAAGTATTAAATTGTTTTTCAAATTTAATAGTATCCCAGGGACTACTGTCTGCTGTCTTTACCCCGGTAGAGCAACTGCTTAGAAAAACACAAAGGAAACCAATAATTAGAAAGTTTGTGATTCTTGAAAAGAAATAAGTCATTTAATTATATTAATGCAAAGAGTACAAAGAAAGAAAACATGCTGCGGCGAATGCCAAGCCTCCAAATATAATGATATTTTTTTGACCAGAAGGTAAACTATTAAATCCAAATCCATATACTAGATTCTCTTCAAATCCACTTGGTTTTGATTTTGATCCAATATCCATATAAAAATCTTTACCGGCTCTGCATACAGGACATCTAAAAGTATTTCCGTCTAATAAGTTAAATGGAGTATTTTTTTCTATATTTAATTTTTTATTTCCTTCAGACGGATCATAAATATATCCACAATTCCTACATTCGAATCTATTTTGTTCTAAATTAGTTATAGATTCTTGAATGTTAAATTCAGTAGTCTCAGGAATTTGTTTTTTTATTTCTTCCTGATCAATTATTCTATTTTCATCAGAAGATGGTTTAATGTTTTCACTCACGAATTATTCAGTAATCTTTAGTAACTCTAAAGTATTTTGTTTAATTAAGTGAATATTCTCTAAAAATTTCTCAAAATGTTCTCACTCCCTGGCTATGAATATTTCTTAGGATTTCTGATAATAGCTGCTGCAGTTCCAGTCCTAGCTCTTGTTACCAACATAATCGTCGCTCCAAAAGGTAGAACTGGCGAAAGAAAATTAACTTATGAATCGGGGATGGAGCCAATTGGAGGAGCTTGGATACAATTTAATATTAGATATTACATGTTTGCTCTTGTATTCGTTATATTTGATGTTGAAACAGTTTTCCTTTATCCCTGGGCTGTTGCTTTTAACAGGCTTGGATTATTAGCTTTTATAGAAGCTTTAATCTTTATAGCAATTCTTGTTATAGCATTAGCATATGCATGGAGAAAGGGTGCTTTAGAATGGAGTTAAAAAATTGAACAACTCATTATCGCCAAAAGCCATTAGAGAAATAAGAGAGGGGACATGTAACCCTTTGGGAGCTCCTCAAGTAACAACTGATTTAAGTGAAAATATTATCCTTACCAGCCTTGATGATTTACACAACTGGGCAAGATTAAGTAGCCTTTGGCCATTACTTTACGGTACAGCTTGTTGTTTTATAGAATTTGCAGCCTTAATAGGATCTAGGTTTGACTTCGATAGATTTGGACTGGTACCAAGAAGTTCTCCTAGACAAGCTGATCTTCTCATTGTGGCAGGAACTGTAACGATGAAAATGGCTCCTGCTTTAGTTAGACTTTACGAACAGATGCCAGAACCTAAGTATGTCATAGCGATGGGTGCTTGTACTATTACTGGCGGCATGTTTAGCTCTGATTCTACAACAGCTGTTAGAGGTGTTGATAAGCTTATTCCTGTTGATTTATATCTTCCTGGATGTCCGCCGAGACCTGAAGCTATTTTTGATGCTGTAATTAAACTAAGAAAAAAAGTCAGCAATGAAAGTGTGTTTGAGAGGTCAAAAGCTGAACAAACTCATAGATATTTCACTATTGGACACAATATGAATCTTGTATTTTCAGAAAATAATGGAGAATATTTAAATAAAAAATCTGAAAAAGCA
Source organism: Prochlorococcus sp. W8 (assembly GCA_000291825.1). Taxonomy (GTDB): domain Bacteria; phylum Cyanobacteriota; class Cyanobacteriia; order PCC-6307; family Cyanobiaceae; genus Prochlorococcus_A. Next base: position 6,832 of record ALPF01000015.1, on the reverse strand, counting down.
CTGGATGCATCAAGTAACCAGGAATTTAAAGAATTGGCAAAAGAAGAAGAAACTGTTTTAATAGATTCAGAAGAATAATGGAAAAAGAGAATAATTCACCTAAAGATGAACTTGTAGATCAAAGGGGGTTTATAAGCAAAAGATTGATCAACGATAACATCGATAATGATTCTTTAGGTACTGATCATATAGGTGTTGAAATCCTATCTGTAGAACCTGATAATCTTTACAAAACAATCTCAAAACTTAAAACTTATGGCTTTAATTATCTCCAATGTCAAGGAGGGTATGATGAAGGTCCTGGAAAAAGACTTGTAAGTTTTTATCATTTAATTTCCGTAGATGATATTTCAACTCTCGAAAAAATTATTGAAGTTAGAGTAAAAGTTTTTTTATCCAGAGATTCAGATTTATCTATACCAAGTCTTTACTCAATCTTTAAAGGAAGTGACTGGCAAGAGAGAGAAACTTTTGATATGTTTGGAATTAATTTTATTGATCACCCCAACCCTAAAAGATTACTTATGCCTGAGGATTGGAGAGGTTGGCCTCTTAGAAAAGATTATATACAACCAGATTTCTACGAATTACAAGATGCTTATTAACCTGCTTTTTTAATTTTTTTATACAGATACATAACTGCTCGTGCTAACCTTCGATAATCATGTCTTAAAGTTGGTGTGATTTTTTTTGAATAAAGAGGTGCTTGTAAAACTTGATAACCCTCCGATACAAGTCTTTTCTTATTACACATAACAGGTTCAGCTCCTCGCGAACGATAATAATCTATTAATGAGGATCCTTCAAATTCTCCTTGAGACAAAATTGCATTAAATATCCTTGTAGTTACCCCAAAATTAAATAATTGTTTTTCAATGGATTTAATATGTTGATAAACATCCAAACCATCGGTTTCGCCGGGTTGAGTCATTAAATTACTTATATAAATCTTAGGAGAATTATTTTTTAATAATTCCTCAACGATTTCAGGAACTAATAAATTAGGCAGAAGTGATGTATATAAACTGCCTGGACCTAAGATGATCAAATCCGCCTCTTTAATTGCTTCAATTGCATTGTGTAATGCAGGGGGATTTTCTGGTAAGCAGCCAATCCTTGAAATTGGCTTTACTGACTTTCCTATAAGACTTTCACCAAAAATTTTTTCTCCATCCTCAAGCTCTGCCCAGAGCATAACGTCAATACCAGTAGCTGGAATTACCTGGCCTTGGACAGATAAAACCTGACTAGAGGCTTGAACTGCTTTTTCTAGGCTACCGGTGATAGTGGTAAGAGCTGATAGAAAAAGGTTTCCAAAACTATGTCCCTCCAGTTCGCCTCCTCCTGAGAATCTATATTGAAATAATCTTGTTAATGTGGGCTCCTCATTTGACAAGGCGGCCAGACAATTTCTTATATCCCCAGGAGGTTGTACTCCTAATTGCTTTCTTAAAATTCCGCTACTACCTCCATCATCTGTTACGGTTACAATTGCCGAAATATTGCTACTGTAATTTTTTAACCCTTTTAACAAAGTTGATAAACCTGTACCACCACCAATTGCAACAATATTTGGACCCCGACTTAATTTACTATTAACTCTTAATGCATCAACTAAAAGAGTCTCTTTTTGAGGTACTAAAGCTTTTTGAATAGAATTTATACTTCTATTTTGACCTAAATAAATTAACAATAATCCTATAAAAAGAATAAAAGGACCCAATAGACTGACTGGGAAAATACTTGTTAGACCGGTCATTAACCAAAAAAAGGTTTCAATCAGCCAATATAATGGTCTTAAATTTGTCCAAATTGCAATCCCTAATAAAGATGTCACTAATCCTACTGCAGATGTAACAATCCATCTTTTTAAGACTAGGCCAGGCAATAACCAACTAAGTATTCTAAATATTTTATTAAAAACATCTAAATTAGATTTCTTAATTATTGAAAAAGATCTGTTAATTCTTTTCCTTTTTCTTTTAATTTTTCTAACTATAGTCATCAAATCCTCTAAAATTTATTTTCATTAATAATGAATTTATAAATTAATTATAAATGAAACACAAACATACTTCTCTTATTTTGCAATAAAGGCAATATGTAAGTAGGAGTCAATTAAATTTTAATTACACAATTTACTTTGAAAAATTCAACCCCTGTTATTGAGACAAAAAGTTTATCAATGAATTGGGGCAACAAAAATATTCTTAATAACCTTAATATACAACTATATGAGGGAGAAAAGCTGGCCATTGTTGGTCCATCTGGTTCAGGCAAATCAACAATTCTAAAAATATTAGCAGGTTTAATTTTACCAACTGAAGGCGAATTAAAATTATTCGGAGCAAAACAAAATTACCTAAGGCTAGATCAAATTAATCCCCCAGATGTAAGACTTGTATTTCAAAACCCTGCTTTATTAGGTTCTTTAACTATTGAGGAAAATGTTGGTTTTATCTTATATAGAAGCAAAAAATTTACTAACAAAGTTATTAAAGAGTTAGTAAATGAATGTTTAGAAGAGGTAGGACTTTTTAATGTATCAAACAAACTACCAAATGAATTAAGTGGAGGCATGCAAAAAAGAGTTAGTTTTGCTAGGGCATTAATTAATCAATCAACTAATACCCCTAAAAATAGCCCCTTACTACTATTTGATGAGCCTACAGCTGGTCTTGACCCCATAGCATCCTCAAGAATTGAAGATTTGATTAATAAAACAAATGCAAAAGTAAAAGGATCTTCTATTGTTGTTAGCCATGTTCTTAGTACTATAGAGAGGACCTCTTCGAGAGTATTAATGCTCTATGGCGGTAAATTCCGTTGGGAGGGAACTATCTCAGAATTTAAAAAAACTAAGGATCCATATGTTTTCCAATTCAGAAATGGTAACCTTGATGGTCCGATGCAACCAAAAGAGATTTAAAACTTATGCGTAGAAGTTTGCGAGACTCGATAGTAGGTTTTTCCTTATTAGGAGGACTCATAATTTTTTCTTTATTCTCCTTTTGGTTAAGAGGAATAAAATTATCGTCTAAAAATTGGCATTTATTTGCTGAGTTTTCAAACGCTAGTGGTCTATCAAAGAAATCACCCGTCACATACAGGGGAATACTAGTTGGTTCAATAGAGGATATTATTTTTACTAATGAATCTATTAAAGCGAAAGTCGTCCTTAATAATCCCGACATAATGCTTTCTCAACCTGCATTTGCGAAAGTTATAACAAATTCATTCTTAGGTGGAGATGTACAAGTCGCTTTAGAGACAGGAGATCAGATTATTCCTAAAGGGACAGAAAAAGCTACTTCAAAAAAATGTGAAAGCAAATTAATTGTTTGTCAAGGGGATACTATTAGTGGTAAGCAGTTGTCTAGCCTATCAAATGTCACAAATAGACTCAACCAGTTACTTAAAGAATCTAATCAAGAAAATTTAATTGAAAATATTGTAAATTCGATTGATCAATTTGATAGAACACAAGAAAATCTTGATGAATTAATTTATTTATCAAAAAAAGAGATCCAAAGAATAAAACCTCTTATAAATGACTTGACTATCGCAGCTGGACATTTAAACAAAATATTAGCCACTGTTGATGATGATGAAACTCTTGAAGATATTAGATCTACATTAGAAGCAACTAGCTCGATCTCTAAAAAAATGGATAGTATGACTGATGATTTTCAATCACTAGTGAAAGACAAAGAACTTACAAGGGCTTTAAGGGATCTTACTATTGGGATTTCAAAATTTCTTAACGAAGTTTATCCATAAATAATCACTAAATCTCATTTATTGCATTAAGAGCCATTGCTGCTATTGCTTGATCTGTAGCTTTTGGCAATTGAACATATTTACCCTGCGCTGCCTCTGCTAAATCCTTTCCAAATCCACTAGCTATAAATTTTCTCTCAGTATCAATTATCAAAAGTTTTATTCCAAGCATTGGATAATTTGATGCCACATTTAAGACCTCCTCTTTAAGATTTTTATTATCCAATTCATTATCATCTGATTCTCCTAAAGAAACACTTAATGGGACATTCCCACGGCCATCAGTAATTGCCACAACGATGGCTTGACCAATATCACCCGTAGAAATTGCATTTTTTGCGACTTTAGCTGCCTGAGTTAAGCCGTGAGCCAGTGGAGAGCCCCCTCCACAAGGCATAGTTTCCAATCTTCTTTTTGCCGCTGTAATAGATCTTGTAGGTGGTAAAAGTACTTCCGCTTGATTTCCTCGAAAAGGTATTAAAGAAACTTCATCTCTATTTTCATAAGCTTCTGTAAGCAACCTAATAACCGCTCCCTTAGCACTTTGCATTCTATTAAGGGCCATTGAGCCACTAGCATCCACAAGAAAAATGACTAATGCTCCAGATTTCTTTTGAAGTAGTTTAGCTCTAAAGTCGCTTTCTTCAACAATAATCTTTTTATCAGGATTTTTTAATCTCCTGGTTTTCTGATAAGGCGCTGCGGCTCTCAAAGTTGCGTCTACTGCAATACGTTTCAGGGGTCCCCGTGGGATGATTGGTTTTACATATCTTCCTCTTGTTTGACTAAGAATTATAGATCTACTTCCGCTATTACCCGATTTTGATTTAGCTGAAGAAAATAGTAAAAGATCTGGATCAACAGCACAAGCTTCAGGATCTAAGATAAATTCTTCTGGAATATCTGGAGTAGATTCATCATCACCATCAGATTCCTCTTGTTCTTGTTCCTCTTGTTCTTGTTCCTGATTGTCTTTAGTTTCCTCTTGTGAATCATCTTGACCAGACTGAGGAGGGGGAGTCTGTTCCTCAGGGGGAGGGGGTTCAATTTCATTATCATCTGGCGGCAATTGTTGTGATCTCGGCAAAATTACTAACCTTACAGCAACTTTAAGATCATCAGAATTAACTTTCTCATCACCTCTCAAAGCAGCATTTGCTTTAGCAACTTTTACAGCAAATAATTCAGGTCTATGACCCTCAACTCCACCTCTTATAGCTTCATTAACTAAATAAGAAATTTGATCATTCGAAATAGAAACATCAGGCAACCATTGTCTTGCCAAAATTAATTGAGTAGATAAATTATCAGTTTCTTCAGCCCATATTTGAGAAAATTTAAAATTATCCTCAGCATGAGCTAATACAGATTTTGTAATTTCTACTCTTTGATAATTATCGATTGATTGATTTGCAGAAAGAACGATTGCAAATCTATCTAAAACATGATCTCTCAAAATTCCTTCTTCTGGATTATAAGTTGCTATTAGTAAAGCTTTGCATGGATGAGAAAGACTTAAACCATCTCTTTCAACATAATTTTCTTCTCTTCCTGTTGCCTCCAGTACTAAATTTACAATTCCTTCATCTAATAGATTTATATCATCTATATATAAAACTCCTCTGTGAGCTTCAGCTAAAATACCTGGTTGAAAAACTTGTTCACCTGAATTTAATGAAGCAGCAACATCAATAGAGCCAACAAGTCTATCTTCAGTGATACCAATTGGAACTTGAACAAATGGAGTTTGTATGACCTTTGATGGAATAACAGTTTCAGAAATATTATTTTGATATATTTTTAAGATTTTTTGAGTTTCTTTATCCCATTCATTAGGTTTTAAAGGGTCAAGATTTCTACAAATAGGTTTATATTGTTTATCCCTAAAATCAATTTTTTCTGCAATAACATTATTGTCAATTACTTCTACTGGAGGCATTAATGCATGCAAGCCTCGAGCTAGAACAGATTTACCTGTACCCCTTCCTCCTGCTATAACTACTCCTCCCAGACTGGGGTCAACAGCAGCCAACAATAAAGACAACTTTAATAAATTATGTCCTGTAATCGCAGCAAGAGGAAAAGACCTAAGAGAATTATTTTTATTCATTAAATCTTTTATATTTGATTTACTTTTAGATTCTTTTTCCAAATTCGATTTAAAAATACCTGATATAGAATTTATACAATAAATCGGTTATTTTTTGTGGAATTATCAAATCTTAATATCAAAAATGGACTATGTTTATCTTTAGGAGCAAATACTGATAGTAAATTTGGCAGTCCTATTAATTCACTAATTGAATCAAAATTCAGGATTGAAAAAATAATTAATAATTTAACTGATTTAAATCATCCAGAAAATTTAGAAAAATACATATTACAAAGAATGTTTAATTGGTCTTCTCTCTATAAAACAAGTCCATTAGGAGTTGTTGGGAAACAACCTGACTATATTAATTGTTTATTATTGGTAAAAGGGGATTTACTCCCCCCCTCTTCAAATGAAAAAGCAAGATTTCTCCTAAAAGAATTTCAAAATCTAGAAAAAGAATTTGGAAGAAATAAATTATCAGGTGAGCAAAGATGGCTTCCAAGACCTCTTGATATAGATATTTTATGGTGGGACGAGTTATGTATTAATGATGATGATTTGAAAATCCCTCATCCAAGATTTAAAAATCGTAACTTTATAATCTCCCCCCTGGCAGAGGTGCTGAGTATTACTCAGAGAATAGAAAAATTAAATGTTAAAAATTGGGTATTAAATTAATGTCCATTTGCGCAAAATAATTGTTATGGTTAGATTATTTGATGAAAAATGCAGAATAATCAATTAATAAAAAAAGCGATCTTCAAAGAAAAGATATCTGAATTAAAAACAAAGAAATTTAGCTTTGAGATTAATAGAGTTGAACTTCCAAATGGACACGAAGGTGAATATGGAAGTATAAAATTCCCAAATGCAGCATTAGCCGTTCCAATAACAAGCGATAATAAAGTAATCATTCTTCGCCAATATAGATTTGCTATTTCACGATATTTGCTTGAG
>ALPF01000014.1 GCA_000291825.1 Prochlorococcus sp. W8 | reverse complement strand
CCCCACTTTTTTCTGCTGGGCTATTAGGAACTATGTAGCCTATTTTTACTTGAGTTTCGTTTTTTGGTGTATTGAGTTCATTAATTAAACTGATCCCTATCATAGGGTGTGTTACTTTACCTTTTTTAATTAATTCTTTTGCAATCTCTTGAGCTTTATTGATTGGAATGGCAAAGCTCAAACCTGCGCCTGGGCCTGATCTAATAAGTGTATTTATGCCTACTACTTCGCCATTCGCATTAAGAAGTGGCCCTCCAGAATTCCCTGGATTTATAGCAGCATCTGTTTGTATAAGATTAAACCTCTTATCGTAAATGCCAAGCTGTGAAACATTTCGATTTAGATTACTAATAATTCCTAATGTGACAGTATTTTCTAAACCAAATGGATTCCCAACCGCAATAGCCCAATCTCCAACTTTGATCTGGCTGGAATCACCCAATACCGCTTTTGGCCAAGGACCTAGCCCTGAGAGTTTCACGATAGCTAAATCAGATATTGAGTCTTCCCCTATAACTTTGCCCTTAAATTTTCTTCCATCTGTTAACCCAACTATTATTTTATCTGAGTTGTTTACTACATGTGCATTTGTAATAACTAGGCCATCTTCAAATATAAAACCACTCCCTTGGCTCTGTTCTATCCTGGGTTCTGTTTCTTTAGGCAGTCTTAATCCGAAAAATCTTTCAAAATATGGGTCTAATAGGATACTCGATTCTTGGGAAATGACTTTTCTTTTAACTATTCTTTGATTTTCAATAGTTACAACTGATGGACCAGCTTTTTCAATGGCTGATGTTATGAAAGACTTTCTTATACCTACTATATTGTGAACATTATTATTTGTTTGCGGCAGTGGAGTCGATAAAGCTTTAAATGAAGAAAAATTAGTACCAAGTGCTATTAAGGAGGGTATGATAAATTTTTTTAGAGAAAAAAAATATTTTTATTAGTGAAGAAACAATTTGCTAAATTCATTAAAAATGGAATTCAAATTATGATTAATTTACTTACATATTAATCCAAAATTTATTAATTAAATTTGATCAAATTTTAATATTTTCAGGCTAATATGAGTAAAATAATCTTACAATAGAAAAAAGAATAATTTTATGGCTATTTTATTCCCAATTGTTTACTCCGCAGCACTAATATTTCTCATTTGGAAGGCTTTTAAGGTAATGTCCACTGGTTGGAGCGTAATTGACAAGAGTGAAGAAAATCCTATAAACGTGAGATATCCTAATAAGTATACAATTCATCCCGAGTTACTTGATAAATCAGGAAATATTACTGATGAAGAACTTTTAACAGTTCGTTTTTCTAATGATAGTGATTCAACTCTTGAAAAAGGAACCACCTCTGATTAAAGGTGTTTACTAAATTAATTA
>ALPF01000013.1 GCA_000291825.1 Prochlorococcus sp. W8 | reverse complement strand
TTAATCTGAATTATATCCAACCAGCACTTAATACAACGGCTAAAAGTAAAAAAATTATTAGCACAGTCCAAGTAGCTTTATTTAACGATGCCTCAGCACTACTAGCACTAGTAAACATTGAGCTGCCACTCGCTGCTATTCCTCCCATCCCATCTCCTTTGGGGCTATGAAGTAGTACTAGTAGGATTAGAAGAATTCCAGATAAGGCCCATATCCAAGTAAGTATCGAACTCATTAAATTTATTTATTATGAACTTATTATAACTAAACATGTTGAACAACTTTATATTGGTCCTTCAATTCAATCTCTTTGATGAGAGATTTTCCTGTCATTTCTTTGGGTATTGGTAAGTTTAGTAATTGTAAAAGAGTAGGAGCAATGTCTGATAATCCAGCA
>ALPF01000012.1 GCA_000291825.1 Prochlorococcus sp. W8 | reverse complement strand
TTGAATGAAGGTGCCAGGACCCAGATTTGAACTGGGGACACGGCGATTTTCAGTCGCCTGCTCTACCAACTGAGCTATCCCGGCATTGTATCTAATTTAAATTAGAAAGAGTATTTTTTGATACCCCTTTTATAAAGTTATCCATGAATTAAAATTTTGTAAATAAATTTACAAATCTTCTGATATTAGGAAATATTATTTGCAGATAAAGATATTAAAGCTGAACCATAAGAGGTGCTCTTATTACTTGAAATAATAGGTATCATTAATTTTTTTTGTCTAATAGATCTCCATTGAGGATTTTTTGCTCCACCACCAATAGTTACTATTTTCTTTGGAAATGATCCAGTTAATTCTTTAATCTTATTCCATCCATTTAATTCAATAGTTGCTAAACCTTCAAATATTGCTTGCAAAAATAAAGCATCACTTACTGGCCTTGGTTCAAGGATTGGTCTTAAAAGCGGATCATTTACTGGGAATCTTTCACCATCACAGTTTAATGGCAAGTATTTCAAGTTGGTTTCTTTTAAGGGATTAATTTGTTGACTTAAATCCTCAATTTCTGAATTTGAAAAAAATTTAGATATTATTCCACATCCTGCATTAGAAGCTCCACCACAGATCCATTCTTTGTTTACTCTATGCATACTTACCCCAGGATAATTTATAGGCTTTCTTATGAATTTTTTTAAAACTAAGGTTGTACCTAAAACTGTTAATCCTTCATCTCTCTTAATCTCTGATGCTATAAATGCCGCATTTGAGTCAGTTGTGCCAGCGACAATTAAAAGTTTTGAATTAAGTTTTAATTTTTTTACCAATTTTTTATCTATGATTCCTAGAATTTGGCCACTTTTTTTTATCTCTGGTAGACAATCGTACCAAGAATTTAATCTAAAACTATTTGGCCAGGAATTATTAATATTATTCCATCCAAGTTTAATGTTATTGCCCTCTTCTCCAAATAACCAATTATTCATAAGCCAACCCGTAATCCAATCGGACTGATGCCTAAGAAGAATATCTTCTCCATAAATATCTAATAGTTTTAAGGCTTTTGCTAAACCGCTGAATGGATTATTTAGAAATTTGTTTTGACCTGCAACTTTCTTAAGTTGTTGCTGGTTTTTATCGCAAAATTTGTTGTAAGGTATTGCATCTCCAAGAGCATTACCATTGTTTTGACAAGCCAAAAGGGTTCCAGAAGTACCAGAGACAGATATTCTTTTTAATCTTTGCTTGATCTCATAAGGTATCTCAGATAAAAGAGTTTCGCAAATTAATATCCATGATTTTGGTTTATTTAGCTCGTAACCATCAGTATTGGAACTCGAATAAATAATATCTTTTTTTTTATTTATGATTGTTATTCGGACTCCACTTGTACCAAAATCTAACCCACCAAAATAATTTTCAAGCATCCTTATCGGCTAAAGAAAATCGTTTATTGATTTTTTCAATTCTTCAGAAATTTCTTCAACATTTTCCCATGGTAGATTTATATCTTCTCTTCCAAAGTGTCCATATGAAGCTGTTTTAATAAAGAAATCTCCTCCCATTTTCTTTGGCAGATTTTTTAAATCAAATTTTTCTAATATTGATGCAGGTCTTAAATCAAAATTATCTTTAACCATCTTAATTAAAGTATCTTGTGATATGTTACTTGTTCCAAATGTGTCAACCATAATAGAAATTGGATTGGCTACTCCAATAGCATAACTTAATTGAACTTCAGCTTTTTTAGCTAGTTTTGCTTTTACTAATGATTTTGCAACATATCTTGCAGCGTAAGCAGCAGATCTATCAACTTTTGTGGGGTCTTTACCTGAAAAGGCACCGCCTCCATGTCTTGCATAACCTCCATAAGTATCTACAATTATTTTCCTACCTGTTAATCCAGCATCTCCTTGAGGACCACCTACTACAAATTTACCAGTTGGATTTACTAAAAATCTTGTAGTTTGTAATGATGATTTTATTTTTAGATCATTTGTTGCAGGAATTACGACATGTTCCCAAAGATCTTTTTTGATTTTTTCTCTTACTCCTTTTTCATTATGAATTCCATCAACCACAGCTGTATGTTGAGTAGAAATTAAGATTGTATTAATTGATTCTGGCTCACCATTTTTGTAATTTACACTAACTTGTGTTTTACCATCAGGAAGTAAATAATTAAGTATATTTTCATGCCTAACTTTGGCTAATTGTCTTGATAATCTGTGAGCTAAGCTTATAGGGAGGGGCATAAGTTCGGGGGTCTCATCGCATGCATAGCCAAACATAATACCTTGATCACCAGCACCAATATTATTTTTAATGTCTTCATTATGATCATCAGCATCATCCACTCCTTGCGCGATGTCAGGAGATTGTTCATCAAGAGCAACTAATATAGCGCAACTGTTTGAATCAAACCCACCAGCTCTTGAACCCTCGTATCCAATTGATTTAATTACTTTTCTTGCGATTTTTATGTAGTCAACTTTTGCTTTAGATGTTATTTCTCCAGTTAGCAAGCAAAGGCCAGTATTTACTACAGTCTCGCAAGCTACACGACTATCAGGATCTTGATATAAAAGAGCATCAAGAATTGCATCACTAATTTGATCACATATCTTATCAGGATGTCCCTCTGTAACAGATTCAGAGGTGAAGACGTATTCACTCATTTATTTTTCGATGATTTAGTAATGATGTTATTAGTAATGATGTTAATTTAGAATGTGAAAAATATTCAATAGATTGTTACTTAAAAATGTTCCTAAAATGATAGATATTCAATAGATTTAAGTTTCAAGTTAATAAATTTTCTAAATGAACAATTAATATTACAGCTTAACTTTTGAGAATTTATTATAAAAGGTCCTGCTAAGACTCAACAGCGGTTGTTGAGATCTGCTCTTCATTTTCATCTATCTGTTCAAATAACATTTGTTTATATTTTGCAGCCATTTCCTCCGCTTTACTGAACACTTTTTGAGGATCAGTAAGCATATCTCCTGGTTCTGGTTCTAAGGCCTTTGTTGATAGAGAAATTCTTCCACGCTCTGAATCTAAATCAATAATCATAACTTTCATTTGATCATTAACGTTTAAAACATTATGTGGAGTTTCGATATGTTCATGACTTATTTCAGAAATATGAAGGAGACCACTTACTCCCCCGATATCAATAAATGCTCCATAAGGTTTTATTCCTTTTACAGACCCAACTACTACTTCTCCAACTTCTAATCTATTCATTTTCTTTTCAACTAAAGCCCTTCTATGGCTAAGAACTAATCTATTGCGCTCTTCATCAACTTCTAAAAATTTTAATGGTAGATATTCACCTTCAAGATCCTCTTTGATTTTACGAGCACTTATATGTGAACCAGGAATAAAACCTCGTAATCCTTCTACTCTAACTAGAGCTCCACCCCTATTGGTAGCAAAAACTTCAGAATAAATGGTAGCATCCTCTTTTTGTAATTGTCTGACACGTTCCCATGCTCTTTGGTATTCAATTCTTCGTATTGATAATGCTAGTTGACCGTCTTCATTCTCTTCACTCATTATGAAGAATTCTCTAGATTCAGAGGGTTTTAATACATCACTTAATCCTTCTACTCTATTAATGGAAACTTCTTGCATAGGCATGAAAGCCGCTGTTTTTGCCCCGATATCTATCATTGCCCCCTTTGGCTCTAAAGCAAAAACAGTACCTTTTACAAGGTCACCAGGTTTGAAATTATAATCATATTTACCCAGCAGAGAAGCAAATTCTTCTTGAGTAAATCCAACATTTTCTAGATCATTATTTTTTCTACTTGATGAAGAATCAGCAGAAGGTATATCTTTTCCCTCATAAGAATTATCTGATTTGTCAGTATTGTTAGTGTCGGAGGGGACAACTTCTAATTTATCTTTAATAATATTTGTTTCATCTGTATTTTCTTTAAGAGTTTGGGAAGAATTTTCTGTCATTTGAGTAAAGCAGTCTATCTGAGATAGTAAGAAAGGAATGTATTTTAGCCTGCAAACTAAAAAACATTATAAATCAGCTTATTTATTCTACACTTTCGAATGCTTAAATTATAAAATTGAAGCTAATTCATTCTTAGAATTATTTTTTAAAGTTTGTAATGTAGCAATAAAATCCTTAACTCCGTTGAATTTTCTATATACCGAAGCAAATCTTATATAAGCGACCTCATTTTCTTTTCTTAAATTATCAAGTATTAATTCTCCTATTTCAGAAGACTTTATATCTTTATTATAATCTTGAAGTATTTGGGATTCAATTGAATCAACAAAATTTACAATCGATTCACTAGAAAAATTTGTTTTCTCACAAGCCTTTGAAATACCTTGAACTAATTTATCTTTATTAAATAATTCTCTGCTACCGTCTTTTTTTATTACGGCAATTGGCATGGTCTCAATCCTTTCGTAGGTTGTGAATCGGGAATTACAGTTTAAGCATTCCCTTCTTCGCCTAACACTTTTTCCCGTATCTGCTGATCTGGATTCCAAGACTCTACTATCTGTATTTTGACACGACGGACACTGCATGTAGAGAAAAAAGACATAGATAACTCTAATAGTAGTAAATTTTATTATTAAAGAAAAGTACTATAAAAAAGCCCCACTTAATTTAAGTGAGGCTTTTTCTTTATCTATCTTTTTGATCCCATTTAGGAGGATCCCTAAATGCAACTGCAAAAAATAGCGTAACAACTGCGAGAGTTAGAATTAAAACGTAAGCAAAAGCTTCCATAAGACAATAAAGTAATAGTTTTTAAATTAAACCTTTCCAGGTATTCTTCTTGTGGATTCATCCCCAAGTTTCTTGAATAATCCGAATTCTACTTGATCACCAAAGTCGGCAGAGATTCCAGCAAACCTTTCTCTATAAAGAGTTCTAGCCGCATGCCACCAGTGGCCGAATAAAAACAGCAAACCAAAGCATAAGTGCGCATATGTAAACCAAGCTCTAGGAGAACTACGGAATACACCGTCAGATTTGTAAGTTTCTCTATCAAACTTGAACGCTTCTCCCAATTGTGCCTTTCTGGCTAATCTCTTAACGACGGCAGGGTCTGTAAATGTTTGACCATTTAATTCCCCTCCATAAATGGTAGCTGTGATACCAGTTTGTTCGAATGAATACTTTGCTTCAGCTCTTCTAAATGGAATATCAGCTCTGACATTACCATCTTTATCTTCGAGGATTACAGGGAAGTTCTCAAAGAAATTAGGTATTCTTCTGACTTCTAACTCATTGCCTTCTTTGTCTTGGAAAGAAATGTGGCCTTGCCAGCTGGTTGGAAGTCCATCACCATTGACAAGTGCACCAACTCTAAATAATCCTCCTTTAGCAGGACTATTTCCTACATAGTCGTAGAAAGCAAGTTTTTCAGGTATTGAGGCATAAGCTTCCTCTTTAGAAGCTCCGTTATCAATAGCTGTTTGGACACGCCTATTGATTTCTGTTTTAAAGTAACTTGAATCCCATTGGTATCTTGTTGGTCCGAATAACTCAATTGGAGTCGTCGCAGAACCATACCACATTGTTCCTGAAACAACAAAGGATACAAAAAGCACAGCAGCAAGAGCACTAGCTAGAACCCCTTCAAGACTTCCTAGCTTAAGAGCTTTGTAAAGTCTTTCTCCTGGTCTATTAGTAATATGAAAAATTCCTCCAATAATACCCATTAGGCCAGCTGCAATATGGTTTGCAACAATTCCTCCGGGATTGAAGGGATTAAATCCTTCTGCTCCCCATGAGGGTGCTACAGGTTCTACATGCCCAGTAAGTCCATAAGGGTCAGAAACCCAAATCCCAACGTTTGCACAATGAAATGCACCAAAGCCAAAACAAGTAAGTCCTGCAAGAAGTAAATGAATCCCAAATATTCTTGGTAGATCAAGAGCAGGTTCTCCTGTTCTTGAATCTTCCCAAAGTTCTAAATCCCAGTATGTCCAATGCCAAATTGAGGCGAGCATTAGAAGCCCGCTAAATACAATGTGGGCAGCAGCAACACCTTCAAAACTCCAAAAGCCTGGATCAACGCCAGTAGCTCCGGTAATATCCCATCCGTTCCAACTACTAGTAATTCCTAATCTTGCCATAAATGGCATAACGTACATCCCTTGTCTCCACATTGGATTAAAAACAGGGTCTGACGGGTCAAAAATGGCCAATTCATATAAAGCCATTGAGCCGGCCCAGCCGGCTAATAATGCAGTATGCATAAGATGCACTGCCAGTAGCCGACCTGGGTCGTTAATAACTACTGTGTGCACTCGATACCAGGGCAATCCCATTGGTTAATTCTTAAATAAAGATGCTGTTTAAACAGCTAAACATCATGATAGTAAGGGTTTTTTTACAAGTTCAGTGGATTTTGTAATTAATTAAATTATTTTGTAAAATTTGAAGGGATATTTTTTTAATTATAAAGTTCAAATAATTATATATTTTCACGTGATTTCTTAAGATAAATCAGTTTTATATTCAGATTTTATAAGAAAATGCAAATTCTATTTCCCATTCAAATTATTTTGCTTAACCAAAACTTTTTTCATTTTCATTTGTAATAATTTTATTAAATAAAATTTTCCTGTAATTGACGAAGCACTATGTATTAAAAGTAACTTGTGATTCAAAAATTGTTTAAGACTGTTACTGAGTATAAGTTCTTTGTTGATTTTTCCACTTAATGCATATTTTACTGTTTATAGTTTAAAAATAATTAGAATTAAATTAATGGAAACAACAAATTTTGGATTCATTGCAAGTCTACTCTTTGTAGGTGTGCCCACTATCTTTTTAATAGGTCTCTTTATCTCTACTAGTGATGGAGAAAAATCAAGTTTTTATTCAGATTCTAGTAAAGGAAGACTTGGTCCTAAACCCAAGAATTAAAAGATCAAAATATGTTTGAAGTTTCCTCAGAGGAACTAATTTTATGGATTCAAAATATTAAGACTGAAGAGGAAGATAGAGATTCTCTTTACCTACTCATTGATTTATTAGGGGGAATTTCAAGATCTGAAATCTACTCCTTTAAAATAAAATCTCAAAAAGTAGTCAATATGAAGGTCAGTTTAGATTATTTGAGTAAGAGTTGGGCAGAATTTATCCATAATAAAACACCCATACAATATTTAAGTAGTTGTTGTTATTGGAGGGATTTAAATCTTGAAGTAAATAATCATGTTTTGATACCACGGATTGAAACTGAACAGATTATTGATATAGCTTTAAATTTGATTAGTGACTCAACAAAAGAATTATTAATTACTGATCTTGGCACAGGCTCTGGAGCTATCGCAATATCTTTAGCTTTAAAAAGTTCTCATTGGAAAGTTTTAGCAACTGACATTGAACAAAATGCAGTAAATTTAGCAACCAAAAATTTTAAAAAATTATCAAATTCAAATAACTTGAAATTTTTTTGTGGTACATGGTGGCAACCTTTAAAGAAATATGCTGGCAAGATTGATATCGCAATTTCAAATCCACCTTATATCCCTTCAAAAGTATATAAAAACTTGTCTATTTCAGTTAAAAATCATGAGCCACAAATAGCTTTAAATGGAGGCGATGATGGTTTGTTGCATATAAGAGAAATTATTAAAGAAGCTCCTAAATATCTTAAGAAAGATGGTTGGTTATTACTAGAAAATCATTTTGATCAGGCCCAAAAATTAAAAACTTTAATGTTGCATAATGGCTTTGAAAGTATTGAGATCATAAAAGATATGAACGGTATTGGAAGATTTACAATTGGAAGATATAAATAATAATAAATACATATTTTTAATGAAAGTAAGCAATCAAAAAGAAGCTTTGAATTTATTAAAAAAAGGGTTTCCTTTAGGATTTCAAACTGATACTGTTCCAGCTATTGGATGCATTCCTGCTCATTCAGAAATAATTTATAATGTAAAAAAAAGAGAGAGAAAAAAAGCTTTAATTTTAATGGGAGCTGATACATCTCAGGTCTTGCAATATGTCCACCCATCAGCATTATGTGACTTCAGGAAATTGGCTGATAAATTTTGGCCTGGAGCACTTACTCTTGTCGTGCCAATGCCTGCAGAAAAAAATTTTAGTTTTATTTCCAATAATTTTATTGGAATAAGGATTCCAGACTCTGCAAATGCAAGATTACTAATATCTGATTCAGGTCCTTTGGCAACATCTAGTGCAAATATTTCTGGGAATTTACCCTCATTAACTGCTCATCAAGTCGCATTAGATTTGCCAAATGTAAATCTTCTTGGACCCGTTCCTTGGCAAAAGTGTAGTGGAAAAGCAAGTACAATAATAAAGTGGATTCGCGAAGGAGAATGGAAACTTATTAGGCAAGGAAATGTTTTTTTATCTAGTTTAAGTTAATGGGTATATTAATCTTCTTTGTTTTACTAATCCAATTTTTTTCTTATTGGATTTTTAAAAATATAATAAACAGTGTCAGTTATATATTTGAGTTAAGATTAATACCTTTTTTTTTAATTATTATATTTATTTTTATTTTTTCGAATAAATCTTATGAATAGTTACATCATTGATAAGATGCCGGCTAACAGATTTGAACTGATGACCTTCGCTTTACAAAAGCGCTGCTCTACCGCTGAGCTAAGCCGGCATAAATTTATTTTACATATAAAAGAGGAAGTTTGAATTTATATATATATATAAAATTTTATTTACTTGTTTTTTTATTATTATCTTTTAATTTTATTTCGCCGGAAATCGTTCGTTTAATTGGTAAATTTGCGACTAATGCGGTCATTCTATCCTCAGTTTCTAAGCTAACTGCAACTTCATCAAAATCAATTTCTACATATTTAGCAACTACATCAAGTATTTCTCTTCTCATTTTGTCTAATAGGTCAGTTGTTAAAGTGCTCATGTCTACTCTGTCATGAGCTAAAACAAGTTGAAGTCTTTCTCTCGCAGTATTAGCGCTGGCAGTCTCTCTACCTAATAATTTGTTAATGAGATCTCTTAGGGTCATTTTTAGAAAATCTTAGTTTGCATTAAATTCATAAATTTATCTTTAAGACTTTTACTTTCTTTGTTTGGATCTATTACTGGAATATCAGCACCTGCAAGTCTTTGAGATACATTTAAATAACATTTTGAAGCAGGTGATTTTTTCCCAGATAAAGTTAATGGCTCCCCTCTGTTTGTGCTAATAATTACTTGTTCATCTTCTAAAACAATCCCAAGAAGAGGTAAGGAAAGAATACTTGTAACATCGTCTATCGTAAGCATCTCCTGATTAGCCATCATTTTTGGCCTTACCCTATTAACAACTAATTGAATTGGTTGAATATCGCAAGTATTTAAAATTCCAACAACCCTATCCGCATCTCTAACTGCAGATAATTCAGGATTGGTGACCACAATTGCTTCATTACATGCAGCAAGGGCATTTTTAAAACCATCCTCTACACCTGCAGGGCAATCTACAAGGACATAGTCGAACTTCTCACTAAGCAAGGCACTAATTTTTTTCATATCTTCTGGTTTCATCCAATCAAGCATTCTTGGATCACCAGCTGGCAACAAGGCTAGGTTCGGTTCTTGTTTATGTCTTACTAAGGCTTGATCTAATCTGCAGTTTTTGTCTAGAACATCTTGTGCAGTATAAATGATACGATTCTCTAATCCAAGAAGTAAGTCTAAATTTCTCAAACCAAAATCTGCATCAAGCACTGCGGTAGATGAACCGCTGTTAGCTAGTGCAATACCTAGATTTGCTGTAAGGGTTGTTTTCCCAACACCCCCTTTACCAGAGCAAATTAAAATAGTGCGAGTGTTTTTCGCCACGTTTAAGACTTAGTTTATGAATTGATAATAAGGTAATTTCATTATAGAAATATATTAAAAAGTTAAGGAAATCTAAAAAAAAAAATTCAATTAATTTATTTTTCAAATGCTTGATTTATTCTAAATATTAACTAATAGGGGCTTAATAACTATTTCCCCAAATTCCAATAATGCTATTTCGGGATAGTGATTTACTGGTTTTTCTTTTGGGCCTATAGCTACAGTTGCATTAATTCTTAATTGGAGTGGATTCAAGTAAAGAGATGCGATTTCACAATTCTCATCACCGCTAATTCCCGCGATGGCAACTCCACAGAGCTTCCCCCAAACATAAATGTTCTTTCTCGCGGATATTTGAGCCCCGGGATTTACATCTCCAATAATAATAAGATTGCCATTTGAAGATATTTTGTCTCCCGATCTAACCATTCCTATATGGGTAAAGTCACTTACTTCTCTATTAAATTGGTCTTTAGTCTCAGGGATGATGGGCTCTTTCCAGCTAAAAAAAGCATTAATATGTAGAAATTTTGCACTAATAAGTGACTCTCGAGAATTTGTAAAAAATTCTTTAATTTGAATATTTGAATCAGAAAAAATATTTTTCATTTCTACTAATTGATTACATGTAAGCTTTGTGTCGAATAAATATATAGTTGCAAGTAATAAATAGTTTTTAGGATTTACGTTTTTAATAAATCCGTCTAATTCTTCAAAAGATTTTGAATAATGAGTTTTTATATAAGAATTAGCCTCTTCGAGAATAATTATCATTTAGGTATTTTTCATTAATAATATTCTTTCTTTTATGTCATCTTTTATCTCTTCTGGGTAAATCAAAAGAGAGC
>ALPF01000011.1 GCA_000291825.1 Prochlorococcus sp. W8 | reverse complement strand
TGTAGGTGGTGAAAGCAATAAGAGAACTAACACTTCCAAAATTAGTAAATTTTTTGCTTTAAATGACTTTTACTTCAAGTCTAAAGACGATGATCTTTGTTCAACAAATCAAATAAAAATTGAGATCGATGGCGAATCAGTTAACGAGTATAAAGGGGACGGGTTAATCATCTCATCTGCAACTGGTTCAACTGCATATTCAATGGCAGCTGGTGGACCAATTGTTCACCCGTTAATAGATTCTATAATAATTAATCCA
>ALPF01000010.1 GCA_000291825.1 Prochlorococcus sp. W8 | reverse complement strand
CCTTACCCCCCTCGAAAACGACACATAGATAACTCAACAATTAAACTAAAAACAAATGGATAGAACACAAAAAATAAAAGAAGCGCATCCGTGGATCAGCTACAACAAAGCAGCTTAAACTTTGGGTACGTGGTTGTATAAAGAGAGAACAAAACCTAGTAATAGCCTTAATTTATAACCCCTATGTAAACAGATGATCAATTCTGTGTGAACAGTAAGGTCAAAAATCAAGCTGCAACTAGGATTTTATCTGACTCCAATAAATAAAGAAAAAAATCTATAACTAGCTATCTTTTTCTAAATTTTTATGCGGTAGATTAGGTTAAATTAATCGATGATTTGAACTTTTACAGAGAGGTCTCAATACACACTCTGTTCACATACTG
>ALPF01000009.1 GCA_000291825.1 Prochlorococcus sp. W8 | reverse complement strand
ATCAAAGTCCCCACCCATACCTGGAGCGCCCGCTGGAGATGAAGCTTCCTTCTTCTCTGGCAAATCCGCAACAATACATTCAGTTGTTAAAACCATTCCTGCAATAGATGATGCATTTTGTAAACCTGAGCGGGTTACTTTTGCAGGATCTACAATTCCAGCTGAAGACATATCTACATATTCTCCAGTTGCAGCATTAAACCCATCATTAAATGGTTTAGATTTAACATTCTCTGCGATTACCGCGCCGTTAGCACCAGCATTTTCTGCAATCCTCATTAGTGGTGCAGTTAAGGCAGCCTCCACAATATTAGCTCCGATTAGTTCTTCTCCAGAGAGAGATTTAGTCGCCCAATCCTTAAGAATTGGTGCAAGATGTGCCAAGGTGGTACCTCCTCCTGGCACTATCCCTTCCTCAACAGCTGCCTTAGTAGCATTAATAGCATCCTCTAGACGAAGTTTTTTATCTTTCATCTCAGTTTCTGTTGCGGCGCCAACTTTAATTACAGCTACTCCACCAGCAAGTTTAGCTAAACGTTCCTGAAGCTTTTCTTTATCGTAAGAAGAGTCAGTTTCATCCATTTGTTTTTTAATCTGATCACATCGTGAAGTTACTGCCTTTTCATTACCTTCAGCAACAATAGTTGTAGTTTCTTTGTTAATGGTGATCCTTCTGCCGGTTCCTAACATGTCTAAAGTTGCATTTTCAAGCTTTAGCCCTGCATCTTCAGT
>ALPF01000008.1 GCA_000291825.1 Prochlorococcus sp. W8 | reverse complement strand
ACACGCTTGCTTTAAGGCAATGCTATTTCTTGGTTCCGGTTCAGTTATCCACGCAATGGAGGAGGTGGTTGGTCATCAACCTGTTTTAGCGCAAGATATGAGATTAATGGGTGGACTCAGAAAGAAAATGCCATTTACTTCATCTACATTTTTAATTGGATGCATTGCTATTAGTGGTATTCCTCCTTTAGCAGGTTTTTGGAGTAAAGATGAAATTCTTGGACAAGCATTCATTTCTTTTCCAGCTTTTTGGTTTATTGGTTTTATGACCGCTGGTATGACTGCTTTTTATATGTTTAGACTATATTTCTTGACCTTTGAAGGGGAATTCAGAGGTAATAATGAGGAATTAAGATTACAACTTACTCAAGCTGCTGGGCTAGAGATTGAAGATGAGCATACAGAAGAAAGTCATGAAGAAGATGAACATGAGGCTTTAAGCGGTGAGGTGCATGAATCACCTTGGTCGATGACGTTCCCACTGGTTTTTCTAGCATTTCCCTCTGTTTTAATAGGTTTTATGGGTCTCCCATGGGATAGCAAGTTTGTTGGATTATTAGATCCTGAAGAAGCTTTAACTTTAAGCTCATCATTTGAATTAAATGAGTTTCTTCCTCTTGCAATTGCTTCTGTAGTGATAGCATCAACTGGAATATCAATAGCTTACTTGGCTTATTTTGCTAAGAAACTAGATTTATCAATTTTATTTGCTGAAAGATTTCCTTCAATCAATAAATTTTTATCTAACAAGTGGTATTTAGATCAAATTAATGAAAAAATATTTGTTCAAGGTACTAGAAGAATAGCGAAAGAAGTATTAGAAGTTGATTCAAAAGTAGTTGATGGAGTAGTAAATCTCACAGGTTTAGTAACTCTTGGAAGTGGAGAGGGCTTAAAATATTTTGAAACTGGCAGAGCACAATTTTATGCTCTGATTGTATTTGGAGGTGTTTTACTGCTAGTTGCATTATTTGGTCTGCAAACTCCTCAAGTGATGCATCTTGCAAGTCAAAATGATCTCCATTCTTGCCAACGCAATATCTTCCAAAAACCAACTTATCCACCAACTTAACACCTTTTCCAATTTTTGAATAATCAAAAATTATTGAATTATCTATAATTGCTCCCTCACTAATACAACAGCTTGGACCTATCATCGTTGGGCCTATAATTGTAGCTCCATCTTCAATACGAGTCATCCCACCAATATATACTGGACCTTTGATTTCAACATTTTCCCAGTTTGCAGCCACATTCAAACCCGTAAAGACACCAGGTTTTATCTCCTTGCCTGGAATTTCAACTTGTCTAACCTTACCTTTTAAAACATTTCGAATAGCTCTCCAATAATCAGGTACTTTACCTATGTCAACCCATTCAAAATCCATCTGCAAAGCATAAAAAGGTAAATTTTTTTCAACTAATTTAGGAAAAAGATCAGCGCCAATATCAAATTTTTTACCAGATGGAATATGTTCAAATATTTCTGGTTCAAATAAATAAATTCCAGTATTTATTGAATCACTTAAAGCCTCTTCTATTGAAGGTTTTTCTTGGAATGCCTTTACTCTATCTTTACTATCAGTAACTACAACTCCATAACTAGAGACTTGATCTTTAGGAACTTTCTTAGTAATTAAACTTGCAATTGCGCCCCTCTCTTTATGTCGTTTAACAGCTTCTGTTAAATCAACATCTACTAAAGCATCTCCACACAACACGATAAAAGTTTCATCAAAAAACTTCTGGAAATCTTGTATTTTTTTTAATCCCCCTGCAGAACCTAAGGCATCCCCAATTAGCTCACCGTCTTCGATTCTTCCTTCAAAACTATATGCAATTTCCACACCAAATCTTTGCCCATCTCTAAAATAATTCTCAATCTCTTCAGCAAGATGAGAAACGTTAACCATAATTTCCTTGAAACCATGTTCTTTTAATAATTCCAATAAAAACTCCATTACAGGTTTTTGCAAAATTGGAATCATCGGTTTTGGAATGATGTGCGTTATGGGTTGAACGCGCGTTCCTTTACCAGCTGCAAGTATCATCGCCTTCATGGGCATCTAAGAACCTCTTAATACAACATTAGACCTAAATCCTCCAAAACCTCTAAGCAGCGGTCGGAGAAGTATCTGTCACTTCTAGATTTTCAATAGGTAATTGCGCTAAACCACCTTCGGGAATAATCCGTTTTATTTTTATAGGGCCATAAAGAGAATTAAATTGCTTAATTTCTATCTTATTTTGGGAAGAAAGGAAAAGTAAAGCCCAGAACACCCCTAATCTATCCTTATCAAGATCTTTTTTCGCTACTTCTTTCCAAATATTTACCAAGTATTCAAAATCAACCCATTGTAATGCTTTCTCCCATTTTTCAAGAAAATCTCCCAAAGCCTTAGTAGTTTCTGGTAATTTTTCTCGATGCGCAAGAGATTTAACTTGATCAATCAAGGCTTTATCGGAATATTTCTTAAGCCTTTTTCTCTTCATTAATAAGATATCTTGAGTTTCAATAGTTTCTGCGATTGATTCCAATTGACTTATAAGTTCGCTCAAGGTCGATGATCTTTGCAGAATTGGTTGAGCCACTGATCTTCTTCGCAAATATCTCTCTGGATATTTCGGGATATCAAAATTCTGATTTATCCATTGTTGATCCATTATTTCCCCTTCGTCCTCAAAACTTGAAAAATCTTCAGGGAAAACATCAGATTCAAGAACTTGAGCCTTCAAATTCACCAAAACAGATGCTGCAAAAAAAGCTTCACTAGTATCTGATAAATCTCTTTCATAAGAAATTTGACATCCACTTGAATTATTTAATTTCTGATTAAATTGATCAAGAAAACTATCAATCACACTTATTACATCAATATCCCAAGGATCTAAATCTCCTCTACCAGCTGCATCTTGAAGAAATTTTATCAATAATCTAGGTCCCAATTTTGACCTATCAATAGATACAGAATTAGATATCTTAAACCAAAATAACTAAATATAATTTATCTATTTATAAATTAATTAGCCATCATTTTTACATTAAATTAAAACTTAATTTGAGGCGCTTTCATCACTTGGCTACTATCACTAACAAAATCAACATCTTTGACGTTAGATTTTATTGCATTTAAATTCCTATCCACTAAATTATTTATTGAAGCAAGATAACTTTCTGTAATAAGCCGAGGATATAGACCAATTCCTACAATTGGCAATAATAAACAACCAATAATATAAATCTCTCGGGGCTCAGCATCAATTAATTTTCTTTCGCCAATTAGCTTAGAATTTTCTTTCCCAAAGAAAATTTCACGAAGCATTGATAGTAGATAGATCGGCGTCAAAATAACTCCAATTGCAGCCAAAGAAGCCATAGTAATTCTAAATGGTAGAGTATAAACTTCATCAGTTACAAATCCAGTAAACACCATAAGCTCAGAGACAAAACCACTCATCCCAGGCAAGGCTAAAGATGCTAAAGAACATGCGGTCCAAAGAGCAAACATAATTCTCATCTTTTGACCAACACCTCCCATTTCATCAAGTTGCAAAGTTTTAGTTCTGTCGTATGTAGCCCCAACTAAAAAGAATAAACTTGCTCCAATAAGTCCATGACTCACCATTTGCAACATTGCACCACTTGTACCTAAAGCACTAAAACTCCCAATACCAATAAGAACAAATCCCATATGACTTATTGAGCTATATGCAATTTTTCTTTTTAAATTTCTTTGGGCAAAAGATGTAAAAGCAGCATAAATAATATTTACAGCTCCCAAGACAATCAATAAAGGAGCGAATTGAGCATGACCAAGAGGTAATAATTGAGCATTAAAACGCAATAAGGCATAACCTCCCATTTTTAGAAGAATTCCTGCGAGCAACATATGAACTGGTGCAGTAGCCTCCCCATGAGCATCTGGCAACCAAGTATGAAGAGGAACTATAGGTAATTTAACTCCAAATGCAATTAATAGACCTGCATAGCAAAGTATTTGAAAATTCTGACTAAAGTCTTGATGAGCAAGATGCGTAAAGTCAAAATTCGGAGTATTCCCACCATAAAATCCCATGGCTAATGCAGCTAAAAGTATAAAGATAGAACTTCCAGCCGTATAGATGATGAATTTTGTAGCTGCATATTGTCTTTTTTTTCCGCCCCAGATAGCAAGTAATAAATAAACAGGTAATAATTCAAGTTCCCAAGCCAAGAAAAATAACAACATATCTTGCACAGCGAAAACAGCTATTTGACCTCCATCCATTGCAAGAATTAAAAAGAAAAATAATTTAGGCTTAAAGCTCACAGGCCAAGCAGCTAAAACAGCCAAAGCTGTAATAAAACTTGTAAGAAGA
Source organism: Prochlorococcus sp. W8 (assembly GCA_000291825.1). Taxonomy (GTDB): domain Bacteria; phylum Cyanobacteriota; class Cyanobacteriia; order PCC-6307; family Cyanobiaceae; genus Prochlorococcus_A. The sequence continues at coordinate 432 of ALPF01000008.1, read as the reverse complement.
ATTAGAGGCATTGACAATCCATCTGCGCCTACGGTCCAAGTTAAGCCTAATTTAGGCAGCCAATTAACACTTTCTTTGAGTTGTACGCCTTCATTATTGATATCAAATCCGTTTATATAAGCTCCTATTGTTATGAGAAAGGTTATTAAAGCTATTATTAAAGCAAACCACCTCACCTCCTTACCTTCGCCCTTATCTGGTAAGAAAGGTACAATAAAAGCGCTTATGATAGGGAAAAGTATTGATAAGGATAACCAAGGTATATTTGTTAAGTCTCCACCTAACTTTCCAAGTGCTCCTAAATGAAGAATATGTGATAAAAAAAGATTAATCACGAGAAGTAGTTATTTATATAAGTAGAGTCTAGAAATTTTATTGATTTTTACATCCTTATTGCAGTGAAGACACACAATTCTAAATCATGCAACTTGA
>ALPF01000007.1 GCA_000291825.1 Prochlorococcus sp. W8 | reverse complement strand
TTTTGGATATTTTGCCTCTTTGAGAAATGGAAAAGAAATTTACAAATTAAGGAGTTATTTTTTTTTGGAACAATAGTACTTGTTGTTTTACATGTAGTAGGAGCTTTTTTGACACCACCTAAATCTTTAGATAATGCATATGCAGTTTTTATTTGGCAGACAAATACCCCTACAAGAGAAAAATTGTTGATAGATAATAAAACCATGAATGAAAAATTTTTGAATATTCAGGAAAAAGCATTGTCAAAAAATGCTTCACTTTTGATCACACCCGAGGGTACTTTAAGAA
>ALPF01000006.1 GCA_000291825.1 Prochlorococcus sp. W8 | reverse complement strand
GATTCTGAAGATAATTTATTCGCGATAGCTGAAGCTTCAGGAAAACAATTTCTTTTTAAAGTTAACAGATATTACGACTTAGATAGATTAAAAGCCAAAGAAAAAGAAAAATTAACTTTAGAAAATATATTGCTTATAAGCGATAGAGATTCAATATCAGTCGGTAAGCCATACGTAAAAAATGCAAAAATCGAACTTGAGGTCATTTCACACAAAAGAGATAAAAAAATAATTGTTTATAAAATGAGGCCAAAAAAGAAAACTAGAAGAAAAATGGGACATCGTCAAGAATTGACAAGGGTTATGGTAAAATCTATTACGATTGATAAAACTTCTACAAAGGAAATTTCAAAAAAAGAGGCTCCAAAGAAGTCAACAAAATCTGAAAAATAAATTTTCAATTACAAACTTTTAATAATGGCACACAAAAAAGGAACAGGTTCTACGAGAAATGGAAGAGATTCCAATTCGAAACGTTTAGGTGTTAAAACATTTGGAGGAGAAAAAGTATCTGCAGGGTCAATTCTTATTCGTCAGAGGGGTACTTCTTTTCTACCTGGACTAAATGTAGGAAAGGGTAAAGATGATACTTTATTTGCTCTCAAAGATGGAACAGTAAATTTTGAAAGTATTAAAAGGAATTTAAAAAATAGAAAAAGAATAAATGTTGTTGTCTAAACTCTCTTTTTATAGGCTCTTGTTGTAATTAACATTGGATGAAATATTTCAATAAAATTATTTTGTAAAACCGTAAAAAATTCATTAATTATTTCTTTATCATCTATATGGAAGGGGTACTCATTATATTCTCCTTTATAAAAATACCAGTTAAGCAAAGCGCTTGCATCTTGAGACATCACACTATGAAAAATTTCTATTTGCGATGCTGGATCAGGTAGATGTTCCAAAACATCCAAGCATGTAATAGAGTCAAATTTATTAATTTTTGTCTCATCAATAGATTTAAAAAATGTTATTTTTTCTCCAACACCTAACTTATTTGCTCTGAACTCTACAAAATCTCTATTAGTTTTATTTATATCAACAAAAAACACATGTTCAACATTCTTAGACATAGCATTTGCAAGAGCATGAGTTCCAATACCCCCTCCAAAATCAAGAACTAGATTCTTTGAGAATCTCTGTTGAAGTTCTAATGTCTTAGAAATATAGTCTTTACTAGTTAGATGCCAAGCCGCTAAATCAGCCAAATGTTTGTCCCCAACAATTTCCTCATAGAAATCTGAACAATCTACAGAATTATCTCCTGGATGAAGATTAGCTAATTCCATTTTTGCATTTTCAAGGAATATATCAAGTTTTGAAGGCTCTATTGGAAGGAACTCAATTAAATGTTCCTTTAAATTAAATCCATCTAAAAAGAAGTTTTTTTAATATGGAATCCTTATTTTTCAATTTATTATTTAAATTATGTACTTAAAAATAATAAAATAAAGAATAAATTTTTTTCATGAAAATCTTAGAATCTAAATGAATAAAATAAATGGCTTTTTGATTATTAATAAAGACCAAGGATGTACCTCACATGACTGTGTTAATACTATTAGAAAAGTTCTTAATATAAGGAAAGTAGGTCATACTGGCACTTTAGATCCTCAAGTAACAGGTATATTACCAATAGCAATAGGTAATGCAACACGTTTTATACAATACTTACCTCAAGAGAAATGTTATTTAGGAGAAATAAAGCTTGGAATAAGCACTAGTACAGATGATATATATGGAGAAATAATTAATAGAAGAGATTGGCCACAAATTAGTACTAAACGATTAGACAACACACTAAATCTCTACAGGGGAGATCTCAAACAAGTACCACCAAAAATATCTAGTGTTCATGTGAATGGAGAAAGAGCATACAAAAAATTTCTCAAAAATGAAGAATTCGAATTATCTCCAAAAGATATAACCATTAGTGAGCTTACACTAAAAAAATGGGATAAAAAGAATGGCATTTTAAAATTAGAAATAAAATGCTCATCAGGCACATACATTAGATCACTTGCTAGAGATCTTGGATTAACTTTAAATACAGTAGGTTGCCTTTACAATCTTAAAAGAACAAGTGCTTGTGGATTTAATGAGGAGAACTCAAATTTGGTTAATTTAAAAGATATTCCATCCAATATTGATTCATTTATTATGCCAACAATCTCTGCGCTACAACATCTCCCGAGTTATTGTTTAAACAATGAGGATGAAATTATATGGTGGAAAACTGGAAGAAAAATTATTTTTAATAGTGAAAAATTAAATATTTTTAATAACATAAAACATTTATCACCAATAAAAGTTATTGATCCCCAAAATAATTTATGGGGGATAGGAATAATTAATAAAGGAGAGGGTATTTATTTACAGCCCAAATTAGTCTTAAATGCCAGATAGAGTTATTTATAACGCTCAATAAATGGCTTTATATTTACTCCCTTATAAAAATGCTTCAAAATTTGATTTGCTTTATATCCTTTATTAGCCATATATCTCGCACCCCATTGACTCATTCCTACACCATGACCAGCACCGATACCAGAAATAGTTAAATAAGGATAAAAATTAATATTGCTTTCATAATTTAAATCTTTCTTATCATAAAAATTCTCCGAAATTCTTGGTCTAAACAAAGTACTTTTAAGTCCAAGTTTTGATCTAAATTCTTTACCAGTAATTACTTTTTCACCGAAGATACCTGTAATTTTTAAATTTTTTATTCTTCCTGTTTCAGTTATGTTCAATACATCAATTTGTTGAATTCCTCCAATAATTGGAAATATTTCCTTTAATTCTGATTTTGAAACTTCTTTTTTCCATCTAATCTTAGGATTTCTTTGATCAAAATCTTTAACAGTTACTAAATAAGGATAAGGATCACTCCAAACGTCCTCGCTATTTTCAGTCATCCCTCCTGAACTGCTATGAAATAGTGCATTAATTAGTTTATTTTTATACGTCATTACTAACGATCTTGTTTCTCTTACAGCTCTTCTTGTTTTAGCCGTACTCGATTCTAACCCATTATAAACTTGATTAGTTTGGGTTGAATCAATATCATATAATCCATTATTAGTTTTTTGTAATGCGTATGTCCTTGATGCAATAGCTTGAGCTTTTAAAGCTTCTATATGCCACTGATGAGGCATTTCAGAACCAACTACACTGTTTAAGTATTTTTCTACTCCTAAAACATTTATTACAAATATTTTATTATTACGAATAACGATGTTGATTTTTCCAGAGTATCTTTTTGAATTAATCCAGATACCGCGTCTATCTGATGATTTTATAATTAGACTTTTATTATTAGTTATTTCAAAGAATTTATCTTTGTTGCTATCCAATGTAAGAAAAATCTTATCATTAAGTTTTTTTATTGTTAGACCTTTTATTTTTGTTCTTGGAAGAATTGAATCCTGCATATTTAATGGGATTGAACTATCTGCCCTAACCCTTAATTTTTCTTCTTTTGATATAAGAACTTTGATGATTGGTTCGGATAAAGGTAATAAACTTTTACTATAAAAAAAGGATAAATACAAAAAAATATGATAAAAATTTTTAATGCTTCTTTATTGATTTTATATTCCACTTTGTTTTAGAAACAAATTTTCAATTTGCCTTAGTTTGTTTATAAGTTTAGATTTAATTATGATATAAAATCAAATAAATATTTTAGAAAGTGAATATTACATTTTTAGGAACAAGCTCAGGGATACCTACTCTTACAAGAAATGTATCCTCTTTAGCACTTAAATTATCTCAAAAAGCCGAGGTTTGGTTATTTGATTGTGGAGAGGGCACACAACACCAATTAATGAAAAGTAACATTAAATCATCTCAAATTAAAAAAATTTTTATTACCCATATGCATGGAGATCACATCTATGGATTACCTGGCTTACTCGCAACACTAGGCTTATCTGGAAATAGCAAAGGTATTGAAATATATGGCCCTGCAAATTTAAAAAATTTTACTTTATCTGCACTAAAAAACAGCTACTGTAAATTATCTTTCCCTTTATACTTCTTTGAAGTTGAGAATCATGCTTTCAAAAATAAAGTTCTTTTTGAGGATGATTTTATAGAAGTAACTTGTGCATCTTTAAAACATAGATTACCCGCATATGGATTTAGAGTTTCAGAAAAAGATAAGCCAGGTAGATTTAATATTGAAAAAGCTAAAGAATTCAAAATCCCTCAAGGTCCCATTTACTCTAAATTACAATCTGGACAAGTAGTACAACTGGAGGACGGAAGAATATTTAACGGAAAAGATTTTTGCGGCAAACCCAGGAAAGGAGAAAGTTTTGTTTATTGTACCGATACAATATTTAGTGATTCAGCAGTTAACTTATCAAAAGATGTTGATTTACTTGTTCACGAGTCCACTTTTTCAGCTAAAGATGAAGAAATGGCATATGAAAAGTTACATTCGACAACAATAATGGCTGCGAAAACGGCTTTATTGTCAAATGCAAAAAAATTAGTTTTAACACACTTAAGTCCCAGATATACACCAAAAAGTTCAATAACACCAATAGATTTGCTAAAAGAAGCACAGAAAATATTTCCAAATACATTTCTTGCAAAAGATTTTTTAACAACAAATATTAAATGAACTGCAACAGTTCGTTAGAAGAATTTTTTTATATGGCCAACCCATGAAATAATAGTCATATAAATTTCTAAAATTTCATTTAGATCGAAATGGTTTCTAATTTTTCTTTCCTTAAAAAGTCTTTAACTAGACTTCTTATCTTTCTTCCATTGATATTTGGTTTACTTATAAATCCAATATCTACACATGCCCTTTATCCTAGTGATCCTTCATCAGTAGATGTATTAAAAGAGGATTATCGAGGAAAAGATCTACAAAATACTGAATATGTTAAATATGATTTATCGAGCCAAGATCTAGGAGGAACAAATTTGCAAGGAGCATACATGAGTGTAACAACTGCAAAGAACTCAAGCTTTAAGGGGGCAAATATGAAGGATTTAATTGCTTATGCCACCCGATTTGATAATGCTGATCTTTCTGATGCTGATTTAACAAATGGCGAACTCATGAAAAGTGTTTTTGACGGAGCTGTAATTGAAGGAACTGACTTTACAAACGCCAACTTAGACTTGTCACAAAGAAAAGCACTTTGCTCAAGAGCTTCAGGCACTAACTCAAAAACTGGCGTTGATACGTTTGAAAGTCTTGAATGCTCAGGATTAAAAGGTTACACACCTCCAAAGCCTAAAGCTTAATTTAACTACTTAGGAAAGACGTTACCAGGTTCTCTAGAACCTGGTTTTTTGCTGTACCACCATTCCTGCAGTTCAGATGAAAATTTTTCTGCGAATAAAGTAATTACTGTTTGAACTGGTTTTGATCCTGGTTCTAGAAGTTCTACTGAATATGAAGGACATTTTTTAGAAGCTATATCTGCAACAAATCTAGAACCTATACGTATCCAATAAGGTTCTTTACTTCGCCATGCGATCCTACAACATGGCCAGGGTAATTCATCCCTATCATACAATCTGCAACAAGGTCCTATTATTTTATAACTATACTGACCTCCCAAACTAGATCTAATCGCACCATTTTCAAAGAATTCGAAATTATCCATTTCTTTTTAGTTTTATATATGATTAGAGAATGACAGAAAAAAACTAAATAACAAGCAAATATAATAATTTTTTATAAATTTACATTAATAAAGGTCCTCTTCTGCATTTGTATTAATCACCAAATCAGAAGATGGATATGCTACGCAAGTAAGAATAAAACCAGACTCTAGTTGATCATTATCAAGAAAACTTTGATCTGGTTGATTAACTTTACCGGAAGAAACCCTTCCTGCACATGTAGAGCATGCCCCAGCTCTACACGAATAGGGGAGATCAATACCTTGCTCTTCTGCTGCATCAAGAATATATTGATCTTCCGAGACTTCAATAGTTGTATCAATACATTCACTTTGATTGATAAATGTAACTTTAAATGAGGGAACCATGTTAAATCAAAGATAAATTAATTTGAATTTAAGATTTTAAGAAGGATCATTATATTTACTCCTTAAAGTAGTGGGAAATTAAATTGATGCTAAGAAAAAAAGTAAGTTAATTCAAGTTAATTTATTATGCATGCTTGAATACAAATCCAATCTTTTTTTGATACTACTTGATCTATCTTGAAATTATATAAATTTAATAATTTGATAATATCTTCTTTTTGTGATGATATTATTCCACTTAAAATTATTTTTCCATTTTGATTAATTACTTTAGGTATATCTGGGATTATTTCCTTGATAACTCCTGCTATTACATTGCAAAAAATATAATCAAAACTATTTAAAGAGAAGTTATTTATAGTTTCACAAAATGTACCAAGATATATTTGAAAACCATTTTGATTAGCAAAATTAATATTAATATTCTCTTTCGTAGATTTAATTGATAAATAATCTTTGTCAATTGAAGATATTTTATCTGCTCCAAGCTTCCTTGCAGCAATAGACAATATGCCACTACCACAACCAATATCTAATACTGTTTTAGAAAACATTGATTCATTTTCCATGATTTCTAAACAAAGCGCCGTGGAAGGATGGTCGCCTGAACCAAAAGCAAGTCCGGGATCAATCTTAATTATAATTTTATCTTTAAATTCCTCGAGCAATTTAATCCAACTAGGCAAAATATAAAAGTTTTTTCCTACAGGATGGGGATTCCAATATTTTTTCCAATTATTTAACCAATCATTATCATTAACTGATACATATCGAAAATAACTAAAATGATGATTATTTGATCTAAAAAGTCTTAAAAAGTTTTCTTCAAGATTTTTAATTTTAACTTTATCCCAATTTGATTGCGGTAGCCAAATAAATAACTCTCCCAAATTATTATTTTTATTTAAATAATTGAATGAGTAACTTGTAATACAAAGCTCTGATAAATTCCAGATTAAGATTTCTTCAAAATTGGCATGAACATCGCAACTTATTAGCCACCAACCTTTTTTATTCATCAAATAAAAATTGAGAAATTATAAAGTAACAGGATTTGCACTATTTATCCCTTCAACCTCAAGAATAGATTGAAGCAGATTAGAAGGGACTGGATCATCTATGCTTAAAACCATTACTGCCTCTCCTCTTACAATTTTCCTTCCAACCTGCATAGACGCAATATTAACATTATTATTTCCTAATAATGATCCTAGTTTTCCAATTATTCCAGGCATATCTCTGTGTCTAGTAAGCAACATATATCTACTTGGTGATACATTAACAGGGTACTGATCTATACTTATTATTCTTAACTCTCCATCAGCAAAAATGCTTCCAGCCACACTATTTTCACCTTTGTCACCATAAGTTGTTAATTGCAAAAGTCCACTCGCAAATTCAGGTCTTGATTCATCTTTATTTTCAATAACACTTATACCCCTTGATTCAGCCTCTAAAGAAGCATTTACATAATTAATCCTATCCCCAAGTGCCTTAGATAATAAACCTTTAAGACTTGCAATAATTAATGGTTTTGAAGGATGTTGAACAAACTCGCCTTGTAATTTAAGCTCTAACTTATCAATCTGGCCTCCAGAAAGTTGACTTATCAAAAGACCTAAAGTTTCTGCTAACTGCAAATGAGGTTTTAGGCTATCCATGATATCAGGACTTAATCCTGGAATATTTACAGCAGTCCTAGCTGATAAACCTAATAAAACATCTCTAATTTGCTCAGCAACATCTACCGCTACATTTTCTTGAGCTTCAACTGTAGATGCCCCCAAGTGAGGAGTAAGAATAAGATTTTTTTTTAACTTTCAATAATGGTGAATTTGAGTTTAGTGGCTCTTCAGCAAAAACATCTATAGCCGCTCCACCAAT
>ALPF01000005.1 GCA_000291825.1 Prochlorococcus sp. W8 | reverse complement strand
GGCTTTTCTTGGAAGCATGACATCACCAACTTCGCTGCCGTAGCAGCTCGTACTCACGCCTCAGCTCAAGATGTTTTCACCATCTCTCAAAGCCTTGAACGCTTGAACCAGTAACCAACATCTGGATTGGCTAGCCTTCTCCGTCCCCCTTCCCAAAACACATCTGGTACAGGAATATTGACCTGTTATCCATCGACTACGCCTTTCGGCCTGACCTTAGGTCCAGACTAACCCTCCGCGGACGAGCCTGCCGGAGGAACCCTTAGGGTTTCGGGGCATGGGATTCTCACCCATGTTTTCGCTACTCAAGCCGACATTCTCACTTCTATGCTTCTGCACACGCGCGCTATCTGCGTACACTCTTTACTTCTCATAGTCATGCGTCTTGGTTGTCTGGGCAATCCCACCTCCTTTATCACTTAGCGTTAATTTTGGGACCTTAGCTGGCGGTCTGGGCTGTTTCCCTCTTGACTATGGAGCTTATCCCCCAC
>ALPF01000004.1 GCA_000291825.1 Prochlorococcus sp. W8 | reverse complement strand
AGTCGATTAGTTATTCAAAAAGGTTCCCCCCTCAATCTTGATTCCTCTCGTAGCAAAAAAAAATTAATGCCAAATATATATTTTGGAATAAAGCAATTGAACCTTATGAAATTGAGAGAGATGAAAAGGATTAAAGCAGATTTGAAAACTCAAATATTAAGATTGTTGATATATGGGATCATTTATTAATTAATCCCTCAGAGATTTCGACTGGAAGCAACACCCCATATACGGTCTATGGTCCATTTTTAAAAAGTTCAAAAACAAAAATGGATAAAATAAATTTTATAATAAAGAAGATAAGGATTGCAAATTTGAAAATTTAAAAGATTTAAAAGAAGAGTTAATAGATAATCAATTTATAATAAAGTCTAGATCAATATTTAATGAATTTATCAATAATATTAATTTTTCAGGCAAGGTAATATGCCCATGCAGACCTGGAGAAATTAGTGCTGAGAAATTACTAAAAAATTTTATATCTTCCAAAAAGCTAATTAATTATGCTTCCCAAAGAGATTTTCCCTCAATAAACGGGACATCATACTTAAGCGCATCATTTAGATTTGGAACAATAAGTGTTAGAAAAGCATGGAGAAAGACAATACAAATCCATCATTCAAAAAGTATCGGAAATTCTTTACTTTCAATTGCGACCTGGCAAAAAGAATTAGCTTGGAGAGAGTTTTATCAGCACTGCCTATACAATTTCCCTGGGCTAGCAAAAGGACCTTATAGGAAAAAATGGAATAATTTCCAATGGCAAAACAATAATGAATGGTATATCCGCTGGAGTAGTGGAGATACTGGAATTCCCATAATTGATGCATCAATGCGTCAACTAAATCAAAGCGGTTGGATGCATAATAGGTGTAGGATGATTGTTGCTTCTTTTTTGGTAAAAGATTTAATTTGCAATTGGCAAATGGGTGAACAAAAATTTATGGAGCACCTTGTTGATGGAGATATTGCTGCCAATAATGGGGGTTGGCAATGGAGTGCAAGCAGTGGAATGGATCCTAAACCGTTGCGTATTTTTAATCCACATACACAAACTCAAAAATTTGATCCTCTCTGCAAATACATTAAGTATTGGATACCAGAATTATCAAAAGTAAATAATTCAGACATAATTACGGGAGATATTTTAAAATCAGAAAGAAAAAATTACCCTGATCCAGTAATTAATCATAGTTCTCAACAAAGGTTATTCAAATCTCTTTATGCTGAAATCTGAGAGATTTGATCATACTTTTCTAAAATTAAATTCAAGTTTTCTGAAATATATACCTGTTCTTCAAAGGTTATTTCTGGGAACATCGGAAGACTAAGCACTTCTGTACATAATTTTTCAGTATTTAAAAGTAGATCTTTTTCAAAAATTTTCTCTTTATATGCCAACTGAGCATGTATTGGAATTGGATAATAAATTATTGAATTTATTCCAATTTTTTGTAATTCCGATTTTACGAAATTCCTAGGTGTTTTATTCTTAATTATGTCCGTCTCAAAAAGTTCTAAATAATTTTGTTTATATGAAAATTTTTCATTTTTTACTTTTATCACAAATTGATTCCAGGTATTATGGCTCAACTCAGTATTTGTTTGAGGAAGCTTCAATAATGGATTCTCATTAATTAATTTTGAGTAGTTATCGGCGATTTTTTGTCTTAATTTAACCCATTTTTTTATTGATTTAATTTTTACGTTTAATATCGCAGCTTGAATTACATCAAGTCTGCTGTTATACCCAATATAATTATGCGTATATTTTTTGGGGCTCCCATGCACTGCAAGTTCCCTGATCTTTTGAGCTAGCGACTTATTAGAGGTGGTGACAGCCCCTCCATCTCCAGCACAACCTAAGTTTTTGGTTGGGAAAAAACTAAAACAACCAATATCACCAATGCTGCCGACATTTTGACTATCCCACAATGTACATGTAGCCTGAGCACAATCTTCAATGATTTTTAAGTTATATTTTTTTGAAATCAGTTTTAAATTTGTCATATCAACGGCATTACCAAACAAGTGTACTGGAATTATTGCCTTAGTACGAGAATTAATTCTTGATTCAATTTGATTTATATCTAGTAGAAAAGTGGAAAGATTAATATCAACAAAAACTGGATTTGCTCCGACTATGCTTATAGCTTCCGCAGTAGCAAAAAAACTAAAGGAAGTTGTTATAACCTCATCTCCATGGCCTATGTCAAGTGCTCTTAATGCGAGAACTAAAGCATCCGTTCCACTATTACAGCTGATAACATCCGAAACACCTATTAGTGAAGCAAAAGAATCTTCAAATTTAGCAATTTCATGACCTCCAATGTATTGTCCCTTCTGAAGTATATTTAAAACAGCATTTTCAACATCAATACCTATCTCAGAATATTGTCTTTCTAAAGTAAAAGGTGGTATTTTCATAAAACAATTTTAACGCTAAACAAAATATCTAGGGGTAATAAGCCGAATGAAATTTCAATTAAACCAATCAGGTTCTTTTCCTGGAGTCCATTTTATATTACATCCAAGAGATGGTATTTGTTGCCGATTGTATGGCAAGTCTTTATTAAGAGCTTTTACTGCTGCTCTTAAATCACTACCAGTTACTGGGATATCATTTGTTGGTCTACTTTCATCTAACTGGCCATGATAAAAAAGAGAAAAGTTATTATCCCCATCATTAGAAAATATATAAAAATCTGGAGTGCATGCTGCCTTAAGTGCCTTAGCAAAACTTTGATCCTCATCAAAAAGGTAAGGAAAATGCCAACCATTTTTTTTAGCTTGGTTTCTTAAATTTTCAGGAGAATCAGCTGGATGTGTATTAATGTCATTGCTTGAAATAGCAATCAATTGAACATATTCTTGGATATCTAAATAAATCTCTGTGATTTGTTTCTCTAAGTGTTTAACGAATGGACAATGAGCACATATAAACATTAAAAATAAATGTTTATCCTCCAAATCAGAAAAAGAAAATTTTTCATTATTTGATGAATTAGCGTTAAGTAATTCAAATTTTGGCAACCTTGTACCAATTTCGATATCCAGAGAATTTGTTTTCACCATACCTAATTACAACAGGAAATATACTTGAAGATTATTGTATATTTTTTTGTAATACGTAAACAAGTGCACTCTTTGTAGGAGAATTATAAAAACAATAAATAAAATGTTACTTGATTTAACTGGCAAAAAAATTCTTGTTACTGGAATTGCTAATAACCGATCTATAGCATGGGGAATTGCACAACAACTCTCAAAAGCTGGAGCTGAACTTGGAATAACATACCTTCCAGATGAAAAAGGTAGATTTGAATCTAAAGTTAAAGAATTAACAAAAGTTTTAAATCCATCACTGTTTTTACCATTAGATGTTCAAAATCCTTCACAAATTGGTGAGGTTTTTGAGAATATTAAAATTAGTTGGGGAAATCTTGATGGATTAGTACATTGCCTAGCATTCGCAGGGAGAGATGAATTAATCGGTGATTATAGTGCAACAACCTCAGAAGGGTTTGATAGAGCTCTTAACATAAGTGCATATTCCCTCGCACCACTTTGTAAAGCCGCAAAACCATTATTCACTAATGGGGCTGGAGTAGTATCTCTTACATACCTCGGAGCCGAAAGAGCAATTCCAAATTATAATGTCATGGGAGTAGCAAAAGCAGCACTAGAGGCTTCTGTAAGATATCTTTCTGCAGAACTTGGGCCCGATAAGCAGGTAAGAGTTAATGCTATAAGCGCAGGTCCTATTAGAACTCTTGCAAGTTCTGCTATAGGCGGCATTTTAGATATGATCCATAATGTAGAAGAGAAAGCACCACTAAGAAGAACAGTGACTCAAACTGAGGTAGGGAATACAGCCGCTTTTCTTTTAAGCGATCTTTCTAGTGGTATTTCTGGTCAAACCATTTACGTTGATGCAGGTTATTGCATTAATGGGATGTAAATTAAAATTCTCCAAAAAATACAATGTCCCCTCTCAGACAGGCAGAAGTTCAGCGAAAAACTAATGAAACAGAAATAAGCGTTTTTCTGAATATTGATGGTAACGGAAACTCAAATATCGATACAGGAGTTCCATTCTTAGATCATATGCTTCATCAAATTTCTAGTCATGGATTATTCGACTTAAATATCAAAGCGATAGGAGACATCGAGATTGATGATCACCATACTAATGAGGATATAGGAATAGCCTTAGGCAAAGCTTTTTCTAAATCCCTTGGGGATCGAAAAGGAATCAATAGATTTGGGCATTTCCTAGCTCCCCTCGACGAGGCATTAATCCAAGTAACTCTAGATTGTTCAGGCCGACCACATTTGTCATATAATCTTAAACTTCAATCTTCCAAAATTGGGTCTTACGATACTGAATTAGTGAGAGAATTTTTTATAGCTTTTGTAAATAATAGTGGAATAACACTTCACATTAATCAAATACAGGGTATTAATGCGCATCATATAGTAGAAGCTTGTTTTAAAGCTTTTTCACGTGCAATGAGGATGGCTACTGAAATAGATAAAAGAAGATCTGAAACTATACCTAGTAGTAAAGGCATGCTTGAAAAGTAATTATAAAAATCATTATTTAATCGGATATCCACAATTTCAATGATTTTTAGCGAGAATAAAACAAATTAGAAGCAAAAGTGACAAGTTTACAAGAAAAGGAAACTATCAAAAATAATCAATTCAACAAAGAAGATTGGTCAAGTGCCTATCAAAATGTCGAATTAGAATTAGAAAATAAGAATTTAGAATTAACTAGAGGTAACTCCATTAAAGAATTAAATGGGACTTTTTTTAAAAATGGACCAGGTATATTAGAACGAGATGGACAGTGGCTTCATCATCCCTTCGATGGAGACGGTATGATAACAGCTATTAAATTTGAGGATGGCAAAGCGACTTTTACAAATAAATTTGTTAAAACAAAAGGTTATTTAGAGGAACAAAAGAAAAACAAATTTCTTTATAGAGGAGTATTTGGGTCACAAAAGAAAGGTGGTATTTTAAATAACTTATTAGATTTAAATTTTAAAAATATTGCAAATACCCACGTCATAAAATTGGGAGACGAGTTACTTGCTCTATGGGAAGCAGCAGGACCTCATGCTCTCGATCCCAACAATCTTGAAACAATAGGATTGACTACTCTTAAAGGTGTTCTAAAAAAAAATGAAGCTTTTAGTGCTCATCCTAAGTTAGATTTAAATTCAAAATTCTCAAAAGAGGTTCTTGTTACTTTCGGAGTTCAAACTGGTCCACAAAGCACAATAAGATTAATGGAATTCGCAAATAACGGTAATAATGCAGGAGAGATTCTATTTGATAGAAAAGATAAATTAAACGGTTTCGCATTTTTACATGATTTTGCAATTACAACAAATTGGGCAATCTTTTTGCAAAATGCAATTGATTTTAATCCTCTCCCATTCGTTATGGGTCAAAAAGGTGCTGCACAATGCTTAAAATCCAATCCTAATAAAAAAGCGAAGTTTTTCATTGTACCTAGGGATAGCGGATTATTTAAAGGGAAAGCACCTATAATTATTGATGCTCCTGAAGGATTTGTATTCCATCATGTAAATGCTTATGAAGATGAAGGTAATATTATCCTTGATAGTATTTTTTATGATGATTTCCCATCTGTTGGTCCTGATGAAGATTTTAGAGATATAGATTTTGAAAAATATCCTGCAGGTAAACTTAAGAGATCATTTATAAATCTGAAAAGTTTATATTCAGAATTACTAACTATTAGTGAACAAACTTGCGAATTTGCAGTAATCAACCCTAACTTTACAGGAATCAAAGCTTCATATAGTTGGATGGCTTGCACAAATGCAAAAACTGGAAATGCACCTTTACAAGCTATAAAAAAAATTAATTTATTAACAAAGGAAGAAATAATTTGGTCTGCAGCACCTCGAGGTTTTGTTAGTGAACCTATAATGGTCCCTAAAGTAAATTCTAAAATAGAAGATGAAGGTTATCTTTTAATCCTTTTATGGAATGGTGCTAGAAGAGGCAGCGATTTGATCATATTAGATTCTAAATCCATGGGTCATTTATGCACTTATGAATTACCAATAAACATTCCTCATGGACTACACGGATCTTGGGCAGGTAATTAATAATATTATTTAAAAATAGAAACCAAATGAGGGATTATCTTTTTTATTGCTCTTCCCCTATGGCTTAGTTTATCTTTAAGTTCGTGATTCATTTCGGCAAAAGTCAAATTTGTACTTAACTCCTCAAAGATAGGATCATACCCAAATCCACCTTGACCTCTACAGTCGTATAAAATATTCCCATAACATCTATCCTCTACATCTACAATTACTTCACCCCTGGGGGAAGTCAAGCATATATTTGCTACAAAAAAAGCACTTCTATTGTTATTGCCTTTAAGTTCATCTAGAACACGGTTAATCCTTTTTTGGTCAGTAGCTGCAAATCTTGAAGAAAAAATACCTGGACGGCCATTTAATGCCTCAATACATAAACCAGAGTCATCAGCGATAGCATAATTTTTTGTTTGTTTAGAAATCTCGCAAGCTTTTTTTTTAGCGTTATCTCTAAAATTATTACCATCCTCAATAACATCTATGTGACTGGGTTGTAATAATAATTGGCAATTAATATCTCTAAGCATTTTCTTGTACTCAGTAATTTTACCCAAATTTTTACTTGCTAGATATAAAATTTTTTGCATTTAATCTATGATATTTTTTATAAAATTCTTACTCCAATGTAATGTATTTTTAAGGCTTTCCTTTGAAGGTGCTTCACAATACAATCTTAGTAAAGGTTCAGTTCCAGAGAATCTAAAAAGCACCCAATAATTATTATCAATTCGTAATTTTATTCCATCTTGATGAGATATATTTTTTATTTTATTATTACAAATATATTTTGGAATGTTATCAGATATGTAGTTTTTTAAAAGATTTTTCTTAGAGTTATCTGGAAAATTAATATCAACCCTTTCATAAAAGCTTGGACCATAATTTCTTTGGATATTGTCTAAACTATCGCAAAGATATTTCTCTTCATTTGCAATACAATTTAATAAAACTATAGAAGCAAATAAGGCATCCCTTTCTGGGAAGAAATCACCGAAACCAATTCCTCCAGATTCTTCTCCTCCAATAAAAGTTTTTTCCTGAATCATCTTTTCTGCTATATATTTAAACCCAACTGGTAACTCAATAACATTTCTATTTTGACTTTTTGCAATATTAGTAATAACATCAGAGCCACTTACAGTTTTTAGTACTGAATGATTATTCTTAACTTTTGCACCTAGAGAATGTAAAAAATAAGGAAATAAAACTTGAGTACTACAATATCGACCTTTTTCATCTATTACAGCTATCCTGTCTCCATCTCCATCAAATACTATTCCTAGTGTTTTAAAACCCTCCTTCGTTTTTCGTAGTAGGGTATCTTTTAATTGATCGAGATAATTCATTAATGGCTCTGGTGGATTACCACTAAAGTAAACATCTTTTTCTTCTCTAATGCCTTGAATAACACCACCTGCATTATCTTGAAAAAGTTGATTTATACTTTCTGCAGCTGAACCATGCATTGCATCAATATAAATTTTTATATTCATTTTTCTCAATCTTTCTAAAATAAATTGCATATCAAAATATGAATTAATTTTTTTTATATGAATTTGTTTAATATCCTCAATTTGATAATTTAAATTAACTGGTTCTGTTATGTTCCCTAACTTGATTCTTCTCTCTACTTCCTTAGTAAATAATTCATTTACAGAAGAACCCTGAAAATTTTTTATTTTCAAACCAAGCCAATTATATGGATTATGGCTAGCTGTAATAACTAATGCGCCTAAAATATTTAATTCTCTTACATATAAACTACAAGAAGGGGTAGTTACAAAACTACTTGATAAGATAACTTCCAATCCACAAGCATTTATATAAGGAATTATTGATTTTGCAAAATATTCAGCCATAAATCTGCGATCATATCCTATTAAAATTTTTTTGCTTTTTACATTATCTGAATATTGAAACTTTAGTTCTTGACAAGAAGCAACAACCACTCTAATCAAATTTGCCATATTAAAATCAAAACCTATTATCCCCCTCCACCCATCTGTTCCAAATTTAATAGATGAGGAAACAGTTTGATCCAACTTATTAAGCTCCTTTATTAGATTTAGATTTCTATAATAATTTATGTAGTATTAATTTAACAACGCTTAAATTTTTTGAATAATTTCTTACTTAAAAGTTATTTAAAGTGTAGAAGGAAAGCTTGGCTAGATTTTAAGGCAGATAAACAATATAAGAGCTGGTCTGCGCAGAATGCAATTCAGAACTATGTAGAGTTCAAAACTTTTGAAAAATACACAGGTAGTAAATTATTTAGTGGCATAAAAGGTTGTGAGGAGGGTTATGTTGGTGTTCTTGGAATGAAAATGAAACATATTTTAAAAAATGATCTAGAAATACTGGTTAATCCTTCAATACTAATTAAAGTAAAAGGAAAAAGTATTTGGGGTAGATATAAATATATTCCCGCAATATCAAAATTAGGTAATCGTACCACTAAAGAACATTTATTTGATTTAGCCTTATCTTCAATAGCTTTAGAAAAATTCCAAAATTCAAAAGTTGAGCATGGACTAGTTTTTAAAAGATACAAAAATCAAATAAAAGTAGAAAAAATTTTTTTAAAAGATAAATTAAAGGATAAAGCTGTTAATATCTTTTCTGAACTAAACAATTCTTTAATTCAAAATATTCCTGAGATCACAGAAAATAGAAAAAAGTGTTCAATATGTTATTGGCAAAAATATTGTGATAATGAAGCCAAATTAAAAGGATATTTAACTGATATTGATGGTATAGGTTTAAATACTTCTAAATTTTTAAAGAAACTTGGTATACAAAATATTAATCAATTAGCGACTTTTAATAAAAATGAATTAGAGCAAAAATTATTAAAATACCATGATAAAAACATTACAAAATATTCAAAATTCATAGATCAGTCCATTGCATATAAATCAGGAAGTGCAATTAGTTTACCAAATAGAGATAAATATTTAAAAATCTTTTTTGAAGCAAACCCTGGATTCTTAATATTTGATATCGAATCAAATCCAGATGAGAATCATGATTTCCTATATGGACTACTTTCAATAAGCAATATTTGGCAAAATTCAAAAGATGATATTTATGAACCAATACTTAATTTAAAAAATGAAAAGAAAATAATATCTAATCCAAAAATATTAACAAAATTAATATCCAAAAAAAATTGGCCCATATTACATTATGGAGATACAGAAAAAATTGCAATTATTAAGCTTGCAAGGGAAGCAAATTTTTTTGAATCAGAAATTGAAATACTAAAATCAAGATTCATAGATTTGCACTTAATAGTAAGAAAATCTTGGATACTGCCATTGAAAAACTATAGTTTAAAAACAGTTGCAAATTGGGTAGGCTATAATTGGGAACAAAATAATGTAAGTGGCTCTAAAGCATTATTTTGGTGGCTTCAATATCAAGACAACCAAACTAATATATTTCTCGAAAAAATAATCAAATACAATAAAGATGATTGTCTAGCAACATTGCATATTGCAAGGTGGTTATTAAATAACTTAAAGTATAATTTCAAAGAAAAATAGAGCCTACAGATTTTTTTATACTTATTTCTCCAAAATCTTCTAAATGAAAAGATTGATTAACCTCTAAATATTTATTTTTAATTATAGCCAGACCTTTTACTTTTAAGTTTTTACCAACTGTGTATGACGTGATATATCCTACAATCGTATCCTTTAGTTTATTTAGATAAATTTTTTTGTTTTTACAAACTATATTTTTTTCTAATAAAGATCCATTCCATATCCTAACTTCTTGTTTTAATGATGATAATTTTCTTAATCTAGCCATAGTCTCTTGTCCTAAATAACATCCTTTATTAAAATCCACAAGGTCTATTAAACCTAATTCAAGAGGATTGTGGTTCCCGTCTATTTCATAATCTATTTTTGGAATTGCTTGGGAAATTTTCCAATTTTTAAGGCTTATTTGATCCATAATCTTGAAATTATTTTTTTTTAAATACTCTTCAATATTATTTTCTTTAATTAATTTAGGACATCCTTCGCGCCAAGGAATAAGCTCATCTGTTTCTTGAATTCTATAGTTTTTAAATATATTACTTAATAAAATATCATCAGAAGGAAATATCATATCTTCAAAAAACTTTTTAATTTCATAAAGATCGCCTTCTAAAGCAATAATAACCATATGATTTTCATAGAAATATATTTCCAATATTGCTCTTAAAGCGCCTTTAGGTGTCAACCAACAGGTTTGAACAACTTCATTTTGTAAATTCATATTTGAAGTTGTTAAGCCATTCAAGAATCTATTAGAGTCTTTTCCTTTAATCAAAAGAGCATCAAACTCTTCTAACCAATAATTACCATTATTTATTATTGATTTCATCAATTTACAAAATCACGTATTTTAAATAAACTTTTTAACTTTATATTGTTTTTTAAAAGATTCCCTTCTCCCCCCTCCTCTCTATCAACTATTGAAATAACCTCGTTAACAATAAAATTATTATCTCTTAACTTTTGTATTGCTTTCAAACAAGATCCTGCAGTAGTAACAACATCCTCTAAAACAGTAACAATATTATGAGGTTCTAAATCAGGACCCTCCACGCCTGCTTTTGTACCATATTTTTTAACTTCCTTTCTGATAATTAAACCATCAAGGAATAAACTACGATTCGCAGCTAATACAATTACTCCACTTACTAATGGATCTGCCCCTAAAGTTAATCCAGCAACTACTTTAGATTGTGGATCAATTAATTCTAGAAATAAATCACTTATCAAATTTAATCCATATCCATTAAGAGAAACAGGTTTACAATTAATATAGTGCGGACTTTTTTTACCTGAAGATAATGTAAAGTCACCATTTCTATAAGATCTCTGTTGCAAAAGTTGACAAAGCTTAGCCCTTTTATCATTGAAATCTTTAGATAAATTATCCATAAAAAAAGCATTTATATATTTAAAGATTAGAAGAAAAAAAAGAAATCTCACAAAACCTTCCTAAGTTGGTGCTTTTTGAAATATTATTTTTGTGTACTATATATATATAAACATTGTTTTTTAATGTACAAATTTGGGGGGTGTAGCAATCTGGTGAATGCAGCGAACTCATAATTCGCCTTAGGCGAGTTCGATCCTCGCCACCCCCATCACCAATTTGAAAATGCATGAAAATAATTTTTTTATTTCTTTTTCTAATATTGCCTGCTTTCTTTGCGGCTAGTGAACTTTCAGTTTTACTTCTCAGACCAAGTAAAGTCCTTAGATTAATTGAAGAGAAAAGGAAAGGGGCATACTCAATATTAAAAATTCAAAAAAGATTTAGATCTTCTCTCATCACATCTCAATTTGGAGTCACTATCTCATATGTAGCAATAGGATGGTTAGGTAAAAGCATAGCTAGCAGTGTATGGACAATAAATTCCTTAAAAAGCAGGTTTTTTGATCTTTTCCTTTTTTTTATAATTGTTTTAATCAGCACACTTGTCTCAGGCCTAATTCCAAAAGCACTGGTAATCAATAATCCTGAAACTGCAGCTTTAAGATTAACAACAATTTTTGAAGCTGTGAGAAAGGGGATGAAACCAGTAGTTTCGATTCTTGAATTATTTGCAAGCGCATGCCTAAGATTATTTAATTTAAATAATAAATGGGACTCATTAAATTTGGGTTTGTCGGCAGGCGAACTGGAAACATTAATAGAAACTAACAATGTTACAGGTCTAAAACCAGATGAAAAAAATATAATTGAGGGGGTTTTTGCCCTAAAAGACACAAAAGTAAAAGAGGCAATGATCCCTAGATCAGAGATGGTGACTTTGCCTAAAGATATAACTTTTTCAAAACTTATGGAACAGGTTGATAAAACAAGGCATGCAAGATTTTTTGTAATTGATGAATCTCTGGATGATGTTTTAGGTGTTTTAGATCTTCGATATCTTGCAAAGCCTATATCTAAAGGCGAAATGGATGCAAATACACCTTTAGAACCGTTTCTTCTTCCGGTGACAAAAGTAATTGAGACATGTTCGCTAGCAGAAATACTACCATTAGTGAGAGATTACAATCCATTTCTCCTTGTTGTCGACGAACATGGAGGCACTGAAGGTTTAATTACAGCTGCTGACTTAACTGGAGAAATAGTAGGAGATGAAATGCAAAATAATAAACTTTATTCCGATATGAAACAATTGGATAATTCCTCGAAGAAATGGTCTTTAGCAGGCAAAGCTGAAATTATTGAGATAAATAAGAGGTTAGATTGTTTCATTCCGGAGGGTACTGACTATCACACACTTGCGGGTTTTTTATTAGAAAAATTTCAATTGGTTCCGAGTATAGGCGATACTTTAGAATATAAAAATATTAAATTTGAAATAATATCTATGTCTGGTCCAAAAATTGATCGTGTAAAAATAATTCTTCCATTAACCTAAACTGATCATCTTATAGACGATAATATTAAATATCTATGGAAAATAAGAAATGAAAAAAGACTCATACCCAGTAAAGGTCGGAGTCATTGGTATTGGTAATATGGGATGGCATCATGCTAGGGTGCTTAGCCTACTAAAAGATGCAGAATTAGTAGGGGTTGCAGATCTTAATGAAGAAAGAGGTAAATTAGCTATTGATCAATTCCAATGCGCTTGGTACGGAAATTATCATGATTTAATAGCGAAAGTAGATGCAATTTGTATTGCAGTTCCAACTCTTTTGCATCATAAAGTTGGATTAGATTGCCTTAATGCTGGCGTACATGTACTTATTGAGAAACCAATAGCAGCTAGAGAAGCAGAAGCAGCCTCTCTTATAAAAGCATCTAAAAGTAAAAACTGCTTATTACAAGTTGGTCATATAGAACGTTTCAATCCAGCCTTTCGAGAATTATCCAAAATTATCAATAATGAGAAAATAGTTGTTTTAGAAGCCAGAAGACATAGTCCCAATGCAGATAGAGCCAATGATGTTTCTGTGGTGATGGATCTAATGATTCATGACATAGATCTTATTCTGGAATTAGTTAACTCAAAAATTAAAAATTTATCAGCTGTAGGAGGCCGTAATAAAGATGGTTTAATTGACTATGTGAATGCGACTATAGTATTTAACAACAATGTTATAGCTAGTCTTACTGCAAGCAAAATGAGTCATAAAAAAATACGTAGTTTAAGCGTTCATTGCCAGAATTCCTTAGTGGAAACTGATTTTCTCAATCATACACTTCATATTCATAGAAAATCAAATGAATCTTATACCGCAGATCACGGCGAGTTAGTTTATCGCAATGATGGATTCGTAGAAGAGGTTAGTACTACATCAATTGAACCACTTTATGCAGAACTTGAACACTTTTTGAAATGTGTTCAAGGTAAAGAGTTACCAGAAGTGGATGGAGAACAAGCCTCAAGAGCACTTAGCATTGCAGATTTTATTGAATGTGCAGTAGAAAAGCCTAATAAGGGAATAATCTTAGAAACACTTATTTAAAACCAACAGCAGCTTGCCAGACAAAAACTAATAAAAAGAAAAATAGAGGGATCAATGGTAGAACATCAACAGTTGGAGCAAAAGCTTTGTATGCCTCTGGGAGTTCAGCGAATGTATTTAAAAAAAACAACACCTTCTAAATAAAATATATAATTACTATAAGACGTTACCACGTATGGTGAGCAATAGAGGATCTTTTCCAAGGAGCGAAACCTATTGTAAAACAATTATCTTTAATTGCTTTTGAAATGGAAGACGTAAATCGAATTAAATGATGAATATTATGCAAACTAATCAAGGTAAGGCCTAGTTTTTCATCATTCCTTACAAGGTGATGTATATAAGCACGAGAATAATTTGTACATGTTTCACAAGAGCATGTTTTATCAATTGGTAAATAATCATTCTTAAATCGAGCATTTCTCATATTCCACCTTTCATTATTAAATAATGCAGTTCCATGCCTGCCCAGTCGGGTAGGTAAAACACAATCGAATAAATCAAAACCCTTTGAAATTGCCATCACAATTTCATTTAAAGAACCTATGCCCATCAAGTATCTGGGTTTATTAACAGGTAAAAAGTTTGTTATGTGATTTATAACATTATGAATCTCCTTAATATCTTCTCCGACACTTACGCCACCAACTGCGATACCAGGTAAATTAAATGAGCTTACGAAATTAGCGCTTAATTCTCTCAAAGCAGGATATTTCCCTCCTTGAACTATTCCAAATAGTGCCTGATCACCTCTAGTCTTAGCTTGAATACATCTTTCTAACCAATGATGAGTCCTTATCAAAGAATCTTCAATATCATTTTCTGAGGCCGTATGAGGAGGACAGTGATCAAAGGCCATTGTAATATCTGATCCGATATCCATTTGTATTGCCATAACTTTTTCCGGCGAAAAGAAGACATGACTTCCATCTCTGGGATTTTTAAAATCCACTCCAGCATTAGTTATTTTATTCAAATTTGCCAAACTAAATACTTGATAACCTCCAGAATCTGTGAGTATTGGTTTATCCCAATTCATAAATTTATGTATACCACCAGCATTTTTAATAATACTTTCACCAGGCTGAAGATGTAGATGAAATGTATTAGATAAAATCATCGATGCATTAGTAGAAGCTAACTGACTAGAACTTATGCCTTTAACTGTTCCAAGTGTTCCTACTGGCATAAATTTTGGCGTTTCAACTATGCCATGTGGAGTATAAAATAAACCAGTCCTAGCAGATGAATGCTTGCAAAAAGATGTAGTCTCAAAATCAAACACAATCTTTATAAATTTTATAATCTAAAATATTTTCTAAATTTACCCTATTATTGATAAAAGATATAGACTTATTTGTTATTAGAAAGAATCTCCTAAATAATTTTGCAGGTGCTTGGATATTTTATACGATATTTCCACAGCTACCTTATTTAAAACCAAAGTTTAAAAATATAGCGCAATTTTCACCTGCTTTGGGTTTGATTATTGGATTAATTCAATGCCTTATTTTTAAACTATTAATAAGTAACTCTTGGTCTCTAATAGCAAGTGCAATTATTTGTTTAGTAAGTGGATATATTCTCACAGGAGGCCTACATCTTGACGGTTTAATGGATACTTTTGATGGAATATATGCAAATAAGAAAAAAAAGCTAAAAGCCATGAAAGACTCTCGAGTTGGATCATTTGGAGTTCTCGCTATGATTATTTTTGGTTTGATACAATTAGCTTCAATAATTCAACTTGAGAATAGCTTGATTTACAGTTTGCCAGTATGTTTATTCTGGGGAAGATTCTCAACTCTTATTTATATAGAAAAATTTAAATATATCAGCTACAGAAGTAAAACTTTGTCTCATAAAAAATATTGGAGGGGTTTAAAACAAGAGGCGATTATTTCAATATTATTTTTATCAATAATTATTACTCTAAATTTCTCAACATCTAATTCTTTTCAGGATATTTTCAAACATTTATCTCTATTCTTTATCAGTATTGTTTGCTCATTTAAGGTACCCCAAATTTTAGGTAAAAAAATTGGGGGCTTCAATGGAGATAGTTGCGGTGCGAGCATCATAATATGTGAGACCATATTGCTTCTTACGCATGCAATATTTCATTAGGTAATTTTAGATAGAAAATATTAACTTTACTAGTATCTTCAAAATAAGAATCTAAATCCTCATCATAATTTTGTTCATGCAGAATTAAGTCTCCACCAATTTGGGTAGCTAGTTGTCTTGCTAAATAAAGACCCACTCCAGAACCCTCCTTATCTTTTGAAGCATAACCTCTAAAACCTTTTTTAAAAATATTTACCTTGTCTTCTTTTGAAATAACTTCACCAGTGTCAAAAATCAAAATTCCATCCTTTATAAACTTTACTCCAACTTCAGAATTTTTATTTGAATATTTAAAAGCATTCTCTAACAAATTTGCAATTATCTCAGCAATTACCCCATATCTTGAAGGGACTTCTTCTAAGATCCAATCTGGCCACTCAACATTTTGGTACCACACTTTATTTTGCAACTTTGCACTGGCTTTGCCTCTCTCAAAAATAGGTAATAAAAGACTTTGAAGATTTATCATTTTATTAGATTTAAGATTGGGAGGAAGAAGTAATCTCTCATCACTAATTCCTCCTGGGATTTTTATGGTTTTATTTAGTTGATCAAAAGAATTTACATATTCATTTATTTGCTTCTGCTCATTCAACATACTTTCAACAATATCTAAAGCATCGTTATCTGGGCCAAGTCTATTAATAAGTAATTTTGCATAAGTTCTTAATGCAGCCAATGGATTTCTTAATTGATGAACTATAACCCCAACTTGATTTCTAAGATAATTAATTTCCTTATTATTCTTTTGCCTTTCAATTTCAATAGAAAAAGTTTTTGCTAATGAGGATGCTAAAGCTTTTAATCTTGAGTCGAGTATTAATGGCCATTCACTTTCTTTGTACTCTGTTTCCACCCTCAAAACTCCAATTAAAATATCCTCATCTTGCAATGGATACCATCTTCGATTTGCTGAGGCAACTTTTAATTCCGGGTCATCATCAATAGGAAGCAGTGATCGATCTATTTGAGGCCACTGCCCTATTAACTCAAAGCCAGCATTAGTTCCTTCTTTTGCAGAAGCTAAATAAACGACTAATTGCTTCACCCCCATAAAGCAGCCAAAACTCTCGAGCTGCTTTAAAACTAAATCTTCAAATTTAATAGAGGGCTTCATAATTAAAATCAAGAAAATTTTGTAAAATTTCCAAAAAAGGTTGTAAAATATTAAAAAAGTATTAAGATTATTAAGGATGTCTAAATTTGTTCATCCTTTTTTATGAACTAATGTTCATAATTAATATGCTACATCAGAGGTTGATGGGTCCTCTATGTATATCAAAGTGATTAAGTCACATTTAATTGATTAGTAAAACAAAATTTTACTTTTAATCAAAAAAAAGAACTAAAGAGGATCTAAAGTAATGTCAAAAAAAAGAAAAAGAATTAGCAGAAGAAGATTAGCAGGACAAAGAGTTATGGCACATGTGCCGATCTTTCATATTGAGACAGGTAAACACAAGCCTGTAACGGCAGCTAGAAGATTCATAGCTGAAAACGGTTTATCCGCTCCATGCGTATTCAATGTGAGAAGAAATGAGCACACTACTGATAGGTTCTTTTGGGGAGAAAAAGGATTATTTAGTGCTCAATACGCAGAAGAAAACCATTTTCTATTTCCATCATTAAAAACTGTCGTTGAAGGCATTGGAGAAGAAAAGATTTTTGAAGGATTAGAATTATCTGCAGATGATTGGGAGGAAATTGAAGAGTATGAATACGCGTTTGTTTAAAAAATAATATTAATTTCAGACCTTATCACATCGATAAAATCAATATCAATTTCATGAAATCCACTAAATTCATGCAATTTACATGAATGATTTGAGTATTTTGTTATATCATCATAGATTTGCCTAGAGGCTGCTACTGGCACAACTTCATCTTTTTTACCATGACTTAATAATATTGGTGAATTAATTTTTTTATCCCATTTAGGATGAGGATATCCACTACAAGAGACTATTAAACCTAAATTTAATCTTGAACCAGCCGCGATACTCATTGCTGCTCCCTGAGAAAAGCCTAGTAAGATTGAATTACTAAGAGGGATATTTTTATTACCTATTTCTTTCAGTGTAGATATTAACTTATCAACCTCAAGTTCTGCTTCTGACCAATTAGCAGGATATAAACCATACCATTGCCTACCTATATTATCAGTTCTTAAATTAGGAGCTCTTAAAGAAATAATATCAAAATCTTTTTCTAAACCATCTGTAACCTGTTTCCCTATAGGTAAAAGATCATCGGCATCAGCTCCCCAGCCGTGAAGAAGAATTATTCTATATTTCGAACTTTTAGAGTTAATTGAAACATATTCATGATGCATAAAAGATTTCATGTGTATATTCTTAAGTAACGAAATAAAATTCTAAATGTCTCCATTTGCTTTAATAAGTGTCTCTGATAAAACCAACATCATAGCTTTTACGAAAACGTTAGTGGAAAAATTTAATTACAGAATTATATCAAGTGGAGGAACTGCAAAGTATTTAAGTAAAGCCAATATACCTGTGATCAAAGTTTCAGATTTCACAAAATCGCCAGAGATACTAGAGGGAAGGGTAAAAACACTTCATCCTAAAATTCATGGTGGAATTTTAGCAAAAAGATCTGATAAAAATCATATTAATGATTTGGCAGTAAATAATTTTGAATTTATTGATCTTGTAGTTGTAAATTTATATCCTTTTCAAAAAAAAATCAAAGATAATTGTGATTGGGATGAAGCAATAGAAAATATTGATATTGGAGGTCCCTCCATGATTAGATCAGCTGCAAAAAATCATAAAGATGTCTCTGTATTAATAGACCCTAATCAATATGATCATTTTTTAAGTGAGTTAAAGAAAGGGAAACTCTCAAATCAATTTAGAACCAAATTAGCCTATGAAGCTTTTCAACATACTGCGAATTATGATGTAGCAATTTCTAATTGGATGAGCAAAGAAAAAAAACTTGAGAAAAAATATCATTTAGATACCAATCAATTAATTCAGACTCTGAGGTATGGGGAAAATCCCCACCAAAAGGCGAATTGGTATGGTTCATATGATGAAGGCTGGAAGAAAGCTAAGCAATTGCAAGGGAAAGAATTGAGTTATAACAATCTACTTGATCTGGAATCAGCTCTATCCACCATTTTAGAGTTCAACAAAAACAAATCCGAACTAAGCCAAAATGCTGCGATCATACTAAAACACAATAATCCCTGCGGGGCAGCTATAAGTAGCTCTATTGAGGATGCTTTT
This sequence comes from Prochlorococcus sp. W8, assembly GCA_000291825.1. GTDB lineage: Bacteria > Cyanobacteriota > Cyanobacteriia > PCC-6307 > Cyanobiaceae > Prochlorococcus_A. Next base: position 94,564 of record ALPF01000004.1, on the reverse strand, counting down.
AAAAAAGCACTTGCATGTGATCCTATTAGTGCATTTGGTGGAATAGTAGCCCTAAATAATATTGTTAATATTGATACGGCTAAACAACTTTCCAATATATTTCTTGAGTGCGTAGTAGCTCCATCTTTTAGCAAAGAAGCATTAGATATTCTTAAAAACAAAAAAAATCTAAGACTTCTTGAATTAGATCTTAAAAATATTAATTACAAAAATCAATCTTCATATAAGTCAATTTTAGGTGGGCTATTAATTCAAGAAAGTGACAATATCGAAGATAATAGCCATGAATGGGAATTAGTTACAAATAAAAAGCCAACTGAAGAGGAGTTGAATAATTTAGATTTTGCATGGAAAGTTTGCAAACATGTTAAATCTAATGCAATTGTAATTTCTAAAGGATTACAGACAATTGGCATTGGAGCGGGTCAAATGAATAGGGTAGGTGCTGCCAGAATAGCTCTTGAATCTGCAAAAAATAATTCAAAGGGTGGCTCACTTGCAAGCGATGGGTTCTTCCCTTTCGCAGATAGTGTTGAAATTGCAAATAAGTATGGTATTAAATCAATTATTCAACCTGGAGGCAGTGTTAGAGATCAAGAATCGGTAGATATGTGTAATAAATTAGATATATCAATGATATTTACTAATAGAAGACACTTCCTTCACTAGTTACTCTTAGGATAATATGTTATTTTATTTGTCTTTCTAAATAGAGCTAATCTTCCTGGACCCGCACATAAGAAATAAAGCGAAATCGCTCCATAAATAAATGACAATTCAAATGCATAATTATGTCCCTCTACGACAGCCAGTGGGAAACCCTCTAAACCTGTATCCAACATATGGAAATATAAAGCAAATGCCATAGTTGAAAAGAGACCTAAAGCGGATAACCTAGCAAAAACACCAGTAGCTAAACCAAGCGGACAAACTAACTGGGTTATTGCTGCACCAAATGTCCAGACAACAGGATCGCCAGGTAAAAAGGGAAAATATTTTCCAACAACAAATTCAGCAAAACCCTGAGGATCTTGAAGTTTTTCTAGTCCATGATGAATCATCAATAAAGAGAAGCCTATTCTTAGAATAAAAATTGATAATTCTCCCAAAATATTAACTTCAGGATTTCCAGTAGGATTAGCTACAACTACTTCTACCTTTTGGGGAGCTTTAGATGTATTCATTTGAGCGGTTTGATTCTGTTCAGGGAGTGATGTGTCTTCCATATTACTTTTAAGTTTTTATTATTCTAAATAATAAAGTACATCTTTAGGAAATTTAAAAATTATTAAATTAATAAGCTAATTTGAGATTATGAAGTTATTAAAACTAGTTTTTCAATAACATCTGCTACAACTTTATCTGGAGTAGAGGCACCAGAGGTAATTCCAACATTAATATTCCCATCCGGAATAAAATTTTTCTTCAATACCAAATCCGACTCGAGAGGCTTATGACATATTGAATTGTTTTCTACTGAAATCCTATCAGGGGTATCAATATGAAAAGATACGATATTATTAGTAACCGCAATTTCTTGAAGATGAGTTGTGTTAGATGAATTAAATCCTCCTATTACTACAAGTATATCTAGATCTTCATCAACTAATGAAAACATTGCATCTTGTCTCTCTTCAGTAGCATCACAAATAGTATTAAAAGCTAAGAAATGATCATTAATCTTTGCAGGACCATATTTTTTTAACATAGTATTTTCAAATAATTTTCCAATTTCTTCAGTCTCACTTTTGAGCATTGTGGTTTGATTCGCTACACCAACTCTTTCAAGATGGATATCAGGATCAAATCCTTTAGAGCACGCTTTCGCAAACTTTTTCATAAATTCTTCTTTCTTCTCTTTACCTAATATGTAATTTGATACGTACTCTGCTTCAGCTAAATCAAAAACAACTAAATAATTTCCAGCAAAAGATCTAGTAGCAAGAGTTTCTTCATGCTTATATTTACCATGAATAATTGAAGTAAAAGTATGTTTTTTATGCTTCTCAACCGTATGCCAAACCTTAGATACCCATGGACAAGTTGTATCAATAATATGACATTCTTTCTCATGTAATAATTGCATTTCTTGAACAGTCGCTCCAAAAGCTGGAAGAATAACAACATCTCCATGTGAAACTGATGAAAAATCCTTTATTCCATTTTTTGCAGAAATTATTTTCACATTCATTCTACTTAAATGATTATTGACTGATGGATTATGGATTATTTCATTCGTCATCCAAATAGTTTCTTTTGGATAATGTCTGCGCGTCTCATAAGCCATTGCAACAGCGCGTTCAACACCCCAACAAAATCCAAATGATTTAGCTAATTGAATATTTAATCTACCCTTTTGAAAAGTAAAATTATTTTCCCTTATAGATGCTATTAATTCACTTTGATATGACTCCCCTAGCGCCTTTGCTCGCTGAGTAGGAGATTCAAAACCTCTACGGTTATACCTTCCTGAGTGTTGTATGGTGTGTTTTACTGCTTGAGTATCCATGTTTAAGATATTACAACATTTTGATTAAATTTAAAGAAACAAAAAAAAACCTGACATAAGTCAGGTTTTTTCTTTACAAAACTAAGTTTATTTACTAGTTGCAAAGTCAGGATATGCTTCCATTCCATGCTCTCCAATATCTAAACCTTGTATCTCTTCTTTTTCAGATACTCTGATTCCGCCGAATAATCCTCCAATGACTGACCAAGCTATCCAACATGTAACAAGTGTCCATATTGCATAAGCTGCGCATCCAAGTGCTTGTACAAAGAATTGATTAAATCCAGCACCAACTAAGAAACCAAGAGGAGATCCATCACCTTGTATGTCATAGCCCCAAATACCTACAACTAAAGTTCCCCAGACACCGCAAACTCCGTGTACTGAGAATGCGCCAACAGGATCATCAATTTCAGCAGCATCTAAAGCAGAAACTGCGAATACAACAATCACTCCTCCTACTAAGCCTGCAAACCAAGAGCCTACAAGTGTTAAATTTGCACAGCCGGCAGTAATACTTACAAGTCCTGCAAGAATACCATTGATAATCATGGTTAAGTCTGGTTTACCAGAGGTCAATGTAGAAATAATAGTTGCACCTATAGCTCCACCAGCAGCAGCTAATGTTGTAGTAACTGCTACATAAGGGACCCACTGATCCATAGCCAATTGAGAGCCAGGGTTAAAACCATACCAACCAATCCATAGAACAAGTGCTCCTAAGGTTGCAATAGCCATGTTGTGACCAGGCATTGCTTGCGGACTTCCAGAAACAAACTTACCAATCCTTGGACCTAGTAACATTGCGCCAACTAATCCAGCCCAAGCTCCAACAGAGTGAACAATAGAGGATCCCGCAAAATCAACAAATCCCAATTCAGATAACCAACCCCCATTCCATTGCCAACTTCCTGATATTGGATAAATCACCGCTGTCAGTACTAAAGCAAAAACAACAAATTCACCAAACTTAACTCTTTCAGCGACAAGTCCAGAAACAATTGTTGCAGCAGTCCCAGCGAAAGCAGACTGGAATAGAAAATCTACAGTAGGGACTAATCCGCCATCAGCTACAGTTTCAGCAGTTACTGTAGGATCAAAAAATAACCCATTAAAATACAGCCAACCTTCAGCTAGACTTCCTCCATACATAATTGAGTAACCGACAAACCAATATGCAGTTACAGCAAGAGCAAATACGAAAAGGTTTTTTGCAAGTATGTTAACTGCGTTTTTTGAACGGCACATACCTGCTTCAACCATAGCGAAGCCAGCATTCATGAAGATCACAAGAATTGTAGCGATCAAAAGCCATAAATTATTGGCAAGAAAAGCTGCATTCAATTCAGGTAAATCAGCTGCATGAGCAGAAAGATTGAAAATACCTAATCCAAATAAAGCTAATGGAACAGTAGCAAGCCACATAAGAGAGCGATTTGAACTGAATCCACGTATACTCCTTAGTAGGAGCATTGGGCCATTTACAAGACTTACATCTTGTAATTTTGACCTAGAGCGCCTTTGAGGCGATTGCATTGCAGTGGTCATAAATTTTTTTATTTACAAGAGAAAACAGGTTTCTCCTGTTCTCTTCACATATAATTTTGAACAGAAAATATATTCATGGCTAGTAGTTGTTTATACCGTTTTGAGAGTTTATTAATAAATATTAATTTTGAAAATTCATTATTTGACTAATGATTTATCTAGAAGAAATCCTAGTTAGTTCCCAATACAGGTATAATTTTTTCTAAAATTACATGGTCTTTAAAGAAAGAAAAACAGCAAGGTATTACTAGCAAGCCTTTCATAATAGATTCGCGAAACAAGTTGCCATATAAGGGATCTACTTCATCACCAGATGAAAAAGATTGTACATCCTTTCTCGTGATACAGGGTATTAAAACACCTTTTGAATTTGGAATTATTTCCATTAATTCTCTTAAATGTTTTTGCCCCCTAGTTGTAATTGTGTCTGGGAAAAGAGCAACATCATCTTTAACCCAAGTAGTATTTTTTACTTCTATGTATATCTTTCTTTTATCAGGATTTGATGATTTTGGAGTAATTAGAAAATCTATCCTACTTTTATTATCTATCCCATAGGGTACTTCTGCCCTGATTAATTCTATTTCACCTATAAATTCTTCTAATAATTTATCTTCAATAGTTTTTCTTATTAATTTATTTGCAAATAGTGTATTTACTCCCACCCATATTTTTTCACCTTGATTACTAATAATCTCTACTTGTTCCCATGTCCAAGAGAGTTTTCTTGTTGGAGAGGGTGAAAAACTTACCCTTACTCGTGAATCTTTTGTGATCAAACTTTTCATTGGCCCTGTATTTGGACAATGAGCAGTAATAGTAGTGCCATCATCAAGTTCAATATCCGCAAGAAATCTTTTATATCTTTTTATTAATTTCCCCTCTTTTAAAGGTTCAAACGTAATCAATCGATTACTCATTTTGTATAAAATAAAAAATTTATTTATTTACATTATTAAAATTTTGATAAAAAAGATATAACTATTACATGAAATCTTTTTTAAAAAATAATATTATTCCAATCTTCTTTGGAACTTTTTTAAGTAAATTTATTGGATTTATAAGACAAGTATTTATTGCAGGAGCATATGGGATAGGTATTGCATATGACGCATATAACTATGCTTACATAATTCCTGGTTTCTTGATAATTATAATTAGTGGTATAAATGGTCCTCTTCATAATGCATTAGTAGCCGTCTTAACTCCTTTAAAAACAAAAGAAGCTGCAATTATACTTAACCAGGTAAGTTTAAAAATAACCTTCGTACTACTTTTAATCGGTTGTCTTATATTTCTAAAAGCAGACTTTATAATTCCGTTTCTTGCACCAAATTTAAATAATGAAAGTCAAATCATTGCTATACAACAATTAAAAATACTTTCACCATGCATCCCTCTCTCTGGATTTATTGGGCTTAGCTATGGCGCATTAAATACCAAAAATAAATTCTTTATATCTAGTTTAAGTCCCTCTATCATTAGTTTAGTTACAGTAATTTTCATTGCATTTTCTTGGCTAAATAATTTTCAAGATTTTGGAATAAGTTACTTATCTAAATCGTTATTATTAGCTACAGCAACCCTAACAGGCACAACAATACAGTTTTTTATTCAACTATACGAAACTTATAAAACTGGATTATTAGATTTAAAAATTATTTTGATGAAAGCAACTCATGCAGAGAAAAGAATATTAAATCTTATATTACCAGCTTCCTTAGCTTCTGGGCTTGGACAAATAAATGTTTTTGTTGACATGTTTTTTATTTCCAGTTTTAGAGGAGCAGCTTCGGGATTGGCTTATGGAAATCTTTTAATTCAAGCGCCTCTAGGCATATTATCAAATACTTTAATTTTGCCTTTGCTCCCAAAATTTTCAAAACTAATCAACAAAAACAAAAAGAATCAAGTAAAGCAAATTCTGATTGAAGGTATAGAGAATTGTTTTCTATCAACTATATTTTTGGGCGGTTTGCTTATAACTTTTAGTGGATTAATTGTTGAATTGGTCTTTCAAAGAGGTGCTTTTGATAACCAAGCAGTTTTTATGGTTCAAAAAATTTTAATAGCTTATGCAGTTGGTATTCCATTTTATCTATATAGAGATTTACTCATCAGATTTTATTACTCTATTGAGAAAACTAAACTACCTTTTCAAATATCTACAGTTGGAATAGTTTTAAATATTATATTTGATTGGATTCTTACAGGTGCTCCAACAATAAATAATGGGAATTTGCTTAGTTTTAATTATGGAGCTGTAGGAGTTGTTTTATCTTCAGGATTTGTCAACTTAATAGTTTGTTCAACTTTATCATTGAGATTAATAAAAAATAACTATGATATCCCGAATCTTTTAATGCTAAAAAAGGTGGCTTTTAAAGTAATTTCTTGCATTTTTGCTAGTTCAATATCCTTATCTTTATTAAATCAAATTTATTATGCAAGAAATAGTTTCATCTCAAAAATAACATTATTAGCAATTGGTTTCGCCGTTTTTACATTAATTTTTTATGTATTAACAAAATTCTTTAAAGTTAATAAATTATATTTAAAATCAAAAATTTAAATAAATTTATCAAGAATATCTTCTAGTTCTTTAACTTGAGATTTTGCAATGAACTTGAATAGAGAAATATTTTCATTTCCGCCACCAATACTTACATTGATAGATTTCAAACTAGTTTCTGCAGCAGCTTGAATACCCATTTGCAAATTACTCATACACCCCAATGCTAATCTTCTTGAAAGTCCTGCATCACCAAGATAAAGATTCCATTTTTCAATCTTTATACAAATTCTTTCAGAAATCAAATTTTCTAAGTCACTAATTGTTGAAGCATTTTCATTCATAATTAATTACCAATATTATTAAATTAAATATAGTAAGTCTTTAATTCTTCGAAGAGTTAAAGTCATTTATTTTAGAATATCCCAAATTTCTCAAAGAATGTTAATAATCAATATTTTAAAGAACCAGATGGTTGACTAAGAGACCCAAGAACAGAGATATTACATAAGTGTGCGCCTGTAGCTCAGTGGATTAGAGCATCTGACTACGGATCAGAGTGTCGGGAGTTCGAATCTCTCCAGGCGCGTAAATCAACTATAAAATAATTTTTTTATATTTTTAAGAAAATTTTCTATTATATTTAATAAATATTAGACATTATTTGTAATGGGTATTTTAAGCAAACTCGAGTTTAGTGATCCAATAATTTCTAATCTGATTGAACAAGAAAAAAACCGTCAAGAAAATCACCTTGAATTAATCGCAAGCGAAAATTTTACATCGTTAGCTGTTATGGAAGCTCAAGGATCTGTTTTAACGAATAAATATGCGGAAGGTCTTCCTCAAAAAAGATATTATGGCGGCTGTGAATTCGTAGATCAAATAGAAGAATTAGCTATAGAAAGAGCTAAATCCCTTTTTGAGGCAGATTGGGCAAATGTTCAACCTCATAGTGGAGCTCAAGCAAATGCGGCAGTATTCTTAAGTTTACTAGAACCTGGTGATTCTATATTAGGTATGGACTTATCTCATGGTGGACATCTAACACATGGTTCACCAGTAAATATGAGTGGAAAATGGTTTAAAGCACATCATTATGGTGTAGATAAAGAAACAAATCTTTTAGATTTTAATTCAATAAGAGAAATTGCACTTCGTACAAAACCTAAACTTATTATTTGTGGTTATTCAGCGTATCCAAGGCTAATCGATTTTAAGGAGTTCAGAAAAATTGCCGATGAAACAGGGGCTTACTTAATGGCTGACATTGCTCACATAGCAGGTTTAGTAGCAAGCAAACTTCATCCTAATCCAATTAGTTATTGTGATGTTGTTACAACTACAACTCATAAAACTTTAAGAGGTCCCAGAGGAGGACTTATTTTATGCAGAGATAAAGAATTTGGCAAGAAATTCGATAAATCAGTTTTTCCTGGTACTCAGGGCGGTCCATTGGAACATATCATTGCTGCTAAAGCAGTTGCTTTTGGAGAAGCGCTAAAACCTGATTTTGCAGAGTACTCACAAAAAGTAATTAATAATGCAAAAATCCTCGCAAAAACTCTTATTGAAAAGGGAATTGATATTGTAAGTGGCGGGACTGATAATCACATTGTTTTATTAGATTTAAGAGGGATAAATATGACTGGAAAAGTTGCAGACTTATTAGTAAGCGAAGTGAATATAACAGCCAACAAAAATACTGTCCCGTTTGATCCTGAATCACCATTTGTGACAAGTGGTTTAAGATTGGGAACTGCTGCTCTCACAACACGAGGATTTAACGAGGAAGCATTTATAAAAGTAGGAGAAATCATAGCTGAAAGGTTATTAAATCCTAATGATTTATCGATTGAAAAATCCTGTAAACAAAAAGTGCTAGATTTATGTAATTGCTTTCCTCTATATGAAGGGAAACTTGAACCATCAATCCAATAAAAATTCCATTAAAGGGGTTGAAATTCTTTCTATAGGCACAGAATTACTCCTAGGAAATATCTTAAATACCAACTCAAAATGGATATCTGAGCAGTTATCTTTAATTGGTGTTAACCACTATAGACAAACCACAATTGGAGATAACCTTGAAAGATTAACAAAAGTCATACAAGAAATCTCATTACGAAGTAGTCTACTAATTACGACAGGAGGTCTTGGACCTACCCCAGATGATTTAACTACTGAAGCTATCGCTAATGCTTTTAATACCACTTTATTTGAGAGAGAATATCTTTGGGTTGAGATTCAAAATAAACTTTCAAAACGCTGTATAAATAATGAAAATTCAAGTTTAAGAAAGCAATGTCTGTTTCCAGAAAATGCACAAATAGTCAATAATCCAAGAGGTATTGCACCAGGAATGATTTGGAACCCAACTAAAGAATTCACGATTATAACTTTTCCGGGAGTGCCAAGCGAATTAAAAGAAATGTGGAAAGATAGTATTTACGAATTCATAAAAACTAAATTTTCTGATGGATCTATATTCTTTTCCAAAACTTTAAAATTTTCAGGTATTGGAGAGTCTTCCATTGCAGAAGAGATTGAAGATCTACTTAATTTAAAAAACCCAACAGTAGCTCCTTATGCAAATTTAGGAGAGGTTAAGTTAAGGATTACTGCCAAATCAACAAGCAAAGATGATGCGATTAATCAAATTAAACCCATTAAGGAAGAGTTAGAAAGAAAATTCACCAGATATATTTTTGGAGAAGATAATGATACTTTATCTTCAGTAATTATTAATTTATTGAAGGAAAGAAATGAATCAATAGTCTTTGCTGAATCTTGCACAGGAGGCTTACTCTCCTCATCAATCACATCTGAACCTGGCGCTTCTGAAATATTTAAAGGAGGTATTGTTGCCTATAGCAACGAAATTAAGCAAGATTTATTAGGTGTTCCAAAAAGTTTTTTAGATACTCATGGTGCTGTTTCTGAAGAAGTTGCAGAAAAGATGGCAATAGGTGTTAAAAATAAATTAAATGCTGATTGGGCAATTGCTATTAGCGGCATTGCAGGTCCACAGGGGGGGACTAAAATGAAGCCTGTAGGATTAGTCTATATTTCTATAATTAATCCAAATAATAAACATACAAATATTAAAAAATTATATAATTCAAGAAGAAATAGATGTGAAATTCAGAAACTAAGTGTAAATGAGTGTTTAAACAGTCTACGATTGATCTTATTATCTAAGAAGGGTTAACTTTTTTCAAATTGAGTCAATACACATTATTTGATAAAGTTTGGGATTTGCATAAAGTTGCAGATCTTCCTGGAGGATCTTCTCAGATTTTTATTGGCTTGCACCTTATTCATGAGGTTACTAGTCCCCAAGCATTTGGAGCTTTAAAAGATAAGAATTTAAATGTTAAATTCCCATCAAGAACCGTTGCTACTGTTGATCATATAGTACCTACCGATAATCAAAGCAGGCCTTTTAAAGATATTCTTGCGGAGCAAATGATTGACACCTTAGAAAAGAACTGTGCAGATCATAAAATTAGGTTTTTTAATATTGGCAGCGGAAGTCAAGGTATAGTTCATGTTGTAGCCCCTGAACTTGGATTAACTCAACCAGGCATGACAATTGCCTGCGGAGACTCCCATACATCAACACACGGAGCATTTGGATCAATAGCATTTGGGATAGGTACCAGCCAAGTGAGAGATGTTTTGGCTTCTCAAACACTAGCTATGAATAAACTTAAAGTCAGAAAAATATTTTGTAAAAATCAATTAACCGATGGTGTATATGCTAAGGATTTAGTACTCCATATTATAAATCAATTAGGGGTTAAGGCAGGAGTTGGCTTCGCATATGAATTTACAGGTCCAGCAATTAGTGAATTATCAATGGAAGAAAGGATGACAATTTGTAATATGTCTATTGAAGGAGGAGCGAGATGCGGATACATAAATCCAGATGAAACTACGTTTAACTATATTAAAGAGAAAAAATGTTCTCCAAAAAATCAAAATTGGAATTTAGCTGTTAAATGGTGGAAGTCCTTAGTTAGCGAAGAAAATGCCATATATGACGATGAAATTATTATTGATGCAGCAAAAGTTGAGCCGACAGTTACATGGGGAATAACACCTGGTCAAAGTGTAGGTATTAATCAAAAAATTCCTGAGTTAAATGATTTAAATAAAGATGACCAATTTATCGCTGGAGAAGCTTATGAATATATGGGTTTCAATCCAGGGCAAAAAATTAAAAATACCCCTATTGATGTTTGTTTTATCGGAAGCTGCACAAATGGGAGAATTAGTGATCTCCGTGTCGCCTCAAAAATTGTCAAAGGTAATAAAGTAGCCCCCCATATAAAAGCATTTGTGGTACCAGGATCTGAAAAAGTTGCTAAAGAGGCAATACATGAAGGTCTTGATGAGATTTTCATACAAGCAGGATTTCAATGGAGAGAACCAGGATGTTCCATGTGCTTAGCCATGAATCCAGATAAGCTTAAAGGTAATCAAATTAGTGCAAGTTCCAGTAATAGGAATTTCAAAGGAAGACAAGGTTCTCCTAATGGAAGAACTTTATTGATGAGTCCAGCTATGGTTGCTGCAGCAGCAATATCTGGAAAAGTATGCGATGTCAGAGATTTCCTAAAATAATGACAGGTGACTTTTTTGGCCCTCAAGGTAAAATCAAACTAATTAAGGGTAGATGTATCTCATTAATTGGAGATGATATTGATACAGATAGGATAATTCCTGCAAGATTTCTGAAATGCGTAACTTTTGATTCTTTAGGTAGTGCAGTTTTTGAAGATGATAGGAAAGATCTAAAAGGTAAGCATCCCTTTGATTTAACAATTAATAAAAACTCATCAATACTAATTGTTAATAGTAACTTTGGATGCGGTTCTAGTAGAGAACATGCACCTCAAGCATTATTAAGATGGGGGATTAGAGCAATTATTGGAGAAAGTTTTGCAGAGATTTTCTATAGTAATTGTGTGGCAATTGGAATTCCTTGTTTTACGATGGATAAAATTTCAATTAATACAATTCAAGAGAAGTCAGAGAAGGGATTAATATTTGATATAGATATTTCAAAAGCAGAGGCAAGGTCCTCTGAAGGTAAATTTAAGCTTGAAATTAAATCATCATCTAAAAATATGTTTTTATCTGGAGAATGGGATGCTACTTCAACTTTATTAAACAACTCAAATTTAATTGAAGAAAAAATTAAAAAACTTCCCTATGTACAATTAAATGAAGATTTTTCTAAATAAACAAAAAATTGTTTAAAAAAATATGAAATTAATATTTTTCAAATAGAACTTAATTTGACTAAATCAATCTAATGACAGAAGTAAATAGTATTTAAATAATTAGTCTTGAGGACTTTCCAAATCTTTTCTGTTAGGAGTTCTAGTTGGATCACTTGCAAGAAATCCAAAAAGAAATATTCCTACAAAAAAGAATACAATTGTGTAAACAGAAATTTTAAGTGCGAGCATGAAATTAACTAACCTTCAGGATTTATCTTATTAAATTTATATTTAATTGATGAGAAATAGTGCCTAAATGTGAAATTTTGCTAGATTTTGAAATACTTTTTTGTTAATAAACAGAAATTTTAAAATTAATCATCATGGTCATCCCATGGATCCGTTAATTGTGCAGACTTTGCTCCAAAAGCTCTCCACAAGCCAAAACCAGTTAAACCAATTAAAACTATTAGGATAGAAATACCTATTGAAACAGCCGGATCAGGAGTAGATGATAAAGATTGCATCAATTTTGATAAGTTTGTAAACAAAATATGTTAAACATCTAATACAATAACGGAATAATATTGAATTTAGGAAATTTTTCACTATGGGACAAAAAACTGCACTTGGAAGTTTATTAAAAGCGATTGGTAATTCTGGCCAAGGTAAAGTTGTACCTGGATGGGGTGCTGTTCCAGTAATGACAATAATTGGAATATTCCTTTTATTATTTCTCGTGATACTTCTTCAGATTTATAACCAATCATTACTATTACAAGGTTTCTCAGTTGATTGGAATGGAAATTAGATTTACCTAATTTCATATTTAATTCTTAAAAAACAATTATCAAACAATAATTTTCAATCTTTTCTAACATTATTGCTAAATACTATGAAAAGTGAGAAGTTTATTATTGGTTTAGGTAATCCTGGCAAGACTTACAAAAATAATAGGCACAATATAGGTTTTTTATTTATAGAAGAAGTAGCACATAAATACGGCTTAAAATTAAATAAAAAAAATAAATTATTTTGTAAGTACTGCGAATATTTCACAAATGATATTAATTTCAGACTATTTATGCCTAATACTTACATGAATAATAGTGGCGATAGTGTAAAAGCGATAATTGATTGGTACAAAATTCATCCTGAAAAATTATTTATTATTGTTGATGATATTGATTTACCTTTTGGAAAAATTAGATTTAGAAAGCAAGGAGGCTCTGGAGGTCATAATGGCTTAAAAAGTATAATTGATAAAATAAAAACAAAAGAATTCAAAAGAATCAGAATCGGTATAGGTTCACCGCCAAATTTAGAAAAGGAAAAAAGAAATAATACCATTTCTCATGTTTTGGGAGATTTTTCTAATAAAGAAAAACTAGATCTTGATCAAATTTTTAAGAAAATCATTGAATCGCTCGAAAAATGGGACACAATTAATAATGAAACTATAATTTCTCAATTAAATTCATTTAGTACTAGTTGAAACGATGCAATCTAGACCTAAAACAACCGCTTATCTCAGTATTAAAGAATATAACTTCAAAACAAAAGAGGTAAAGGGGTTAATTGAGGCAAGTGAATTCAAATGGAACTTTATTTGGTCATTTAATCAGGGAAGATTATCTGTTAATCCTCCGTTGGGAAGAGCATTAATAGAAGATTCTCTATTAAGGTTTCTTATTAAAAAAGATTATCAACTGGAAACAGGAAATATTTATAGATTCACTATTTTATCCAAGTTTTAGGACTCACTTTTGAATCAACATCAAATGTCAATTTTAAGTAATCCTCCAATATGATAATCGCCGAAATAGCATCAAGATTTAAGTTATAAATAAAAATTTCTCTAGGCAGAAATCTTTTAATTCCACTTATTGGGAAAATTTTAAAAAATCTGTTCTTAGCCCTATATGTGGTATTTTTCTCTTCAGCAATAAATAAATTATCTTTTAGAAATCTTAAATCTTTTATATGTTCTCTACTTGAAGTCCCATTTCCAATAATTACTTTAATATTTTCATCACTTTTTTGAAATTTTTTTACGTTTTTAACTAATGCACTACTCAAAATAACTTTCGCTTGTAGAACTTTTTTTTTATATGAATCAGCTAATACAAATCCACACTTATATTTACCAGGATCAATGGAAATATATTTTGTCATTTCAAGATTTAATAGTATTAAAACTTAGCTCAACAACAACTGGTTGAGCAGTCTTACTTTTTCTTAATGACACTGCTTCTAGTTCAAGATCAACTTCCTTATATCTATTAAGAAATACTCTTAACTTTTCAACCGATTCGCTTCTTAACTTTATCTCATTAACAAGGGATCCTCTTCTTTTAGTTTCTGCAAGTGTGGATGCGAGCAAAAGATTAATTTTATTTTGTACTTCATTAATATTTTTTTCTTTTGAAGTTAATAATATTTTTGAGATTATTTCATCTTTTAGAACAATTACTTTGTTTTCAGTTATTTCAGGAAATGCATAAACATAATTTTCACCTTTAAGAACATTTCTAACAGATTTTATATTAATAACCCAATCCCCTCCCTTAATAATTGTTTTACCTAGTTCGTCAATATGATTTTTCCTTAGAAGTAGTATACTCTTTGGTTCTTTTATCTCCGGAATAACAATTTCTTGAGTCAATCTATTTGCATTTTGTATGATTTTTTCTAACTGTTTATCAATATTAACCTTTTTGTTAGCACTTATCTCAGAAATTATCAAAGATTGTCCACTACTTATTACAACTTGACCACTTCTTAAAGCAATAATATTTCTCTCAAGTTGCTTCAATTCAGTTTCTTTGCTTTCAATTTTATTTTCAAGTTTTTCTCTTTCTTCTTTTAAAGGTATTAATAATTGTCTACTCTCTTGTAATTTTTTCTGCAAGTCTCCCAATCTAAAAAGACCTACTCTTAATTGTCGATTAACAAGAATCATCAATGATAAAGAAGATGCACTAATTAAACTACCAGTAATAATTGTAATGAGAGTAGCAGTTTTTTTTGGTCTTAATTTTAAAATACTAAATCTTGCTTTACCAATTTTAGTTCCTACTAAATCTCCAAGCGTGGAGATTAGTCCCCCAAGTAAGAGTAAGAAAATAATTAAAAGCCAACCAGACACAAATTTTTTATCTTTATTACATACTAATTAATTTAATAAAAATTAATCAATTAAATCTCTTAGCTAGTGCAATTGGATCAAAAACTGTAATCTTTTTTCTCTCTATTGTTAGCAAACCTGATTCTTTCAAGTCACCTAATAGCCTTGTAATAGTAACTCTTGTTGAGCCAATTGCTTCAGCAATTGCTTGATGAGATAGTTTAAGGTCAATTGTAATGCCTTTTTCTCCTGCAACACCAAAATCTCTACATAAAACCATTAAAAAACTTACAAGTCTGGATGACATATCTCTATGTGTCAATGTCTCTATCATCGTTTCTGTTTGTAATATTCTGCTGGATAAGCCTTGTAAGAGTAGTAGTCCTACAGAGGCGTCTGCTTCAATCGCCCTCAAAACAGAATTTGCTGGAGCTGTTATCATTTCAACTCTGGTAAATGCAATTGAGTGATAGAAACGATCTGACCTATGACCTGTGAGGAGTGATAATACCCCAAACAAGCTATTTTCTCTTAAAAGAGCAACTGTAATTTCATCTCCAGTTTCATAAACTCTTGATAATCTAACTGCGCCCCTTCTTATCAAATATACTCTTTCTGCAGGATCTCCTGGAAAAAAAATTGTTTTTGACCTTTCAACCATCTCTGTACTTGCCCCATCTAAACCTTTTATGACTTCCATTAAGGTTCTATTAATAGGGAAACGCTCTCCAACAGAATTAACTGAATTTTGGCCACTTTTTGGGGAAGTAAGGCGAGTAAAACCACCTTGAGCGGGAAACATAATTTATTTGAATATAGAAAAAAGTTAAATAGTTAACCTGATCTTTCTTGTATCAACAGTAACAATTTTTGATTTTTCTTTCTAAAAAATATTTTTTTAAGTAAAATTACACTATATGCAGTGTTAATGAATCCTACTTATACTTGATGTAGTAAATCTTTCCAAAGAAATAATAATGGTTATAAGTTCAACACAAAATATTTCAAAAGATCAAAGACAATTTAATCAGATTAATACCTCTGATTCAGAAAACAAAATCAAAAGATTAAGACATAATGGCCAAATCCAGATCTACCAATCTTCATATAGAGGCAGTTATGCGACCATAATCCGAGATTCACTAAGAAATGCCGCACTGGGCCGAAAAGTACTATTAGCCCAACCAATGAAAGGAGGGGTAAAACAAGGAGTGTCAAACCCTGTAAGACTTTGTGGCAATCTTATGTGGATTAGGCCTGAAAACGCAATTGAACAATATAATTATCCAAATAAAATTAATAATGAGTCGATTTCAAAGTCAATTAAGAATTCCATAATTGAAGTGTGGGAATTTTGTAAAAAACAATTATTATCTGGGGAGCAAGATCAAGTGATTTTAGATGAAATTTTTCATCCTATTGAGTTAGGAATTATTGCTGAAGATGATTTAATTTCAACACTTGATAACCGATTTCTTTCAGGAGATGTCATTCTAACAGGGACGTCAATTCCAAAAAAATTCTTGCTTATGGCAGATCAATTCACAGAACTACGCTCATAAAACCATGTTAAAAAATGACATTTGGATTAATAAACAAGCAAAAGAGGGTATGCTTTCTCCTTTCCAACCAAAGTTAGTAAGACATCTCGATCCTCATAATAAAAAAGAAGCAGTTCTTAGTTACGGTTGCTCCTCATATGGATATGATTTAAGACTTTCCTCTAATGAATTCTTGATATTTAGGCATGTCCCTGGAACAGTAATGAATCCTAAAAAATTCAATCCTGACAATTTAGAAAAGACAGCATTACAGAAAGATAAAGACGGAGAATATTTTATACTTCCTGCCCATTCGTATGGCTTAGGTGTAGCCTTAGAGAGAATGAAAGTACCAGAGAATATTACAGTAATTTGTCTTGGTAAAAGTACATACGCTCGATTAGGAATAATAGTTAATACTACTCCTGCAGAGGCTGGGTGGGAAGGACATTTAACGCTTGAGTTCAGTAATAGTTCTGGAGCCGATTGCCGCATTTATGCAAATGAAGGAATATGTCAAATCCTTTTCTTTGAGGGTGATCCATGTGCAACTACCTATAATGACCGAAAAGGGAAATATCAAAATCAACCAGAAAAAGTAACACTTGCAAAAATTTAATATGAGTAATGTTGAATTATTATCGATAACTCCTGAAGCAGAAAAGACAATGGCTTATATTGCCAGAGTGAGCAATCCAAAAAATCAGAAAAATGAAAATTTTTCTCGATTACTTAAATACTGTATAAAACATGAACATTGGAGTGTTTTTGAACAATCATGCATGACACTACAAATAGAAACTAATAGGGGCATTGCTGCTCAAATATTGAGACATAGATCATTTACTTTTCAAGAATTTTCACAAAGATATGCAGACACAAATTTATTAGGAATTGATATACCAATTCCCGAATTAAGAAGGCAAGATTTAGAAAACCGTCAAAATAGTATAGATAATATTCCTGAAGAAATCAGAATAAAATTTCATCAAAAGATTGCTGATCTTTTTAATAAATCATCAAATTTATATCAGGAGATGTTAAGTGATGGTATTGCTAAAGAATGCGCAAGATTCATTTTACCTTTAGCAACTCCTACAAGAATTTATATGACAGGTTCATGCCGCTCTTGGATTCACTATATACAACTACGAACTAAAGTTGGTACACAAAAAGAGCATATGGATATAGCCGAATCTTGTAAAAGGATATTTAAGAAGCATTTCCCAAATGTATCTGAAGCAATGGATTGGTAATAATTATTGATCCCCTAATATATATTAATGTCTTTTTCAAGACTTAACTCTGGAGGGTAAGATTTTTTATATCTATAGCTTCATTTCTGCTTAGAAGACTTATTATATATTGTTTAATATCACTTTCATCTTGCAAACCAATAAAAGTTTTTTCTAAATTTGATTCATTATCAAATAAGTTAATTTGAGGAATACCATTAACATTCATTTTCTTAATATATTTCTCCCATTTTGGATTATCGACATTTATAAATACAAAATTGATATCCTTTCCATAATCTTTTCGTAATTTACTGACACCAGGAGACATTTTTTTACATACCTCGCACCATTCAGCATAAAACTCCAAAAATATAGGCTTATTCGTTGTAAATGCAATTTCAGGATCAATTGATGTTTTTCCCAAATCTTTCAATAAAAAACTAGTTTCAAATAATGTACTCTTAAAAAAAATTAAACATCCTATCAAGACAATAAGAATACTTGATATGAGATATTTAAGATTATCTTTTAATAAGTTTGCTTTGCTCTTCGTTTGCATCAATTCATATGTTCTTCCTTATATTTTATATATTTTTAAAATAACTATTTGATATAAAACCAAAAAAAGGTAATATTAAAAAAATTTAATATTAATAAGAATAAATTCTCATACAAATTAAGCATGCAATCAATATTTGGTACAGATGGAATTAGAGGCAAATTTAACGAGTTTATTACTTATGATTTAACAAAAAAAATCGGATATGCACTTGGAAAAAGTTTAAATAAAGAAAACCCAATTTTAATAGGTAGAGATCCAAGAGATAGTGGATATATGATCTTAGATGCTATAAAAAATGGGCTGAATATCGCTAATAAGACAATTATAGATGTTGGCATTTGTCCAACTCCCGCAGTTCCTTATTTAATTAAAAAGTTTGGATGCAGCAGTGGAATAATGATTTCGGCAAGCCATAATCCTCCTGAATATAATGGCATAAAAATATTTGATCAAAATGGTAAAAAATTAAACAAAGTATATGAAAAAAATTTAGAGCAAGCTATTAAACAAAAAATTCCATTAGATACAGCCTCGAAACATATTAGAGATAATATAAGAAATCCTAGCCTACTTAAATTTTATGAGGATAGTTTGATCAATTCTATGGGTAATGATAATTTGAAGGGACTTAAAATAATTCTTGATACATGTCACGGTTCAGCAACATCTTGCGCAGAAAAAATTTTTAAAAAATTAGGTGCAACCATAAAAGTAATCAATTCTAAAGCAGATGGATTAAAAATAAATGTAAAATGCGGTTCAACTTGCCTAGATCCAATTAGAAAAGCAGTTAAAGCAAATTCAGCTGATATGGGTTTTAGTTTTGATGGTGATGCAGATAGAGTAATAGGTATTGATTCAGAAGGAAATATTCTTGATGGTGATCATATTTTATTTCTCTGGGGCAGAGAACTCATGCTAGAAAAAAGACTAAGCAATAATATTCTAATATCAACATATATGGCAAATTTAGGATTCGAAAATTCTTGGATAGAATTAGGGGGAACACTGCATAGAACAAACGTTGGAGATAAATTTATATATGAAGAAATTATTAATAAAAAAGCAAATTTAGGAGGAGAGCAATCTGGGCATATACTCTCGAAAATAAATGATTATTGCGGAGATGGAATTTTAACAGCTATTCAAATCTCGCGGTATTGTAAGAAAAAAAATATTACATTAAAAAACTGGCTTAAAACTAGCTTTTCTGCATTTCCTCAAGAGCTTATAAATATCCCTCTCCCTTATAAAATAAATTCTTCTATATTAAACAACATTGATGAAACCATAAAAAACACTCTTTCAAGTATTGGAGAGCCTTGCAGGATTTTTGTTCGTCCTAGCGGAACTGAACCTTTTTTAAGAGTATTAGTTGAAGCTGAAAATAATATGCTTACAAAAAATTGTTCTATTCAAATAACAAAAAAAATTGAAAATATAATCAAAGATTAATAATCTTTTTATAAACTGCCTGGAATATTGGGAGCTGTTTTGAAATAGCATATTTTTCCCTTTCAGTTTTAATTTTTGAAGGATTAAAAGTTTCTAGACAATTGAGATTTTTATTTTTTACTTTTTCAAAAATCAAAGTATTTGATATTAGTGAATTCATATACTGATACAACTCTTCAACATCACTTTTTATAAACAATAAAGATTGATTGGACATAATAAGTGCAAGTCTGTTCAAAAATTCAGCCTGAAGAATTCTTCTTTTATGATGTTTTTTTTTGAACCAAGGATCTGGAAAATTAATAGACGCACTCTTTAGAATCCTATCAGGATATTGAACAATCCAATTCTTTAATAAATTATCTGCATTGCCAAAAATAAAATATAAATTATCAATACTTTGTTCCTTTAATTTATTTTTTGCATTAATAATTAATTTCTCCCGTATTTCAATTCCTAGATAATTCCAATTTTTATTCTTTTCTGCTAATTGGAATAGAAATTCACCTGAAGCACAACCAATATCCAAATGAGTAGGTAAACCAGAATTTTTAAAAATTTGTTCAATTTTAGGAATTGATTCAATTTCTTGAAAATATTTACTTAGTGGATTGACATGTTGCCGCATAAAAATAATTTATTATGTTTTTCTTTTAACTAATAAACCCCAACATGACGAATATGAATGCAAATGCGAATTGCCATTTATTTGACCAATTTCACCTTGAAAAAAGCCACCGCATAGTGGAATTGAACCTAAATGATTATTTAAAGACTGCAAATCCTCATAATTATTTCCAGAACTAGATGTATTCCTCCCTATACAAGACAGTAAAAAAGTTAAAATTGGCTTCTCACCAGTTTTTTTTAAAATATTTTCAATGCCTATCTCTATCTCTTTTTGCGAAATCTCAATGTCTCGGGATTGAAATTGAACTTTCTGCCCAATAGTCAAACTCTCTGTGATAGCCAATGCGCCATTTGTAGGATCAATTCCTAACAGATCTCTTACAACAAAAGTGCCATCAGATAACAACTTTCCTTTATTTGTAATTTTTAAGTTCTTATTTTCTACACCTAAAAATAAAGACTGCTGAAGAAGATTCTTTTCTTTTAATGATAATTCACCAATAAGCTTCTGGAGAAATTCAACAGGACTAACCAAATTATTATTTTCTTTCACCTTATAGATTATATTTTTCTGAACAGACTGAACTTCAAGAATAGGTCCCAAAGGTTTGACTCCTTTTGTAACAAGTGTTTCTATTTCCCATTCTCCATAAATTAAAAATCCTATCGCTCCACCACATAGTTTATCCTCATAAAATAATGATCCATATGAAAAGGGATGATAGGTTGCAATGCCTCCAATTAAATCACTTTTTGGAAAAGAAAAATCAAATGAACCAATCAATTGATCTACATTTCTCATGGATGGATCTACGAACATTATTGCACTACAAAAATTTATACTATGATCTTCTTTGGTAAAGTCTTTTAAGCAATTTTTCCAGACTTTACAAGGATTATCCATATCAATATTTACATCTTCAGGAATATGAAAAGGAATAATATTAGAATTTTGCAATTTTAGTAAAGTTATAGATAAAGAGGGTACATTAAAATTTTCACATATTATATTATTTTTACTAAATCCAATAACACCTCCAACACCAGAACCAATCAACATTTTATATTTTAATTTTCTTTGTAATAAGGGCAATAAACGGGGATAATCTGATGCAAAATTTGACGATATTAAAACTATTGCTATATCAGCATTAGGCGAATTTCTTAATTTCCGGCAAACTTCTTCAACTGCTTTATCCAAGGAGGGATCATTAGATAAAGCTGAAACACTAAAAGAATTTGTTCCTTGCCGATTTAAAATAAATTCAATTAAAGAATTAATATTCATAACTATGACAATAACAATTACACATGATGTATGGTGAGGTTTAATATTTAAGTGTGTTAAAAAGAAAAAGTTTTGTCGTTATTTAATGAAATTACCATTTGGATCACTTTTCGAATTTCAGCTGTTTTTATTGTAGGGCTTCCTTTAGTTCTATTAATCTGGGCTGCAAAAGAAAAAAATAAAGTAGTTCAAAAATTACTTTCAAATTACTGGAAAATATCAATCCTATTTTTTATTAGCCTAATATTATTTGTTGGAAAAGTAAATTTCTCTCTATTAGTTTTAAATATATCGATGATTTTAACTACCATTTGTATATGGTTTTGGAGTGATATTAATACTGAATTAAATGAGTATAAAATTTCTCATTATCTTACATTTACAACAAAAGTTTGGAGATGGGCTATAAGTTTTATAGCAATAGCTTTTATTGCACAAGGAATCTATAATTTATCTTGCATTACATCAATTAATTCAGGGGAATGTATTCCTTGGATTGAACCTTCAAAGAATTTATACTTAATAATAAATAAATCATTTAGGTTCTTATTTGGTGGTAATTTTTCTGAACCAGTTGCAAAATTTTTAGGTTTATTTTCTTTATTAATTTATTCATTAGGACTACTTCAATGGATCATTATTAAACTTCCAAGAACAGGAAGAAATTCAGATTTCTCAAATTATGGAGAAATTTAATTTAATAAAGAGACTTTAAAAAAGTAGTTCAAAATTACCTAATAAAGTATTAAGACTTGAAGGTATCTTCATTCATAATAAAGAGTTTATTGAAGTCATTATTTTTAAGGGATTCAGTAGATCTACTATCATAAAATAGAAAATTATTTAGAAAAAATATTGTTGATAAAGACTTTATCTTTACGAGATGCGAATTACCTTGAGTCGCTTTAAATAAATCTTAGTACAACATAATAAAACAAGCTAAGATACAGAGAATTTTTTATATAAGAATTTCTGAAATTAAAACAACATGCGATTTATCTAATTATTTCTGCACATCTTTTGCATAACTTTGTATTGTTTGTTCCATCAACAACTTCGTTTTGGTAATGCCAACATCTATCACACTTACATCCAAATGCTTTAGCTATCTGTATCTTACCAAGATCACAATCTTCAATAATCAAATAATCTTCTAAGCAGGTTTCTGCAATTTTAAAGTCAGAGACGATAAGCCACTCGCTATAAATATCTACTTTTTTATTTCCACTTTTTTCTAACCAAAGTAATGAATTATTTAATTCTTTATCTATTGGATAAAATCTTATTTGGGTTTCTAAAGCTGCACCAATTTTTTGTTGATTTCTACAATTTTCAATTGACTTATTAATCTCATTTCTTAATTTTCTCAAAAGTAATATCTTTTTCTCAATTTCAGGATTCTTCCATTCAGGTGGCATCTCAGGCCATCCTCTTTGAAAAACTGATTTTTCATGAAGTTCATAAGGTATATTTTGCCAAATATCCTCTGCCATATGACTTAGTACAGGTGAAATGAGTACAGCTAAATTTTCTATAATTTTTGAAAGTACGAACTGACATGATTTCCTTCTGAAATCATTAGGAGCACTAACATATAATCTATCTTTTGCAATGTCTAAATAAAAATTAGATAAATCAACAACACAAAAACTTTGCAGTATTTGAAAAAACTTTGCAAATTCATAACTTTCATACGCAGATGTAATTTGATCTGCAATGTTAGTCAATCTATCTAACATCCATTGATCTAATATAGGTAATCTATCAATTTCTATATTTTCAGAAATGGGGTTAAAGTCATGTAAATTACCCAGCAGATATCTTGCAGTATTTCTAACTTTTCTATAAACATCTGATAACTGCTTTAAAATATTTGCTCCAATAGGAACATCTACGGAATAATCAACTGAACTGACCCATAATCTTAAGACATCTGCTCCATATGCAGGCTCCAATTTTTGATTGGAGCCTCCTTTAATAATAATATTGGGATCAATAACATTTCCAAGTGACTTACTCATCTTTCTTCCATTTTCATCTAAGGCAAATCCATGTGTTAAAACTTTTTTATATGGTGCTTTATTATTAACAGCTACTGAAGTCAACAATGATGATTGGAACCATCCCCTGTGTTGATCTGAACCTTCTAAATATAAATCAGCTGGGTATTTCAACTCTTCTCTTTGTTCACATACAGCGGCCCAGCTTGAACCCGAATCAAACCACACATCCATGGTATCAAGCCCTTTTGACCAAAGTTGAGCCTCAACAAGATATTTCTGAGGTAATAACTTATCTACTGTCCAACTCCACCAAATATCAGCACCGAATTCTTTAAATAATTGTTGAATATGATCGATAGTATCTTTATTCAAAAGAATATCCTTTCCGTTTTTATGATAAAAAACTGGAATAGGTACACCCCAAGATCTTTGCCTTGAAATACACCAGTCACTTCTCCCTACAACCATTGATTGGATCCTTTTTTTACCACTTTTTGGCATCCATTCAACCTTATCAATAGCATCTAATGCAGATAACCTAAACCCCTCTACAGAAGCAAACCACTGTTTTGTAGCTCTAAATATAGTAGGTTTTTTAGTCCTCCAGTCATAAGGATATCTATGTTGATAATTTTCCATCAGCATCAAACTACCCTTATTCGATAAATATCGAATAATTTGATCATTTGCATCTCTAAGAACATTTAAACCGCAAAATATTGAAGCATCTTCATTTAAGACCCCTTTCTCATCAACTACACATGTAATAGGTAATTTATTTTTTATTCCCGCATTAAAATCATCCATTCCATGGCCTGGTGCAGTATGCACAATTCCTGTTCCAGAATCTGTATTAATATAGTCTCCTCCAATAATCAACTTACAGAATTTATCTTTTATAGGATGCTTATATTCAATCCCCTCTAAATCAGAACCTTTTATTTCTAAGATTGGCTCAAGACTCATTTTGAATTTTCCATTGAGATTATCTAATAAGTCTTTAGCAAATAAAAATATTTTTTTAGTCCCTTCAGAGGCAAAAACGTAATCAATTTTTGGATTTATAGCTACTGCCTCATTCGCTGGTAATGTCCATGGTGTTGTAGTCCATATTAGTATGAAAATTTGTTTATTTTCACAACAAATTTCATTATTAGGTAATTCATCAGTGCATCTCTTATAAATATATTCATTCAATTTTTTTACAGAAAATGAAACATAAACACTCTTTGAAAAATGTTGATCTGGATATTCTAATTCAGCTTCTGCCAATGCAGTTCGCGAACTTGGACTCCAATGTACAGGTTTAAGACCTCTATAAATATATCCATTCAAGAACATTTCACCAAAGACTCCAATTTGAGCTGACTCATAAGTCTTTTTAAGAGTTAAGTAAGGGTTATCCCAATCCCCCCAAATTCCCCATCTTTTAAACCCCTCCTTTTGATCATTAATCTGAATGTTTGCATATTCAGTAGCTTTTTTTCTTAGCTCCAATACAGTAAGGTTTTTTCTCTCTGCACTTTTTAAATTTTGCAATACTTTTAATTCAATTGGTAATCCGTGACAATCCCATCCTGGAACAAAATTGACTCTAAAACCTTTTAAGGTTTTATATTTATTCACTATATCTTTTAATACTTTATTTAAGGCATGTCCCATATGCAGTGCACCGTTTGCATATGGAGGTCCATCATGCAAAGTAAAAACTTCACCATCATTATTATTACCTAATGCTAAATCAATATTATTTTGCGACCAAAATTTCTGAATTTCAGGCTCTCTTTGAATAGAGTTTGCTCTCATAGAGAAGTCAGTTTTTAATAAATTCAATGAATCTTTATAAGAAAATTTAGAACTTTTGTCCTGTTGATTCTGTTTTTTCATATTTGGTCCTTAAGTTGATATAACAGTTTGTTTACTCATTAATTATTGTCTTCAATCATTATATCTTTTTTAGTGAGATTTGTTACCTCCGAATCAGTAGCAATTGAATCTGGAAATGAGCTATTTTTATTAATTTCTAAATTATCTTTCTCAGATCTAACCCAAACTCTTTTAGCTACATTTTTATTTAGAGTTTTAACTTTTGCAGATTTAGATAATAAGTTTTTATTTCCCAATTTTAAAGCTTCTAAAAATATCAAAAGCTTATTTTTTATTACTGAGAAATTTCTAAAATTTTTTTTTTCTATATCTGATAAGTCATTCCATCTAATTAGATTAATCTCCGCGATAAGAATAAAACAAATAAAATTATTAAAAAATATTATTATTAGATCTGAGCTAGTAAAAGTATTTTTTTTAATAAGTAAAAATATCGCTAATAGAAAAAAAAGTCCTCCTTTTGGTAAATCTTTAGACCTTCCCAATTCAAGAAATATTGATGGAACAAAAAGATATGCCAACCCTAAAACAAAATAAATAAAACTTAAAAGTATTACCAAGGAATCGTTTCTTTTATATCCTTACCATTGTAATAAAATATTTAAAAAATATCTTTTATATGTTTAATCAAAATTTAATGCGGTCGGGGAGACTTGAACTCCCACACCCGAAGATACGAGTACCTAAAACTCGCGCGTCTACCAATTCCGCCACGACCGCACATAATAGATATTAGTTCAGATAAGGGCAATTTGAAAATCTTTTTTTAGTTAAATTATTATTTTTATAAAAGATTGCTATTTTTTAAGAGTGTTTATAACGTTAATGAATTTGAAATCCTTATAAAAATTATTTGAACAATACAAATTAAACAATTTTTTAGTTATATTAACGGTAGATTTAATGGACCAATAGCTAAACTCAGCCTCCAAAGCAAAAGGGTAAAAAAAGGTTCTTCTCCTGTTCTAAATTGGCAGAAGGAGATAAAAAACTATGTCGATCCACCAAATTTTTGGAACCCGACTGTTGGCCTTTTTATTGGTGGATATGCACTTGCTTTTTTAAGTATATGGCAATGGTATCGAGGAGATTGGCCACTACCCCTTTTAGTCGCAACTGCATTTTTAGCTCTTCATATAGAGGGTACTGTTATTCATGATGCTTGCCATAAAGCTGCTCATCCTATTCCCTGGATAAATCAACTTATGGGACATGGTTCAGCTATTCTTCTTGGTTTTAGTTTTCCTGTTTTCACGCGAGTTCACTTGCAGCATCACATACACGTTAATGATCCTAAAAATGATCCAGATCATATCGTTAGTACTTATGGACCAATTTGGCTTATTGCACCAAGATTCTTTTATCATGAGATATTTTTTTTTCAAAGGAAATTATGGAGAAAAAATGAACTGCTTCAATGGGGAATTGAAAGATCAATATTTATAACTTTAATCTTAGCCGGGATTAAATTTGACTTTATGAATTTAATTTATAATTTATGGTTTGGTCCGGCTCTAATGGTTGGAGTAACTTTAGGCATATTTTTTGATTACTTACCCCACAGGCCTTTTCGATCACGTAATAAATGGATTAATTCAAGAGTTTATCCTAGTAAGTTCATGAATATTTTAATCATGGGCCAAAATTATCATCTGATTCATCATTTATGGCCATCTATTCCCTGGTTTGAATACAAAATTGCTTATGAAAAGACCAAACCTCTTTTAGATGCCAAAGGATCTCCCCAAAGAGTGGGTATATTTGAAACCAAAGAAGATACTTTGAATTTTTTATATGATTTAACAATAGGATTACGTAGTCATTCAAAAAAGAGAGGTAATCTTAGAAAGTTAATTAACTATATTCCTATCTCAAAATTAAAAAAATATATACTAAAACTTATAAATGCTACATATATAGGTAAGCAATAAATAAATTATTTTTTTATTATCTTTGGCACTTTAAAAAAATCATTTTCTCTAGCTGGGGCAAGATTTAATAGATCATCTCTATCTTCAAATTTATTGTTTGCATCACTTCTAAGAACATTTATAACTTCAATTGCACGTGTTGTACAAGCTACTCCTTCAGTATCAATTTTTTCAAGCTGGTTAACATAATCCAGTATTTTTTCAATTTGTTCAGCATGATGTTTTACTTGATTATTATCAAGCTTTAACCTAGCTAGTTCAGCTACTTTTTTAACCTGGTCCTCAGTAATTCTGTTCATTTTTATAATATTATAAACTTAGTATATAAGATAAAATTGCTTTGAATAAATATATAGATATTCAAATTATTAAAAGCTAGACTTTAGGGTTATTCGCCGCTAAAAATAAAGTTAGTTATGGAAAAATAAAATCGATCAAATCCTTAAGAAAAATTTCTTTGCACGTCACTCAACAATAGTAGCTCCTGCATTGATTGGATGTAGATTAGTTAGAAGTAATAAGAATAAAGATATTTTGCAGGGAATAATAGTTGAGACTGAGGCTTATTCTCAAGAAGAGGAAGCATGCCATGGCTTTAATAAAAGAACAAATTCAAACGCAGTTCTTTTTGGGGAACCTGGAAATTATTACGTTTATCAATCATATGGTATTCATCATTGTTTAAATGTTGTTACTCACAAAATTAATTTTGCAAGCGGAGTTTTAATAAGATCAGTTTATATAAAAAATGAAGATGAAAGAATATCATCTGGTCCTGGATTGACAACAAAAAAGTTTCTTATTAATAAAAAATTTAACGGATTAAAAAGTTATGACAACATATATTTAAAAATCTTAAAAAGAGATATTAAGGTTACCAAAGAAGACTTATTGCAAACGACTAGAATAGGAATTAGTAAAGCTAAAGATTTAAAATGGAGGTGGTATTTAAAAAATTCAAGAAGTATAAGTAAGAGAGAGAAAGGAGATAAGAACCCAAAAAACTTTTTTTGATCAGCTTGAACTTAACACTCAATGAAACCCTGGCCCCATAAACATATTCTAACTCTCTCAAACTTTTCAAAAGATGATTATCTATCGGTTTTAGAATTAGCTCATAAATTTAATTCTATTAATAAAACAGGCACAAAAAAAGTATCTGCTCTACAAGGTTTTCTTGTAACCTCAATTTTCTTTGAAGCTAGTACTAGAACTAAACATAGTTTTGAATTAGCCGCAAAAAGACTTTCTTCTGACTTACAAAGCTTTTCACCTTCCACTAGTTCTTTATCTAAAGGAGAAACTTATTTAGATACTGCACTTACCTACTCAGCTATGGGATCTGATGTGTTAATAGTTAGGCATTCAGTTAGTAATGTTCCCTTAGAGATTGCTGAAAAACTTGAATCAAAAAAATTTAATACAAGCGTCTTAAATGCTGGCGACGGGGCACATAGTCATCCTAGTCAAGGACTTTTAGATTTGTATACACTTTCACAATTTTTCGATCCAAATAATATCAACCCAGACATTCTATGTAATAAAACTATTTTAATAGTTGGGGATGTTCTTCATTCAAGAGTTGCAAGATCTAATATATGGGCACTCACAGCATTTGGAGCAAACATAGTATTATGCGGGCCTGAAAAACTAGTACCTCAAGAATTTAATACTTTTGTAAAATCACTTCCTTTAAATCAGACAAAAGACCCTATTCTTCAAAGAGGAAAGATTGAGATCTCAAGATCTCTAGAAGAAAGTATCAAAAAGGCTGATGCCATAATTTCTTTAAGATTACAAAAGGAAAGGATGAAGGAAGATTTTCTTGAAAGCATAAATTCTTATAGCGAAAAATATTGTTTAACAACAGAAAAATTAAATCTTATTAGTAAAAAAATTCCGATATTACATCCTGGACCGGTTAATAGAGGTATTGAAATAAGTAGCAAAATTGTAGATGATTATCCCTATAGTTTAATTACCGAACAAGTCAGTAATGGAGTTCCTGTGAGAATGGCTTTATTATATCTACTTTCAAAATACAATAAAAACTAAAGCAATTTGAGACCTTCAGTAAAAAATCCATAAAACAATCCAATTCTTAGGAAATCTATTAGTAAAGTTAAAAACTTTTTATTTTTATTTAAGTTTAGAGACCTTCTTAATTGTATTAATAATTCAATAATTATGATTGATACAAGTGCACTTATTGGATCCATTAATTCAAGAACAGCGCTGATCATGCCAAGAGAGCTTCCAAAAAAATATCCAATAAAAAATAAAATTAAAGCTAGAGAATACCTTCTCCATGGATTATTTGCCCATACATTCAAAGTTTTTATATTATCAACTACATACGTTTGAAACTTAGTTGTTTGTGGTTTGATCACCATATTTGACAAAAACTTAAACTAAATCTGATGCAGGCTTTGCTTTCGGCGCTCCCTCTAATAACTCCAACAATGCTTCCATTTGAGCTAAGATTCCTCTTAACTCTCCTGGTTCAGGAAAAAATCCGTCTTCTTGAATACCTAAATGCATCTCCCTTAATTCCTGCCTCAGGTATCTGAGATGACTCACGACTTGTTCTCTTTTCGTTTGAGACATTTGAAAATTGTAATTAGGTATATATTAATTAATTAATTTTTTTTAGTCTTTAATTTAATGATTTTTGAATATTTGAATGATTACCGACATAATTAACTAATAAATTCAAAAATTTTTATCTAGAGTTAAGTTTTTGATATAGGTTAAGATAAAGTAAAACTTCAAAGAAATTGATTGATTATTCGAAGCAGAAAAAGATAAATGTTTTGCTTTTAATAACTGGAAGCATAGCTGCTGTTAGGATACCAACCTTGGTAAGCAGTCTAGTTAAAAATAATTTTGAGGTGAAATGCGTCTTAACAAAAAATTCTGAGAAATTAGTACAACCACTATCACTATCAACTTTGAGTAGGAATAAGTGTATTTTAGATGATGATCAATGGATGAAGAGCAGTTCTAGCCCACTTCATATATATCTATCTGAGTGGGCGGACATTATAATAGTTGCTCCTTTAACAGCTACAACACTTTCCAAATGGGCAACAGGAAATGCTGATAGCTTAGTATCAAGTATTTTGATTGCTAATCACAAGCCATTAATAGCAGCTCCCGCAATGAACAATAATATGTGGCTAAATATTGCAGTTCAAAATAATTTTAAAAAGATCAAAGCTTATCCAAATGTATTAACTCTAAAACCTTATAAGGGGCTTTTGGCCTGTGATCAATTTGGGATAGGCAAAATCGCCTCCAATGAGCACATAATATTAGCTTTGCAGTTTCTTATCATCCAAGAAAAAAACTTTAATTTTTTAGATTTATCAAATAAATCCTTTTTAATCACGGGAGGAGCTACAACTGAAAAAATTGATTTTGCCAGAAGCATCACTAATAATAGTTCTGGGGAAATGGGTCTATGTTTAGCACAAATAGCAAATTTTAGAGGTGCTCAAGTCAAATATATTCATGGACCTTTAAATGTTAATGATGATATTGGAGAGGGAATCGAAAAATTTGAAATAAGAAACGGTAATGACCTAAATATTGCCTTAAAAAATGATATTAAAAATTATGATTATTTAATTATGAATGCTGCTGTGACAGACATTAAGTTAAAAAATAATACTTCTTCTAAAATTCCTAAAAATGATCTATGTGAGCATTTTATTAACAATATTGAGTTAGTACCTGATATATTGCAAGAAATTTGTAAGTATAAAACAAATAATCAATTATTTATAGGATTTTGCGCTTTCAGTGGCTCTCTGGAAAATTTAAGACCAATAATTAAAAATAAACTGGATAAAAAGAATTGTGATCTAATCTTCGCAAACCCAATTGATTTAGAGGGGCAAGGGTTTGGATATTCAGCCCAAAATGAGGGATGGCTTTTTGATAAATATACAATGGAATTTCATATTAAAAAAACTTCTAAACTTGATTTAGCAAATAAATTAATAAACAAAATTATTTCAATTAATAAATAATTTAAAATCTTAATTTTTGTATTTTTTTGTAATCATAATATTGAAAAATGCAGCTATAGACTATTTTTGACTTAATATATATTCAGTTTTTAAAAGAATTTAAAAGCTACAGGTTATTTCGAGGCAATTTAAAGACCAACATTTATGCTTCTTTCCCTTGTATTATCCGTACTGAACATTAAAGGTAAAATTTTACCGGCAGACTCAGAACTCTATTGAAATTTTAATTATGAGAATTCGTTCATTCTTGGCCTTGATCATTACATTTTGTTTGACATTAGGTTTTATTCCTGCAAAGACATATGCATTTTCTGAAAGAGGTAATGCTCAATTTACAGATGTTGTTAATACTGGGAAGGCAAATGACTGCCCAGAAATTGACTCATCATCAGTCGGCTCCATATCACTTAGTAATGGAGACTCATTGAAAGGTATTTGTATGCACCCCACAGAAGTCTATGTAAAAGTTCCTGGATCAAAACGTCAAAAGTCTGAATTTTTGTCTACCAAAATTATTAGTCCCAGGAACAATACAACAGTAACTGAGGTTTATGGTGACATTGATTCAGGTAAGTTCACAGAAAAAGGTGGTATTGATTTTCAATTAATAACTGTTTTAACACCTGGAGGACTTGAAGTTCCTTTTGCCTTTTCTGCAAAGGATTTAACTGCTAGTATTCCTTCTTCCATAGAGCCTGGAACAGAATTAAATGGTACGACATTTACCCCTAATTACAGAACTGGAGACTTTTTGGATCCCAAAGCAAGAGCTGCAAATACTGGAGTTGAATATGCTCAAGGTCTTGTTGCCTTAGGAGGAGATGATGAAGAGCTCGCAAAAGAAAATATCAAAGTTGATGTAAATGGAACAGGTACTGTAAAGCTTTCCATCACAAACGTTGATAGTGATACAGAAGAATTTACAGGCATTTTTGAAGCTGTTCAACCTTCAGATACTGATATGGGTTCCAAAGATCCTTTAGACGTAAAAATAATAGGACAACTTTATGGAAGAAAGGCTTAATAAAGCTTTATCTCTAGAGGGTTAATAACCCTCTTTTTTTTTCCAAATTTAAAAATATCAATTAATTTTAACCTCATACTATGGAAGATTTGCTCAAAGAAAGTCATGGATTAATTGCACCCTATGGAGGAAAGCTAAAAGATTTAATGGTTAAAGATCCATTTCAGAAAGATAAACTAATATCCTCGACAGTTTACCAACATGAATGTAGTGAAAGGAATGCCTGTGATATTGAATTATTAATTGTTGGAGCATTTTCTCCTCTCGAGGGATTCATGAACGAACAAGACTATAAATCAGTCGTAAAAAATAATAAAGATACAAATAATTTCTTATTTGGCTTACCAGTTGTACTAGATACAAATAATTCAAATTTAAAAACAGGTGAAACAATTCTTCTTACTTACAAAGGTCAAAATTTAGGGATATTAGAAATAAGTTCTAAGTGGGAACCAGATAAATCATTCGAAGCTAAAAATTGTTACGGGACAAATTCATTAGAGCATCCAGCTGTAAAGATGATTTTCCATGAACGAGGGAAATATTATTTAGGAGGGAAGGTTTATGGATTTGAATTACCAAAGAGAGATTTTCCATGCGCTACACCAAGCGAAGTTAGACAATCATTACCTAAAAATCATGATGTAGTAGCATTTCAATGCAGAAATCCCATACATAGAGCACATTATGAGTTATTTACTAACGCATTAACTTCAGAAAATGTATCAAAAAACGCAGTTGTTCTTGTTCATCCAACTTGTGGACCTACCCAGCAAGATGATATCCCAGGCAAAATAAGATATTTAACATATAAAAAATTATCTGAGGAAATATCTGACAAAAATATTAAATGGGCATTCTTACCTTATTCAATGCATATGGCAGGACCTAGAGAAGCTTTGCAGCATATGTTAATTAGAAGAAATTATGGTTGCACCCATTTCATAATTGGTAGAGATATGGCAGGTTGTAAATCTTCTGCAACAGGTGAAGATTTTTATGGGCCATATGATGCGCAAAATTTTGCAAAATCAATAATGTTAGAACTTGATATGAAAATTGTTCCTTCAAAAAATTTGGTTTATACAGAAGAAAAGGGATATATTACAGCTGAAGAAGCTTCCAAAGAAAATTATGAAATAAAGAAGCTAAGCGGTACCGAATTTAGAAAAAGATTAAGAAATGGAGAACCCATTCCTGAATGGTTCGCTTTTAAAAGTGTAGTAGATGTTCTAAGACAGTCTTAATATTGATTTATTATTAGTAGTATATAAATAACAAGAAATTATTAACGTGAACAAACGCTGGAGAAATGTAGGACTTTATGTTCTAGCAGTAATAGCTGTTATTTTTGTTGGCACATCTATTTTAGATAAGCCTAATGCAGAAAATACTACTAAAACTTTAAGATATAGCGATTTCATTGAAGCTGTTCAGGAAAAAGAGGTAAGTAGAGTTTTAATATCGCCTGACAATGGAACAGCGCAGGTAGTTGAAAATGACGGAAGTAGATCAGAAGTAAACTTGGCACCAGATAAAGATTTACTCAAAATATTAACTGAAAATGATGTAGATATAGCAGTTCAACCAACTAGATTAGCTAACCCTTGGCAACAAGCTTTAAGCAGTCTACTATTTCCTATTTTACTTATAGGAGGTTTATTTTTCCTATTTAGACGAGCTCAAGGTGGATCAGGGGGCGGGGGAGGTAATCCTGCTATGAGTTTTGGTAAAAGTAAAGCTCGTTTGCAGATGGAACCATCTACTAAAGTAACTTTTGCTGATGTTGCTGGTGTTGAAGGCTCCAAACTTGAGCTTTCTGAGGTTGTAGATTTTCTAAAAAGTCCAGATAGATTTACTGCTGTTGGCGCAAAAATACCTAAGGGTGTTCTTTTAGTTGGACCTCCAGGAACAGGAAAGACTCTTTTGGCAAAAGCTGTTGCTGGTGAAGCAGGTGTTCCATTTTTCTCAATTTCTGGCTCTGAATTTGTTGAAATGTTCGTTGGTGTTGGTGCAAGTAGAGTTAGGGATTTATTTGAGCAAGCTAAGAAAAATGCTCCTTGTATAGTTTTCATTGATGAAATAGATGCTGTAGGCAGACAGAGAGGTGCAGGCCTAGGGGGAGGAAATGATGAGAGAGAACAAACTTTAAACCAACTTTTAACTGAGATGGATGGTTTCGAAGGTAATTCTGGAATAATTATTGTTGCTGCTACTAACAGACCTGATGTTCTTGATTCAGCTTTAATGAGACCAGGAAGATTTGATAGACAGGTAACTGTTGATAGGCCAGATTATGCAGGAAGACTACAAATACTTAATGTTCATGCTAAGGATAAAACTTTATCTAAAGACGTTGACTTAGATAAAGTCGCTAGAAGAACGCCAGGTTTCACAGGGGCTGATTTAGCAAATCTCTTGAACGAAGCAGCCATACTTGCCGCAAGAAGAGAATTAGACAAGGTTAGTAACGATGAAGTTGGTGATGCCATAGAAAGAGTTATGGCAGGACCAGAAAAGAAAGATAGAGTAATTAGTGATAGAAAGAAGGAACTAGTTGCATATCATGAGGCTGGTCATGCAATTGTTGGAGCTTTAATGCCTGACTATGATCCTGTTGCTAAAGTTTCAATTATTCCAAGAGGACAAGCTGGTGGATTAACTTTTTTTACTCCAAGTGAAGAAAGAATGGAATCAGGTCTCTATTCTAGATCATACTTACAAAACCAAATGGCAGTAGCTTTAGGTGGAAGAGTTGCAGAGGAAATAGTATATGGGGAAGAAGAAGTAACCACAGGGGCATCTAACGATTTGCAGCAAGTTGCTAATGTTGCCAGACAAATGATTACAAAATTTGGAATGAGCGACAAAATTGGCCCTGTGGCACTAGGTAGGTCACAAGGAGGGATGTTTTTAGGCAGAGACATAGCTTCAGAGAGAGATTTCTCAGAAGATACTGCTGCAACTATAGACTCTGAAGTTTCAGAATTAGTAGATTCTGCTTATAAAAGAGCGACAAAAGTTTTAACTGACAATAGAGGAATGTTGGATGAAATGGCTGAAATGCTTATAGAAAGAGAAACTATAGATTCTGAAGATATACAAGATTTAATAAACCGCTCAGAGGTCAAAGTTGCAAATTATTTATAATGATGATTATAAAACTTCAAAATATTTAGAGAAAGTTGATATATTCCAAAAAAACATTTCAGATCATCCTTTTATATTGCTTGCAAGGCCTACAAAAAAAATATATGAAAATGAAATCAATCAAAATAATTTTATAAAAAGTGTTGGAGAAATTATAGAGAAAGGATTAAATTTTCTTGAATTACCATGGGAAGACAGTGATAATTGGTTAACTTTAATGCGAATATTAAGGTTAAAATTTCCTAATATTCAAATCGGCTCATCAACAATTAAAAATAAAAAGTCTATAGATGATTGTTTACGTATTGGCTTAAACTTCTCAATGATGAGATTTTGGGATAAAGAATTGTTTAATTACAGCAAAGAAAAAAATTTCTTACTCATACCCGGACTCAGACATTTAAATCACTTAAATGAAGCTATCTCTTGTAATTGCAAAATAATCAAGATATTTCCTGTAAAAGAAAAGGAACAAGTATTAGATATAAACAATTTTAAAAAGATTACATTTATCGGTGCAGGAGATTTATCAATAAAAGACTTGGATGACTATACATCCTTAGGATATAAAGCTATCATCATTGGTCAAAAAGGTTTTGATGGTGAAAATTTTGATCCGCAAATATTTCAATATTTAAAAAAATAATTAAACTAATTAAATCTTAATCATTTAATATTTGGCATTGAGCATGATTCAAAAGTAAATGATCTGCCAGGACTAAAGCAACCATAGAATCTACCATTGGAACAGCTCTGGGAAGAACACAAGGATCATGTCTTCCTTTGGCCTTTAATATCACTTCTTTGCCTTCTGACGTAACAGTTTGCTGTTCTTTTCTTATTGTTGCAGTAGGCTTAAAAGCTATTCTCATTTTCAATTCTTCTCCATTACTTATCCCTCCTTGAATACCTCCAGATTTATTTGCAATTGTTTTTAATTTGTTTTTATCCTTTGAGTATACAAATGGATCATTATGTTCACTGCCAGTTAAATAAGTCCCCTCAAATCCTGATCCTATTTCAAATCCTTTTGTTGCAGGAAGAGACATTAATGCTTTTGCTAAATCTGCTTCTAACTTGTCGAAAACTGGCATACCAAGACCTCCTGGCATATTTCTTACTAAACAATCAATAACTCCTCCACAAGAATCGCCTTTTTTCTGCAATTCTTGTATTCGAGATATCATATTACTTGCAACTTTATCATCAGGGCATCTTACAACATTTGAATCAATTTTTTCAGGAGTTATTTCATCATGCTTTATGTCAGAGTCAATATTATGTATTCTCTGAACCCAAGATAAAATTTCAATATCATGTAATTTTTTCAATAATTGTTTTGCGATAGCCCCACCCGCGACTCTTCCTATAGTTTCTCGAGCTGATGCTCTTCCCCCTCCAGAATCAGCTTGAATTCCATATTTCAAATGATATGTTCCATCTGCATGTGACGGCCTAAAAACCTTCTCTAAATTATCGTAATCATCTGGTTTCTGATCCTTATTCCTCACAATCATAGCGATGGGGGTTCCAAGGGTAAGATTACCTTTGATACCACTCAATATCTCTACTTTATCAGCCTCGTTTCTTGGAGTCGTTATTTGACTCTGACCTGGTCTTCTTCTATCTAATTCCTTTTGAATTAAATCAATATTTAACTTTAATCTAGGAGGACATCCATCTAAAATTACTCCTACAGCACCTCCATGGGACTCACCAAAAGTACTTAATTTAAAAATCTTTCCAAATGTATTACCCATAAATGATTTAAATAATTTATTTTTAATTATATTAAAGTCTATTAAATTAAAACATAAAAAAAAGACCCCCCGAAGGGGATCTTAATTTTAAGAACCTTAAGCTTAGCCGATTGCAGGAGCTGTAAGAGCTACAGATGTAGACTCAGCAGCAGCTAAATCGAGTGGGAAGTTGTGAGCGTTACGCTCGTGCATTACTTCCATACCTAAGTTTGCACGGTTAAGTACATCACCCCATGTAGGAACGATTTTACCGTTAGCGTCAACAACTGACTGGTTGAAGTTGAAACCGTTTAGGTTAAATGCCATTGTGCAGATACCCATTGATGTTAACCATACGCAAACAACAGGGAATACAGCTAAGAAGAAGTGAAGACTTCTGCTGTTATTGAAACTTGCATATTGGAAGATCAAACGACCGAAGTAGCCATGAGCTGCAACGATGTTGTATGTTTCTTCTTCTTGACCAAACTTGTAGCCATAATTTTGTGACTCAAGACCAGTTGTTTCTCTAATTAGAGATGATGTTACCAATGAACCATGCATTGCAGAGAATAATGATCCACCGAACATTCCAGCAACACCAGCCATGTGGAATGGGTGCATAAGAATGTTGTGCTCAGCCTGGAATACAAACATGAAGTTGAATGTACCAGAGATACCTAGAGGCATTCCGTCAGAGAATGAACCTTGACCGAATGGGTATACAAGGAATACTGCGAAAGCTGCTGAAACTGGTGCAGAGTATGCAACACAGATCCAAGGACGCATACCTAAACGGTATGAAAGCTCCCACTGTCTTCCCATGTATGCTGAGATACCGATTAGGAAGTGGAAAATTACAAGTTGGTAAGGGCCACCATTGTATAGCCACTCATCTACAGTCGCTGCTTCCCAAATTGGGTAGAAGTGAAGACCAATAGCGTTTGATGAAGGAACAACCGCACCTGAGATGATGTTGTTTCCATATAGGAATGAACCAGCAACTGGCTCTCTAATTCCGTCAATGTCTACTGGTGGTGCTGCGATAAAAGCAACAATGAAGCAAGCCGCTGCTGCAAGTAAGCATGGAATCATTAAAACTCCAAACCAACCAACATAAATTCTGTTGTTAGTTGATGTTACCCACTCACAGAACTGTGGCCAACCTTTTAACAGCGATGAACGCTGCTGCTGAATAGTTGTCATGAGTTCGTAAGGTATGCCTAAAAAAAGGCGTGTAAATAAAAGCAGAATAAATCTACTCATAAAACTTTAATCCAAAATCATTGAAAATGTGTAAAAAAATGTAATAAAAAGTACAAAATTTATTAATTTATACAAAAAGAGCAACTTTATGATTTAAGATTTTTTTAATATTTTACTCCTGAAATTGGTTTTATTAGAGTTTTTTATTGATGGGAGGAGATCAAAGGAAGTAGTCCCTTTATCTTCAGCAAGAAGTAGGAGACTGCAATTAGAAGCAATCGGAGCTACTATTTATTGGAGTAAGAGGTTATAAGAGACAACAATTTTTATCTTGACTTCCTCCTTGGAAGATACATTACTAATATAAAGTAAACTTATAATATAGATTAATCTTCTAAATAAATAAATATCTGCATTCGCTGATTTTTAAATAAGTCAATAAGAAATTAGTACTTAAGTAAATTCTTTTATCCATTCACTTGAACATTTGATTATTTCTTTTTTAGTGAAACTCATAGCAATTTTCTTCTCTTTGTAAGCTGCTTCACCAATAAAAACAGGATAAGTTTTATCTTTAGAAATATAATTTATATTTTTATTAAACTCATCTAGAAATAATGGGTCACCATTCTTAATCTCAACCCAATCTTGCATAACTCTATCTGGATGAATTAAAGAGTTGATATTTCCATTTTTATCCCTTGGATAATCTATGCTTCCTTGATGGACATATATAGTCATTTCATAAGGCAAAGGTAAATTATTATTGTTATTTATGCTGTTACATATTTCTTCTAAAAATTCTAATAGAATTAAAAATCTTTCAACAATTATTGGATCATAATGATTCTGGGCGACTGGTCCTATCTCAATAACTAATCCACAAGGCCAGGCTTCAACTAAGAATCCAGTTTGTTGAGAATCTTTTTCATGTAAATATATAGGTAATCCAAATTTATTTTGCAGAATTGCAGCTAAATAAAAATCTTTTTTTCTTCTCCCATACATGACAAGGCTTGTACCCATTGAAGCAGTAGTGGTATGTAAATCAAATACTACTTGGCATCCTTTAGGGTTTTCTGAACCAAATTCTTTTAGTATTTGTTCCGCTCTTTGAAATTCATAAAGATTTTTATTTGAAAAGGAATTTTTAAAATCAAAAGATCTATTTAAATCTACATCGAGATATCTCAAACCCTTTTCGTAAGCAAGAGGATTGCCTAAAATAAACTCAAAGTAATTATTTTTACTGGCTAAGGTTAAATTCCTAAATTTATTAACAGCCATAATAGGATTTAGCTCATTTCCATGCGTACCAGAAACAATTAGTAATTTCTTATCAATCATTTTGCAGATTTTTAATCAATTCTATGAAAAAAAACAGATATCTCATAATTTTTGCTAGAAAGTTTTGGTTCTGGTACTGGATAAAACTGATGAATGGCTTCGCTCCGTCAGATTTGTATGGTAACTATAAACGGCCACAAGGAATAAAAAAAGATTATAGAAAATCTGAAGTTAATTCACAAAACACCAAAAATCTTTATTTACTTATTGGATCAACATGTCCCTGGTGTCATCGAACTTTATTAGTGTATAGATTAAAGAATCTATCAAAAACAATAAATATTATTTTTTTAAATCCTAGATATAAAGATGGGGAGTGGATATTTAAAGATCATTTTCTTGGAATGAAAGCCTTAAGTGAGGTTTACTCACAATTTAAATTAAATATAATTTCAAGACCTACTTTACCAATTTTAATACGTTTTAATAATCAAAAAATTGAACCAATTTCCAATGAAAGTAGTGAAATAGTAAGAATCCTCAATAAAATTGGAGATGATAAAAATACTAATAGAACTAAAATTATTGATAATAATAGTCATTTACTAGGCTTAATACATAATTCAATAAACGATGGGGTATACAAATGCGGCTTTGCAAAAAATCAAAGTGCATATGAAAAAGCAAGTAAAAATTTATTTTCAAGTCTAGATAAAGTGGATGATCTCCTTAAAAACAATGGAGGACCATGGTTACTTGGCCAAGAGTTAAGTCTTGCAGATATTTATTTATTTCCTACTTTAGTTAGGTGGGAATTGATTTACAGTATTTTATTTAAATGCACGCAAAAAGATATTTCTGAATA
Source organism: Prochlorococcus sp. W8 (assembly GCA_000291825.1). Lineage (GTDB taxonomy): Bacteria > Cyanobacteriota > Cyanobacteriia > PCC-6307 > Cyanobiaceae > Prochlorococcus_A. The sequence continues at coordinate 53,797 of ALPF01000004.1, read as the reverse complement.
CAAGAATATTTTAAACTGGAGATTAAAATTCTTTAATTTAAAAGAAGTTAGAGAGACATGTTTTGAAGAGAAATGGATGCAAGATTACTACACAGCACTATTTCCTCTAAACCCAAATCAAATTGTTCCCCTTAAAAATTCATTAGAAAAAATAATCCATAACTAAAAAATTATTTTTTATTCATAATTGATGATTATCAAACATTTAAGTTTAAAAAAGATGCAATTTTTGATTTAATTCACTATCTTATATTTATCAACTTATTTAGGAATTCAGCAAATGAAATCCATTGACGAACACATTAAAAAAGATCAATCGGAAATCGAATCTGCAAAAGCAGAAGGTAACCTTCCAAAGGTTAGACATTTGACTGAAGAATTAAAAGAATTAGAAGAATACAAAGATCATCATCCTGAAGATAAACATGATCCCAACGCCCTTGAACTTTTCTGTGATGCAAACCCTGATGAACCAGAATGCCTAGTTTATGATGATTAATTAATTTCTTTTAAAAACTTCTACTTCAAGGGGTTAAATGACCCCTTTTTTAATAATCCATATTGTAATCTGAAGGACTTCCAGTAAGGGAACAAACCACTGATTCTTCTCTTTTCATTTCTCTTACCTCAACAATTGGTCTCCCCATCTTCTTAAGAACCTCAATATCCTGAATTGTTTGACATCTTGCAATAACTTTTCCTGCTTTATCAAAACAACTGTAGAAGTTCATAACTGATTAATTAAGGTGCTAACTAATTTATTACTAAAATTAATACTAAAATCAAGTATTTTTAATAGGGTCAGTTAATTTTTATTTTTTTAAATTTCTGCCCAAACCTCAGAGAGAAGTTGCGATAGACCTTCTCGCAAAGATGAAGAAATAACTAAGACTTTCTTTTTAGACAAATTTTCTAACTTTTTTGTAATTTCATTCAAATTATTACTTTCTAAAAGTTCCTTTTTACTTAAAACAATAATTCTTGGTTTATCTAAAAGTCCATTCCCATACTTCTTTAATTCCTCTTCAATGATTAAAAAGTCATTTAGGGGGTTTTCAGCTGCCGAATCAATAAGGTGTATAAGAATTTTTGTTCGTTGAATATGCCTCAAAAAATCATGACCTAAACCAATGCCCTCTGCCGCGCCAGAAATTAATCCTGGAATATCAGCAAAGAGACACCCATTTCCATCTATTTTTCTTACTACTCCAAGATTAGGAATTAAGGTTGTAAATGGATAATTTGCAATTTTTGGACGAGCTGAAGATATAGCAGAAATCAGTGAACTTTTTCCTGCATTAGGCAAGCCAACAATGCCTACTTCTGCAAGTAACTTTAATTCGAGTTTAATATTCCAACTTTCCCCTTCTTTTCCTTCAATAAAAAATTCAGGGGCTCTATTTTGATTACTAAGGAAATGTGAATTACCCAGTCCCCCTCTGCCTCCGAATGCAACAACTATTTTTTGTTTATGTTGCGTTAAATCTCCAAAAATAATGTTGGTCTGATTATCCCTTATCTCAGTTCCACAAGGAACCTTAATAATTTTATCTTCCCCAGTTGCTCCACTTCTTTTATTAGGCCCACCTTTAACTCCATCTTTTGCAAATATTTCTCTTTGAAATTTAAAATCCAAAAGAGTTTGAAGATTGGAATCAGCCTCAAAGATTACGGACCCACCCTTTCCACCATTACCTCCAGAGGGTCCTCCTGCTGGAACAAACTTTTCTCTTCTAAATGACACAATCCCATCACCTCCTCTTCCTGCTCTTATAATTATTTGCGCTTGATCAATAAACTGCACTAGGAATATTAAAAATAGCTAAAAGATATAAATATATTTTATTTAATCCAAGCTATGCTGCAACCTGAGCCACCCTCTGAGGGGGATGCATCCTCAATTTTTTCAACATAATCTAATTGAGATAACCAAAGCCTCAAGCCTTTTTTTAATTTACCTGTTCCAACACCATGGATAATCCATAGAGGTCCATGAAATTTTCTTAATTTCTCCTCTAATACAATTTCTGCTTCGTGCACTCTCAAACCACGAAGATCAACAGTATTTTTTGATGTTCTAATATTTGAAGAGGAATAATGATCTTGAGTAGATTTAATCTTGATTTCTGATTTTGGAATAATTGGCTTTTCCCCATGAAGACCTTCTAAATCACTGAGTGACAAAATACTATTAAATGATCCGCAATTAACTGTAAATGATAGTCCTTTTTCATCAGAGCCAATTATTTTGCCAGTGGTGTTTAGGCTTTTAATCCTTATAAAATCTCCAATACTTGGCGCCCATTTATAATTATCAACCTTTTTATCTTCTTCGAGAAGCAATTTATTTTCAATCTCTTTCAACCTTATACCAATTCTTCTCGAATCCTCTCCTGAAGCATTTTTATTTCTCAATTTTTCAATAAGAGTTACAACTTCAGATTTTGCTTGATTAATTGATTTAGTTAATTTTTCTCTTTCTTTCTCTTGAAATCTTTTAGCTTGCAATTTTTGATATTGATGATATTTATTTATTTCTTCGTAAAGAATCTCAGTTCTTGCAATTAAGGCGGCTGCTTCCTCAGCGGCATTTTGTTGTAGTGTCTTTTGCTCTTCTAAACCTTTAATAATTTTGTTAATATTTTCAGTTTCTTTCGGTTTTAAATAATCAGCAGCTAAGTTTATGATATTTTCACTAAGGCCAATTTTTTTTGCGATAGATAGTGCATTGCTTCTTCCAGGTATTCCCCAATTAAGAGTATAAGTTGGTTGAAAAGACTCTTCATCAAAACTTACAGATACATTCTCAAATCTTTCATCTCTATACTTCAAAGCTTTAATATCACCATAGTGTGTAGTTGCCATTGTTAAATCCGATTTATCTGCAAATTCTCTAAGAAGAGAAATAGCCAAAGCGGTGCCTTCTTCTGGATCAGTTCCTGAACCAATTTCATCTAGCAAAACAACTGATAAGCCACTTTTGCTATTTAGTGCATCTAAGATGTTTTTAATTCTTGTTATGTGACCACTAAAAGTTGATAAATTACCCTCCAAAGATTGTTCATCTCCTATATCAGAATAGATATTGGAGTAAAAAGGAATAATTGGTGTTGAATTTGCAGGTATAAATAATCCTGACTTAGCCATTAAAAAAGAAATGCCTAAGCCTTTTAAAGCAGCTGTCTTTCCTCCAGTATTTGGTCCAGTTATAGCTACAACTTTTATATTTTCAGCTATTACAAAATCAATCGCCTTTGGTTGTATTGAACTTTTCTTTTTATATTCCCAGATCAATAATGGGTGAGTAAAACCAGTTATAGTTAATCTATTATTATTACTAAATTTAGGAGGAAAACCATTTATCCACCTTGAGTATCTTGAGCGAGTGAGAGAATTTTCAATTTTCAATAAAATATCAGAATTTAAGAGTAAAGTTTTATAATTTTCTGAGATCAAGGAAGACCACTTTTTTAATAATTTAAATTCTTCATTAGAAATTTTTGCATTAAGAGAGGCAATTTTATTGCCTTTTGAAGCTATTACATCAGGTTCGATAAAAATTGTATTTCCAGAAGAAGACGAATCATGTAAAACGCCCTTAATCTTATTAATATAATTTACTTTTACTGCTACAACTGGCCTACCATATCTATCTCCAATAAATAAATCTTGAAGGTATTTACTATTGTTTTTGACAAAATCATCTAATAAGCGTCGTCTTTCATTCTTAAAATGATTTAATTGGCCTCTTAATTCTGTAAGTTTTTCACTAGCTTTATCGGATATTCTACCAGATTTTTCAATGCCATTTTTCAAAATCTTTTCAAGCTGGATATGGTCGACAAGTTTATTTAGAATTGATGAAAGTAAAGGTCTTAAATCAGTATTAAAAATAAAAGCCCTTAATTTTCTTGTATTAGAAATTGTATCTGCTATTTCTAGCAAATCTACTGCATTGATAACTCCATTTTTAAAGCAAATCTCAACATTTTTTTTAATATCAAATACACCTTCAAAATTAATTTTCTGATCAGTTTCATTTTCCAAATTATGCATTTCAATTGTCTCTTTTATTAAATTCTCAGATTCTTCTTTTGTTAAAGGTATTTGGAAATCTAATATTGCCCTTTTTCCCATTGGAGTAGAGGCAAAAGAGGAAAGTTGTCTTATCAAATTTGGCCACTCTAAAAGTTCCAAAGATCTTATACTTAAATTCTTTGGTAAGGTTTCTTTAACACAATTATCTGTTTCTAGATCTTGAAAAAATGTCATCAAATATTAGATTTAATTCCTCCCTTAGGTACATAAAGCATTTCAAGCCAATTGCCTTCTGAATCTTGCATATAAAATGATGCAGTACCATCTCTATGATCATGTATTGCTCCAACTTTAATAGCTGAATTCTGAAGATCATAATGTATTTTTTCAATCTCTTTTCGATCTTCAAAATGAAAAGCCAAATGAGGTCCTGCTGATTTATAACTAGGGCCAAGCAAAGCGAGTCCATCCTTACTTTGACCAACCTCTAAGTAACACCAATCTTTATCATCCCAAATTAATTTCATCCCTAAATTTACATAAAAAGATTTGGATCTTTCAAGATCCTTTACTCTAAGTGCTACATGGCCAATTCTATTGACACCATTTGATGTTTTTAATTCCAAAACTTTAATAGCTATTCATAAGAATATACAAAAAATATTTATTTATTGAGCTTTAATTAACTTTTAACCAGTTAGCAGCATCACATGCATGATATGAAAGAATCAATTTTGCTCCAGCTCTTTTAAAACTTAGTAAAGTTTCAAGAACTACATCCTTTTCATTTATCCAACCTTTCATAGATGCAGCTTTAATCATTGAAAATTCGCCACTAACGTTATAGGCTGCTATTGGTTTATTTGAAAAATTATTTAGCCTATAAATAATATCTAAATAAGAAAGGCCAGGTTTTACCATTAATATATCAGCACCTTCATATTGATCTAAAGAAGATTCCAAATAAGCTTCTTTTGCATTTGCTGGATCCATCTGATAACTTGATTTATTCTTTGGTATTAATTTATTAGAATTTAATCGTGGAGCTGAATCTAAAGCTGATCTGAAAGGTCCATAGTAAGCAGAAGAATACTTTGCTGTGTAACTTATTATTCCAACATCAATAAACCCATTTTTATCAAGTGATTTTCTTATTGCTCCAACTCTTCCGTCCATCATGTCACTTGGACCTATAAAATCAGCCCCAGCATCTGCTTGCGTTAATGCTTGCTTCTCAAGTATTGCAATTGTCTCATCATTTAAGATGTTGCCATCTTGATCTACCAAGCCATCATGACCATCACACGAATAAGGATCTAGAGCAACATCAGTCATTATTGCCATTTGAGGTACTTCTTTTTTTAATTTTCTAATTACCCTTGGAATTAAACCTGCCTCATTAAAACATTCTGCACCATCTTCAGTTTTTAAGTTATCATCAACTTTAGGGAAAAGGACAATACATCTAATTCCTAATTCCCAAGCTCTTTTAACTTCTCCTATTAAAGCCTTAATATCCCAACGAAAAATTCCTGGCATTGCAGAAATCTCTTCCTTAAAGTCTTTATCATGAACAAATATAGGATAAATAAAGTCTTCTGGACTTAACTTGTTTTCGCTAACCATTTTTCTTATAGCCTCACTTCTTCTTAACCTTCTTGGTCTAATAATTAAATTCATCTTTATCTACTAAGTTTTAAAATTAATTCAGAAATTAAGAATTAATTAGGTCAATTAATATTTAAACTGATTAACTCACAAAAATAAACATCTAAATAATTATTTTTTAGGAAATTTAATCTTAGAAACTAATCTTAAGACTAAAACAATACACCATTAATAAAAAATTCTTCACAAACTTAATTTTTCAACAAAATTGAACCATAACAGGATATTATTTTTAATCAAGAAAGTTCTTTATTGGAGAAATTATTTGAACTTAATTAATGGTTTGCACCTTAAAAATTTAAGGGGAGATATTCTTGGAGGAATTACTGCTGCAGTAGTAGCATTACCTTTGGCTTTAGCATTCGGAAATGCAGCACTTGGACCTGGTGGTGCTATTTATGGTTTATATGGAGCAGTCGTTGTTGGCTTCTTAGCTGCTTTGTTTGGAGGGACACCCGCTCAGGTAAGTGGTCCTACTGGGCCAATGAGTGTAACAGTTGCTGGAGTAGTTGCAGGTTTAGCCGCAGTAGGTGTACCTCGTGACCTTTCTGCAGGAGAAATACTTCCTCTTGTTATGGCGGCTGTAGTTATTGGAGGTCTATTTCAAATTGCATTTGGACTTCTTAAACTCGGAAAATATATAACACTCGTACCATATTCAGTTGTTTCAGGCTTTATGTCAGGAATTGGTGTAATTATTATTGCCTTACAAATTGGTCCTTTACTTGGTATTCCAACTAGAGGAGGGGTAATAGAGTCTTTATCAACGGTATCTTCAAATTTTACGCCTAATGGTGCAGCTATTGGAGTAGCTGTGATGACGCTAGGAATTGTTTTTCTAACACCTAGAAAAATCAGTCAATGGGTTCCCTCTCCTTTATTAGCCTTAATTATTGTCACTCCATTATCGCTAATATTATTTGGAGATGGAGCAATAGATAGGATTGGAGAAATACCTAAAGGTGTACCTTCTTTAAGTTTACCAAGTTTTAATCAATACTTCCCAATAATTTTCAAAGCCGGATTAGTCCTCGCTGTTCTTGGAGCTATTGATTCACTTCTTACCTCTTTAGTAGCTGATAATATTTCTCAGACAAAGCATAATTCAGATCGAGAGTTAATTGGACAAGGTATAGGCAATGCGATAGCAGGTCTTTTCTCAGGTTTACCTGGCGCAGGAGCCACTATGAGAACTGTTATTAACGTTAAATCTGGAGGTTCGACCCCAATATCTGGAATGGTGCACTCTGTTGTCTTATTAATCGTTCTTGTAGGGGCTGGCCCATTAGCAGAAAAAATACCAACGGCATTACTTGCTGGAATTCTGATAAAAGTTGGTTTAGATATTATAGATTGGGGATTCTTGAGAAGAGCACATAAACTTTCTTTAAAAACAGCTGCCGTAATGTACGGAGTATTATTAATGACTGTTTTCTGGGATTTAATTTGGGCTGTGCTAGTAGGTGTGTTTATTGCAAATATGCTCACTATAGATTCTATTACTGAAACTCAATTAGAGGGTATGGATGCTGATAATCCTGTAAATGATCGTGATCAAACTAATAATTTACTGCCACAAGAGGAAAAAGATCTCTTAGACAAATGTTCTGGAGATGTAATGTTATTCAGGTTAAGAGGGCCCTTGAGTTTTGGCGCGGCAAAAGGTATTTCTGAAAGAATGATGCTAGTAAGAAATTATAAAATTTTAATACTAGACATAACTGATGTGCCTCGCCTTGGTGTAACTGCAACTCTTGCTATAGAAGATATGATGCAAGAGGCAAAAAATAATTCCAGAAAAGCTTTTGTTGCAGGAGCTAATCAAAAAGTTAGAGAGAGATTGACTAAATTTGGTGTTGATGGAATTATTGAATCAAGAAAAGAAGCATTGCAAGTTGCAATTAATGAATTAAAAAAATAATTCTATGGAGTTAAATCTTTTACTTCAAAATATATTTGCACCAACTGTATTATTTTTTTTCATAGGGGTAATAGCTGTTTTATGTAAGTCTGATTTAGAAATTCCAGCACCTTTACCTAAACTTTTTTCCTTATATCTACTTTTAGCTATTGGATTTAAAGGAGGAATAGGTATACAAAAAAGCGGGATTTTCAATAATCAAGTATTGCTTACTTTAAGTGCAGCAATTGTTATGTCCTTATTGATACCACTTTTAGGGTTTATAGTCTTAAGACTTAAATTCAATGTATTTAACTCGGCTGCTATAGCTGCTGCATATGGTTCAATTAGTGCTGTCACATTTATTTCAGCTGAGAGCTTTTTAACTAGCCAAAATATTAGTTCAGATGGATTTATGATTGGAGCATTAGCATTAATGGAATCCCCAGCAATATTGGTTGGACTTTTACTAGTAAAATATGCAGGACCAAAAAATAGGCCAGATTCAAGAAAACTATATTTAAGATCGATACTTCATGAATCGTTTTTAAATGGCTCTGTATTCTTATTACTTGCCAGCCTAATTATTGGATTTCTAACTGCTTTAACTAATCCATTAGCTATAGAAAAAATGAAACCTTTTACACATTCCCTCTTTTACGGAGTGGAATGTTTTTTCTTACTAGATATGGGTATGGTTGCTGCTCAAAGATTGCCAAGTTTAAAAAAAGCAGGCTCCTTCTTAATTAGCTTTGCTATTCTGATGCCAATATTTAATGCTCTAATTGGTGTTTTGGTAGCAAGATCTTTAGCTCTTGATCCTGGTAATGCGCTTTTATTTGTGGTTTTATGTGCAAGTGCATCTTATTTAGCTGTTCCTGCAGCCATGAGAATGACAGTGCCTGAAGCACGATCAAGTTATTACATCTCAACTACATTAGGACTAACATTTCCTTTCAATATTATCTTAGGAATTCCAATTTATATGAGTCTTGTAAATAAAATCATACCTACTTCTCCGCTGTAAAATGAAAAGATTAGATTTAATTTTTAGTGAAAGAGAGCTTCAAGCTATCTTAAATACGCTTGAAAAAGCAAATGTGCCAGGATATACTGTAATGAAACATGCTACAGGAAGAGGTCCGGAAAGAGTAGTTACAGAGGATATGGAATTTACGGGTTTAGGAGCTAATGCTCACGTAATAGTTTTCTGCGAACAAGAAATAATTGACAAGATGAGAGAGGATATAAGATCAGTATTAAGTTATTATGGAGGAGTAGCTTATATTTCGGAAGCAACCCCTTTATAAAATTAAAAAAAAATTAAAAAATAAGTTAGGAGTGTATCCAATCAACTCTAATATTCTTTCTACTATTCAAATAACGATCAATTGACATTGCAGCTATGCATCCGTCAGAGGCTGCTACTACAGCTTGCTTAAAAGGAGTATTTCTAATGTCTCCAATCGCCCAAACTCCCTCTGAATTAGTCGACATAAAGTCATCTACAATAACACCTCCATCATCTTTTAATGCTATTTGATCACCAACAAAATCAGTAATAGGTTTAGATCCACTCATATATACAAATACTCCGTCTAAAGTGAGATTTATAGGATTTTCTTCTTGTTTGTTTTTAATAACAACCCCATTAACCCCCATATCATTGCCTTCAATTTCTAATAATCTTGTTCTACTCCAATGCTTAATATTATTGGCTTGCATAAGCTCCATAGCTTCAACATTATCAGGTTTGGGATCACTAGAAGTAATCCAATGCACTGTTGATGCAAACTTCGTAAGTACATTTGCTTCTTCAATTGCTTCTTTATTAGCACCAACAACAGCCACTTCTCTTCCTTTATAAAATGCACCATCACAAGTAGCACAATAACTTACACCTCTTCCTAAGAAATCTGCTTCTCCCTTGAAGGAGGCAGGTCGTCCCATAGCACCACTGGCTAATACTAAAGCCTTTGATTTGAATGTACCCTCAGGAGTATAAACTATTTTTAATTCAGAAGATACATCAATTCCAAATACTTGCGCTCTGCGATAATCTGTTCCATATTCAATAGCTTGATCTCTCATTAAATCAAGTAATTTTTCTCCACTAATATCGTTAGGAACACCAGGATAGTTTGCAATCTGATGGGTAATAGCTAGTGCTCCCACAGATGGATTCTTATCTAATATTGTTGTCTTTAAATTTGCTCTAGATGTATATAATGCACAAGTACACCCTGCAGGACCACCACCAATAATAACAACATCAGATTCAAAAATTTCCAATTCTACAAAACTCCATTAATGCACTATTTGGACAATAGGTTAAAAATTTAAAATTTCTATCCTGATATATAAGTTAGAAGAAAAAAACTAAAAAGTGACAATATAGATACAAACTTAAATAGGCTCCATGCAAATTAATTTCTCCTTGAACTAAAAATTAGTTAGCTATTATTTTTTATTATCAACTTTTTTGCTCTTATTTCATCTATTATTTAGTTAAGAAAAACATAAAGCTTATAGTATCTTCTATTTATGTCCAACTCTGATTATTTGATAAAAGCTACTATTAAAACAATAAGTGAAAAACTTAATAGAACTTTTTCTTCAAAAATAGATGAGGCCGCAACCGCTGCACAAGAAGTGCCTGAGCTATTAAAAAAAGAAATAGAAATACTTAAAGATGAAATAATTGATGAAGCAAATAGGATGGAGAAAGAAAGTAAAAATGAAACACCTAACAAAGAAGATGGCACTAATGATCCTATTTCTATTAAAGCATCCAAAAAGATATCTTTAATAACTAAAAAATTAAATGAAATTAACACTATTCTTGATAATTAATATTCAATGATTAAAAATAATCTATATTTAAAATTTAATGTTTTAAAGAGGAATTTTATTATATGGAGAAGTCTGTTTTTTTTACTCTTTCAACTTTGGATTGATAGTTTTCTTTTTAAATTCTTTATAAGAAATAATATAAGAAAAGTAAAAATACAAAAAAAACGTGCGAGATGGTTCACAGATGAATTAATTAAGCTTGGATCTGCTTTTATAAAAATAGGTCAGTTATTATCAGCACGGCCAGATTTAATTCCTAAAACATGGATAGAGGAATTAACAACTCTTCAAGATTCAGTCCCACAATTCTCATTTGAAATTGTTGAAGGAATAATTTCATCTGAATTAAAAGAAAAATTTTTGGAAGTTAAACAAATTGATCCTTCACCAATTGGTTCAGCTTCTCTCGCTCAGGTACATAAAGCAAAACTTTTTAATGGTAGAGAAGTGGTTTTCAAAGTACAAAGGCCAAATTTGCAAACCCTTTTTACTATTGATTTGAATATCATGCAAAATATTGCCTACATTTTACAAAAAAATAAGAGTTGGAGTAAGGGTAGAAATTGGGTCGAGATTGCCAAAGAGTGCAAAAAAGTCTTAATGAAAGAATTAGATTTTAATTGTGAAGCACAATATGCAGCTAGATTTAGGCAACAATTTTTAGATGATGAAAATATAGATATACCAGAAGTATTTTGGGATATGAGCACTGATAAGGTTCTATGTTTAAGTTATCTAAAAGGAACAAAAATCAATAACATTACAGAACTTCAATTAAAGGGGCTCGATTTACCTAAGATCGCGGAAATTGGAGCAGTAAGTTATTTAAAACAATTAGTCAACTTTGGCTTTTTTCATGCTGATCCTCACCCTGGAAATTTGGCGGTTTCTGATTCAGGAAAATTAATATTTTATGATTTTGGAATGATGGGCAATATTTCAAATAATTTACAAAAAAGGATTGGATCGATGGTTAAATCAGCTGCAATAAGAGATGCATCATCATTAGTAACTCAACTTCAAGAAGCAGGATTAATAGCTGAGGATATCGATATTGGGCCTGTGAGAAGATTAGTGAGACTTATGTTAAAAGAGGCACTAACTCCTCCATTCAGCCCAAATATAATCGATAAACTTTCCGGAGATTTATATGAACTTGTTTATGAAACACCCTTTCAGCTGCCAGTAGATCTTATATTTGTTATGAGAGCATTATCAACATTTGAAGGTGTTGGTAGAATCTTAAATCCAGACTTTAATCTAGTTTCAATAACAAAGCCCTATCTTCTTTCTCTTATGTCTTCTAATAATCAAAGTCCCAATGAATTGATCAATCAACTTGGTAGACAAGTGGGCGAATTAGGTTCAAAAGCAGTAGGAATTCCTAAAAGAATCGACGATAACTTAGAAAGGCTTGAACAAGGGGATTTGCAACTTCAAATAAGAATGGGTGAATCTGATAGACAATTTAAAAAAATGTTTACAGCTCAAAAATCATTAGGCCATTCAATTTTAATGGGAAGCTTAGCAATATCTTCAGCTTTATTAGTAACAAATAATAATTCGAATATTGCAATACTTCCAATAATTTTTGCAGCCCCAATAAGCATTGATTGGATTAATTGCCAATTAAAAATGAGAAAAGGCTCTAGATTAGAAAAATTAAAACAATAACTTTACATATTTTTAGGGCCCAAACCAACATCACCCGCAAATATAGCTTGAGTATTCAATTCTGCTTCTATTTGCAATAACCTATTATATTTTGCAACGCGTTCACTTCTACTTAATGAACCAGTTTTAATCTGTCCAGATCTTGTTGCAACTGACAGGTCGGCAATAGTAGTATCCTCTGTTTCTCCGCTTCTATGACTAATTATACTTGTATATCCAGATCTTTTAGCAAGTTCAATCGCTTCCAAAGTCTCTGTGAGTGTACCTATCTGGTTAACTTTTATTAAAATTGAATTTGCACATTTATTAGTTATTCCTTTTCTTAATCTCTCTGTATTCGTAACAAAAAGATCATCCCCAACAAGTTGTACCTTATGACCAATAGCTTTATTTAACATTGCCCACCCCTCCCAATCATCCTCAGCTAATCCATCCTCTATAGATACAATAGGGTAATCCGTTACTAATTTTGAAAGATAATCAACCATATCACCTGAATCTAAATCTTTATTTTGATACTTATAAATCCCATTTTTATAAAACTCAGTGCTTGCAACATCTAATGCTAATGAGACTTCTTTACCAGAGGCAAAACCAGCTTTTTGAATAGCTTCTAACAACAAATCACCGGCTTCCTCACTAGATCGAAGATTAGGAGCAAATCCTCCTTCGTCACCAACTGCAGTAGATAACCCTTTCGCTTCAAGCAAAGATTTTAATGAATGAAATATTTCTGTCCCCATTCTTAAAGATTCACCAAAAGTTTTTACACCATGCGGCACGAGCATAAATTCTTGAAAATCCAAACTATTTGGAGCGTGAGCACCTCCATTAATCACATTCATTAGAGGAACGGGCAAAAGTGTTGATAAGGGATCACCTAAATACCTATATAGAGGTAAATCCAATACATTTGCAGCAGCTTTTGCAGTGGCAAGACTTACTGCCAGTATTGAATTAGCTCCAAGATTCGATTTATTTTTAGAAGCATCAATCTCAATCATCACTTGATCAATATTTTTTTGATCCAGAGAAGATAAACCGCATAGTGCAGGCGAAATAATTTCATGAATTTTATTTACGGCATTCAAAACGCCTTTACCCATATAATGTGAACCACCATCTCTTAATTCATGCGCCTCATGTGCTCCAGTACTAGCACCACTTGGCACAATTGCTTTACCAGAGACTCCAGACTCTAGAAAGACTACTGCCTCTACTGTTGGATTTCCTCTTGAATCAAGAACTTGTCTTGCTTCAATAGTGTCGATCAAGAAATCAAAGTTGTCTTTCACATTTCAATTATTACTATATAAATCCTATTAATAGCTGAGGTATTTGGCTAATTATGAAATAAATTAAATTCAATTTGTATAATTTTGAATTAATAATTTAAATAAGAATTATTGATAAAAACTATTATGACGTAGGCAAATTTATAGAAAAGTATTTAAATAAATAATTCTTTTCTTAAAAAAATATAACTGATTTGTTATGAAAACAAAATTTTTTTATTTTTTTAAAGAAATAATTTCGAAAAAAAACTATATCGAATATTAATCAAAAATATATTTTATATTTAATATGCATTCATAAAAATGAATTTTTGAGTTTTTTATGAAGAAAACACTTACCTCTAGTCCAGAATTATTTAGTAATCTTTCTTGGGATCTTCTTTTATTAGGTGAAGAAACAGCAAAAAAATGGGGTCACTCAGAATTAAATATTGAGCATATTATTCAAACACTTTTTACAGCAAATCAATTCGCTAATTTTATTGAAAAGTTATCAATTGATCAAAACATGGTTTTAGATATAACTGAGGATTTTCTTGAAGAGACCCCTATTGATGACTCAGATAACCTAACAATTGGAGAGGATCTAGAAGTTTTACTTGATAATGCTAATCATATAAAAATTCAATGGGGGTCTAATCTTATTGAGATACCTCACTTATTAATTGCAATTGCTAGGGATGAAAGATTAGGCTACTTCGTTTTCGAAGAAGGTAATTTGTCAGTAGATAAGTTAGAAGCCGAATTGAGAATATACCCTACAGTCCCTAAAACTAAAAAAAATGATTCATTAAAAACTAAAGCCGCAGCTGATAATAAACTTTTTCCAGAAAACATAAATAATTCAGAAGAAATTAAACAAAATAAAATTATTCTTTCATCAAAAGATGAGTCTACTTTAGATTCCTTTTCAGAGAATAAGGAAGAATCTGCACTCTCTTTATATGGAAAAGATCTAACTGAAGAAGCAAGATTAGGCTATCTAGATCCTGTAGTTGGAAGAGAAGTTGAAATTAATAATTTGATGAGAGTGCTTTCAAGAAGAAATAAAAATAATCCAATCCTTATTGGCCACCCAGGAGTAGGGAAAACTGCAATAACACAATTACTTGCACAACTTATTGTTCAAGAGAAAGTCCCAGATTCATTAAAAAACTCGAAAATTATCTTACTTGATTTTGGTGCTCTTGTATCTGGCACAAAATTTAGAGGACAACTAGAAGAACGATTAAGGTCAATTTTAGATGAGTTGAAAGATCCCAATCAAGGAGTAATTTTATTAATAGATGAAATTCATACAATATTAACTTCTGAAAGATCAACTATAGATATAAGTAGTATGCTTAAGCCCTTATTAACAGGGGGGGATCTTAGATGTATTGGATCAACAACACCAGAGCGTTTTAGGGAAAGTATTGAAAAAGATCAAGCATTAAATAATTGCTTTCAAAAAATCTTTGTGAATGAACCTACATTACAAGTCAGTTCGAAAATTCTTAATGGTATAAAACGAAAGTACGAAATACATCACGGCATAAAAATCACAAAAGAAGCTGTTGAGTATGCTGCTAAGCTCGCAAATAGATATATAAGTGATAAATATCTGCCTGACAAAGCTATAGATTTAGTTGATGAAGCAGCAGCACAACTAAAAATAGAATCAAGCTTAAAACCTCATTTATTAATTGAACTAGAGGAGAAACTAGAAGAAAAAAATATAGAAATAAATGAATTATCTGATGAAGATTACAATAAAAAAACTATTCTTTTATCTGAAAAAGACTTTCTCTCAAATAAATTAATTCAAATAAATACACGATGGTTAAATCAGAGAGAAGCTCTAACAAAATTAATATCTCTTTTTTCGGAGGAAGAAAAATGCATAAAAAAAATAGAAGATTCCTCAAAAGGATTAATAAAAGTGGATTTAGATGAGTTTGAACAGTATTTATCAGAAATAAGAAGCGAAATTAGAACTATTGACGAAGATTTTAAGTTTTTAAAAGACAACAACGAATTTCTTATAAATTATGAAGTACAACCTGATGATATAGCTGATGTAGTCTCAAAAATGACAGGAATTCCTATTTCCAAAGTCGTATCAAACGAGAGGAAAAAATTAGTAAATTTAGAAAAAGAAATTAGTCAAAAAGTTATCGGTCAAGATAAGGCTATTACTGCAATATCTTCAGCTATAAGAAGAGCAAGAGCAGGAATGAAAAACCCTAAACGCCCTATTGGTTCATTCTTATTTATGGGTCCCACAGGTGTAGGAAAAACGGAATTAGCAAAGTCATTAGCATCCTCATTGTTTGATGAAGAAGAAGCCTTACTAAGACTTGACATGAGTGAATATATGGAGCGAAATGCAGTCGCACGACTACTAGGAGCTCCTCCAGGCTATGTAGGCTATGAGGAAGGAGGACAACTAACTGAGGCAGTAAAAAGAAAACCCTATTCCGTAATTCTCCTCGACGAAATTGAAAAAGCTCATAGTGAAGTCTTTAATATTTTATTACAAGTTTTAGATGAGGGGAGATTAACTGATTCTCAAGGAAGCACTATTGATTTTAAAAATACAGTCATAATAATGACTAGTAATCTCGCAGGGAAGGCTATCTTAGAAAATCAAATACAATTAAACAAATCAAATCTTAATAAAAAACTTTTAAATGAATCCCTTGAAAAAGCTATCTCAGACTCTTTGTCATCCATTTTTAGACCAGAGTTTTTAAACCGGATTGATGAAGTAATAAAATTTGATCCACTTTCTAAAGAGCAATTAGAGAGGATAATATTGCTACAGATAGAAGATTTAAAAACTTTATTACTAGAACAGAATATTCAAATAAACATCGATAAAAAAGTTGTTATTAAGATAGCTAATGACGCATATGAACCTCAATATGGAGCAAGATCTATAAATAGAGAATTACGAAGGCAAATAGAAAATCCATTAGCTACAAAACTTTTGGACGATGATTTTAATAACAAAAAGACAGTTTTTATAAAAATAGATCCCAAGAATAAAGATTCACTTTTATTTACTCCTGGCTCATAAGTAAATTAATAAGTTAAGATATTAAATAAGCTAATTACTTTAGTTTAAATTTAAAATACGTGACTAGTCCAACTACCAATCAAGAACCCCAAAAAAAAGCAGCTCCCGACGAAATGGACGTAGCAAAGAAAAAGAAAAACTTTTTTGCATCTACTTATGACGAACTAAAATTAGTTGTATGGCCTAACAAACAACAGTTATTTAGTGAATCAGTTGCTGTAATCATAATGGTATCCTTTTCTGCTGCTGCAATAGCAGCTGTTAGTAGATTCTATGGATGGGCTGCAGAACAAATTTTTCAATTAAACTAAAAAATTATTGAATTCAAATTTTTGAATTTATATACTTAATTTCAAATTTTTTCAATTTAACATGAGTAATGAATCATCAAGCAATTTAATCTCCACTAAAGCAAATACTAGTATTGCAAGATGGTATGCCATTCAAGTTGCGTCTAGCTGCGAAAATAAAGTAAAAGCAACTTTAGAACAAAGATCTGTAACTTTAGGAGTGAATAACAGAATTCTAGAGATTGAAATACCTCAAACTCCTGGAATAAAGCTTAAAAAAGATGGTTCAAGGCAAACAACTGAAGAAAAAGTTTTTCCTGGATATGTATTAGTCAGAATGGTTTTAGATGAGGACACAATGATGGCTGTTAAAAGTACACCTAACGTTATTAATTTTGTTGGTGCAGAAGATGGTAGAAGCAGTGGTAGATCAAGAGGTCACATTAAGCCCAGACCTTTATCAAGACAAGAAGTTAATAGAATATTTAAACGAGCTTCAGAAAAGAAAGCTATCGTGAAATTAGATATTGAAGCGAAAGACAGAATCATTGTCACCAGTGGACCCTTCAAAGATTTCCAAGGAGAAGTTATTGAGGTTTCAGGAGAGAGAAATAAATTGAAAGCATTACTTTCAATATTTGGGCGCGAGACTCCTGTAGAATTAGAATTCTCACAAATCAGCAAACAGAATTAAAGATTTTAAATTTTTTGTTGATTATCTCATTTCTATTTAAAAACGAACCAAAAAAATTATGGCAAAAAAAGTTGTTGCGTTAATTAAACTAGCACTTCAAGCAGGGAAAGCAAATCCTGCTCCTCCAGTTGGACCAGCTTTAGGTCAACATGGTGTTAATATAATGGCCTTCTGCAAAGAATATAATGCACGCACTCAAGACAAAGCTGGTTTCGTAATACCAGTAGAGATTTCAGTTTTTGAAGATAGAAGTTTTACTTTCGTTACTAAGACCCCACCTGCATCAGTTTTGATTACAAAAGCTGCTGGGATCGAAAAAGGTGCTGGTGAATCCGCAAAGGGTTCTGTAGGGCAAATAAGCAAATCTCAACTTGAAGAGATAGCCAAAACTAAACTTCCTGATTTAAACTGTACAAGTATTGAATCTGCAATGAAGGTCATTGAGGGCACAGCTCGAAATATGGGAGTCTCTATTTCAGATTAATTACATATCAAATTTAAAACAGGGGAGGTTTTAAAAACCGATTGAACCCAAAAACATTATGAAAAAACTATCTAAAAGAATGGCTCTTCTCTCGAAAAAGATTGAAGATCGCGTCTACCAAGCAAAGGATGCATTGAATCTAGTTAAAGAAAATGCTAATGCCAAATTTGACGAAACTATCGAAGCTCACATACGTTTAGGGATAGATCCTAAATATACTGACCAACAGTTAAGAACTACTGTTGCGCTGCCTCATGGAACAGGCCAAACTATAAAAATTGCTGTTATTACAAGTGGTGAGAATGTTGCCAAAGCTAAAGCTGCAGGAGCTGATTTATTTGGTGAAGAAGATTTAGTTGAAGATATAAACAAAGGGAAAATGGACTTTGATTTATTAATAGCTACACCAGATATGATGCCAAAGGTTGCGAAGTTAGGAAGGGTATTAGGACCTAGAGGTTTGATGCCTAATCCTAAAGCAGGCACTGTAACAAATGATATTGATAATGCCATTAAAGAATTCAAAGCAGGGAAGCTAGAATTCAGAGCTGATAAAGCTGGAATAGTACATGTACGATTTGGAAAAGCAAGTTTTTCATCTGAAGCATTATTTGATAATCTAAAAACTCTACAAGAAGCTATTGACAAAAATAAACCTAGCGGTGCCAAAGGAAAATATTGGAAAACAATGTATATATCCTCCACAATGGGACCTTCAGTGCAGGTTGATATTGGAGGATTACAAGAATTTCTTCAAGAAAGTTAACTTCTTGTAGTACAATATATATTGCAATAATACGGCCAAAGAAAGTAGGTTAATTTAGATCTCTAAATTAATAAACCCTACCGAGGTTGCTTTAATTTTTTATCCATTGGATCGAATAATAGCGGCATCCTCTTTTAATCTTTGTCGCATTTCCTGCTCTTCCTAAATTACGATCCAAAAAAAAAGAATGGGCCGAACACTAGAGAATAAGCAACAAATCGTTCAAGAGATTAAAACTCTCTTAAACGAATCGGAAATGGCAGTAGTCCTTGATTACAAAGGTCTATCGATTAAAGAAATGTCTGACTTGAGAGCAAAATTGCGCTCAAAGAACGGCATTTGCAAAGTTACAAAAAATTCATTAATGCGCAGAGCAATTGATGGACAAAGTAATTGGACAGGCCTTGAATCTTTATTAACTGGAACTAATGCATTTGTTTTAATAAAAGATGATGTGGGTAGCGCGGTTAAAGCTATCCAGACCTTTCAAAAAGAAACAAATAAATCCGAAACAAAAGGTGCTTTATTTGAAGGGAAGCTACTTAGTCAAGCTGAAATCAAAGAAATAGCTAATCTTCCTTCAAGAGAGGTATTAATGGCGAAAATTGCTGGTGCATTAAATGCTTTGACTAGCAAAATTGCTATTGGTATTAATGAAGTCCCATCAGGACTTGCAAGATCACTTAAACAACATTCTGAATCTTCAGAATCATAAATCCTAATTATTTATTAACTAAAGAAAATGTCTGCAAAAACCGAAGAAATTCTTGAATCACTTAAATCTCTTTCCTTATTAGAAGCTTCTGAGCTAGTTAAGCAAATTGAGGAGACTTTTGGCGTTTCAGCTGCCGCATCAGCTGGTGTAGTTATGGCTGCTCCAGGAGCTGGAGGCGGTGATGGAGATGCTGCTGCAGCTGAAGAGAAGAGTGAATTTGATGTAGTACTAGAAAGTTTTGATGCTGCTGCAAAAATCAAAGTCTTAAAAGTAGTGAGAAATGCCACAGGACTTGGACTTGGAGATGCCAAAGCTTTAGTTGAGTCAGCTCCAAAAGCAGTGAAAGAAGGAGTTGCTAAAGAAGAAGCTGAAACTCTTAAAAAAGAGATTGAAGAAGCTGGAGGAAAAGTTACACTGAAATAAATATTGTTTAAATTATTAGCCGATACAACTTAGTATCGGCTTAAAAAAAATGGATATCAAAAATAACATTGCAATCGAAGCTGCTACTGATGGAGCTTGTAGTGGTAATCCTGGGAATGGTGGATGGGGTGGCTTAATAATTTTTTCTGATGGCAGTGAAATTGAAATTGGCGGTGCTGCAGAAAACACTACCAATAATAGAATGGAACTTATTGCAGCAATAAAAACAATTGAAAAACTTAAAAATTTCAGATTAAAGGAAAATTTTAAATTAAGAACTGATAGTAAATATCTTATAGAAGGTTATACAAATTGGATTAAAAACTGGAAAAAAAATGGTTGGAAAACAAGTAATGGAAAATCTGTACAAAATTTAGATTTATGGCAACAAATTGACTCTTTAAGAATTCCAGGTTTAACTATGGAATTTGTAAAAGGTCATAGTGGAGATCCTTCTAATGAAAGAGTTGATTTTATTGCAACAAACTACAGCAAAGGAATAAATATCGACCAGAATTCAAAAAAAAAGACATTTAATTTAGATAAAAAAGAAATTGCGCCAGAAAATTTAAAAAATTTATTTTATCGATTTGATTTAATTGATAACTTTGCAAAGAAAAAATATTTATTGAACTCAAATGAATTATTTGATTTATTAGATTTAAAAAAAAATAGTAATATTGAAAATTATATTGAATTTAAATGGCGCAATTGGATCTTTAAACCAATTAATAATCAACATTGGCAAATTATAAAAAACAAGGATATTGAATAAATTTCATGAACAAGAGAATTTCCTCAATTTCAAATATTTATGAGAAAATTATTAGCCCTGTTTTGGAAAATGATCAAGGGATTGATGCAGAATATTTAACTAATTTATCTTTAAATATTTTGGAATTCTCATCCAGTAAAAGAGATTGGCCCATTATGAAAAATATATTTAAAAATCTAAGTAATGAATTATGTATTAAAAGTGAAAAACTTTCTCAAAATATTTGTGGTATTGATTTTATAAATCCAATAGGATTAGCTGCTGGGTTTGACAAGAATGGAATCGCTGCAAATATATGGAGAGATTTTGGATTTGGCTTCTCTGAATTAGGTACTGTTACTAAATTTCCACAACCTGGCAATAAAAAACCAAGATTATTCAGATTAGCCAAAGAACAAGCAGCTTTGAATCGATTGGGTTTTAATAATAATGGATCTACTAGCTTAGAATATAATTTAATTAAACAAAAAATAAAAAAAACAAAAGATAGAAAAAATATATGTCTTGGAATTAATTTTGGTAAGTCGAGAATAACACCTTTAGACAAATCAACAGGAGACTATTTAGCATCATTAAAGCAATTGATACCCTATTGTGATTACGCCACAATTAATGTGAGTTCTCCTAATACGGAAGGACTTAGAAAATTACAAGATCCATCACTTTTAAAAGAATTACTTTATGAGATCAAACTTCTAAATGAATGCCCCCCTTTATTTGTCAAAATTGCACCAGATTTAAATTTCAAGGAGATTGATGAAATATGCAAACTTATCAATGAAATGAGAATAGAGGGTTTAATTGCAACAAACACAAGTCTTGATAGATTAGGTTTGGAAGATCGAATTGTTTCACAAACAGGCAAAAAGTTAATGAATGAATCTGGGGGTTTAAGCGGAAAGCCTCTTCAAATGAAAGCAAATAATATAATTAAGCACATTCATAATAATGATAAAAAAATAATTCTTATTGGTGTTGGAGGAATTGATTCTCCAGAAGCGGCTTGGGAACGAATATGTTCAGGTGCATCATTAATACAGGTTTACACAGGATGGATTTATAAAGGGCCCCTACTAGTACCTGAAATCGCAAAAGGAATCTTAAAACAACTTGAATTTTATAAAATGTCTCATATAAAAGATGCTATAGGTTCAGGACTAAAATGGCAGGATTAATTAATTACTAAAAATATAATATTCATCTAAGATAAGTAAAAAGATTTAAATATTGGAAGACTTTACTTTTAAGCACGGAGGCAATATTTATTCACATGCAAAAAGCAATAATATTCCTATTTCAAAAATAATAGATTCCAGCGCCTCTTTAGTTCCATTTAGTCCGCCTAAATTCTTAATCAAAGCTTTATATGCAGAAATAAGAAATGGTGAATATAGATATTATCCTGACAAAAGTTTCCATTATTTAAAAGAGATAATTGGAGAATTTCATAATATCAATCCAGACTGTATATTACCTGGAAACGGTGCTTCAGAATTAATAACCTGGGTAGGTTTAGAAGCATCAAAAATTGGAAAGAATTGCTTGCCTATTCCTAGTTTTGTTGATTATGAAAGATCACTTAAGTGTTGGAACGCCGAATATTTCTTTAGCAATTTACCAAAAGAATGGCCTGAAAATAATCCTCAGGCATTTCCAATTAAAACACAAAGTGATGTTCTCTGGATTACTAATCCACATAACCCGACAGGTCAATTATGGTCTAAAAAGTCTTTAGAAAATGTTTTAAATAAATATAAACTTGTAATATGCGATGAGGCGTTTCTTCCCATAACTCCAAATGGTGAAAATGAATCTTTAATTCCTCTTGTTTTAGCTTACGATAATTTAATTGTTATTAGAAGTCTGACTAAACTATTTAATATCGCTGGAATAAGACTGGGTTATTTAGTAAGTTCTAGTAAAATTTTAGAATTAATTAATAAAAATAGAGATCCTTGGCCATTAAATTGTTTTGCTATTAAAGCTGGAAAAACTTTACTCAAGAATAAAATAAACTATGATAATTGGACTAAAAAAATTCATAATTGGATCCAAACTGAAAGACAATGGTTTCTAAATGAACTATCAAAAACTAATAAACTTCGTGTTCATTTCACCTCAACAAATTTTTTTTTAATTGAATCTCAGACATCTTTATCTCCTAATATTGATTATTTAGCATCTAAAGGAATTCTTATAAGAGAATGTGCATCATTCAGATCACTAAATGAAAATTGGGCTAGGATAAGTATTCAAACACATCAGAAAAATATAAAAATAGCAAATGAGATTCACAAATCATTTCTAAATTGATTCAAAATTCTGATGATTTTCTTTTTAGGATTATTTTTGTCAAAAGCTAACATATTTTTCTGCATGATTTGTAAAATTTCAAACTTACTTTTATTGTCCTTTTCTTTTTCAAAAATTCTCTCTAAAGTCTCCTTAAGAAAAATATTTGAATTCAGTTTTTGATTTATAATAATAGCTCCACCTGCAGAAGAAAGTATTAAAGCATTTTTCTCTTGATGATTATTTTTTGAATTTGGAAAAGGTATTAATATTGATGGTTTTTGAGTATACATTAATTCATTTATGGCTCCGGCTCCAGATCTAGAAATAACTAAATCACAATTCTGCATCAGGGCAGCAATATTACTTATAAATCTTCTCCTAACATAATTTGTATTTCTTTTTATATTTAAATCTATATTTTCGTTATAACCTATTAAATGTACAACTCTAATATTATTCTCTAAAAGAAAATCTAGAGAATAATATAACATTTGATTTAATCCTTTTGCACCTTGACTCCCTCCCATAATAAGTATAAGTGGTTCCTCACTATTAGGAACCCAATCCGGTAATTTATTTGAGGTGTAGAATTGCTGACGTAAAGGAGTTCCAGTATAAAATGTCCTACATTGCCTTAGATATTTATTAGTATCTTTAAAGCCTACTAAAACATAATTACAAAGTCTTCCAAAATATTTTGTTACTAATCCTGGTTCTAAATTTGACTCATGAATAATTATTGGAGTATTTGATAGTTTTGCAGCAATAATAGTAGGAGCAGAAATATATCCGCCTGTTGTTAATATCAAGTCTATTTTTCGTTGATTTATTATTTTTAAAACTCTAAAAGAAGCAAATATTATTCTTATATACTGCAATATTAAAAAAATATTTTTTTTAGAAGGTGTCTCAAAATCAAGCAAAAATAAAGAATATTTTTTTGGTACTAAATCTACCTCGCACCTACTTTTAATACCCAACCATGTAATTTCCCAATAATCATAAATTTCTTCTGCAATAGTTAATGCAGGGAAAATATGCCCTCCTGTTCCGCTGGCTGCAATTAATAAATTATTTTCTGCTTTATTCATAATCAGATCTAATCAATTAAAATGGAGTTATTACAAATGTAATAATGTTTAAATTAAATTTAAATTCGTTCTCTAAATTATTTTATTTAGTTTATATCTTTTTCTATCTAATATCAGCTAGGAATGCAATTAGTGAGAATTTCCAACAAGAAATATTAGCCAATCTCGAAAGCAATCTAAATAAAAGAAATATTGATTTTATAGATAAATTATTTGAAGATAATGAAAAAGAAAGAATAATAAAAAACTATCATAAGATTGTTTATGAATTTCCAAATATAAAATGGAAAATTAGAAATATTTCACCTAAAAATTCAAATAATAAAATAATTAATATCAATCTAACAGGAAGCAAAGTTATAAATGACAAAACATATTCTTTGAAATCCAATTTTGATTACTTATTTTCATTACAAAATGGAAAATTTAAAAATCCTCAAATTAAAAATCACTTAACCATAATTAGAAATGACAATAAAGAATTAGACTTAGATATTTTTATTCCTAATAAGGTATTGACTGGTTCAAATTATGACCTTGATATAGTTATCAATAATCCATTAAATGGTGCAATAATTGCAGGGACAATAGATGAATATCAGGAAGCCAATTTAATTAAAAAAGATATTAATCTAGTCCCTTTAGCCTCTGGAGGGCTTTTTAAAGTGACAAGAGCTCCAAGTAAGCCTGGAACTCAAATTTGGACTGGATTAATAGCTCATCCAAGGGGATTTATTTCATTTACTAAGTCAGTGGATATCTTAGAAAATTTCTAAATTAAGATTGATCAAGTGCAGCTACACCTGGCAAAACTTTCCCTTCAAGTAATTCTAAACTGGCCCCTCCTCCAGTAGAGATATGAGACATTTTTTCTGCTAAGCCAGCTTTCTCAACAGCAGCTACTGAATCACCTCCTCCAATAATGGTACATACATCAGAATTAGAGCTTAATTGAGATAAAGTCAAAGCAATTGCATTTGTTCCATTAGCAAATTTATCAAATTCAAAGACACCCATAGGTCCATTCCAAATAATTGTTTTACATTCAGATAGAGCATCCTGAAATAGTTTGATTGAATCAGGTCCAATATCAAGACCCATCCAATCTCCACTGATATTGTTAATATCGGATATTTTGCTATTTGCAGTTGGAGAAAATGAATCAGCAAGAACTACATCAGATGGTAACAGTAATTGAACACCTTTACTTTTAGCTTTTTCCTCAAGATTTTTTGCTAGTTCAAGTTTATCTTCTTCAACTAAGCTATTACCTACATCAAGTCCTCTAGCCTTATAAAAAGTAAAAATCATTCCACCACCAATTATAATTTTATCGCACTTATCTAATAAAGAATCTAATACGCCGATTTTACTACTAACTTTTGACCCACCAACAATAGCCGCGAGAGGTCTTATTGGATTATCAATAGCACCTTGTAAATATTTAAGTTCTTTCTCTAATAGGAATCCTGCTACTGATGGGGTTAAGAATTCTGTAACACCCTGAGTAGAGGCATGGGCTCTATGCGCAGCACCAAAAGCATCATTAACATACATATCAGCTATTGAAGCCAATTCTTTTGCAAAATTATTATCATTTTCCTCCTCCTCCGAATAAAAACGAACATTCTCAAGCAACATGATATCCCCATTTTCTAATTTATTTGATAGTGAATGGGCATCATCACCGATGCAACTATTTGATAAAACAACTTTTTTACTAATAATTGAACTCAATCTTTCAGCAACTGGTGTTAATCTCATCTTTTCATTTACTTTTCCTTTAGGTCTTCCAAAATGAGCTGCAAGAATAACTTTTGCTGAATTATCTACAAGATATTTAATAGTAGGAATTGCCGCTCTTATCCGAGTATCATCAGTAATTACTCCAGTATCATCTAATGGAACATTAAAATCTACTCTAACTAAAACTTTTTTTCCTTCTAAAACTGACTTGTTTAGATTTGAAAGAGACAACTTTGCCATAAATACATCTTAAATACAACCAAAACCCTAACGTTTTATAAAGTTTATTGGGTTAAAAAAGGCTTTCAAGAAATATGACTTAATAATATTTAAAATAATTATTAGATATGACTGGTAAACATTGATAATTTTAAAGTTATTTCAATTGGATTATGTGGCAATATATAAATAAATAACAAAATTTATTACTATATATTCAAGTGGAAGTACCTAAAATTCAATGGTATCCAGGCCATATTGCAAAAGCCGAAAAAAAATTAACTCAAATAATTAATAGAGTAGATCTTGTTATTGAAGTAAGAGATTCTAGGATTCCTCTATCTACAGGTCATCCTCATTTAAATAAATGGATTCAGAATAAAAAACATATATTAGTAATTAATCGATCAGATATGGTTTCTAATGAATGTATAAATATTTGGAAGGATTGGTTTACGGAAAATAGAATATTACCACTATGGTGTGATGCAAAAAAGGGTCATGGAATTAAAGAAATTTTTTATGCCATCACAAAGGCAAGAGTTTCTATTGACGAGAGAAGATTATCTCGCGGTATGAAGATTAGACCAATTAGAGCTCTAACTCTTGGCTTCCCAAATGTAGGTAAATCAGCATTAATTAATAGAATAGCCAATAAGAAAGTTGTAAAAAGCGCAAGAAAAGCAGGAGTGACGAGAGATTTAAGATGGATCAGGATATCAAATGGTATTGATCTATTGGATGCTCCTGGGGTTATACCTCCTTATCTAGAGAATCAGAAATCCGCTTTAAATCTAGCTTTATGTGATGACATTGGAGAAGCCGCTTATGACTTAGATTTCGTTGCTATCGAATTTATTAAAAGGATTCAAAAACTCAGTAACAATACAATTAGTAATATTTCCTTAAAGAAAATTTCAAATAGATATGGAGTAGATATTAATGAAGGATTTAAAGATCCGAATAAATGGTTATTTCTTTCAGCAGAAAAACATACTTCAGGCGATAGAAGAAGGATGGCAAATAAATTATTAGAAGACTTCCGTAATCAATTTTTAGGAAATATTTGTTTGGAAATTCCATTATGAATTTAGACAATAATCAATTTGGTCTAGGAGAAGGCGAACTTATTGAAATAACCTATTGCTATGACTTACCAATGAGATTAGATCGTTGGTTAGTAGACCAAAGACCTGAGCAAAGTCGATCAAGCATACAAAAATTCATCAATTCTGGACTCGTATTAATAAACTATAAGACTGCGAAGTCAAAGACTCCATTAAAGAAAGGCGATAATGTGCAAATTTGGTTGCCGCCCCCTGAACCACTTCCTTATCTAAAAGCAGAAAGAATGCATCTTAATATTTTATATGAAGATAAATATATTATTGTTATTAATAAGCAATCAGGCTTAACAGTTCATCCTGCGCCAGGACACAAATCTGGAACTTTAGTGAATGGGTTATTAGCTCATTGTGAAAACTTACCAGGAATAAATGGAAAGTTAAGACCTGGGATTGTTCATAGATTAGATAAAGATACTTCTGGGTGCATGGTTGTGGCAAAAGATCAGGAATCATTAGTCAATTTACAGATGCAGATAAAAAATAAAATCGCTTCGAGAAATTATCTCGCAATTATTCACGGAGTACCTAATGCATCTGAAGGTAAAATAGTTGGGAACATAGGTAGACATCCCGCGGATAGAAAGAAATATGCGGTTGTTGATGAGAATTCTGGTAAATATGCATGCACAAATTGGAAACTAGTTGAAAAATTTGGTAACTACTCTCTGATGAGTTTTAAATTAGAAACTGGAAGAACACATCAAATAAGAGTGCATAGCTCTTTTATCAAGCATCCAATAGTAGGAGATCCACTTTATGGAAGATGTAAAAAGCTTCCTTGCAATTTAAAAGGTCAGGCATTACATGCAAACAAATTAGGTCTTATTCATCCTATAAATGGCGAAAAAATGATGTTCGAAGCAGAATTGCCTCTAGAATTTCAAAAATTAATTAAGGTTATAAGCAAAACTAATTAATATTTAAGCTGCTTTCTATAAGATTTTTAGTAACTTTATGTTGTGGATTCTTGAAAATCTCTAGAGAATTCCCTTCTTCAACAATTTCACCATTACTGATTACTAGTAATCTATTACAAAATCTTTTAGCTAAACCTAAATCATGTGTTATGAAAATAATTGTTAAATTCATCTCTATTTGCAATTTTCTTAATAAATGAAGAATATCGATTTTTACAGAAGCATCAAGCATATTTACACTTTCATCGCAAATCAATATTTTTGGTTGAATCAATAGAGCTCTTGCTATTGAAATTCTTTGTAATTGCCCGCCCGATAATTGATGTGGATACGAATTAAGAAAAGAATTATTATTTGGTAAATTCAATTTTGTTAGTAATTGATCGCGCTCTTTATACATCATTAAATTATTTGCTCCTTTATGAATAGAGTGGACATCCTCTAAAATATTTTTAATTTTCATTTTGGGATTTAAACTTGAAAAAGGGTCTTGAAAAATCATTTGTATATTTTTTGCCTTATTTACTTTTAAACTACTTTTCATATTTGAAAAATCACTTAAAAATCTAATCTCACCACCTCGTTTATTTATCAAACCAACAAGCGCTTTTCCTAAAGTACTTTTACCACTCCCAGATTTACCTACTATCCCAAGTGTTTCATTACGAAATAGCTTAAAGCTAACTTCATTTATGGCTTTATTCCATTTTGGTCTAACTATAGATGAATTCAACTTAAACCAATATCTTAAATTTATTACCTCAAGAATTGGATGCTTATTTTTATATACTTGCATATCATATTCCAATAATCGAAAAGATGAATTAACTAATTTTTTACCAATTAATGATTGAGGAGACTCTATAACATCCTTTATATTGCCTTCTTCTACAACTGAACCATCGTTTATTATTGCTATTTTTTTGCACCACTTAGCTGCAAGGTTTATATCATGACTTATTAAAATAAGAGTACTACCATTTTGATTACATAAAGATAAAATTTGATTCATAATTTCATAACTAGTATTACTATCAAGACTTGTGGTGGGTTCATCCGCTATTAATAAATTAGGTTTTAATGCAATTGCCAAAGCAATACAAACTCTTTGCCTCATTCCGCCACTAAACTCATGAGGATAAGATTGTAAAAGATTGCTCTCTATTCCAACCTTATTAAATGTTTCTTTAACAATTTGGGAAATATATTTATTTGATTTCAATGGCAAATGTATTTTCAATAATTCATATAAATGATCACCAACTGTCATTAAAGGATTTAACTTTTGAATTGAATCTTGATAAATAAAACCAATTCTTTTTCTTCTAAAAATCTTTAATTCTTTTTTACTAATTTTTCTTAAGTCATTTCTATCTACAATCAAATCGCCTTCACAAATCGTATTTTGTGGGAGCATTTTAACTAATGATTTAGCGAAAGTACTTTTTCCACATCCAGACTCTCCTATTATTGCTGTGTGCTCATTCTGATTAATTTTTAAATTAAAATTCCTTAATACTGACTTTTTATTTGACATATAAATAATTGTTAAATTATTTGCTTCAACAATGTTTCTTGCTTTTAAATTCATAATTTTGTAGCAAACTTTACCAGGAGTAAATAAACTAAATTAAAGGTAAATTCCTCAATGTTTGAAACACAAACAAATTCAAACGAGAAAAAGAAACCAAAGGTTTCAAAATCCATTCTGCCTGAAAATAAGAAATATGAAAGAGAATCTTCTATATATAAGGTTAAATTGCCTGCATGGCTAAAGGATAACCTTCTTAAATTAGAAAATACTACTTCAAATAAATATAGTAATCAAAGATTAATAGCAAAAGCTTTTAAATTAGCTTATGAAGCACATGATGGACAATTAAGAGCAAGTGGGGAACCATATATCATTCATCCAATTGCAGTGGCTGGACTATTAAAAGAAATTGGTGCTAGCCCCTCTGTTATTGCTGCTGGTCTTCTTCATGATGTTGTAGAAGATACAGGCATTCAATTAGATTATATTGAAGAAAATTTTGGTTCAGAAATAAAAATATTAGTTGAAGGCGTAACAAAGTTGGGAGGTATTCATTTTAATAATAGAACTGAAGCTCAGGCTGAAAATCTTAGGAAAATGTTTTTATCAATGGCAAGTGATATAAGAGTTGTTCTCGTTAAACTTGCTGATCGACTTCATAATATGAGGACAATCGAATGGCTAAATGAAGAAAGACAAAAAAGAATTGCTAAGGAAACTAAAGAAATTTATGCGCCATTAGCTAATAGATTAGGTATAAATAGATTTAAGTGGGAATTAGAGGATTTAGCTTTTAAATTTCTTGAACCAGAAGCATATGAGAATTTGAAGAACCAAATTGCAATTAAAAGGAGTGATAGAGAAAAAAGATTAGATGAAACATTAAATCTTATAAAAAATAATTTAATTAATTCAGGATTAACCAATTTTGAAATTAAAGGGAGGCCAAAACACCTTTATGGAATCTGGAGCAAAATGAAAAGGCAGCAAAAACAATTCCATGAAATTTATGATGTCGCTGCACTTAGAATAATAACCTCTAATACTGAATATTGTTATAGAGCTTTAGCAGTCGTCCATGACACTTTCAAACCAATACCAGGAAGATTTAAAGACT
Organism: Prochlorococcus sp. W8; assembly: GCA_000291825.1. GTDB lineage: Bacteria > Cyanobacteriota > Cyanobacteriia > PCC-6307 > Cyanobiaceae > Prochlorococcus_A. Next base: position 23,115 of record ALPF01000004.1, on the reverse strand, counting down.
ATATTGGGTTACCAAAACCTAATGGATACCAATCTCTGCATACATCTGTAATTGGAAGATTTAGGCCAGTTGAGATCCAAATTAGAACTAGCGAAATGCATCAAGTTGCAGAATTTGGAATCGCCGCTCATTGGAAATACAAGGAGGGAGGATCTCCTGCTATTGGCAAAGCTGAACGATTTAATTGGTTCAGACAGTTAGTAGAATGGCAACAGGAAGGCACTGAAAAAGACCATAATGATTATTTAGCTTCTATTAAAGAAGATCTATTTGATGAAGAAGTTTTTGTTATAACTCCTAAAGGGGATGTAGTTGGCTTAAGAAAGGGATCTACTGCTATTGATTTTGCTTATAGAATTCATTCCGAAGTAGGCAATCATTGTAGTGGAATAAGAATTAACGAAAAATTATCTCCTCTGTCCACTAAACTGAATAACGGGGATTTTATTGAAATATTAACTAGTAATAATGCAAGTCCTAGCTTAGATTGGTTAAATTTTGTAGTTACTCCTACTGCCAAAAACAGGATTAGACAATGGTATAAAAAAAGTCATAGAGATGAAACTATAAAAAGAGGCAAAGATTTATTAGAGAAGGAAGTTGGGAAAAATGGATTTGAAGCATTAATGTCAAGTGAAGCCATGAAAAAAGTTGCTCAAAGATGTAATTTAAAATCTACTGAAGACATTTTGGCATCTCTAGGATTTGGCGGATTAACATTACATCAAGTACTGAATAGATTAAGAGAAGAGATTAAAGTCCAAACTGAGAAAATTCAAAATGAAAATAATATTTCAATTACTCAAGATATTAAAGAGAGATATGTTTCAAATAAATCTGAGTCTTTAAATACTCAAAAATCTCCTATTTCAGGAATTGAAGGTCTTGACTTTAGAATTGGTAAATGCTGTAGCCCTCTACCGGGCGAAGAAATAATTGGAGCTGTATCATTAGGTAATCATGGCATAACTATTCATAGGAGAGAGTGCGAAAATATAAATAATATTCCTGTAGAAAGAAGACTCCCAGTTGGATGGAATGACAATAATAAAGTTAAAAATAATAAGTTTCCAATACAATTAAGGATCGAAGTAATTGATAGAGTAGGTGTCTTAAAAGATATATTAATGCGTTTATCTGATAAAGGGATTAACGTAAGCGATGCAAGTGTGAAAACATCATTTGGAAAACCAGCAATAATAATTCTTTGCGTTGAGTTGGAAAGTTCTAACCAGTTAAATAAAACAATGGATCAAATTAAATCAATGGCAGATGTCATTGATATCGCTAGAGTAGAATTAACAAAGTCATAGAATAATTAAATTAAATTAAATTTTATATTTTCTTTTGTAAAAGAGATAAGCTATTAATCCACAAATAACTCCCAAACATAATCCCACTAATGAAGATCCTATAATTAATCGTGTGGTAACAAACCAACCTTGGCCCCAAAAATCATCTTTAATTAAACTAGGTTGGATGATAATTTTTTCTGGATTTCGTAAAACTAATGCCCCTAATTTATAATTAAAAAGGTAAAGCGGTATATATGTGAAAGGATTACTTACCCAAGTTCCAATGGCTGCTAAAACAATATTACCTCTACCTATTTGTGCAAGAAATACTCCTAACAAAGTTTGAAAACCAAAAAAAGGAAAACATCCACTAAAAACACCAAACGCTATTCCTTTTGCATTAAAAATGGGACTACCATTTTGTTCCAAAAATAATGATAGAATTTTTTTAAAATTTAAATCTTTTATTAATTTCATCAATTAAAAAATAAGATCAGAATTTTAATCTATCTTACTTAAATATCTTATTCAAAGTGAGAATGAACTCAATAATTACTATGGAAGATACAATTGCAGCAATTGCTACTGCAATAAATATTGGTGAAGGCGGAATCGCGGTAATAAGAATATCTGGAGCAGATTCAATTGAAATATGTAAGAAAATTATTGAAACAAAATCAAAGCTTGCATGGCAATCCCATAGAGTTTTCCATGGATTTGCTAAAGATATTTTTGAAGATAAATATCTAGATGAAATTTTAGTTGTAGTTATGAAATCCCCTAATAGCTTTACGGGAGAAGATATTGTTGAGATTCATTGTCATGGAGGAATTATTGTAGTAAATAGAATTTTAGAATTACTCATAAAAACAGGAAAAATAAGATTAGCTAATCATGGCGAATTTAGTCAGAGAGCTTTTCTTAATGGTAAGATTGATTTAACTCAAGCAGAGTCAATTAATCAATTAATAAGTTCAAAAAATGTTAGATCTGCAGAATTAGCTTTTAATGGGGTACAAGGTCTAATAAAAGAAAAAATATCTTTAATAAGAGATAATCTTATAGAACAACTTGCAGAAATTGAGGCTAGGGTAGATTTTGAAGAGGATTTTAAAGATTTCGACTATATAAAATTTGATCAAGACTTACAAAAAATAAAAAAAGAAATTAATTCTTTAATTGAAAACCAAAAAAGAAATTCATATATTCATACTGGTATTTCTATTGCTTTAATTGGAAAAACCAATGCAGGTAAAAGTTCTTTACTAAATTTACTTTCTAAGCAAAATAAAGCAATTGTTACTAATATTCCAGGGACTACAAGAGATATCATAGAAGTTGATTTAACAATAAATAATATGCCAATAAAAATAATAGATACAGCTGGGATAAGAGAAACATCAGGAATCATAGAAAAAATTGGTATTAGTAAAAGCTTAGAAATGATAAAAAAAGCTGATTACATAATTTATATATTTGATCTTGGGAAAGGGCTTGATTTAGAGGATGAAAAAATAATAAAAAAAATTCCTGCTCAAAAATTAATTACTTTAATTGGTAATAAATTAGATATTCTAGAAAAAAATTTTTCAGAATCAAGTAACCAATCTCCAAATACCATTTGTATGAGTATTAAAAATAAGATAGGAGAACAAAAACTTATTAACAAAATAATTAAAAAATGTGGCTCTGAAAGATCTGAAAATATCGAAATTTTTTTAAATGATAGGCAATTATCAAATCTAATTAATGCTTTAAAAAATTTAAATGATACCAAACTGATAATAAAAAATAAATTACCATTTGATCTTCTATCTATTGAATTAAGAGATAGTATTAAAAACTTATCAAGGTTAACGGGTGAAGAATTAAATGAAAAACTACTTGATAATATATTTTCTAAATTTTGTATTGGAAAATAAATAATAGTACTTAAAAGGTTAGAATGATTAAGAAATATTTTTGATAAAATTTAAATCTTGGACTGGAATACACCATACATTTCAAAAAAAATAGACGATTGGATTGATGAAGATATTGGGAAAGGTGATTTAACTAAATATGCAGTTACAAAAGATAAAGTAAAAGCACAATGGATAGCTAAAGAGGATGGAATATTCTGTGGAGTAGAAATACTTAAACTTTTATTTAAAAAAATTGATAAAGAAATTGAATATAAATTTTTGATAATTGATGGAGAAAAATTTAGTAAGAATCAAGTAATTCTTGAATTAAGTGGTAAAGCTATAAGCCTTTTATCTTTGGAGAGAACTGCTCTAAATATAGCTATGCATCTCTCAGGAGTAGCTTCATTTACATATCAAGTAGTAGAAAAATTAAAAAATACAGATATTAAATTAGCAGATACAAGAAAAACAACTCCTGGCTTGAGAATATTTGAAAAATATGCATTTAAATGCGGTGGTGGCATAAACCATAGGATGGGTCTTTATGACGCTGCAATGATAAAAGAAAACCATATCGCATGGTCAGATAATTTAAAAAATACGGTAAAGAAATTAAGAGAAAATATACCTTTTACTTCCCATATTATTATTGAAGCTGAGACAATTGAACAAGCTAAAGAAGCAATAATTGCAGGAGCAGATAGTATTTTACTTGATGAAATAAACCCAGATTTATTAAAAAAATCTATCAAAGAATTAAGGATTACTTCTAAACAACTTTACAAAAAAAATAATTTTAAGCAACTAATTATTGAGGTTTCTGGGATAAATCACTTAGAAATTGATAAATATTTAATTGAAGGTATAGATTTTATTTCAACTAGTTCTTCAGTTACAAAAAGTAGGTGGATTGATTTTAGTATGCGTTATATTTAAGTAATAAATAGATCATTTTTAGATATATTTTATGATTATTACCTTTAATAAACTTACAAAATTTTTTGAAGATTCTATCTTTAGTTATCTTAAGTTAAATAATAAATTAGAGGAATTTGATAAGGTACGTAAAAATATTTTAGTAGCTTCAACAAAAGAAGAATTTGGTGATTTTCAATCTAATGTTAGTCTAATACTCTCAAAGATTTGCAAGAAAAATCCTAAAGTTATTGCATCAGAAATTCTAAAATCAATAAGACTAAATGATGATATTACAAATATGGTAGAAAACTTAGAAATAGCAGGTCCAGGATTCATAAACATAAAATTAAAGAAAAATATTTTTATCAATGAATTAATTCTTAACTATAAATCTGAGAGACTTAATGTTCCAAAGACAGAAAAAGAAGAAAAAATAATTATTGACTTTTCAAGTCCAAATATCGCAAAAGAGATGCATGTAGGACATCTTAGATCTACTATCATTGGAGATTCTTTAGCTAGAATTTTTGAATTTAGAGGGTTTAAAGTTCTCAGAATTAATCATGTAGGAGATTGGGGTACTCAATTTGGAATGTTAATTAGTCATCTAAAAGATGTTTATCCAGATGCACTAAAAAGTTCAGAAAATATTAATTTAGGCGACTTAGTAGAATTCTATAAATCATCTAAAAAAAGATTTGATAATGATATTAAGTTTCAGGAAAAAGCGAGACAAGAAGTAATTAAACTTCAACAAGGTAAAGCAGAGTCAATATCTGCATGGAAATTAATTTGTAATCAATCAAGAAAAGAATTTAATAAGATTTATAATTTGCTTAATATAAAAATCGAAGAAAGAGGTGAATCTTTTTATAATAATTATTTAAAAAGTATCGTCCAAGAGCTGGAATATAAAAATATAATAGTTGAAGACCAAAAAGCTAAATGTGTCTTTTTAGAAGGCTTGAAAAACAAGGAAGGTAAAACACTTCCACTAATAATTCAAAAAAAAGATGGAGGATATAATTATGCTAGTACTGATTTAGCAGCAATAAAATATAGATTTAATAAAGCACCTAATGGAGATGAAGCCGATCGAATAATATATGTAACTGACCAAGGTCAATCAAATCACTTTTTTGCCGTTTTTCAAGTTGCTGAAAAAGCACAGTGGATTCCAAACAATTGCCAGGTCACCCATGTACCTTTTGGATTAGTTCAAGGAGTTGATGGTAAAAAACTAAAAACAAGAGAAGGTGACACTATTCGTCTTAAAGATTTATTAATCGAATCAATCAAAAGAGCAAAAAATGATTTGAAGCTTAGATTAGAACAAGAAAACCGAATAGAAAACGAAGCTTTCATAGAACATACATCAAAAATCATTGGAATAAGTTCTGTGAAATATGCTGATTTAAGCCAAAATAGAATTACAAATTATCAGTTTAGTTTTGATAAAATGCTTGCTCTTAATGGTAATACTGCGCCTTATCTTCTATATACTATTGTCAGGATTAAGGGAATAAAACGTAAAAATAACTTCAAAGAAGAAGAGATTAATTTAGATAAAATATTATTTAATGAAATACAAGAATGGAGACTTATAAAAAAATTATTGAAATTTGATGAAATAATTATTTCAGCAGAAAATGAACTTATGCCTAACAGAATTTGTAATTACTTATATGAAGTCTGCCAGATTTTCAATAGATTTTATGATCAATTAAGTATTCTAAAGGCAGAAAAAAATATCAAACAATCAAGACTATTATTATGCTACTTAACTGAAAAGACATTAAAATTAAGTTTAAATATTCTCGGTATTGAGACTCTTGAAAGAATGTGATGTCTTTATTTAAAAATAATAATAATTCTAATCCTGAGCCGAAAAAAGAGATTATTAATATGAAATCTTATTCTGCACCATTGGAGGATAGGAGAAGATTATTAAGATTAGATTTCAATGAAAATACACTCGGACCAAGTCCCAATGTTTATAAGGCAATTCAATCAATAAAACTTAATGAGATTTCTGTCTATCCAGAATATAATTTACTAAAAGAAATTTTATGCACAAAATATCAAAATTTCGAAAATTTTGATTACGAAGAAATAGGAATATTTAATGGTGCTGATGCTGCAATTAATTCTATATTTAATACTTTTGGCGCAAAGAATAAATTCTTTTTAACAACTAATCCTACTTTTGGCTATTACTTTCCATGCGCGGAAATACAAGGAATGAAAATAATTACAACTCCATATGAAGGAAATAATTTTTTATTCCCTCTCAAAGACTTTGAAAATAATATAAAAAAATATAACCCTAAATTAATATTTATATGCAATCCAAATAATCCTACTGGAACGATTTTAAAGGCTGAAAAAATAATTGATTTAGCACAGAGATATAGAGAAGCTTTAATTGTTGTTGATGAACTTTATGAAAAGTTCGACGGTGATAGTCTCCTTAATAAAATTAATTTTAAAAATACAAAAAATATTATAGTAATACAATCTTTATCAAAGACTGCTGGATTAGCAGGACTAAGAATAGGTTTTGCATTTGGTAATGAAAAAATAATACAATATATTAAAAAAGTTACTGGTCCATATGATGTCAATAGTTTTGCAGTAACTGCAGCAATAGCTGCAATCGAGGATTATGAATATATAACTAATTATGTTTTAAAAGTCAAAAAAGCAAGAAATTGGATTATGAATAAATTCCAAAATATAAATATTAGAAGCCACTTTAGTGGAGGCAATTATTTTCTAATGTGGCCTAATAAAGAACCAAATGAATTGGAAAAAGATATGCGAAAGAGAGGAATACTTATTAGAAATATGACAAACAAAAAATATATCGAAGGATCAATACGAGTTAGTATTGGCACTAAAGAGCAAATGGAATTATTTTGGAAAACTTATGAGGAATTAGACCTTAAATAAATTAATTTACTAAATATATTGTTTTATCGGATATATTATTAGAATTAATTTTCAATCTATTTCGAAAACTTTTTACTTTAAAATCTTTCATATTTTCCAAAAATAAATCTGAACTTGTGAATTTACAATTATCAGGCAACTTATTACTTGGAAGATAATGTGCAGGAATAATAATTTTAGGCTCTAATTCTTTTATAATTTCTATAGCTTCTTCACTATTATAAGATTTATCTCCTCCTCCTATAGAAATAAAAAGGATGTCTGGTTTAGCCAATAATATTTTATCCTTAAAATTAATTTCTCCAGCTGCTCCCGTCATATGAACAATTTTTAAATTACTTTGTGTCCAAGTCCAAACTGTTGCCATTCCATACCTTCTTCCTCCAATCCTATCATGTGCAATAGGAACACCCTGAAATAGAATATCATTGTATTTATAAGAGCCAGGATCTACAAACATAAGTAAATTTGAAGGATTGTATCCTTCATCAGCTAATCTTGAACTTGCCAAAATAAAGTCTGCCCCTGAAAATTTAGCTGTTTTTAAATTTGATGCACAATCTACTGATTTATATGGATTTAAAATTATAGATTTACCATCACCCTCAATTAGAAAATTACTATGTCCATAACTCTTTATAAATAAATCCTCTGCCAAAACAGATGAAGGTAGCAAAAAGCTAAATATTAATATTAGGATTGATTTGTTAATTTTCAAAACTCTTAATCTTCTTAATTTAAATTTTACATCTGTTCAGCCAATTTAAGAAAATTACTTATCAATTTATGTCCAAATTGTGTCAAAACACTTTCTGGATGAAACTGTACTCCTTGCATATGCCTATATTCTTTATGGACCAGTCCCATAATTGTAGAGTCTTCCAAATATGCAGTGACTTCAAAACAAGAGGGTAAAGTGGCCGAATCTACAATTAAACTATGATATCTAGTCGCAATGAAAGGGCTATCTATATCATTAAATAAGCCTTCTTTGGAATGAAAAATTTTGGAAGTTTTCCCATGCATTAATTCTTTAGCAATTATTACATTTCCTCCATATGCCTGAGCCAAGGCTTGATGACCAAGACAAACCCCTAAAGTAGGAATATTTTTTGAAATATCTTTTAAAATTGGTAAGCAAATACCTGATTCATCTGGGTTGCCTGGACCAGGCGATAATAAGATCGCATCTGGTTTAATTTCTATAATTTCTTCTATAGTAATTTCATCATTCCTTTTTACCAAAATATCTTTCGAAATGGGGTGTTCAGAAGATAACTCCCCTAGATATTGGACTAAATTAAAAGTAAAACTATCATAATTATCTATTACTAAAAACATAAACTATAAACTTAGAAAGATTATCTTAATTTTAGGAAAAAAAACATAGGCAGCAACAAATACAGAATTAATAGAGGCTATTAATACAGATCCTGCTGAACAGTCCTTACAGATTTTAGCTAATTTACTGTACTTTTTGCCGACTACAAGATCAACAAGTGATTCAATAGAAGTATTTAATATTTCCAAGATCAAAACCGAAAATATAGTAGCAAGAATAACTATTGATTCAATACTATTTAATTTCAGCAGTCTTGCTAAAAAAATTGCTATTACGGAACAAAAGATCTGAAATCTAAAATTCCTAGAATATTTGAAACAATAAATTATACCCGAATAGGCAAAAGTTAAACTTTCATAGAAATTCTCTGAAGTTTTAAAGGATTGACCTCTTTTATTTAAAGTAGATTTTTTCTTATTCATAAAATCTTAGCTTCTTATATTCAATTTAATTTAGAAATCAAATATTCTTGAAAAAAAAGCATTTTATTTAATTCATCATTATCACGATGATCCCATCCAAGTAAATGTAAAAAGCCATGACTAGCCAACCAAATCATTTCTTCCTTTAGAGAATTATTAAATTCCTTTGATTGTTTTTGCGCTGTATCTAGTGATATAAATAAATCTCCTAACTCAATAGTAGGCATTTCAATATATAAATTATTTTCGGCGATAATTGGAAAAGACAAAACGTCAGTAGGCCCATTTTTATTTAGCCACCTTTTATTAAGATCAGCCATTAATTGATCATCTATAATCTCAAAACTTAATGAAAAATTATGCCTTTTCAAATTTAAATTAGATAAATAAGTAAATTTATTTTGACTTAAAATAATATCCATCCATGCTTCAAATATTTCTTTCCAGAAATAATGTTCAAAAATTAAATTATCATTTTCTTCTTGTAATAAATTTTTTAATCTAAGACTTTTATCAAATTTAAATACCAAATCTATCTTTAATTGAAATAAATTATCTTTAAACATATTTTTAAAGCGGCATAGTTGGTTTACTTAATGTCGCTAATATAATTAATAATCCAAGCAATATTAGAAAAGTAATTAAGAAATGGGATAGACTTTTACTACCTTTCCTTACCATATTACGCATAGCCAGTTTTATGAAACTTGGAGATACAATTTTTTTATTAGATTCTTTTTTAGTAGTCATATTTATAATTTAGATATTGGAAATATTAAGACGCAATAACTTATTAATAAAAGGGTCTAGATCACCATTTAAGACTGAATCTAAATCATTTGTTTCTTGCTTAGTACGCAGATCTTTAACCATTTGATATGGATGAAATACATAATTCCTTATTTGCGTACCCCAAGCAGCTTCTACAATATCACCTTTAATATCTGCAATTTTAGCGGCTCTTTGTTCTTTAGCTATAATAAGTAACTTTGCTTTAAGTAAATTCATTGCCTTCTCTTTATTTTTTAATTGAGATCTTTCTTCAGTACAACGTACGGATATTTTTGTTGGTAAGTGTGTAATTCTTACGGCTGTTTCAACTTTATTAACATTTTGTCCTCCAGCCCCGCCTGATCTGCTGGTTGTAATTTCTAAATCTTTTTCAGGAATATCTAAAGTAATATTTTCATCTAATTTAGGCATTACCTCTACACCAGCAAAACTTGTCTGTCTTTTACCATTGGCATTAAAAGGTGAAATCCTCACTAATCTATGCGTACCTTTCTCATTCTGAAGATAACCAAAGGCATATTTTCCTTCAACTTCAAAAGTTACACTTTTTATACCAGCTTCCTCTCCTTGAGAGATTTCTGAAATTGATAATTTCATTGAATGTTGCTCCACCCATCTTGAATACATTCTTAATAATATTTCTACCCAATCCTGAGCATCTGTTCCTCCAGCTCCAGCATTAATAGAAATAACAGCACTTAACTTATCATATTCTCCACTTAATAATCTTTGCAATTCCCACCTGTCTAAATCTTCTTTTAAAGTTATAAGTCCATTTTGAGATTCCGTAATCATATCTTCTTCTGGTTCTAAAGAGTAAAGTTCAATAGAAGCATTAGCATCTGATATTAGAGTTCTCCAATGTTTTACTAAATTAAGTTGATCTTTAATATCATCTAAATTACGCATTAATTTCTGAGCCTCTTGAGGGTCATCCCAAAAATTCTTTCCAATAGTAATTTGCTCTAATTCTTTCTTTTGAGATTCTAATTTAGGCATGTCAAAGACAGTCTTGTACATTTATTAAACGTTCTGTTAATTCAGAAAGATCTTTTTTAAATTCTGTAATATCTATCAAAATAAAATTTATTGTTATTAATAATCTAACAGGGTCAATTATTTAATAGTATAAAGTAAATAATATTTAAAAAAATGTCAAAAATTGAGATCTACACTTGGCAATACTGTCCTTTTTGTATAAAAGCAAAAACTTTATTAAATAAAAAAAATATACAATTTACAGAATATAAAATTGATGGGGATGACGCAGCTAGAGAGGAAATGAGTTTAAGAGCAAGTGGCAGAAGATCACTTCCACAAATTTTTATCAATGATGAAGGGATTGGAGGCTGCGATGATCTCTATGAATTAGAAAAGGCAAATAAACTTGATAATTTATTACTCTAAATAAAAGTATGAAATTTTTATTTGTTATTGATCCTATTAAAAATATAAATCCTCTGAAAGACTCAACTGCAGCATTAATGCAAGCAACTGATCTAAGAAATATTGAAGTATGGTTTTGTACGCCTCAAGATCTTGAAGCAAGAGGAGATGAAGTATGGGCTTCAAGTACTAAAACAAAACCTAATCCTTGGATTAATTATATTGAGAGTGAATGTATACCTCTTGCAACTTTTAGCTGCATATGGATGAGAAAAGATCCACCAGTAAATGAAGCATATCTTTATGCAACACATCTTCTTGAAGTCGCTGAAAGGAAAGGTGTAAAAGTAATTAATAAGCCATCATCCTTAAGAGCATGGAATGAAAAATTAGGTGCTCTTAGATATAGTCATTTAATGGCCCCAACAATCGTTGCAAGTAAAGTAGATGATCTAATTAACTTTGCAAAAATCAATGAGGATGTAGTTGTAAAACCTCTAGGAGGAAAAGGAGGACAAGGAGTTATTAGATTAACCAGAGACTCGCCAGGTATAAATGCATTAATCGAATTAATCACTTCTCAAGAACAATTGCCTGTAATGATGCAAAAGTTTATTCCTCAGGTTAAAAATGGAGACAAAAGAATAATTCTAGTTAATGGAGATCCATTAGGTTATATCAATAGAATTCCCAAGAAAGGCGATTTCAGAAGCAATCTTGCACTAGGGGGGAATGCAGAAAAAACATCCTTAACTTTACAAGAAAAGAATATTTGTTCAGAATTATCAAAACATCTTAGAGATGAAGGATTATTTTTTGTTGGTATAGATGTTATCAATGGAATGTTGAGCGAGATCAATGTAACCAGTCCAACAGGATTAAGAGAAATAGAAAAATTATCTAATGATGTAGTTTCTGATCAAGTTATAGAAAAGTTATTAAATATTATTGATTAATTTAAGAAAAAATTTCTTTTGCTAGGGTTAATAACTTAAGATTTATCTCTTCAATTTCATTTTCAGCAATAGATCCTTTTACAATTCCAGAGCCTGCTGTAATTTCTATTTCATTATTAATAAATCTTGCACCTCTTATTGCGACTCTAAAATCAGAATCACCTCTACTATCAATCCACCCTATGGGTGAGGCATAATTACCTCTATCATAAACCTCAATATTATTTATCCAAAATAGTGCTTCTTTTTTGGGGACACCACAAACCGCAGGGGATGGATGTAAATATTCCAGTAATAAAAAAGGACATATACTTTCAATCTCAGAATTTATTTCAGTATACAAGTGTGAGATATCTCCAAATTGAATAACTTTTATTTTTTTTATCTTATATTCATTAATATTCATATGATGTAGGGATGCAACTAAATAATCTCTTACAAAATTATGCTCAAGTAAATCTTTTTGGCTTTTAAGAAGTATATTTTTATCTAAATTACTTGGAGCAGTTCCTGCAACTGCTTCTAAAATTAATAAGTTTTTATTAAGCGAAAATAATTTTTCAGGTGAGGCTCCAAAAGTAATATCTTGACTATTCCTTTTCCAAACATATTTACAAGAATTAGGTTTATTGATTCTTAATTTTTTTAAAATGTTTATTAAATTTAAATCTTTATTAGCTTGAAATATTAATCTACTTCCTATAACTATCTTTTGTAGTATATCATCATTAATAAGTTTAATTCCTCTTACTACTTTTTTGGATAAAATATTCCTAGATTGGTCCAATAACTCGTAGAAATAGTCCTGGTTTATTTTATCTGATTTGTAGCTGCTATTAAATATCTTTTTGGATAATATTCTTTTTCTTAAATTCCAAAACTCTTCAATTAATAAACTAACATTTTTCTTATTTAGTAATTTTATATTCATAGAAATATATGTACTTTTTTTATCTTTTATTATTAAAAATTTTGGAAGTACCGCTTCAAAAGAGGGAATAGATTTATCAGATGCACTTTTAATTTTTTTATCTTCAAAAGAGAAAAAATAAATTAATTTTGGAAAAAATATTCTTTTTGAATAAAGATTTATAGTTATTAATTTTTTAAAAATTTCATCATTAAATTTTTTTGCAAATTTAAATTTATTAGTCCCGAAATAATTCAAACTTTCACATTTTCCAAGCGCTAGATATGAGATTTGATTATTGTCCTCCCAGAAAGAGGAAAAAGAATAATCTTCCAATAAATCCTCATAGATATCTATTAAATCTATTCTTGGAATTTCAATAAAAATAGAAATAATAGAATTATCTAAAGAATATTTATCAATTTCTTGCAAAACACTTTTAGAAAAATCTGAAAAGATTAAATTATAATTCATAAATTGCTTCTTGAAATCATAATGGTTTTTTATTTAAAAATTCAAATTAACTGTAAACTATATTTAATAATATTATTAATTTTAAACAACTATTGGGAATGAGGGTAGATAAAAAACAATTATGGAATCAAGCAATAAAATGGCCATTATATTCTGTCGCAATAATTCCTATATTTATTTGTGGAGCATATAATTTTTACTCTTTCAGAGATATAAAATTTCTTAACTTTTTTTTGTTAACTATAGCTTCTATACTAATACTCCTTTGGGAAAACCTTACAAATGATTTATATGATTCATACACTGGAATTGATCAATTTAAATTTCATTCAATAGTTAATCTTATAAAAAATAAAAATTAATTTTTTTAATTGCATATTTATCATTATTTTTAGGTTTATTAATTATTTATATTATCTCTTTATCTCTAAGTATAAATATATTAATTCTTATCCTTTTATCATGCACTTTAGGTTACTTATACCAAGGTCCACCTTTTAGATTAGGTTACTTAGGTCTAGGAGAACCTCTATGCTGGTTAGCATTTGGCCCTTTTGCTTTTGCAGCTTTTCTAATTGCACTTAATCCAATTGGGATATACGCAAACAAAATCCCATGGCTAGAATCTTTACTTTTGGGGACAGGTCCAGCCTTATGTATAACTTTAGTTCTATTTTGCTCCCATTTTCATCAAATAAATGAAGATAAAAAATTTGGAAAGCGTTCTCCTTTAGTTTTAATAGGCACAAAAAAATCTGCATTATTAGTACCATTAATAGTTTTATTTATATATTCTTTCCAGACATTTACTATTTTTGTAGAATTTATTCCAAGATTATGCTTTCTTTACTTAATTAGCCTGCCTTATGCAATCAAATTAATAAATATCCTTAATAGTTATCACTATAGACCTAAATCTTTAAAAGATTGCAAATTTATTGCTTTAAAATTCCAAACTATGAATGGATTTGGGTTAATAATAGGTCTTCTTTTTAATTCATTTTTATAATTATGAAAATTAACTTTAGTAAAAAGCCTTATTTATTCAATTTATCTAAAAAAGTAATTAATTCAAAAATTAATATATTGAATAAAAAAGGATGGATTATTCAATTAAAAAATGAAAAAAATATTATTGGATATGGAGAAGTATCTCCTCTGAAATCAGAACATTTAGCTTTATGCAAAAATCAATTAGATAAGATTCCTAACCAAATAAATGAAAATATCTTTATAAATGAAATCTGTAGATTCCATCCTTGTATACAATCAGCAGTAAATATTGCTCTTGGAGAAATTAGAGCAATATTAAAATATCAACATAATTATGATTTTGATGATATTCATAAAACAGCAATACTTGTAGATTCAAATAATATTTTGGATGAGATAAGAAATTTAAAAAATAATAATACTTTAGTAAATAAAGAAATAACTTTAAAATGGAAAGTTGGGACTATAGAAAGTGAAGCAGAAGAAAAAATTTTAGAAAAGATCCTAAGTGAAATAAGTAATAAAATGAAATTACGTATTGATGCTAATGGCTCATGGGATAGAAACTATGCAAACAGATGGGCTGAGATCTTAAAAGATAATGTTAATCTTGATTGGCTAGAGCAACCACTTTCAGAGGATGATTTAGATGGTTTAAGAGAACTAGAAAAAAAAATACCTGTAGCATTAGACGAATCAATAATAAAATATCCTGATTTAACTAGAGAATGGAAAGGTTGGCAAATTAGAAGGCCTTCTCAAGAAATTAACCCATTAATTTTACTTAAAGAACTTGAACAGAAAAAAGGATTAAGAATGATAAGTACTTCTTTTGAAACTGGTGTAGGTATGAGAGTACTTAATCATTTCTCTGCAATTCAACAAACTGGTCCAACTCCAAAAGTGCCTGGTTTGGCATTAAGAAACTTTCCAAAAACAATTCTTTTTTCAAATAATCCCAAAGATATATGGAAGTTTCTATGACAAACAAAATAAACAAACTCATAGTAAAAAATAATGAAGATAGCTCTAGGAAATTAATTTTAGAATTTCTTAATCAAAAAAAAATTATTTTTATTACTAATAAGTTTGAAAAAATAAATAACTTATTAGATGAAATTAATTATGAAAAATCAGCAATCATAATAAAAAGTAGCGGTAGCAAGAATAGGCCTAAATTCTGTCTTCATAGAATTTGTAATCTTAATCAATCGGCAATCGCATCGGGAAATTGGCTTGAAGAGCAAGGTTTTATATTAAAAAATTGTCTGATTTTTAATACTTTGCCCTTTTATCATATAAGTGGGTTAATGCCTCTTTGGCGAAGTAAAATTTGGAATTGTAGCTATGAGAGGATATCTCCAAATTTGATAAAAAACACAAAGGATTTATATGAGAATACTATTGCAAATAAATTGATAAACCAAAAAAATCTCATTACATCTTTAGTTCCTTCGCAATTAAATAGACTTATTGAGGAAAAATATGGCCTTGAATGGTTGAAGTTATTTGATTTGATTTGGGTAGGAGGAGCTACACTGTCAACCGAAACTATAAATAAATGTATTCAAGAAAAAATTAATCTTTCTCCATGTTATGGAGCTACTGAAACAGCAGCAATGATAACTGCATTAAAACCAAGTGAATTTTTAAATGGTAATTCAACTTCAGGAGAGCTTTTAAAAGATATAAAATTAAATATTAATAATTACGGCTTGATCAAAGTAAAATCTGATCGGATTGGATTTAAAATAAGAGATAAAGAATTAAAAAGTTTTACAGATAAAAGTGGATGGTGGGAAAGTGGTGATTTAGGAAAAAAAATAAGAATTAAAAATAAAATTTATATAGAAATTCTTGGGAGAGGAGATAATGCATTTAGCTCTGGTGGTGAAATTATTTTCCCAGATATAATAATTGAAAGATTAAAAAAATTTACTGTTACGAATAAACTTCCTTTTGAGAAATTTATAATTTCGAAATTAGAAGATAAGTACTGGGAAAATAGATTTGAGATAATTATTCAACTGAAAAATAATGCTGAAAAAACTAAAATCCAATCTTCTTTGGATCTTTTAAAAGAATATACAGAAATATGGTCAAAACATGAGCGACCATTAAGATGGGTTGTTATTTCTGAGAAAATTCAAACAGAATATTACATCGAAAATTGGAAAAATATTCAAATTTAACAACTTTCAATTTTGCTATTAATATTAGATGCTTCTATCCAAAGTTCTAAACTTTCAGGTAAATCTACTTTCTTCCTATCAACAATATCTAATACACAATGGATTAATTTGGTTTTGGCAACTATTATTGTATCTTTGTAAAAAGATATATTGACCTCAAATAAGTGATTATTGATTTTTTTTGGCAAAATATTTATTTTTAATTTATCCCCGAGTTCAGTTGGATATAAAAAATTTGCTTCACAATTTATTATGGGAAAAATTTTTTTTGTATCATTTTTAATCGAAGGGAAAATTTCTTTTAAGTTAATTCCATAAATTTCCATACTCTCTTCCCAAGATTCATGCGCCCATCGTAATAAGTTATGAAAATGAATTACACCTGCTGAATCACAATCTCCGAATTTTACTTTTTTTTCTAAAAGTAACCAATTATCTGCTCTCATTAAAATTTTTATCTATCTACAGATCCCATAATCACATCAATTGAACCTAGTATTGCCATAATATCAGCTATTTTTGCACCTTTAAGTATATGAGGCAAAATTTGCAAATTATTTAAATCTGCTGCTCTTATTTTAAATCTCCATGGTGTTACCTCATTACTACCCTGAATAAAAACTCCTATTTCGCCTTTTCCTGATTCAAGCCTAGTATAAAGTTCACCATTTGGAATTTTAAAAGTAGGTGCAACTTTTTTAGCAATATATTGATAGTCAGGTCCAAATATTGGATCTTTCTTGTCGTCTGTTGCCATTCTTTTAGCTTCAAGATTTTCTGTAGGACCTCCTGGTATCATTTGACATGCTTGTCGAATGATTTTTAAAGATTGGCGCATCTCTTCAACACGAACTCTATATCTTGCATAACAATCACCTTCATTTTCATAAGCTATATCCCAATCAAGCTCGTCATAACATTCGTAATGATCTACCCTCCTTAGATCCCAAGCAACTCCTGATGCTCTTAACATCGGACCTGACAGTGACCAATTAATAGCTTGTTCTTTACTTACTGTTCCTAAACCCTCGATTCTCTTCCTGAAAATGGGGTTATTAGTAATCAATTTTTCGTACTCATCAATCTTAGGTCCGAACCAATCACAAAAATCTAGACATTTTTCTAACCACCCGTAAGGTAAATCGCATGCTACTCCACCAATTCTAAAAAAGTTATTATTAATTAACCTTTGTCCAGTAGCCGCCTCCCAAAGGTCATATATCATTTCCCTTTCCCTAAATATATAAAAGAAAGGTGTTTGAGCTCCAACATCTGCTAAAAAAGGACCAAGCCATAAAAGATGATTTGCTATTCTATTTAACTCAAGCATTAATACTCTTATGTAACTTGCTCTTTTTGGGACAGAGACATTAGCTAATCTTTCTGGAGCATTTACTACTATTGCTTCATAAAACATTCCGGCAGCATAATCCATTCTGCTTACATAAGGAACATACATTACATTAGTTCTATTTTCTGCAATCTTTTCCATCCCTCTATGCAAATAACCAATAACTGGTTCGCAATCAATTACATTTTCTCCGTCGAGTGTTACAACTAGTCTTAGTACACCATGCATGGAAGGATGGTGAGGGCCAAAGTTGACCACCATCGGTTCTGTTCTAGTCTCTAACTGAGCCATTTAAAATTAATCTTTATTAAATTCTAATAGAAAGTTATGGAAACTGAATCGAATAAGTCACCATTATTCAATCATACTTCAGTGATGACTGAGGAGATTATTAGTGCTATCGATAATTGCCCTCAAAAAACATCTCCTAACTTTATGGGAATTGATGCAACATTAGGCGGAGGAGGACATTCTTATGAATTATTAAAAAAATTTCCATTATTAAAAATAATTGGAATTGACCAAGATCCATTTGCAAGACAAGCCGCAACAATCAAACTTAATGAATTCAGAAACCGAATAAACATTAAAGCTACAAATTTTGCAGATTTTGAACCTATAGAAAAGGTTGCCTTCGTTATAGCAGATTTAGGAGTTAATAGTTTCCAAATTGATCAACCTGAAAGAGGATTTAGTTTTCAAAAAGATGGACCACTAGATATGCGCATGGATCCTTCTTCAGCAATAAACGCTGAAGAACTTATCAATAATTTAAATGAGAAAGAATTAGCAGACTTAATATACAAATATGGTGAGGAAAGATTATCGAGAAAAATTGCAAGAAAAATTAAAAGGGATTTATTTGAAAAAGGATCATATAAAAGTACTAAAGAATTAGCCTATTCAATTGGAGGGTGTTTTCCACCAAGACAAAGATATAAAAAAATTCATCCTGCAACTAGAACATTTCAGGCATTAAGGATTGGCGTAAACCAAGAAATTGAATCACTGGAGAAATTATTATTAAAATCGCCAAATTGGCTTTTACCTGAAGGAATCATTGCTATTATTAGCTTTCATTCAATTGAAGATAGAAAAGTAAAAGAAAACTTCAAAACAAGTAACAAGTTATTAAATCTCACTAAGAAACCAATTATTCCACAAGATATAGAAATTCAAAGTAATAAAAGGGCAAGGAGTGCAAAAATGCGAATTGCACAATTGAAATAACCTACTTTCTTAAAGCATGTACTACATTATTAATAATTACTATTGCGTTGTTAATATCATCATTACTAGTATTTATTCCAAGACTTAATCTTAATGAGGATTCAGACTCTTTTAAAGATCTCCCAAGCGCCATCAATACATGAGACGGCATTCCATTACTGCACGCAGAGCCGCTAGAACAAATTATTTTAGATTTCAACTCTTTGTGTAACCTAGAACCACTTAAATCTAAGAATGTAATATTTAAATTATGCGGAAGTCTATGATTCATTGATCCATTTATAAGAACTTTATTACCAGTTTTTAGTATCCCGTTTAAAAGATTATTTCTTAATAAGGATAATTTACTTATATTTTCCTCAGTATTATTAATAGCTATTTCTATTGCTTTTGCAAAACCTATTATTAAAGGCAAAGGTATTGTGCCAGGTCTAAATCCAAATTCTTGTCCACCGCCAAAAAATAATGGTTCTAAATTTATATCCTCATCAATAATTAATAATCCTACTCCCTTTGGGCCATAAATTTTATGAGAACTTATAGTAATCATGTTTGCTTTTCTACTAATTAAATTCAAAGGTAAATATCCTATTGATTGTGCTGCATCGGTATGAAAAATAATGTTCCTAGATTTGCAAATTTGAGCAATATCATTTACTGGCTGAATCACCCCAATCTCATTATTAGCTAACATAATGCTTATTAAAAATGTATCTTTTTTTATCGCCTTAAGAAGAATTTCTTGATTTATTAAACCATTCTCCTGAGGACTAATTTCAGTAATTGTGAAACCTTCTTTTGCTAATTGCCTAATAGGTTCAAGAACAGCATGATGTTCAGTTTTTAAAGTAATAATATTGCCAAAAGATCCAGTTTTCATATGAAAATCCCTTGCGTAACCAAGTAAAGCTAAATTATTAGCCTCGGTAGCCCCACTTGTAAAAATAATTTTTTGTTTTTTTAGATTTAATTTTTGTATTATCTTTTCTCTTGATACTTCTAAAGCTGCACTAGAGGATATCCCCGCTAAATTGGATTTGCTTGAAGGATTTCCAAAAATTTGATTCCAATAAGGTTTCATCGCATCAACTACTTCTTGATGACAAGGAGTCGAAGATTGATAATCTAGTAAAATAGGACTTGAAAGCATAATTTTTAGTATATAGAATTTTTAATAAGTTCTTATGAAAAAGTTATTTAAAGATGAATGAATTAAATCAGAGTAATGAGGTTCAAAAAAAACCCAAAATTCTTTTAGTAGATGATGAACCAGGATTGAGAAATGCAGTAAAAACATTTCTAGAAGACGAAGGTTTCGAAATTACTATGGCAGTAGACGGAGAAGATGGATGGGAAAAAGCCCAACAATTTTTTCCTGATCTAATAATCAGCGACATAATGATGCCCCGATGCAATGGCTATTCTTTACTAGAGAGAATAAGAGAAGATGAACGTTTAAGTGGTACACCTGTAATTTTTCTTACTGCAAAAGGTATGACTTTAGATAGAACACAAGGTTATCTTGCAGGAGTAGATGACTATATATCCAAACCATTTGATCCTGATGAATTAGCAGCTCGGGTTAAGAATGTAATTAAAAGACAAGAAAGACTACTGAAAGAGGCAGCCAGATTTGCTGATACAGACGTCAGCAAGATGGCTAAACAAATTACCGAAATAAAATCTATGCTAACTCACAATAGTTCTGCTAATCCAGAAAATGAAATAAATATTCCTACTTTTACTCCACGAGAAGCTAGCGTTCTACAATTAGTTGCTGAGGGCCTAATGAATAAAGAAATCGCAAGAAAATTAGAAACCTCAATTAGAAATGTAGAAAAATATGTAAGTAGGTTATTTATAAAAACAAGTACATCTAGCAGAACTGAACTTGTAAGGTATGCATTAGAGAATCATCTGGTTAAATAATTTAATTGTTTTTCTTAAACTCAATCAATTTTGAAAAATAAAAAGGTGCTTGATTTAACTTCTTTCTGGATACAGCAAATCCCTTTTCTTTTGCGGCTCTAATTATACCTTGCTCCCTCAATGTATAAGCTCTTGTAGTTTTACTAGGTCCTGGAAATAATTTGCCAATACTTTTTAAAAAAGCCAAAAATGGTGTATAAGGCGCAAAACTCACAATTAAATTTGATTTGGTTAATGAACATAGATGTTTAACCATCTCCTCAGCAACTGGTTGAGGATAATGTATAAATACATCTAAACAGATTACAAAATCAAAAGAACCAGATAAATTTTCAAGATCACATATCTTATATTTTATTTTTTTAGAATTTAAATTTTCTCTTTTGATTCTTAATTTTGTTTCGTCAATCATTGAGGCAGATATATCACTAACCTGGATATCATTAATTCCAAGTTTTAATAACGGGACTGAGAGACTACCAACACCGCAACCAGCATCGCAGAATGATGATTTTAAAAATGTTGGATCATCTTTAATCCAATCAATTACATCATCTACAGTTTTTTGATGACCTATACGAATATTTTTCTGAACCGTATTCACATCTTCAGATTTACTATAAATTCTTCTCCATCTATCGAATCCCGTCCCATTAAAGTAATCCTTTACTTCCTCCTTTTCCAAATTGTTACTAGTTTGCATAACTTTTTTAAAAAATCAATATTTTTAATATTAACTAACTAGCGCTCCAGAAATAGCACGTCATGATAATAAAAGAATAGAATTTTTATTTTGTCTTTATCTAATACACAAACACCCTATAAAGTCTCCGTAGTAATGGGAAGCGATTCAGATCTTAAAATAATGAAAGCCGCTATAGATATTCTTGATAAATTCAAGATCTCAAATGAAGTCTGTATATTATCTGCACATAGAACACCTTTAGAAATGATGGAGTATGCAAAAAACTCAGACTCAAACAATATAAAAGTAATTATTGCTGGCGCAGGAGGATCAGCTCATCTTCCAGGGATGATAGCTTCATTAACTTCTATTCCCGTAATAGGAGTACCTGTTGAAAGCAAAACACTTAAAGGAATAGATTCATTGCTTTCTATCGTTCAAATGCCATCAGGAGTACCAGTAGCTTCAGTAGCAATAAATGGTAGTGAAAATGCAGGCTTATTAGCAGTACAGATATGTAGCCTATTTGATGAAACAAAAAAATCTGAATTTTTATCATTCAAGTCAAATCTGCATAAAAGCGTAAGAAACAAGAATATGAATCTAAAAAAGTTAGGAGTAAAAAAATTTTTAGAAAATTAAGTGCTTTCTTAGCTCATCAATTTATTTCTCAATATCAAATCTTTTATCTAAATAATTAATTATTTCTTGAACTGAATCCTTTAATCCAATATTGCCTGTGTCAATAGTAATCTCAGGATTTTCAGGTATTTCATATGGACTAGAGATGCCCGTGAATTCCTTAATCTCTCCTAATCTTGCTTTTTTATAAAGCCCTTTTGTATCTCTTTTTTCACAAACTGATAGATTTGCCGCACAATAGATTTCAACAAAATCATTATTTCCAATAATGGATCTTACTTTATCTCTATCCACTTTAAATGGTGAGACAAAAGCTGTAATAGCAACTATACCTGCATTCATAAACAAATTTGCTACTTCTCCTATTCTTCTTATGTTTTCTTCCCTATCACTATCAGAAAATCCTAAATCCTTACATAAACCATGCCTAATATTATCTCCATCTAAGACATAAGTTGAAATACCTCTTAAGTGTAATGCCTCATTTAAAGCATTAGCTAAAGTACTTTTACCTGAGCCTGATAAACCAGTAAACCAGAGAACCATGCCTTTATGACCATGCATTTTTTCTAACTTTCTTCTATCAATACTTATCTCATGCCATTTAATATTTTTTTTAGAAATATCAGATTTGTCTGGATTCATTACTTTCTCAGGTTCAAAAAACTTAATAATCTATAATAGCTTTTTGTGGCTTACAATTCATAGCCCTCTTTACGAAGAAAAAAAATAACTTTAT
>ALPF01000003.1 GCA_000291825.1 Prochlorococcus sp. W8 | reverse complement strand
ATTTTATTTTATTTTGGTTTTATCAATATTAGTAATCCTTGGGAAAGATTGTGGGTCTCGATATTTCATAGCATTTCGGCATATAATAATGCAGGCTTTTCTATATGGAATACGAGTATTTATGAATATAGAACAAATTTTGTGGTAAATTTCGTTTTTATAGTTTTAATTGTTCTCGGTGGTCTTGGGTGGCGAGTAATTGATGATATTTGGACTCATAGGAATAATTTAAGATATAAAAAACTTACATTACATAGCAAACTCGTAATTAGGACGACTTTGAATCTAATATTATTTGGATCAATAGGTTTTTTAATCACTGAGTCACTACTGAATGGTCGATTTTTTTCAGATTTAAATTTCTTTGAGAGAATACTTTCGGCTTTATTTGAAACTATTAGCGCAAGGACTGCTGGATTTACTAATTACCCCATCTCTTTAAATACAATTTCAGATACAGGAATTTTACTGCTGATGACATTAATGTTTATTGGTGCAAGCTCAGGAGGAACAGGAGGGGGAATTAAAACGACAACTTTTATAGCGCTTATGGCTGCGACAAGATCAACATTAAGAGGTCAAAAAGATGTAGTTATCAGTAATAGATTAATTTCAGATAAAGTAATTTTAAAAGCTGTTGGCATAACAGTTGGCTCTCTACTTTTTGTCCTTCTTATGGCCATGCTTTTAAGTACAACAAATACTTTTGTGAGTAGAGAGAAATTTACTTTTTTAGAAATGCTTTTCACTTGCATTTCTGCTTTCGCAACTGTTGGTTTTGATATAGGGCTAACAAATAAATTAAATCATTTTGGTCAATTAATTCTTATTATTGGTATGTTTGTGGGCCGACTTGGTATACTTTTGCTTCTAAGTGCTGTTTGGGAAGCGCTTTATAAGGGTAGAATAAATAAACAAAAGAGAATTGGTTATCCAAAAGCTGATCTTTATGTTTAGCAGTTATTAATTTTTATTATGGCTGATTGGTGGCAATGGTCCCCTCAAAAAGGGAAAGAAGATCTTACATTTGCAGTAGTTGGTGTTGGAAGGTTTGGTACTGCGGTGTGCAGGGAACTTGTAAGTAATGGTGCTGATGTCTTGGCAGCTGACTACTCAGAAAAAGCTATTGATGACTTAAGGCAATTAGAACCCTCCATAGAGGCTAGAGTTGTAGATTGCACCGATGAAGAGTCAATGAGAGAATCTGGAATATTGGAAATGAATACACTGGTAGTAGGTATAAGCGAACCAATTGAGGCAAGTATTACTACTACTCTTATTGCTAAAGATAGTGATGGTACGCGAGTTAAAAGAGTGATTGCTAGAGCAACTAGTGATCTCCATGAAAAAATGCTTTTTAGGGTTGGTGCTGATAAAGTCGTCTTCCCCTCAAGGATGCAAGGTGAAAGACTGGGGTTAGAACTTGTAAGACCAAATTTGATTGAAAGACTCGAATTAGATAATCAAACTGGTATAGATGAAATTACGGTGCCTGAAGATTTCATTGGAAGATCACTCAGAGATTTAAATCTTAGGAAAAACTACTTAGTAAATGTTTTAGCAGCAGGACCTGCGGAGCAGCTAACTGTGAATCCTCCTGCAAAATATATCTTAGAGAGAGGTAATGTTTTAGTGGTTATGGGTTCTATGGAAGATTTGCAAAGATTACCGCAAAAATAATTTATTAATCTTTTGTTTGATTGAAGTATCTAATTCTTTTAGGAGCACCTTTAAGTTTCGGAATAGTCTGTTTTTCTAATTTGTCTCTAAATTTATCTGTATTAGAGTTCGCGAAAAGTGGTTTACCTTTTAATTCAAGATAATTCTCTATTCCTTTTTGAATTAATACCTTTGCCATATTGCTGACTGTTCTTGATTCCTCTTCAGCTAGTGATGCAAGTTGATCACAGAGATTCTCGGGTAAGACTACCTGTATTCGGGGCGATTTCGGCTTTCCGTTTGTTGAATTTTGCCTAGTTGCCATGAATATGACTTCGTAACTGTTACTTATAAGTATACACAGTTAGTCAAGGGTAGTATCTTTGTGTATACTATATGTATAGGAATTTAGTCTTTATTATCTTTAAACTAATTGATTATGAAACATTCAGCTAAAGTAAATCCTAAAAGCCGTAGGATGGCTAATCAGCGAAAAAAAAGATTATTAAATATTGGCACAGAGAAAAGCAGTGATGTACTTATTTCAGCGGTAGTTAGTCCATATCTATTGACTCATTTGCATCAAATATTGCAAAAGTCAGAATTTAATGCCAAAAAAGATGGCAGATTATCTCATGCCGCGAATTTTGCTAAATTGAGGAAAGTTTTGTGTCTTGATGCTCGCAGCATGGAAGATGCTTCTGCTCAGGAAATCAAGGATGCTGATAATGATAGTTACACAAATCATAATAATCAACAAAATGTGGCTTAAAGGAATATTGTATTAGTAATAATAAAAAAAATTATGACGAGGAATGCAGAAAAACTGTATCAGATTATTGATAAGGATTATGAAAAAAAACAAAGTCTTTTTAGGGTAGCTTTGAATGATCCAAAATCAGCATTAAAAAAAATCTGTGAAATTGGAGATGAACTTAATATTAAAGTTACAGAAGAGGAAGTTATTCAATACCTAAGTACATTAGACGATGAACTAACCAAATTTTGGTTAGTCAAAGTTAGAGGGGGTTTGTAAGACTTTTTCTGATTTATTATCTAATATTGGCTTTGTTCTTTTTTCGTAACCACCGCCCCCTGCCATTGTCCAAAAAAACCAATAGCTTGGTATTGATAGTCCAGCTGCTATAAATATAGCTACGATTTGTTCTATTCTTTTCATATCATGAATTTTACAAATTTTATTTTGGTGTTGAAAAAGCTAATATGTAAATTCTATAACTTTATGCAGTGATTAGATTAGAAGGTATTTCAAAAATATATTCAACAGATATTGTCCTGAAAGAAGTGAATTGGGATATCAAAAGAGGAGAGAAAATAGGTTTAGTTGGTTCTAATGGTTCTGGTAAAACAACACAATTAAAAATTTTAATTGGAGATGTAGAACAGACAAGTGGAGAGATTGTTAAGGAAGGAGATCCTAAACTTGCATACTTAAAACAAGAATTTGATTTAAATCAGAATTGTACTTTAAGAGAAGAATTAGAAAATACTTTTACAGAGGTTCACCTTATCAAACGTAAATTGAAAGAAATAGAAATAAAAATGAAAGATACTAATACACCGGAGCAATTAGAGAGCTTGGCAAATCAATTAGGGATTTATCAAAGAAAATTTGAAGCACTAGGTGGATATCAAATGAAATACGAAGTCGATAAAATATTACCAAAATTAGGTTTCTCAAACGAAGACGCAAATACATTAGTTGCTAATTTTTCAGGAGGATGGCAAATGAGAATTGCTTTAGGAAAAATAATGCTACAAAAGCCAGATTTAATTTTATTGGATGAGCCCACAAATCATTTGGACTTAGAAACCATCTTTTGGCTTGAAAATTATTTAATATCCTTGAAAGTATCAATCATATTAATAAGTCATGATCGTTATTTTTTGGATAAAATATGCAATAAAGTTGTATTTATTGAGAATGGTATATCTCATACTTTTAAAGGTAATTATTCATTTTTTTTAAAGCAAAAACTAATCAATGATGTTATTCAAACTAAAAAATATGAAACTCAACAAAAAGAACTGAAAAGTCAGCAAGAATATATAGATAAATTTAGAGCTAGTGCAACTAGAAGTTCTCAAGCTAAAAGTAGAGAGAAACAAATTCAAAAAATAGAGAAAATAGATTGCCCGGTAAAACAGTTTAAAAGTCCATTATTTATATTTTCGGATTGCCCTAGGTCTAGTAAATCTGTTTTAGAAATAAAGGATTTAAGTCATAGTTATGATGATAAAATAATTTTCTTTGAAACAAACTTAAAAATTTCAGCTGGTGATAAAGTCGGATTGCTAGGTCCTAATGGATCTGGTAAATCAACATTATTCAAATTAATTGTCCATCAACTAGCTCCAGAATTAGGAGAAATCATTTTAGGTAAAACAAATTTATTGATGCGTTATTATGCTCAAAATCAAGCTGATGCGTTGGATTTAGATCATTTGGTTATTGATTTGTTATATAAAAATGAACCAAATTGGTCTCAAGAAAAAGTTAGAACTTATTTAGGTAATTTTGGTTTTTATAAAGATTCAGTATTCAAATTTGTAAGACAATTAAGTGGCGGGGAGAAGGCAAGGTTGGCTTTAGCGTTAATAATTATGAAGCCAAGTAATTTTTTACTCCTTGATGAACCTACAAATCATCTGGATCTTCAGTCAAAAGAGAATTTAGAAAATGCTCCTAAAGAAATAATAATTGCAGCTGTTATTGCAATACTTTGAAAAGTTCTGCCAATTCCCCCAACTCCAAACTCATCAAGAGTTTTTCCTTTATCTAGTCTGGTTCTTAACTTTGCTCCTTTCACTACAAATCCCTGCAAAAAAGTAGTGATTGCCATTAAGCCAAGACCTCCGGAAAGAAGCATAAACGCTAAAAAAATTTGCCCAAAAATTGTAAGGTCTGATCCAATATCAATTACTGTAAGACCAGTAACGGTAATAGCTGAAGTAGAAGTAAAAAAAGCTTCCCAAAGCCCTACATTTTGAGAGGAACACAAAGGAGTACTTAATACTAAGGTTCCTAGAAAGATTACTATTAATCCAGTAACAATAGTAAATTGCGGAACAGTTAACTTTCTATAAAAGTCTTTAAGCTTATAAACAGAATGATTAAAATCCACTTTATTTACAGATAGCAATTAGTTGAAATTTAAAATTATTAATAATGGGATAAATACTGACATTATAATAGTTAATCCTACCCCGTATTTTGCAATATCAAAGAATTTATATCTTCCCGGACCATAAACCATAAGATTAGTTTGATAACCCATAGGAGTTAAATAAGATTGACTCGCAGCAAATAGCACAAGAAGAATTATCGCATTAGGAGCTATCTCTAGGGTTGAAGCAAATTGAATAGCTACGGGCAAAATCAAGGCTACTGAAGCAGCATTACTAATAAATTGCGTAATAAGTACAGTAAATAAAAACATAACAAACAATGCAAAGTACATTGGAAGTCCTTCTAAAAAAAACTTTAAATTTACAACAATTAAATCTGCCAAACCTGAACTTTGTATAGCCACGCTAAAGCTTGACAAAGATCCTAATAATAACAGTACATCTAATCTTATAGATCTCTTGATTTCTGATGGGCGCAAACATCCAAAAACAACCATTGCAAATACCGCTAGCAGCACTGATCCTACTAGTGGAATATTTGTTATGGAAGGCAAAATAATCATAAACAAAGCAATCGCAATGGCTATAGGTTTTTTGCGCAAAACAGGCAAATCATCTTCTACCTGATCTAAAACAAGTAAATCATTGCTAGATTGCAAACCCCTAATAGAATCCAAAGGTGCTTGGATAAGTAATACATCTCCAGCTCGCAGAATACATTGACCTAATCTTTCTTGAATAGTTTGCTGACCCCTTCTTAAGGCTAAAACCGTAGCATTATATCTCTGCCTAAATCTCAATTCTCTTAAACTTGCACCAGCAAGAGTTGAGCCTGCAGGTAGTAATGATTCAAAAGTCTTTGTCACTTCAGAAGAGTTAATAAAAATATTGTTTTGATAGGAGCCTATCTTTTCTGCTAATAATATTGTTCGCTCTTGTTCTAATCTTAATAAATCTGACCGTGTGACTCTAATTAATAATCTATCATCAGGCTCAATCTTTCTATCAGCCAGAGGAGGAAGAATTATCTTACCATTTCTTTGCAATTGAATAACATCTACATCAAACCTCCTCTGAAGTCTGCTATTGCGCAGTGATTGTCCCACTAATTTAGAATCCTGTGGAATAGTTACTTCAGTACAATAATTATTTAGATTAATATTTTTTGACAAAGCATTACTAAATCCTCTATCAGGAAGCAATTTATCAGAGACAAGTACCAAATAAATAGTCCCTATCAACCAAACTGGAACTCCTATTGCAGTAACACTAAATAATTCAAGAGATCCATAACCTAATTGTTCACTTATATCACTAACAAGAAGATTTACTGAACTTCCCAAAAGGGTAATAGTACCACCTAGCAATACTGAAAATGATAGAGGTAAAAGAACTTTGGAGGGTGCAATATTCCTTTTAATACACCATCCCTCTACCAATGGCAAAAGGGAGGCTACAAGTGGAGTATTTGGTACTATTCCTGAAATAGGCGCTACCACAAAAGCCAATAGAGTAATAAATCGCTTCGAGGTCTTAATACTTTCAGAAGCTAAAAGCTCTCTAACCCTATCAAGAGATCCGCTCTTAACTAATGCTGATGAAATTGAAAATAAGCCCATTAGCGTTATTAAAGAGGGGCTTCCAAATCCAGACAATGCTTTTTGTGGAGTAAGAACTCCCGTTACAATAAAAACTGCAACAGCTAATAATCCAGTTAGTTCGGGAACAATTGTATTTCTTATAAATAAAAATATAGATAGAGATAAAACTAATACCGTGATCAAGGCATTATGGTTTTCGCTGAAAAAGGCAAATAGACTCATATTTAATACATTTAACTAAATATAGCTTTAAAGTGAGGAAAAAAATTAACAAGTTTTTTATCTATTGATAAATTGATTAATAATTGATTTCTTTCCTAAAAACCATGAGGCTGCAGACTTAATACTTTTATCGATTTTTGGCATTTTAGAAGCGTAAATTATTCTTCTTATATCAAATGCAAATTTACCTGATAAAGTCAGTCCAAGCCCTGATATTGAAGCTTCACCTATACCCAAACTAATCATTTCTCCATTATCCTTGAACTGGAATGGTATTAGATTCTTTTTCTGAAGCAGTAAATTTAAATTAAGAGCAACATGAATACCTTGTTGCATTGCAACTTGTGCCGTAATTGGCAAATTAGTTTTTCCTTCAATAATGGAAATATCTCCAATTACAAAAACATTTGGGTAACAAGGTAATTGAAGCTTATTATTTATAAGAATCCTATTATTATTTTTTGGAATTTGTTGAACAACTTCGGGTAAATTTGGTTTTATACCTGCTGTCCAAATAGTCGCAAAATATGGAAATTGATCAACTTGATCGGATTTATTAGTAATTAAAATTTCTTTATCTTTAATTTCAACTACTGAAGAATCTGTTAACAAATTAATATTCTTAGCTTCGATAGCTTTTTGGGCTTCTTCTTTATTAAAAATTTTATTATTATTCAATATCTCCGCCGTCCTCTCAACAATATAAATTTCGAATTTTGTTTTATACAAATCATTTATTTTACATGCAAGTTCAACCCCAGAAGGACCTGCTCCTATGATGAATATTTTTTTACAATTATTTTTTAATAGTGGTTGTTTCAAAAGACTCTTTAATTTTTGCTGATCTTTATAAGTATTAAAAAAATAGGAATATTCCTTAACTCCTTTTATTGAAAAATCATTTGGGGAAGAACCCGTAGATAAAATTAAATACTGAAACTCAACTTTAAAGTCATCTTGCAAAATTAAAAACTTTTTATCTAAATCGATTAATTTAACGGTATTTCTTAAAAAAGTTATTCCGGAATTAGCAAAAATAGTATCAAAACTTGGAATGACTTCCCATGATTGAATTTCATCGCTAAGAACTTCATATAGTAAAGGCTTAAATTCGAATTGAGAATTTGAATCAATGACAAGTATTGATAAATTGGAAATATTTTTCCTTAATTGAATTGCAGTATTAATTCCTGCAAAACCACTTCCAACTATTACTATTAGTTTTTTTATATTATTCATTAAGTAATATAAATATACAAGAATGTATTATTAAATTAAACGAATATTTTTAAATTCGAGTGTGATTAACGACAAATCAAAAAATCTATCGGAATATGGATAATAAAACTGAAAGTAAAACTAAATATAACTTGAAAGAACTAAATAAAGAGCTTATAAATTTAGGCGCTCAAGAAGTCCTTGAATGGGCTTTTGATAAATTTGGAAATAATCTTGCATTTACAACAAGTTTTGGCATTCAATCATCAGTCTTATTACATTTAATCCACAGTTCATCTTTAAAAAATAAAGTAAAAATATTTTGGATAGATACCGGATATCTACCTAAAGAAACTTACTTATATGCAAATATGCTTATTAATAAATTATCTTTAAATATTGATATTCTGCAAAGTAAAATCTCTCCTGCGTATATGGAAGCTATATACGGTAAGTTGTGGGAGAGTAATAATGAAGAAGATATTAATAAATACCACCAAATAAGAAAAATTGAACCTTTAGAAGAGGCTTTAAAGAAAAATTCAATAAGTTGCTGGGTAAGTGGAGTAAGATCACAACAAACTGAAAATCGAAGCAAGATGAAATTTATTGAATCAATAAGAGATCGATTATCCTTACGACCAATTTTAGGATGGACGCAAAAAGAAATTTTTTACTACATGGAAGAACATAAACTCCCACAACATCCTTTGTTCGCCAAGGGCTACTCAAGTATTGGGGATTGGCACTCAAGCTCTGCTGAGACAGAAAAGACAAAAGGTAGGGCAACCCGTTTTGGAGGTATAAAACAAGAATGTGGCCTTCATGTCAATGACTATCAAATTTAGTGATTCTATTAGGCTGGATTTTGATTACCTCCTTATAGGTAATTCTCGATTACATTGGGCAATAAGGAAAGATAATTCATACAAATTTTTTCATACATTCTTTAATCAACGATTTCCCAAAAATATTAATTTAAAAAAATTAGTTTGGGCCTCAGTAGGGAAATATCCAATAAGCAAATTATCAAACAATAATGAAATAAATATTAACAACTTAACTATGAAAGAGATGCCGGATCATATTGGAATTGATAGGGTATTAGCTTGTTTGGCAGCTCATAAAATAATCGAAAATAAATTAAAAAAAAACATCTTAATAGTTGATTTAGGGACAACGGTATCAATAACAAAGATTGATAATCAAGGAAATCTGATAGGGGGGCAATTATTACCTGGGTTTACTACGCAATTAAAATCTATGGATGAAAATACTAAAAATCTTACATTTCCTAAAAATACATTTATTCCTAGTAAAAATTTTCAAACAGTAACATCTAAAGCAATGCTTAAAGGAGTTTATAATTCGATATTTGGAGCTATTAAATTATCATTTAATAAAAATCAAGATATTTTAATTATTTGTGGAGGTGACGCCAAATTCCTTGGAGAAAAAATAAAAAAAGAAATCAAAAATATCATAATCGAACCTAACTTAGTTATGTATGGAATGATATTTTCAAGAAATTAATATATAAATCAATCAAGTTTAAGATAATTTTAAATCATTAATTACATGATCAGCCATAATTGCTGCTTTTACTTTTGAATAAATTTTTTCAATATTACCTTGCGAATCAATTAAAAATGTATTCCTAATCATACCCATATATTCTTTACCCATGAATTTCTTTAATCCATAACTATCATAATTAGCAGCAACTTGACATGGTACAGGATCAGTCAAAAGTATAAATGGGAGGTCAAATTTTTCAATAAATTTTTGATGAGAAGCAGAATTATCTTTACTTATTCCAATTACTAGAATGTTATTTTTTTGAAAAACATCCCAATTCTCTTTAAAGTTGCATGCCTCCTTCGTACAACCAGGTGTATTATCTTTGGGATAAAAGTAAATTATTACTTTTTTACCTTTAAAATTACTCAAAGAGATTTCATTATCAAAAGAATCTTTTAAAGTAAATTCAGGTGCTTTATCGCCAATTTTAAGAGCCATTGAAAATAACTGAATCCTATCCAAATAGACTACCAAAAATTTGGTTGTATAAGATGGGAAACGTAACACATGTTTCAAGTCCAAAAGAAATTCATATTGCCTCAAATTTATCTTCATCAAGGGCAAAGGTTTTTTTAGAGAGTAGATTTTATATTAGAGACGCATTATCAAAACTTTTTGATTTAAACCCATTAGAAATACCTTTAAGAGCAAATCCAGGTGAGCCTCCCATTCTCCCAAAAAGTATGGGATATGTAAGCATGAGTCATTGTCAAGATGCTTGTATTATTTGCTGGAATAAAAAAAGAATTGGAATTGATATTGAATGCTCTGATAGAAATTTCAATTATAAAGGACTTGCACAAAAATACTTTTATCAAAAAATAATTAATGATTCTGAATTAAATAAATATGATATTTTAAGACAATGGAGTGCCATTGAAGCAGCAATCAAATGGGATAGAGGAAAAGTATCAAAAGATATTAAATATTGGCATTATAAAAACTATAAAAAAAATTTATTTCATACAAAGAAAAAGTTAACAGTTAATTTAAATCAATTTTCATTCTTAAATTGGACAATTTCAATAGCCTCTGAAAATAATCTATATTCTTCAATAAATATTATTTGCAACAATGTCAAACATATTTTTTAAATAAAATTTTAGTTAGTATTTTGATTCTCCCATCCACTTTTTTTTGAATGCCAGATTTTATAGTTAATAAGATTATTTGGCATATATTCTTGTACTAACTCATTTCTTGGATAGTGATGCGGATTTTTATAAGTTTTTGAATTGTACTTTAAATGATCAGGTACTAAAGATAATTTATTGGACCTTACTTTTTCAATTGCATTAAAGATACATTTAGTACTATCACTCTTAGGAGAATTTGCTAAAAAGAGTGCTGCATGTGACAAAAAATATGAACCTTCAGGATATCCAACTTTTTCAAAAGCCTCACAACAAGAATGTACAATAACTATTGCATTAGGATCTGCCAAGCCAATATCTTCACTTGCTGAGATATATAATCTTCGAAAAATATATTTTGGATCTTCCCCAGCTTCAATCATATTTGCAAGCCAATAAAGCGTTGCATCAGGATCAGAACCTCTTATAGATTTAGTAAATGCACTTATGATATCAAAATGATTTTGACCATATTTATCATAAATAATATTCTTATTTTGGATTGAATCTTGAGCTACTGAAAGATTTATATTAATTGTTTTTTCTTCATTTGCGGGAGTAGTATCAATAGCTAATTCCAATGCATTAATGAGATTTCTAGCATCTCCACTAGAAAAGTTTATTAGATGATCTAGAGCTTCTTGCGTAATATTAACAATTTTTTGATCTTCAATATTTAAATAATGTTTAATAACCTTATCAATTATTTTTTTAAGATCGCTTTCGCTTAATGGTAGTAATTTAAAAACTCTTGATCTACTCAAAAGTGCTTTATTTACTGCATATGAAGGATTTTCAGTTGTTGCACCAATAAAAATGATAGTTCCGTTTTCTATGGAGGGTAATAAGGCATCTTGCTGTATTGCAGTAAATCTATGAACTTCATCAATAAATAATATGGTTTTCCGCTTTGATTTAATCCAACGTTCTTCAGCCAGTAAAATTTGATTTCTAAGTTCTTTTACACCAGATAAGACAGCATTTAATTTTATCAATGTTGCTCTTGTATGAGCAGATATAATTTCAAGCAAAGTTGTTTTTCCTACGCCAGGCGGGCCGGAAAAGATTGTATTTCCTAATTTATCATTTAAAATCGCATTACGTAATATAGAGTTTTGATCAAGAATATTATGCTGTCCATAAAATTCATCTAACGATTTCGGTCTCAATCTATCCGCTAGAGGAGACTGAAAATTTTTATTGTGATTTATATTAAAAAGGCTCTCAGATTGCATACAATAAAATTTTTAAACTAAGTAATAACAGTCGGATGATCCATTTTTGTAAGCCCAGAGATATTTAATAAGTCATCTAAACTTTTAATTAATTCGCGCAAAGCTACTTGCGGATTTAAATTAAGGTTCTCATTAGTTTGACAAGATTTTTCAAAATAAATTCTAAGTGTAGAACCCTTAGTTCCAGTTCCTGATAAACGTAAAATTATCCTTGAGTTGTTTTCAAGAATTATCCTAAGACCTTGATTTTTGCTTATAGATTTATCTACTGGATCGGTATAAGTAAAGTTATCAACATTCAGAACAAGACTGTTTGCGAACTTATTATCTTTTAATTGAGGTAATAAATGCTCAAGATTTTGATATATTTGAGTTGCCACATCTTTTGGTATTGCTTCATAATCATGTCTTGTATAGTAGTTTCTGCCAAAATGATTCCAATGATTATGAATTAAGTCACTTACTGAACATTTTCTACAGGCCAAAATTTGCAACCAGAATAGAACAGCCCATAAACCATCCTTTTCCCTAATATGGTGACTTCCTGTACCAAAACTCTCCTCACCGCAAATTGTAATCATATTTGAATCAAGCAAATTTCCAAAAAATTTCCAACCTGTTGGGGTTTCATAACAAGGAATATTAATCTTTTTTGCAACAGAATCAACAGCCATACTAGTTGGCATGGATCTTGCAACTCCAGAAATACCATCCTTATAACCTGGAACAAATTTGGTATTAGCAGTCAATACAGCCAAGCTATCACTTGGATTTATAAAACAACCCTTCCCTAAAATCATATTTCTATCTCCATCTCCATCACAAGCAGCCCCAAAACAATATGATTGTTTATTTAGAAGCAAATCCGCTAATTTATTTGCATAAGTTAGATTAGGATCAGGATGTAAATTACCAAAATCTTTCAAAGGCAAACCATTTAAAACACAATCTTTTGATAAACCCATCTTTTCGATGAAAATTCTTTTTGCATATGGTCCAGTTACAGCATTCATTGCATCAAATACAATTGAAAAATCCTTTTTTAAAAAATCCGCAATTTGATCTAAATCAAAAATATCTTCCATTAAATCTACATAATCATCTACACCATCAATAACTTCTAGACTGGTATCTTTAATTTGAAAAGATCCAACTTTATTAAAGTCTGGAATTTTTGCATCATAAAATTTGTAGTTGTTTAACATCTGACTGCATTTGAAGACTTTATCAGTGAATCTTTCAGGCGCTGGACCACCATTAGCAATGTTTACTTTGACGCCAAAATCACCATTTATACCACCTGGATTATGACTAGCTGATAAAATAATTCCCGCAAAAGCATTCTTTTTTCTTATCAGATTTGATGCGGCTGGAGTTGATAAAATCCCATTGACAGGAATAGTAATTTTTGTAACTTTATGTGCTATGCATATTTGAATAATTTTGATTATTGCTTCCTCATTTCCATATCTTCCATCTCCACCAATTATTAAGCTATTGTTTTGATTGAAATCTAAAGTTCTCAGTATCGATTCAATAAAAATTTCTAAATAATTATCTTGTTGGAATTCAATTGTGCTTTTTCTCAAACCGGAAGTTCCAGGTTTTTGATCCTTGAAGGGTTCTTTAATATAAACTTCTTTAATATAAGACATTATTTAAAATATAAATAAAAAATATAACTAATTTAATGGGGCATTTCAGAGGTTCTTAACATAGCGATAAACCACAAAGATGAAATTAAAAGAGCAATTATAATTCCGTAATTGACACCAAATTTAGAAATTGTTAAGGGTACAACTAATGGAAACGTGATAGCTCCAAATATAGGTGTAAAAGCAACAAAAGTTTTTCTCATCATTAATTATTCAAACCATTCTTTCTCCATATTTTGCTTTTGATTTGTGTTATCTAAAGGAGTAGATCTATCAAATTTCATAGTGATCGATCTTTCTTGATTACCACTTGCATCAATTGCCTTAATATCATAATTCTGAGAGCCATCTCTAAATGGCACCTGCAATCGAAAAGTACCGTCAGAAGCTAAAGGTACTTTTTCACCTCCAATAGTTAGATTTGCTGTTGGATCAGTTGCACCATAGACAATTAGTTCTGCATCAGCAACAAGCCAAAAAGATCTATTAGACATACCTACCCCAGACTCATTTACACCTGAAGACCATATGCCAGCACCAGAGTCATTATTAATTCCTTGAGTACTCGAATCGTTCTCCATGTATTCTTCAGAACCTACCCTACTACGCTTAGAGAAAGTAGTCGCTGCATGATATAACCTCTCGTGTAAACCACTTGCTTCACTATCATTAGAAGTAATAATTGCTGAATTAGTTTCAGCAGGTGAATCTAAGTTAAATGGTACAAATTTATCTAGAATCTGCTCTGATGGCTGTGAATTTGGAACATGACTAGCAGATGAAAAAGCCAAAGACATCCAACTAAAACCATACCGGTAACCCAATTCCACTTTATAATCTCTATCAGGCACTGGGATTGGTAAATACCATTCTGTGCTAAAACTATCAACGGCTATTTCACGTAGAGTACCTTGATTAAATTGACCTTCATGTGAACCAGTTACATCATAGAGTCTTAGACAAAGCTTATTAGCACCTAATGATTGAGCCTTATTTCTATCAGTTTCAGATATTTGCCAAAAAACATATGCCCATTCTGGATCCCTAGGAAGAAAAACAAGATTTGTTTGGGTTTCTAATAAAGCTTGTTTTGAGCTATCTCCAATTTTTTCAGTCTTTGAGTTGTTTTCTTGATTGTATTTATCTCCAATTAAATTTTTATTTTGATAAGTAATAATTAAATCTATTAAAACCGCTTTAGTTTTACGACTATATAAAGGTACTGATAATTTACTTGCTATTTGACGTAATTGTCTAAGGGTGAGGCGGGTTAATTCTTCCTTATTTTTGATCCCTTCAACCACTTTAAAATCTCCGTTTTTATTTGGGATCAGTATGTTCTTTTTTTTGCCTAACTGCGTGATATTTTGCTCTGTCGTCAGCATCTACTGACTAATTTTCATATTTACAAAAGATATCAATTCCGTATAAATACTTACTATGACTAACTTTTAAAAGAATTTCTGAAAACCTTGACAGTAAAGATATTTTTTTCAATTTTAAATTTTATTACCACAAAAACCAACTTTTTAATTAAGTATATTTTTTCTTCGGGATCACGTTTTTATATTCATTTACGCTTCTGAGGAAGTTAATTTAATAAGATCTTCTAGCGTCAATTCCAGTGGTCGTTTCTCAATCTTTTGTGAGTAATCTAATATTTTTTGCCCTGCTGCATCCATTTGTGTAAACAAAAGCTTAGAAAATTCCTCATCTTCTAATTTTTTTGATTCTTTTATGCACCAATCCCGCAAAAGCTTCTCAGTAGGAAAATCAACCTTATTTTGACTAGAAATCACTTTAAAAATCCCTAAACAATGAGAAAGTAATTTAAGATGAAGTTTCTGTATAGTTGAGAGATTAAGTTGCTCAATCTGCTCAACGACTTCCTTTTCAATTGGACTACTAAAAGAATTAAATTGCTCAGACATTAAATTAATTTAAAGGGATTAAAAAAAGTTCAAAATTTTGTATATCTTTAGTTAAAGTATAAATGAAGACCAAACGAAATAAATTCCTTCACAAACTATGGTAAACGACAACTTAGTAGATAATATTGTATCTGAACCTTACAAATATGGTTTCGTAACCGAAATAGAAAGTGAGAAAATCTCAAAAGGAATAAATGAAGATATTATCCGTTTGATTTCATCAAAAAAAAATGAACCTGAGTATTTACTAAATTTTAGATTAAATGCTTTTAAGAAATGGCAAGCAATGGAAGAGCCAGATTGGGCAGATTTAGGTTATGAAGCTATTGATTATCAAGATATAATTTATTACTCAGCTCCCAAACAACAAGAAAAAATTACTAGTTTAGATGAAGTTGATCCAAAATTATTAGAAACTTTTGACAAATTAGGTATCCCTTTAACAGAACAAAAGAGACTTACAAATGTTGCAGTAGATGCGGTTTTCGATAGTGTCTCAATAGCGACAACGTTCAAGGAGCAACTTGCAGAGCATGGAGTTATATTCTGCTCTATAAGCGAAGCTATCAAAGACCATTCTGACTTAATAGAAAAATATTTAGGTTCCGTCATACCAGCCTCAGATAATTATTTTGCAGCTTTAAACTCTGCAGTATTTAGTGATGGATCATTTGTCTATATACCAAAAAATGTTACTTGTCCAATGGATTTATCTTCCTACTTTCGAATTAATAGTGGAGATTCAGGGCAATTCGAAAGAACACTAATAATTGCAGAAGAAGCAAGCTCTGTGAGTTACCTAGAAGGCTGCACAGCACCAATGTTTGACACAAACACTCTTCATGCCGCAGTTGTTGAATTAGTTGCACTTGATGACGCCTCGATAAAATATTCAACTGTTCAGAACTGGTAT
The DNA here is from genome assembly GCA_000291825.1 of Prochlorococcus sp. W8. GTDB lineage: Bacteria > Cyanobacteriota > Cyanobacteriia > PCC-6307 > Cyanobiaceae > Prochlorococcus_A. Next base: position 69,226 of record ALPF01000003.1, on the reverse strand, counting down.
GCGGGCAATGAACAAGGTGTTGGAGGGATTTTTAATTTTGTTACTAAAAGAGGAAAATGTCTTGGCAAAAGAAGTAAAATAAGTTGGTCTCAAGTTGAAACTGGATCGGCTATTACCTGGAAATACCCCAGCTGTATACTAATTGGTGAAGAATCGGTAGGAGAATTTTATTCTGTAGCTTTAACAAATAATCTTCAGCAAGCTGATACGGGCACAAAAATGATACATATAGGACCAAAAACTAAATCAACAATCGTAAGTAAAGGAATTAGCGCTGGTAAATCTTCTAATAGTTATAGAGGACTAGTAAAAATAGGTTCAAAAGCAAAAGGGGCTAGGAATTATAGTCAATGTGATTCAATGTTAATTGGGGACAAAGCTGCAGCCAATACATTTCCATATATTCAATCTCAACAACCAAATTCAGAAGTTGAACATGAAGCCAGTACGTGTAGAATCTCTGAAGATCAACTTTTTTATTTACAAAGTAGAGGTATAGAATTTGAGGAAGCAGTTTCTATGATGGTTAGTGGTTTTTGTAGAGATGTCTTTAATCAATTACCTATGGAATTTGCAGCAGAAGCCGACAAGTTACTCTCTTTAAAACTAGAAGGATCTGTAGGCTAGTTCATTTTTATTTAATCAAGTTTGATGAAAAGCAAAAAAGAAACCAAAAAACCACTATTAGAAATACATGATCTTTTTGCATCAACAGAGAATCTTACTATTTTAAAAGGTGTAAATATATCCATTAATCCAGGAGAAATTCATGCCATTATGGGCAGGAATGGTTGCGGAAAAAGCACTCTATCAAAAATAATTGCTGGGCATCCATCTTATGAAATCACAGGTGGCAAGATAAAACTTTCTGGTACTGATATTGAACCCTTAGAACCTGAGGAGCGAGCTCAATCTGGAATTTTTCTAGGATTTCAATACCCAATAGAAATACCTGGAGTCAGTAATTTAGAATTTCTTAGAGTTGCTACAAATGCTAGGAGAAAATTTCTCAAAAAAGAAGAATTAGATACATTTGAGTTCGAAGATTTAGTTAAAGAAAAACTAGAGATTGTAAAAATGGAACCTACCTTCTTAAATAGAAGTATCAATCAGGGCTTCTCAGGTGGTGAAAAGAAAAGAAATGAAATACTACAAATGGCACTTTTGGAGCCTAAGATAGCAATCCTTGACGAAACAGATTCGGGGCTAGATATTGATGCACTAAGAATTGTTGCATCTGGGATCAAAAAAATAGCAAATGAAAATTGTGGCATAATTCTAATAACGCATTATCAACGTTTACTAGATGAAATTAAACCTGATTTTGTTCATGTAATGGCAAATGGGAAAATAATAAAAACTGGTAATAGTGAACTTGCTTTAGAACTTGAAAAGAATGGATATGAATGGACTGACAAGTTTATAGATAAAACTTAATTTAAATGCAAATTATTGAAGAGATAAGTAAAAATAGAATAAATAAATCCGCCAGTGGATCTATTCTACAAAAAATATGTCTAGATAAATTGCAACTCAACCCTCTTCCTAATCATAAAAGTGAGATCTGGAGAATGGCAAATAAATCTAAATTAGCTAGATTTTTAGACTATAAAATAAATCATGATTTTTATAAACCCAATATTCCTTATGAAAATGAATCACAAAAAGTAATAAGACTGATAATTGGAGATCATAAGAAAATAAATATCAAAGAACAAGAATGGGAAATAAAAGAATTAGATGATCAAAAAATTCTTAACTTAATACAACACAAACTTCTTGAATCTGATTCAACTCAAAACTGGAGTGCTTTACTAAATCATCTTTTGACAAATGAAAAAAATATTTGCGGTCTTAATATAAAAGGCAGAAATTTGCCTCATTTAGAAATAATTACTAATTCAAAAAATAATCTTTTTAATTCAAGAACATTAATTATTAATATCGAAAAGAATACAGAGGTGGAGATTTCGCAAATAAACTTAGGAGATGATAATTCTTCCTTATCAAATTCTTCCTATTTGTATCTAGAAGAAGATTCACAAGTAAATCACGGAATAGTATCCTATGGAAAATACAAATCACATTTAATAAATTCTTTAAATGTATTTCAAAAAAAGAATAGTGTATATAATTTGGGATCTTTACAATTTAAATTTGATTTTGGAAGATTAGAGATAAACATAAATCAAATTGAAGGTAATGCAAAAACTAATATCAAAGGAATGCAAATAACTCAAGATAATGAGCAAATTTCTACATACGCAAAAATTGCTTTTAATGGACCTAATGGATTTCTAGACCAACTAAATAAATCCTTAGCCAGAGATAGATCTCATTCTGTCTTTGAAGGATTAATAGTTGTTCCACGCATTGCTCAAAAAACTGATGCTTCTCAACTCAGTAGAAATTTACTTTTATCTAATTACGCAAAGATTGATACAAAACCTCAACTAGAAATCATTGCAGACGATGTAAAGTGCATGCATGGTGCAACTATCTCTCAACTAAATGAGAATGAACTTTTTTATATGAGATCAAGAGGTCTCACATTAGAACAAGCCAGTAAACTACAATTAAGATCTTATTATCAAGAAATAATCTCATTTTTACCAATTTCCAAAGAAAGATGGGATTTACTAGCTCTGCTACTAAAAAATAAATAATGAAAACCTCTCAAATTTATAACGTTCACGAGAAAAAAGATTTCCCTCTTTTAGCTAACCATGATAGTGGTAGTAAAAAAATAATTTATCTTGATCATGCTGCTACCACTCAAAAACCAATACAAGTTTTAGATAAATTAAATGAATACTATAAAAATTTTAACGCAAACGTTCATAGAGGAGCTCATCAACTTAGCGCGAAAGCTACCGATGAGTTTGAAAATGCACGACACCAGATAACTAAATATATTAATGCATACTCAGATAAAGAAATAATATTTACAAGAAACGCAACAGAAGCGATTAATATTGCAGCTAGATCGTGGGGAGAATTTCACTTAAAGGAAAATGACGAAATTTTATTAACCCTTATGGAACATCATAGTAATATCGTACCTTGGCAATTAATAGCAACAAAAAATAAATGCAAAATTAAATATGTCGGAATTAATAATGAGGGTGAACTAGATATGGCAGACCTTAAATCAAAGATTAATAAAAAAACAAAGTTAGTAAGCTTGGTACATATAAGTAATACTTTAGGATGCTGTAATCCAATTAAAGAGATAACAAAACTAGCTAAAGAAAATGGGGCATTAGTACTTTTAGATGCTTGCCAAAGCTTGGCTCATATTAAAGTTGATGTTCAAGAATTGAATATTGATTTCCTTGCCGGTTCAGGCCATAAATTATGTGGCCCAACTGGGATAGGATTTTTATGGTCCAGAGAGAAAATACTTAATGAGATCCCCCCTTTTCTAGGTGGAGGAGAAATGATTGAAGATGTTTTTGAAGAAAAAAGTACCTGGGCTGAATTACCACATAAATTTGAAGCGGGCACTCCAGCAATTGCTGAAGCAATTGGCTTGGCAGAAGCACTGAAATATATAAAAAAAATTGGATTAAATAATATCAACAATTATGAAAAAAAAATAACTCAATATTTATTTAATCATTTGAGCAATATAAAAAATTTGCATATTATAGGTCCATCTCCAACTAAAGATCAAAACAGAGCTTCTTTAGCAGCTTTTTATGTTGATAACATACACTCAAATGATATTGCAGAAATACTTGATTCCAAAGGAGTTTGTATAAGGAGCGGACATCATTGTTGTCAACCCCTTCATAGACATCTAGGAATAAAATCTACAGCAAGAGTAAGTATGAACTTTACAACTACAAAAGAAGATATAGATACTTTTATTATTAAACTTAAAGAGACAATTAATTTTTTGAAAATAAACTCCTAATTGAAAATTTTTTCCAAAAATTTTTCTGATATATTCAAACAATTAATCTTGTTTTTCAAATATTTAAAACCGTGTCCTTCTTCTTGATAAAGGTGAATTTCTGAATAGATATTATTATTCAAAAGTTTTTCATGAAATTCAAAAGAAATCCTATAGTCAATAACAAAATCCTTTTTACCATGAAAAATTAAAACAGGCTGAGAAATCTGTTGAATTTTGTTGATTGGAGATCTATCAAAATATTGATCTTTACAATCTTCAAAATTTCCTATGAGTGAATTTAAATAATCTTTTTCAAATCTATGAGTATTAAAATGCATTTGATTCAAATCTAAAACTGGATATTTACAAATTGCTGCTTTAAAAAGTGTGTCTCCACAAAGTGCATTAAATACAGTTAATCCCCCAGCACTATTACCTAAGGCAACAACTTTAGTTTTATCAACTAATTCTTCAGAAATTAAAATTTTTACAAGAGCCCTACAATCCATAGAATCAACTATTCCCCAGTTTCCATTTAACCGATTTCGATATTCTTTACCAAAAGATGAAGAACCTCCATAATTAACCTCTGCAAAGCACCATCCTCTAGAAGTCCAAAACTGAACTTCCGGATTAAGTGATCCGTTAAAATAATCTGTTGGCCCACTATGGGCTTTAACCATTAAGGGCGGTTTTTTAAAATATGAATTAGTAGGTTTATAAATCCATGCATGAGTTTTCCTTTTATCAAATCCCTCAAACCAAATTGACTGAGCTTGCGATATTGACTCTAAAGGCTTAATTTTATTTTGCTGAATTTGAATTTTATGCAAAGATTTTATTTCTAATTCTATTAATTTTTCTTCGCAAACTTGATTAGATGCTTTCAATATTAAATTACTAGCGTACGATTTTAAATCACTTAAAATTGTATAAGGTAAATCTATTTTTCTAACAAAATGCAAGTTTTGATAATTTTCTAATATCCAATTATCTTTATGCTTAGCTAAACAGTAAAAATTATCTTTTAATCCTGAAAATAATGATATTCCTGATACCCATTGAGGTAAACCATATTCAAAAAATTCCTTTCTTATTCTTTTCCTAATAAATATATTGTTCAAATCATTTACCTCAAAAAATATTAAATTCCACCAACCTGAACTATCTTCTGAGCATACTAATAAATTATCACTAATCCAATAAGGTTGAAAAAAAGAAATCTTTTCACAATTACTTAATATCTCTTTATCTAATTTTATAGAATTTTCTAATTCACAATTATTATCTAGTTCAGCAAAACAAAGATTATTATTTTCCCATGGCATAAATGGAAAATCCCACTCTATCCATGAAAGTAAGTTTTCACTTATATTTGATGATAATGATCCTGCAAAGTTATTAAATTTTTTTAGAAAAATTAAATCTTGTTCCTCTTTAAAAATATCTATTTTAAATAAGTAATCTACATTATGAATTTCAATTAATCCAAATAAAGTTTTATCATCAATCAATACAAAGCTAGCATCAAAATTTCCAGTGATAGATTTAGTTAACTTTCTAGGCTGATCATTACTTATTAAATAAGGAGAATGATCCTTATAATCTTTCGAGTTTATAAATTTAAAAATATTCATCCAAATAGATTTTGATTTTTGGTCTATCCAAACAATTAAAAGTTGATTATTAGATTTAATGCATTTATATGATTGACCTCCATATCCATGAAAAAGACTTGTTATTGAGAATTGATCACCAGTTAAATTTTGAGTTACTGAATTAGGATTATTTATTGGTCTTGTAAATATTGCATTAATATTTTCCCCAGCAATATTTAATCTTTCTTTCCAAAAAATTAAATCTTCAATAATATTAGTTTCACTAAAGAATTTTTTATCTTTATAAACACTTTTTACATTTAATTCTTTATGGTTAACCATTTAGCTTATTGCAATTAAAGTTTCAAATAAATGTTACTATTTTTATAGTCTAACTATAAATTTAATTTGTAATTCAAAAGTGCCAAATCATTTTTCAAAATTAGCAAGAAAGACTAGAAGTGATGTTTCTAATTTAAAAGTCAGCAAAGAAGTAATTGAAAATCCACCTTTAGAAATTTTTAAATTAGGCAGCAAAACACTCAGAACGAATGCGAAACGAATTAGCAAAGTAGATATTGCCACAAGAGATTTAGCTAAAGATATGCTCCAGAGCATGTACGCTGCAAAAGGAATTGGGTTGGCTGCTCCCCAGGTTGGAATTAGCAAAGAGTTACTAGTTATTGATATAAATTTTGAAGACTCAGCAGCAGAACCACTAATTCTTATTAATCCAGAAATCACAGCTTTTGGATCTACTTTAAACTCATATGAAGAAGGCTGCTTAAGTATTCCAGGGATATATTTAAATGTCGTTCGGCCATCAACAATAAAATTAAAATTCCGTGATGAAATGGGTAGACCAAGAAAGATGAATGCTGACGGTTTATTAGCGAGATGTATTCAACATGAAGTAGATCATTTACGAGGAATATTATTTTTAGATAGAGTTACCTCTAATGAAGAACTAAAAAAAGAATTATCTAAGGAGGGATACAATATTGATGATGTTTACCCAATTAACAAATAAAAGGGTTAATTAATATGGCGGACACAACAATTTTTTCAAAAATTATCGAGGGAAAGATACCCTGCGATAAATTATATGAAGATGAATATTGCATTGCATTTAATGATATTTCTGCTCAAGCACCAATTCATTTTTTAGTTATACCCAAAAAGCCAATTGTCAATTTGTTAAATTGTGAAGATGAAGACAAAAACTTATTAGGGCACTTACTTTTAGTTGGCAAAAAAGTTGCAATTTCCAAAAATCTTGAAAACTGGAGAACTGTAATTAATAATGGTGCTGAGTCTGGTCAAACTGTATTTCATCTACATATTCATTTTCTTGCTGGAAGACCAATGAAATGGCCTCCAGGTTAAACTCTCGTTAAACAAAAATCTAAGCTATAAGTATATAAATAACATAAAATTAATGGATACTCCTAATTCACTAAATTCAAAAAAATCACAAAATCTATTTTATAAGATTAATCAAAATTGGGAAGAACTCGATAAAAATCAAAAATCAACTTTAAACAAAATCTGGAAAGTTATTACCTATAAATGGCAATTACAGATTCTATTTAACCTTCCTTTTTTAATCTGGTGGGCTTTAGACATAACATTTATGCAAGTACATCAATTTGATCTAAAATTGATAAATTACTTAAATCTACCAAGCTGGGCATTATCAATGATGGGTTTAGGTCAATCTTTAAACTAATTACCTTATAATAAAGCCATTAAATAAGATTAATATTAATGACAACTACATTTAGAAATAAATCCAAGTTTTTTTATCAAATTCAGAAATTAAGAAAATTATCTCAACCTTTTTTTCTCCCTATCGATCAATGTACAGGTTTACAGTTTGTCTGGCTTTTATTATCACTACTTTTTCTTGTTGGAGGGATAGTCCTAGTTTCACTTACAGGCATAATTAGTTTTTTAGAAAGTATCCAACCAATCCTCTTAGAGAAATATTTTGGTGGAGTAGTAAAAACAATTAATATAATATGGTCAAGTTCTTGGGGTTTACTTTTTTCAGGTCTTTTTCTAATTGGATCAGCCAGTTTTTTTAGTTTAAGAAAACAATTAAAAAATAAGAGATGGCTGCATTGGCTCTTTTTAGGAGTCATTGTTTTAATGTTATTAGCTGTAAATGGAATTAATGCAGGAATAGGATTCATTGCAAGAGATTTAACTAATGCACTTGTTGAGAAGCAAGAAAATAGCTTTTACAGAATTCTTGGAATATATGCTTGTTGCTTTGTAATAGCGCTTCCAATACGTGTTTCTCAAATATTTTTTACTTATAAATTAGGAATTATTTGGAGAGAATGGCTTTCTAAAAGTCTTGTAAAAGACTACATGACTAATAAAGCATATTATCAATTAAATCCTAATGATGAAGAACAAACTGATGTAGATAATCCTGATCAAAGAATAACAGATGACACGAAAGCATTTACTGGCCAAAGTTTAACGTTCACTTTAGGAGTTTTTGATGCCCTCTTAACATTTTCATTGAATATTTTAATTTTATGGAGCATTAGTAAAAATTTAACCTTCTCATTATTTGGATATGCAGCATTCGCTACAACGATATTACTTATTGCTGGAAAGAATCTTGTAAAAATAGATTTTGATCAACTTAGATATGAAGCAGATTTTCGATACGGACTTGTTCATATTCGAGATAATGCTGAATCAATTGCTTTTTACTCTGGCGAGAGTCCTGAAAGATCAGAAACCGAAAGAAGATTAGGTGAAGTCGTTAGAAATTTTAATCTTTTAATAATTTGGAGGGTGATTATAGATGTAATGAGGAGATCTATAAATTATGCAGGGAATTTTTTTCCATATCTAATAATGGCAATCCCATATTTTAATGGAGACATTGATTATGGAAGATTTATACAAGCTAGTTTTGCATTTAGTATGGTTGAAGGTTCTTTGTTCTTTATAGTTAATCAAATCGAAGAACTTGCAAAATTCACAGCAGGCATTGGTAGACTTGAAGGCTTCCAATCAAAGGTTGAATCAATTAGTCAAGAAAAACCTAATATAAATCAAAATATAACGACTAATTATTCTTCAATTTTAATAAAAAATGCTGATCTTTCTCCTCCTGGATCCAATAAAACCATAATTAAAGACTTAAGTTTAAGCATAGATAATAATGAATCATTATTGGTTGTAGGGCCATCTGGATGCGGGAAAACCTCATTACTTAGAATGATTAGTGGTTTATGGGAACCGAAAATTGGACATATAGAAAAACCAAAAACGGGAGATTTACTATTTATTCCTCAAAAACCTTACATGCTTCTTGGGTCATTAAGAGAGCAATTATGCTACCCAACAGAAGTTGATAAGTTTAGTGATGACCATTTGTTATCTGTTCTTAATGAAGTGAATTTATCATCATTATCAAATCGATATCCTAATTTAGATGTGAAACAAGATTGGCCAAGAATTCTTTCATTAGGCGAACAGCAAAGATTAGCATTTGCAAGGTTGTTACTGAATTCACCAAGATTTGCAGTCCTTGATGAAGCTACAAGTGCTTTAGATATAGAAACCGAAAAAAAACTATATAATTTGCTCAAAAATAGAGATTTATCAATGATCAGCGTTGGCCATAGACCAAGTCTTAAAGACTTTCACCAAAATATATTAGAATTAAGCGGTAACGGAAACTGGAAATTAGTAACCGCTGAAAACTATAATTTTAATAACTAACTTATAATTATGTCCTTAAGCGATAATAATGAATCCTCTATGATTAATTTTGAAAATAAAAATGAAGGAGATGATACTACAAATAAAAGAACTTTAGATTTCAATAAAGAAGATCCATCAAATGATTATAATTTTGGGTGGAATAGATACTCCGAAATTACTAATGGTAGATTTGCCATGATAGGTTTTCTATCAATATTAATAATTGAAATATTAAGTAAAAAATCATTCTTTTCATGGACGGGAATTCTAAACTAGTTAATCATCAAATCTTGAACTATTATCTCTTGGCTTATCTTTTTTAGAAGCTACATTATACCTACCTGCTTGGTTCCTACTATTTGATTTTGAATTATTTACTGTTCTACGAACTTGCTTTGATTGATTCGAATTACTATTTTTTTGAGTAAAAGATGCATCCTCTACTTTGTTTTTTGAGGTTTGTGTTCTTATATTACCTCTTACTCTTTGTGTCTTAGATGAGCTGGAAGATAAATCAGTAAAGGAATCTTCAGTTACTTGAGTAGATGCATTTTTATTAGGAGATGGCCTCGAACCTCTTTTAACTTCATTGCGAATAGTTCTCCTTTCACCAAAATTATTTCTCCTTGGTCCCTGATTTTCATCAGATCTAAAACGCCTTCTCTGAGAAAATTCTTGATCATACTCATTATCATCACTTATGCTATTTGAACGCCTCCTGCTCACAGCAGACTCTGGAATCGCTCTAGAAACTCTTCGAATACGAGTCCTCTCTGCACCAAATGTATCATCTTCCTGATCAATATCTTGTGATCTAAACCTGCGTGAAGGTCTTTCAGGTTCATCAAACTGTTCATAATCTTCCTCCCATCTATTTCTAGAAGAATTTCTTGGCATATTAGGAACTTGATCATCTTCGAAGAAAGAACTTCTTCTGGCCTGATCCGTCGCTATCCCCCGTAATCTAACACTCTCGTAAGCGAAAAATACTGTAGTGCCTGCAAGCAGAAATTGTCCAAATTGAAGAATTGGATCTAGCCTCCATCCTTGAAAAAATAAAATTCCTCCACATAAAAGTCCTATAGCGGCAAAAAAAACATCATAATCACGAGCTAAAGCAGGTTTAAAAGACCTTAAGAAATAGAGGCCTCCCCCGCATACAGCGAGGACAATACCAACAATACTTGCCCAATTGAGACTAGCATTGACCACGATTTTTCTCCATAAAAAATTGAAAGAGCTTTAAACTCTCTATATATTTATTTTACGTAATATTTTTATAAAAACTAGCGTCTTTTGCCTGCTCTCTCAGCATCTAATTTATCATTTTGACTGACAGCTATCAACAAGGCTGTTGCAGGAACAACAATTAATAATCCAGCTGCGATGAAACTACCTATCATTCCAACGGCTGAGTTATTAGAAACTTCTGGAGAAAAATTTGCTGATAAAATTAGTTGAGAAATTTGAATCACTTGTTTTCAAAAATTAAATTCTCAATTAATAATAAGAATATAATCCGTACTTATGGGATATTTATTAAGATGCTTTAAAGAATTGTGATCTCATTACAAACAAAATTTTTAATTTTTCTGGATATTACTTTAGGACTAACGCTATCCTTACTTACTTTGGCTTTCCTCATAAGATTAATTATGTCTTGGTATCCAAAGATTGATGTTTCAAAAGGACTATGGATAATTGTTCTATTACCTACAAGTTCAATTCTAAAGTTCACAAAAAAAGTCATACCTCCCATTGGAGGAGTAGATGTAACCCCAGTTATATGGATTGGAATAATAAGTCTTATTCGTGAAGTACTAGTGGGACAGCAAGGTATTATTAAATTAATCTTAAAAGCTAACTTAGATTAATGAATGAAATCTAGAAATCAGGAAGCAATTCTTCCTCTACATACTTAGTATGAATTTTCCCTTCTTTGAATTTTTGTTTTTCAAGCAAGTTTAAATGGAAATTTATTGTAGTAGGTATTCCAGTCACAGCACATTCATTTAAAGCTCTGTTCATTCTTTTTATTGCTGTATTTCTATCTTTGCCCCACACTATAAGCTTACCTATTAAAGAATCATAAAAAGGAGGTATTTCATAGCCAGTGTATACATGACTATCTACTCTTACTCCTGGACCACCTGGAGGTAGCCATCCTGTTATTCTTCCAGGAGATGGCCTGAAATTATGAGTTGGATCTTCCGCATTAATTCGACATTCGATAGCGTGTCCATTTAATTGAATCTGTTCTTGATTAAATTCCAAATTATGACCAGCAGCAATTTTAATTTGTTCAGCTATGAGATCAACACCAGTTACCATTTCTGTGACTGGATGTTCAACTTGAATCCTAGTATTCATCTCCATAAAGTAAAATTTTTCATCTTCATCAACTAAAAATTCAACCGTTCCAGCACCTTCATAATTAATACTTTTGGCAGCAGCTATGGCAGCATTACCCATCTTCTCCCTTAATTCTTTATTAATAGCTGGACTGGGTGATTCTTCAAGCAATTTCTGATGTCTTCTTTGAACAGAACAGTCTCTTTCTCCTAGATGAATTACATTACCGGACTTATCAGCTAATATTTGAACCTCTACATGACGAGGTTTCTTAATAAATTTTTCCATATAAAGTCCATCGTTACCAAAAGCAGCTTCTGCTTCACCTTGAGCAGCTTTAAACATTTTTTCTAAGGTTTCAGCCTTCTCTACAAGTCTCATTCCCCTTCCGCCACCACCCGCTGTAGCTTTAATAATTACAGGATATCCCATTTGATCTGCCAATTTAAATGCCTTATCAATACTAGCCAGTAAACCTTTGCTTCCTGGGACAGTGGGTACCCCTACACCATCCATTGTCTCCTTTGCCGTTGATTTATCTCCCATTAACCTAATCGAAGTTGGCGATGGGCCTATAAAAATAATTCCATGATCGTTACACATTTCAGCAAATTTATCATTTTCTGCAAGAAAACCATAGCCAGGATGAATTGCATCAACTCCTCTTGAAGTGGCTGCAGCGAGAATATTTGGAATATTTAAATAACTCTTATTACTTAATGAATCTCCTACGCAAACTGCTTCATCAGCTAATTGCACATGTAAAGCATTTTTATCAACTGTGCTATACACAGCTACAGTAGCAATACCAAGTTCTCTACAACTTCTGATGATTCGTAAAGCGATTTCTCCACGATTAGCGATTAAAACTTTTTGGACCATTATTAAAAAAAATTAATTTAAAATAAAAAATTTATAAAAATTACACATGAAATTTAAATTTAATTTGATTGGTTCTTGAATAAGAATACAACCTAAAACGTTTATATGGTTAATTATCATCCTTAATGCAATAGAAAAGAATTACAAAAATTATTTATTAAAAGTCAATTATTTACAATGCATCATTTCCTGTAGAATATAAATGGCTTTTGAAAACAATTAATAAAGCCTTGCAGGCGGATGTGGCGGAATTGGTAGACGCGCACGTCTAAGGAGCGTGTGGCTTAGGCCTTGCGAGTTCAAGTCTCGCCGTCCGCACTTCATAAATTACTTTAGTTGACTGCAATGAAAAAAAAATCAGTTGCAGTGGTTATTATCTCAAATGGACCTGGAGAATTAACTACTTGGGTGAAGCCAGTTTTAAATAATTTAAAAAAAGAAATACTAACTTTAAATTCCAAAAAACATATTGATTTTCATCTAAGATTAATTCTTGTTCCTTGTCCCAATGCAAATGGCAATGAATATGAAATAGCAAAAAAATGGCCAGACTTAGATCTTGTGACTCCTGCAAGAAAGTTTTGGAAATTATTAATTAACCCTTCTTCCTTCATAAAATGGCCAGATAGTGGAATAGTAGTATTTCTTGGAGGCGATCAATTATGGAGCGTTTTACTAGCGAAAAGGCTTGGATATAAATGTATTACATATGCAGAGTGGGAAGCGCGATGGCCTAGATGGAACTCATCTATTGCGGCAATGAATGAAAAAGTAAAGCAAAAATTACCGTTCATATATCAAAAAAAATGCAGAATAGTGGGCGATTTAATGGCCGATATAAACCATGAAGATAAATATACTTTTGAAATGAAAGGTGAAAGATGGATAGCAATTTTACCTGGCTCCAAAAAAACTAAATTATCTATTGGTATACCATTTTTCCTAGAAATGGCTGATCATGTTTCATCAAGTAGTAGTGATATTAAATTGATGATTCCTATCGCTCCAACTACCAATATAAAAGACTTTTTATATTATCAGAGCAATAAAAATCCAATAGCAAAAAATTATTCGTCGAAAATTAAATATATTAAAAAATTAGAAGAATCTACCTTTCATTATGAACTGCAGACCGAAAATAATACAAAAATTTATTTAATTTCAAGTAGTCCTGCTAATCAAATATTAAGACAATGTGAGCTAGCAATAACAACAGTGGGAGCGAACACCGCAGAATTAGCTGCAATCAACCTTCCTATGATTGTAGTCCTTCCAACGCAACATTTAAATCTAATGAATTCATGGGATGGGATATTTGGCATTATTGGAAAAATACCAATAATTAATAAAATTATTTCAATATGCGTAAAAAATTGGTACCTAAATAATAAACAATTTTTTGCATGGCCAAATATCAAAGCCAAAAGACTTATAGTTCCAGAAAGAATTGGAGAAATACAACCAAAAGAAATTGCTGATGAAGCAATATACTTAATTAATAATTCAAATCTTTTACAAGATCAAAGACGAAATTTAAAGAAAGAGCGCGGAAGTTTAGGAGCTGTTCAAAAATTAACGAGATTAATACTCGATTCAATAAATAACTAAATTTATCACCAAGGGTCATCAATATCAACAGGATTGGAGACCTTTTGATCAATAAGGAGATCTTGTTGATCTATAGGTTCAATATCAAGAGTTTCATTTGATGTCTCAACAGGACGTTTTTTTGATGGTTTTTTTGTTATTCTTTGAGGCTTAATAGAATCATTATCAAAATTATTTTCTTGAGAATAATCATTATCTAAATAAAGTTGCTTTTTAACTGTTAAATTATCTTGAGAATCATCTAATGCAACATATTCAAGCTCGTCATCGATTTCATTCTCATCAATAAGTTCTTCTTCTTGTGATTCCTCTAACAGCAGAGTTTCTTGATTACTATCTACTCCAGAAAGCAACTGATTTTCTACGGGAACTAAATTGGAAGAGAATTTTGTATATTCTCGATTATCCCAAGATGATCCGCCTACTCCCAATTTTTCTAGCAAACCGCTACTTAATTGATTTAATTTCTCTTCGGCACCTTCATATACAATTATTCTATCTGTGCCGCTGCTAACAATTTCATCTACAGGAATCTCCCAAGTACTTAAAACGCCTTCTCCAAGCAAAGGGACACCTATGGCTCCAGTAACCAAAGAAATTAATTCTCCCGTTTCAATATCGAACGAAAAACCAAGGACTCTGCCCAGTAGCTGTCCTGACTCAGTTATAACTTGACAGTTTATTACCTTCCCATATCTATCAGGAGAAAAATTATCACTTAAAGAATCTAAAGAATCAACTAAAATTACATCTCCAACTTGTTTTATACTTTCCAAAGGCATCCATCTTGGAAGGCCAGGGAGAAACCTAGTAAGAGGATTATCTCTTAAACCCAAGGCTATAACTTCTCTTCTATCTATATCCACAACTACTTCTCCTACAACCCCAAGTCTCCTACCTGTATCAGTAGTAATAACTTGTGTACCCATTAATTCAGATCTTAACCATAGTCGATCACTGGGGATTGACTTTAATGGATCATTTTTTGATGAAGAATTAGACAAATTCATAAAATTATATTACACACTCTGGAGTAAAATTTGAGGTTTGTGTTGTTATGCAGCATTTGGAAGACCTATCACCTGTGTATGAGCACCTCTTGCTTGTGCAACTCCAATAGTTCTCATAGATGCGCTAATCATAGGTCTGCGGTGACTAACAACTATAAACTGTGCATTTGATGACTGAGATGATATTAACTTTGATAATCTTTCAACATTTATTCCATCTAAGAAACTATCAACCTCATCCAATGCATAAAATGGAGATGGTTTATATTTTTGAAGAGCAAATAAAAAACTTAATGCAGTCAAAGACTTTTCGCCTCCTGACATTGAGGCTAATCTTCTCACATTTTTCCCTTTAGGATGAGCCACCAATGTCAATCCACCCTCTAGAGGCATCTTGTTATTCTCCAACTGAAGAAATCCATCACCATCAGATAGTAATGCAAAAATTTCTCTAAAATGTTTATCTACTTCTGAGAACGCCTCCATAAAAGCTTCCTGGCGCATTGTTGCAACAGTCTCAATTCTTAAAAGCAATTCTGATCGCTCATTGGATAAAACAGTTAGTCTTTCAACTAAAGCATTCAGTCGCTCTTCTAACTCTTCTAACTCATCTAGCGCAAGCATATTAACAGGTTCTAAACTTTCTAATTTTGAATTTAATGATGAAATTTCAGAATGAAAATAATTGATATCTTTATTCGCGTATTCACCGAAATCAGGAAGAGGATTTGGCAGTTGCTTATGATATTCGTCAAGCTTAATACTCTCTATTCTTTTTTCTTCAGTAAGTGCTTGTTTATCACGATTTAAATAATCTTGTTTAATTTCTACTTCATTACATTCTTGCCTTTTATTTGAAATCTTTGAATTTAATTCATCTCTTTTCCTACGTAAAACACCTAAATCTTCTTCCAGGATTTTTTTCTCTTTCTCAAGATTTACTAGATCTTTTTGTAAATCATTTCGTTTAAGGATCCATTCAGCATGCGATTTAGCTAATTTCTTTATAGATTCATCAAGATTCTTTTCTTTAATAGATATAAGTTTTTGCTCATTGAAAATTCTTTCTTTATTTAGCTCATTCTGGTTCCTTTGCTCTATTATGTTGTTCCTTCTTTTCACAAGTTTTTCAAGTTCAACGTCAACTCCTTGAAAATCTTTATTTATATTTGAGATTGATTCATTGGGATTATATTTATAGTTTTCTTTAAGCGAATTTTTTAAATCATCCAATTTTTTTTGTTGTGGCAAAAATATATTTATAATTTTCTTTAAATTTATTTTTAATAAATTATTTTGTTCATTAAGTTTCCCCAATCTCATGGAATTTGATGCAATCTTTTCTCCAACATTCTTTAAAGAACTTTTATTAAGATCATTTTCTTTATTTATTGCGACTAAGTCATCATTAACCATTCTGTAGTCTTTAATTAAATTTTCTAATTGAATATTTTTTTTAGATAACTCACTATTTGCTGTATTAATCGAATCATTAATTGTTAATAACCTTTGCTTTATTGGACTAACTTCATCAATTTCATTATTAGAACCAAATTTATAAGCTAAATCTCTATTTAATTTACTACCACCAGTAATAGCACCACTACTTTCAAGAAGTTCACCATTAAGAGTTACTATTCTATGTTTTAACTTTATAGATTTTGCCGAAGTTAAATCAGAAAAAACCTGGGTCTCTCCAAATACATATTTAAAAACATCATGATAAACTTCATCAAATTTCAGTAAATTTATAGCTTTATCTATATAACCAATATGATTATTTTGCCAAACACGAGAGATTACTTCTTTGTTTGAATAATTTTTAATCCTATTGAGAGGTAAAAAAGTTAATCTTCCTGCTTTTTTCCTTTTAAGAATATCAATAGCTTTTGCTGCTACAGAATCATTATCCACAACAATCTGGCCTAATCGATTTCCTGCAGCGATTTCCAGTGCATATCTATACTTTTCATTCACCTCACCTAATTGAGCGACATAACCATGAATACCTTCTAATCCAGATTCAAGAAGAATCCTTAATGAGTATGAACCTCTAGTCTCATTCAATGCCTCTTTTCGACTTTCATATCTAGACAAATCTTTCTCCAATTTTAATCTTTCTTCGCTGACCCTATTAATTGTTTTAGACAATAATGCGATATCAGTTTGTAAATCATTTATTTTTGATTGTATCGTAATCAATTTTTGCTTCTTTTCATTAATCATTGATTTATGATTCGTTTCCAACTTAGAAATAGTTTTTTTATCTTCAGATAGTGAATCTATTTGAGAAGAAATTTCATCTCTTTGAATATTATTTTCAATCATCTCTTCTTCAAGATTTCTTTTTTTTGAATTCAATGGTTCAATCAGAGTTTGAAGGCTTTCAATTTCACTATTAATTTGTAAATTTTTCTTAGACAATTCTCCTGACTGATCAGCAGCTTTCGAAAGTTTTTGTCTAGATAATTTATGTTCGTCAGATAAGCTTTTTATTTCTTTTTCTAAGTTATGTAATGCAGTCTCATCAAAAGAATTGAATTGCTTCTTATCAATCTCTAAATTTTTTTTGGATATTGCAATCATATCTCTACTATCTTTTAATTTTTGGCCTTCATTTTTATTTATAGAAGATAATCTTTCTAATTCTCTTAAGCTCGTGTTAATTCCTCCAATATCAGAGTTGACTTTAATTAAATTATCTTCACCTTTTTCTTTTAACTCATAATCTATAACTTGAAATGTATTCATCAAAATTTGAATCTCTTTTGATAAATTTTCTTGATTTGATGTTAATTGCTTCTTTTGTTCATCCAAATCTAAATCCTTTTTTCTAATCTCCTCAATTCTCTTAACTTGATCTTGGTATAAGATAACTTTTTTAAGTTCTGAAAGCTCCCCGACTCTTTGTTTTAGTTTTTTATAAATCTTTGCTTTTTCGCATTCTTTTTCAAGCTTTAATTTATTAGCTTGTAATTCATTTTGCAAAATTTCACATCTTTCTTGCCTTTCATAAACATCATTAAGTTTAGAGTGAGTTTGTTCAATCCTGGTATCAAATAAAGCAACTCCAGCTAATTCATCAATAAGTGTTCTTCTTTCCTTATTACTCATAGATACAATTCTTGTTACATCCCCTTGCATTACAACGTTACTGCCTTCTGGGTCTACCCTTATATCCCTTAAAAGTTTTTGAATCTGTTGCAGATTACATGGCTTTCCGTCAGATGTATACGTTGAAGCATAAGAGCCTCCTGGCATTAATCTTAATTTTCTTGAAACAACCCATTCTTTTTGTTCTTTTGCGAAAGATAAAGACTCCTCTTCAATATCTAAATCTGCAGCTTCTTCTCTTTGAGACCATCCTTCAATGTTGAATCTCACCGAAACTGAAGTTTCTGAAGATTTACCCTCTTTTACCTTGGAAGTATTTATTAAATCAGGTAATCTATCAGCCCTCATTCCCCTGCTGTTAGCTAAACCTAAACAAAAAAGTATTCCGTCAAGAATATTACTCTTACCTGAACCATTAGGTCCTGTAACCACAGTAAAACCTTCTTCGAGAGGAATAGAAATATTTCCTCCAAAAGATTTAAAATTTTCAAACTCGACCTGATTGATGTGTACCAATCGGACGTCTCAATAGCTAAGTAACATTAGCTAATTTCTGAGAAATCTCAATAGATATATTAAGAATATTCTAAATTTTTAATTTATCTCAGAAATTAATTGACACGAATTAAATTTTTTTTGGAATATTCCATTAAAAATTTTTCCATTAAGTCTCAAAGAAAAGTCGTCTTCATCTAAAAAATCTCCAACTATATTGTATGTGCCATAATCTTTTCTTTGAACCTGTCCTCTATCATTTGATAAGGTATATTTTTCGCGATAAAGCCAAATTAATCTATGATTTACTTGTTTTATAATTTCAATTGAAGGTCCATTTATTTGAGGAATTTCAAATATTTTCCAAGTTAAGCAATCTTTACCGTTTTCAACAAGAAAATCATAGTGATTCTCCTCGCAATCTGGTTTACCAATTTTATGATGCAAAAGAACCCATTTATTCATCTTTAAGAAAAAACTTGAAAAGAATATTTATATTTTTATCAATTTTTATTTTTGAAATAACGAATAGCTGGCGTCTGAAAATCTAATTATTCTCCTGAATCTGGAACAAATCTAAGAGCTATAAAAAGCAAGCTGCCTGCTCCTGCAAGAGCTGCAAAAATGAGCCCTAAGCTTGTTGGAATAGTCTTAGAAGCGAATAAAACTGGTGCAAGTGTAATATCCATGATAAAGGGATTAATTAAATAAAACAAAATTAATATAACAACACCCTATTACACAAATAAAACAGAAAATTAAAATGTACATAAATTTTTATATGTTTTAAATTGATTAATGTACTAAATTTGATATATGGGTTTGTTATTTTTGAATAAGGGATTAAGGTAAAAATAAAAAGAGGTGGATTAATGGAAACTTTTCATCCTCCAAAAGACAATCAAAAAGAAAAGAGTGGGAACGTCATACATGAATATGACGAAATCAATGACAAGTGGTTTTTTGAAAAACTAGATAAGCTTATTCCTCTTATTCAAGAGCGTTGGCCAAATATTGCACAACAAACTATTGAAACCACAAAGGGTAGTATTGATGACTTAGTCAAAGTTATTGCCAAACATACTGGCAAATCATCTGAAGGGATCAAAGATCAATTATTTGAAATTATTGATTCAATACAATCTAATAACTGGGAAATCGCCGATCATCTTGAACCAATCGAAACCCAATTAGAAGAATTGTTGGATGAATTAAACCAAACTTTAAGACCAAAAATTGAGGGCCCAATAAGAAAAAAACCAATTTTATCAATTGCAATTGCCGCAGGAATCGGCCTTTTAATTGGTTCTATCATTGGAGTAGGAAGAAAATAAATGGATAAATCAAAAAGTAAAAATTTCAACAACACAGCTTCAAGACTATCTGCAATCGCAAGCTCCATAATGGATCTGCATGTAAGAATTGCCCTACAAGAAGTTGATAGAGAGAAGAGGAGATTAATAAGCGGAACGATATTTTTAGCTATTGGAGCTGTATTATTATTGATTGTTCTTATGATAATTCACCTAATAGGTTATTTAATAATAGAAAAAATGAATGATTGGAAAATTGAATATAATCTCCTCATAATTCTTCTTGCTGATCTTTTCCTAGCAGGGTTAAGTTTAAAACTGGGAGGCAAATTAGCGAAAGGTCCTTATTTACCTCAAACTATCGAAGGTTTAGGAAAAACCACTAAGGCTGTATTAGGTAAAAAATAATTCACCTAATCAAATACTTTATCCATCTACAATCTATTCCTCCATTACTTACTGGGACTTTTAGACTAGCTTTCATCTTTAAATATTTTGTTAATGAGGAGTTCCCACTCAGCAGCCAAAATTCCCATCCTGAAAAATTATGTTTTAAAAATGACCCAATTTTTAAATACAATTCAATAAGATCGTTATCTGCTCCAATTTTCTTTCCGTAAGGCGGGTTACAAACAATTATTCCTGGTTTGCAATCTATTCGTAAATTATGAAAATCCATATTGAAGATTTCTACATAATCAGAATAACCTGCTAAAGAAATATTATTTTTAGCCTGCAGAAATACCTCTTTATCTATCTCACACCCTATTACTTTCTCAAAATTAGGTTTTACAGGAATAGTATTTTTAGTTTTTAAAATTTCTTGATTAAAAATATTTTTATTAAAGTCAAGCCAGTTTTCAAAAAGATAATTTTTTTGAATATTTGGAATATTTAAAGAATTGGATACTCCCTCAATTAGCAAACTACCTGAACCACACATTAAGTCAATCAAAGGCTTTGAACTGTCCCACTCGGTTATTTTAATT
Source organism: Prochlorococcus sp. W8 (assembly GCA_000291825.1). GTDB lineage: Bacteria > Cyanobacteriota > Cyanobacteriia > PCC-6307 > Cyanobiaceae > Prochlorococcus_A. The sequence continues at coordinate 48,232 of ALPF01000003.1, read as the reverse complement.
AATCCTGCAGCTAAATTTTCTTTTAACGGAGCATTACCCAAAGCAGGCCTATACCCCCTTTTATGTAGGCTCTCGACAGTACTTTGCAAACTTAGAACTGCTAAGTTTTCTTGGAGATGTAAATGAATTATCAAAAAAGGATTGATAACACAAATATTGGATCGTTTACCAAAAGAAGCTTGTTGTAAATCAATTATTGCATTTTTAACCTGCAAAGCAGTGAAATGAGAGTGCCTTAAATTAGAATTTTTTCCCGTTACATACACACAAAAAGTCTTATCAAATGGTATCCATTTCAACCAATCGCATGCTGATTGCACACCTTTATAAAGAGACTTTTTATCAAAACACTCAAAACGTGAAATTTCCCTGTAAAAACGAAACGCAATTTTAGAAAAAAAATGTAATTTATAGAGAGTGTCCTCATTACATTGAAAAGATACGCACCTTTTTGAAATTACAATATTATTTCCACCATAATTGCTAATTTCTTTAGCTAAAACTTTTTCTAAACCTTCAGGAGATGACGCAACTATGTTCATGAGAATAATTCATAACATTTGTAAAAATATGCAAATATCTATCCAATATTTATTTTGCCTGTCAGAATATAAATGTCCAACTGGACTAGGTGATCTCAACCGATATTTCGGACAGCGGTTCGATTCCGCTCAGCTCCATTTTTGGGGCTGCAATGGTTTCGACGGGGTATAAGGAAGATGACTGAAGCCTGCTCGGCATGAGCAAAAACATAAACGCTAACAAAATCGTTAGTTTCTCCCGTCAAACAGCCCCAGTTGCTGCTTGATCAAAAGGAGATGGGGTTATATCAGCCTTATAAACCAAATGATACAAAGGGCCTGGAAGGGCTCTTCTTTTTTATTTTATTTTTGGAGTAAAAAATTTTTTTTAAATATGTAATTATTGCTGCAAACTTATGTAATAATAATTTTTTATGTAAACATATAGGTATAAATACTGAGAGCATTCTCTTTAAATTCTCTTATGGTATTAAAAAATTTAAACTAGAATGATTTCAAGCAAAAATATTAATGATTTATTAGTTAATTTCAATCCTAAGGTACTTAGATTCACTGGAGAGAAATTTCCTTCTGAGCTTTGGAACAATATTCCTTTAAAAAATGCAAAAAACAATATCTCTGCGAAATAATCCTTATAAGAATTAATTACTGCTAAACGGATTTCCAGGTAATTTTTTACAATTCTTCGCCGATTCTTCTAATCTTTCATATTCTTCTTTATTTAAATCCCACTTTAACACTTGGGCAATATCAACTACATGAGATTTTCTTCTCAAACCAACTAATGGAATAGCTCCTTGATAAGAACACCAGTTTACTGCGACTTGAGCCATCGAAACAGACCGCGATTTAGCAATCTTCTTAATAGTTTCCCTTAATTCTAAAGTGGAATGATCATACGCTTTAAAAATTGAATTTCTTAAAAAAGATTTTTTAGTTTTATTAATAAAACTTGGATCCTGACAAAGTATCCCAAAAGACAATGGACTATAAGCAATAAATTTAATATTATTCTGTTCGCAAACTCTCTTAAGTATTCTTTGTTTTTTTATATCTGGACTTAGCAACGAAAACTGAACCTGAACATAGCTGATAACTTTATTTTTAGTTCCTAAAAAATGAATAAGTTTTTGCAGTCTTTTTGGGCCTATATTAGATAAACCAATCTTAAAATGATAACCCTCATTAATTAAATCAGATAAACTTTCAAGAAGTTGCACTTCTTGTGAAGGATTATATTTAGCTGTTGACCAATGAAGTTGAACAATATCTAATTTATTTTGTAATCTTTCTAGGCTACTGAGAAAAGGCTTAATAAATCCTTTCTTTCCAATCCTCCAAGGATAAGGAGCTAATTTTGTTGCAATTTGAATCTTTCTTTTTTGAAATTTTGGAATTTCACTCAAGAAATTACCTAATAATTGCTCACTTCTACCACTGAATTTACCAGTCCCATAGGAATCAGCTGTATCAATTATTGAAAAACCTCTTTTAATTGCTTCTTTAAAAGTATCACGCAATTCATTGTCAGAATTTTGATTATATTTCCAGAATAATTGATTTCCCCAAGCCCAAGTACCTAAACCAATTTTTTTTTCCACTAATTATTATGATTCATAGTTAATCTAATTCTAGAATGACACAAATCATTCTTCTAGAAATTTGACTTTTTTTTATTTTTATTCTATTTCCTCTTGACACAGAGAGAATATTCTCCAAAGTAAGAAAAAATATAAAAAAAATTGTTCATTACAGTTTGCGGTCAAAAAGGAGGGGTTGCTAAAACTTGCACAAGCATACACCTTGCAAGTGTTTGGCATTCACAAGGAAAAAAAGTCTGTATTGTAGATGCTGACAAAAATCGCTCTGCATTAGCATATAGTTCAAGAGGGAATATTCCTTTTCCCGTGTTCCCAGTAAGTTCTGCAGCCAAAGCATCGAGAGATTCCGAAATAGTAATTACAGATGGTCAAGCCAGCAGTGATGAAGAGGAATTGAAACATTTAGCATATGGTTCAGACCTTGTAATAATTCCTACTACACCTAAAGCAAGATCCGTAGAGTTAACAGTTGAACTTGCAAGTCTCTTAAATAGTCAGAAAGTAAAGCATGCTGTGCTCATCGTTAAGGTTGATTCAAGAAAACAAAAGGCCGCTTATCAAGCAAGAGCAGCTCTTCAAAAATTTGGGCTAGAAGTTTTTGATGGATTTATACCACTATTATCAGCATTCGACAAAGCAGAAGCATCTGGCAATGTAGTTGATGAAGCAGTAGATGATTTAGGCAGATCAGACCCCCGCAGAATGACGGGTTGGTCTGCTTATTGTTCTATAGCATCTCAAGTATCATGCCTGATTTCGAAGCCCTTATCCGACACCAACAACTCAAGCAACCAAATGCCAATCAGCGCTTAAAAATTGTTGAAAAAGCACCAAAAGAAAACTCCATAGTTCTGCACTTAACGGTTCGAATTTGTCAACTTATTTTTTGGTTGGTTTTTTAGGAGCTCTGATTGGGGCTGGAACAATTTTATTTCTTGATATAAATCAATTAATTCCTCTTGATTTTTTTAAAATATAACAAGACAAACTGACCATATTAAGCAGCAAGATTTTGATATCAAATTAATTACGGTTCAAAAAGTAATTTAATAGATTTTAATCAGGTTGTGTATTCGCTATTTATTTCAACATATTTCTTAGATAAATCGCAACCCCACGCGATTCCTTTACTTTCACCATGATTTAAATTAAATATGATTTGAACAATATCATTTTCTAAATAATCTCCATTCATTTTGTTTTTTATATAGCTGCTTACATTTTCTTTATCAAAATATATTAACTTGCCTTTTCTTAAAATCTGAAACTCGCCTATAAATAAATCAACATCATCAATTTTAAACTCAATTCCAGTATTTCCAGCAGCGGCAATAATTCTTCCCCAGTTTGGATCGCAGCCATGAATTGCAGCTTTAACAAGCATAGAATTAGCTATAGATCTCGCAATTATTATTGCATCAGATTCATTTTTTGCATTTTCTACAATCACCTCAATTAAACAATTTGCACCTTCACCATCTCTAGCAATCGATTTTGCTAAATTTTTGCAAACCAAATCAATGCCTTCTTTAAGAATAGGAAGATATTTTTCGTCAATAGGTTTACCTGAGTTAATTGCTATAAAAGAATCATTAGTACTTGTTTCTCCATCAACAGAAATTGAATTAAATGAAGACCTCATAGCATTATTTATCATTCCATCCCAAATATTCTTCTCAATACCAACATCACAAATAATAAAAGCAAGCATCGTAGCCATATTTGGATAAATCATTCCTGACCCTTTCGCAAAACCTGCAATCCTTATTCTTCTCCCGGCAATATATCTTTCAACAATAAAACTTTTAGTGACTAAATCAGTAGTTAAAATAGCCTCAGATGCATCTTTAAAATTCCTCTCATCCAACTTATTAACTAATAAAGGTAATTTATTTATAAGTTTTTTCATAGGGATAGGTTCTCCTATAACTCCTGTTGAACACATTAATATTTGACTTTCAGGTATACCTAAAATATCTCCAAGTTCTTTTGTAGCAGCTAATGAATCAATAAGACCTTTATCTCCATTACAAGCATTTGCTTGTCCCGAATTTATCAATATTGCTCTAACCAAACCTAAAGATTCTTGGAGACGACTTATACAAATATCCACGCAAGAAGCTCTGACTACTGAATTTGTAAAAAAACCAGTAAAAATACTATTAGGAGGAGCTAAAATTAACGCGAGATCTTTTTTCTTAGAAACTTTTAATCCTGCTGATATTCCTGAAAATAAAAAGTTATCAGGTATTTTTTCAGAATCATTTATAAGAGTCCAAGCCAACTTAAATTTTTCTCCATTACCAATATAATTTTATAGTAGCCATACTTCATTTTCTTTTACACAAAACTATATTCAGGCTTTTATGATAAGCAACCCAGAATACAAACAAAAAAGGATTGGTATTACAGGTGGAATAGCTTCTGGTAAGACTACAATCGCTAAATATATTTCAAGTTTTAAAAAAATAAAAGTTCTTAATGCAGATGAAATTGCTAAGCAATTTTTACTTTCAGAAACAAAATCATATAAAGAAATTATCCAGCATTTTGGGCATAGAATTATAGATTGTTCATCTCCTACTCAAGAAATTCAGACCAAACTGCTAAGAGAAATTATTTTTGCAAATCCAACTGAAAAAATTTGGCTAGAAAATATAATTCATCCTTTAGTAAAAGAGAAAATGAATAATAAATGTATGCAAATGAATGACAAATGTCTGATTTTAGAAATTCCATTACTTTTTGAAGCAAACTTTACAGATCTATGTACGGAAATATGGTTTATTAAATGTTCTAAGAACACACAATTAAAGAGAGTAATGAATAGAGATAAAATATCAGAGGAAGAGGCTATGAGAATCATAGATTCACAATCCAATGATATTGATAAAGAAAAGCTATCAGATGTAGTGATTAGTAGCGATGAGGATAATCAGACTTGGAAAACAAAAATTAATCAGTTAATTTAGCTATTTAACTTTGACGAAATAATTCTATTTGCAAGTTTAGGATCAGCTTTGCCTTTTGTCTGTTTCATTAACTGTCCAACAAAAAATCCAAGTAATTTAGTTTTGCCGTTTTTATAAGCTTTGACTTCTTCAGGATGATTTTTAATTAATTCATCTACAAAGATTTCCAAGCTGGAGGAGTCACTAATCATTGCTAACCCTTTTTGATCTACTAATTTTTTTGGAGAAATATTTGTTTCTATTAGTTCTGGTAAGATATCTTTTGCAATTTTACCGCTAATAGTATTACTAGAAATTAAGTCAATCATCTCTGCAAGATTTTTTGATGTCATCTTGATTGAATTAAAAGCTTGCTTATTTGCTTTCAAGTAGCCGGAGATATCGCTAGTGATCCAGTTTGAAGCGATTTTAGGATCTGCACCATACTTAACAGTTTCTTCAAAAAATATAGCCATATAAATTTCATCAGAAAGAATTCTTGCATCATAAGCAGACAAGCCAAATTCATTTACATATTTATGCCTTTTTTTATAAGGTAATTCTGGTAGTTCTTGCATCCACTTAGCAATACGATTTTTAGAAAGTTCAATTGGGCCTAAATCAGGGTCTGGGAAATATCTATAATCACTACTCCCTTCTTTAAGCCTCATACTTTTTGTTGATTGCTTTGATTCATCCCATAATCGGGTCTCTTGATAAATTTCACCTCCTTGTTCGTAAACATTGATTTGTCTTTTAATTTCATATTCACAAGCCTTTTGAATAGCAGAAAATGAATTCATGTTTTTAATTTCAACTTTCGTTCCAAAAGGAGCTTTTGGTCCTCTACGTACAGAAATGTTTACATCACACCTCAAAGATCCTTCTTGCATATTCCCATCAGAGACTCCAAGATATCTCACCGTCCTTCTTATCTCTGAAGCATATTCAGAGGCCTCTCTCCCTGTCCTAATATCAGGCTTACTAACTATCTCAACTAGTGCAATCCCAGCGCGGTTATAGTCTACCAAGGAATATTTTGAACCATCTAAACGATCACTGCCAGCATGCACTAATTTGCCAGCGTCTTCTTCCATGTGTAATCTCTCGATTCCTATTTTTTTAATATACGAATCTTTGCCTTTTTCTGAAATTTCGACTTCTATCCAACCATCCTCTGCTATAGGTTCATCAAATTGAGAAATTTGATAATTTTTAGGCAAGTCAGGATAAAAGTATTGTTTTCTATCAAATTTACAATGCTCAGCAACATTTAAGTTTAGCGCTAAAGAAGTCTTAACAGCATATTCCAATACCTTTTCATTTAAGACAGGTAATGTTCCCGGTAAACCACATACGACTGGATCAATATGAGTATTCGGATCATCGCCAAAAGCTGTTGAAGCTGATGTAAATATTTTACTTTTAGTATTAAGCTGTACATGAGTCTCTAGACCAATTACAGCTTCCCAAGCTTCAAGATTCTTCATTTACTAATGGTTACCTTCTTTAAATAATATGAAATATAAAGTAAAAAAAGTATCAAACTTATATAAATCAAGAAAAATTATATGAATTCTGATAAAAAAGATTCAATTTTAATTATTGGTGGAGGTTTAATAGGCTTATCTCTTGCATATGAATTCGCTAAAAAAAATTTCCATGTTGAAGTATTAAGTAAACAGCGATCCGAGGCAGCTGGTTTTGTTGCAGCAGGAATGCTAGCTGCTCACGCAGAAGGGCTTAGCGATGAATTACTTAGTTTTGGCCAAGAAAGTCAAAATTTAATCCCACAATGGATTAAAGAAATAGAAATTGATAGCGAAATCAATTGTGGATTAAAAAACTGTGGAATAGTTGTTCCATTTGAGGAGATACAAGACTTAGAAAAATTCCCTACTTACAAATATGGCAAATACCTAAATAGAGAGGAACTGGAGGAACAAATATATGGGCTTGATGCGAAATGGAAACACGGATTACTTTTCAAGCAAGATGGACAAATCGATAATCGTAGAAGATTAATGCGTGCACTTGAAAAAGCATGTACATTTCATGGAGTGCAATTTCAAGAGGGCACTAATGCTACAAAATTAATTTATGAAAATAATAAATTTAAAGGTGTCCAAATCTTAAATGCTTATGGAGAAATTAAATCTATTTTCTATGAAAAAGCAATCATATGTTGCGGAGCCTGGAGCAGACAACTCATGACTGATCTACCTATCTATCCAATTAAAGGTCAAATGCTCTCTATTCAAGGCCCAATTAATAAAATAAATAGGGTACTTTTCGGACCTAAAACTTATATGGTTCCTCGCGATGATGGATTAGTAATTGTAGGAGCAACAGTAGAAAATGCAGGCTTTAATACTGGAAATACTCCTCAGGGTATAAAAACTCTCCAAGATGGAATTAAATCATTATTCCCAGAAGCATTGACATGGCCTCATATGGAGCACTGGTGGGGATTTAGACCTGCAACACCAGACTTTAAACCAATTATTGGAAAAACACATCTCAAAAATCTCTTTTTAGCAGTAGGACATTATAGAAATGGTGTTTTATTCTCAGCCATAACTAGTAAATTGATTTATAAGGTTATAACTAAATGCAAGTTAAATGACAAAGAAAATATATTTCTTGAGAAATTTAATTATTCAAGGTTTAAAGAAACTGATTAGGATTCTACTCTCCATTTATAATCTGAGGTCTTCCACTCATTAATCTCAGAATCTTCAAACCATAGATTGATTTCAAATGCTGCAGTTTCAGATCCATCTGATCCATGGATTATATTCCTGCCAATATCAATAGCTAGGTCTCCTCTAATAGTTCCTGGTTCAGCTTCAAGAGGTTTAGTCGCACCAATTAATTTTCTTGCATTCAAAATAACGCCTTCTCCCTCCCAAACCATCGCAATTACTGGTCCACTGGAAATAAATTCAACTAAATCCCCAAAAAAAGGTCTATCTTTATGCACCCCATAATGTTTTTGTGCAAGTTCTTTTGATGGGATTAATTGTTTCAAACCAACTAATTTAAAACCTTTTCTTTCAAATCTGCCAATAATTTCAGATATCAAACCTCGTTGAACACCATCAGGTTTAATTGCAATAAAAGTTCGTTCAGTCATTTAAAATCTTTATGAATATCCTTTATTTAAAGTAGCATCTTAAGAACAAATCATTAAACTATTAAGTGACTGAATCTAAGATCATTTTTTTTATTTCAAACTATAACTGCTTTGTTTAATCAAGAAAATACATCTAATACACAATGGTCAATTTCTGATAGTATTCGCACTTATGAAATTGACAAATGGGGAGATAAATATTTTTTTATAAATAAAAAAGGTAATATAGCTATATCAAATAATACAAACGATAAGAAATCGATCGATCTTTTTAAGTTAGTTGAAGAAATACAAAATAGAGATATTAAACCTCCATTGATTTTAAGATTTAATGATGTTCTAAAAGATAGGATTTCTGAATTAAATAATTCTTTTATCAATGCAATTAAATTTTATTCATATAAAAATAGATATCAAGGAGTATTCCCAATTAAATGTAATCAACAAAAAACTATGCTTGAGAAAATTATCGAGTATGGATCTGAATGGGATTTTGGATTAGAAGTTGGAAGCAAATCAGAATTACTTATCGCACTATCCCTTTTAAAAAATGAAAGAGCATTCTTAATTTGCAATGGATATAAAGACAAAAATTATATTGAGATGGCTATTTTGGCTAGGAAGTTAGGCAAAAGACCAGTAATAGTAATTGAACAAAGAGATGATGTAAAAAAAATAATTGATTCAGTTAAAAAGCTAGGCTCTAAACCAATAATTGGTATACGAACCAAACTCTCTAGTAAAAGTAGCGGTAGATGGGGAAAATCAGTTGGAGATAAATCAAAATTTGGATTATCAATTCCAGAAATCATGACAACAGTTGAAGAATTAAGAGATTCGCAACTACTTGATGAATTAAATTTGCTGCACTTTCACATAGGAAGTCAGATTAGTGATATTAAGATCATAAAAAATGCTTTACAAGAGGCTAGTCAGATCTTTGTTGAACTAAACAAACTTGGTGCACATATGAAATATATTGATGTAGGAGGGGGATTAGGTATTGATTACGATGGTAGTAAAACACCTACAAGCAATTCAACTAATTACTCCTTACAAAATTATGCCAATGATGTTGTTGCTACATTAAAGGATTACTGTGATCAAAATAATGTTGATCACCCAATAATAATCTCAGAGAGCGGAAGGTCAATTGCAAGTCATTGCTCAGTTTTAATTTTTAATGTTCTAGGAACAAATAACGAGAATTACGAAATAAATATCAAAGGTGATAATAGTAATTCATTAATAATCAAAAATCTTCTCGATACACTAAATCAAATCAAATCTCTAAATACAGATGACGATAACTTGTCAAAAATAATTGAGCTCTGGAATGATACAAAAAAATTCAAGGATGATTCATTATCTTCATTTAGATTAGGCTATATGAATCTTACAGAAAGAGCGCATGTTGAAAAAATAGTATGGAAATGTGCAAAAGAAATTACAAAAATTATCGAATATAAAAATATCATTCACTCAGATTTATCAGATATTAAATCAATTCTTGCATCAATTTATTATGCCAATTTCTCTGTATTTAAATCTATTCCCGATACCTGGGCAATTAATCAAATTTTTCCAATAATTCCAATACATAGGCATACTGAAAAACCAGCTTTAGAAGCAAGTTTTGCTGATTTAACATGTGATTCTGATGGTAAATTAAATAATTTTATTGACAAAGGTAATAGTAAATCTTTACTACATCTTCACAGATTTAATAAAGATGAAGATTATTTTATTGGAATTTTTCTATCAGGCGCATATCAAGAACCTTTGGGCAATTTACATAATTTATTTGGCAACACAAATATTATTCATATAGACATTACTAGCTCTGAAGACTACAAAATCACAAACATGATTAAAGAGGATAGCAAAGCTGAGATATTAAAAGTATTTGATTATAATGTTGATGATTTACTTGAAAGAATAAGATTAAAATGTGAATCAGCAATTAACAATAAAAAGATAACTATTGCTGAGTCAAAAAAATTAATTACACAATTTGAATCAAGCCTAAGAGAAAGTACTTATTTATCCAAATAATTATTTAATTCACTTCTTAAAAATCCCCTCGCAAAATTTAATGCCTCATTTAACTTCTCAGAATTATTTGCTCCTGCCTGAGCAAAATTTGCTTTACCTCCTCCTCCTCCGGAGCAGATCCCTGCAATTTTATTAATTAATTTACCTGCATGCAAGCCATTACTTACTAAGATTGATCCTAATGAAATCACAAATAATAATTTTTTATTTGATTTATCTGGAACCCCTCCTAGAATAACAACTGAATTATCTCCTAATTTGGAAGTTAAATTTAAAGCTGAAGTTTGCATCAAATTCCCTTCTAAATCATTTAATTCACTCACTAAGATTGAACATTGTCCAAAATTTTCCACTGAATTCAAAAGGGAAGAATATTTATAAGATGCTAACTCTTCTTTTATTTTTTTAATTTCTTTATTTTTGATAATAAGTTCAGATTGAAGTATATTAACTCTTTCAAATAACTGTTTAGGATTCGATTTTAATAATTCACTAAGTTGATTAACGAGTAAACTTCTTTCACTTAAAAAATTTAATACTGATTGACCAGATAGCGCCTCTATCCGCCTAATTCCAGAAGAAATGCCAACTTCAGAAATAATCTTGAAACACCCTAATTCTGATGTTCTCTTGACATGCGTACCTCCACAAAGCTCCATAGAGACACCGGGCATATCTACAACTCTCACTATATCCCCGTATTTTTCTCCAAACATAGCTAATGCCCCTGCTTCTAAAGCATCATCTTTTCGCATACTTTTTACAACGACAGGATGATTCTCCATTATCCATTTATTCACAAGAGTTTCAATTTCAGCTATTTGAACTGTAGATACGGGTTGTGAAGCATTAAAGTCAAATCTCAATTTATTAAAAGCGACTAATGACCCCCTTTGACTTACGCTTTTATCTACGATTATCTTTAAAGCTGATTGAAGTAAATGCGTTGCTGTATGATTTGCTTCCGCTTTTGCTCTGTTAAGTTGATTCACTTTTGTCTCAACTGACTGATTTAAAGAAATCACTCCTTTCAATACAGTTCCACAATGAAGAAATACACCTTTTTTACGAATAACTTTATCAATCAATATTTCCGCATTATCAGAAATTATTACTCCTACATCACCAACCTGTCCACCCGACTCTCCGTAAAAAGATGTTTGGTCCAAGATCATTTGAACATATTGTCCTTCCGAGGCATTAGTAACAGAATTAGAATCTATAAAGATTCCTAGTATTTTCCCAAAAGAATTAAGTGATTGATAGCCATTAAAAATCGTCTTATCAAATAACTCAATATCTCTTTCAATAGATCCTTTAAGGGTTAAATCAATATTTTGAGAAGAAGCTTTAGCCCTTTCTCTTTGAGAATCCATTTCTTTTTCAAATCCTTGTAAATCAATTTGAATATTATTTTCCTCTAATATCTCTTTGGTAAGCTCTAAAGGAAATCCATAAGTGTCATAAAGTTCAAATGCTTTCAGTCCAGACATAATCTTTTCTCCTGAGATTAAAAATTCATTTATTAATTTTTCACCTCGTTCTAGAGTTTCAAGAAATCTTAATTCCTCAATATCAATATCTTTCAAAATACGATCAGCATTCATATCTAACTCCGGATAAGTTTCCTTCATCATTTGAATCCCAACTAAAGCTAATTCCATTAAAAAGTTCTTTCTAATCCCCAACAATCTTCCATGTCGTATCATTCTCCTAAGTAATCTACGCAAAATATATCCTCTACCAAGATTACTAGCTACTACACCATCAGAAATTAAATGAATTACTGCTCTGGCATGATCTCCAAGAATCTTTAAAGATGTTTTTTTACTATCCGTGGAGGTTTGATAATCAATATTTGCTATATCAGCAGCTTTTTTTATGATTGGAAAGATTAAATCAGTCTCATAATTATTTTTTTTATTTTGAAGTATTTGCGCCATTCTCTCAAGTCCCATTCCAGTATCTATATTCTTAGATGCTAGATCAGTTAAATTTCCATTTATATCTCGATTATGTTGCATAAAAACCAAGTTATAAAATTCTATAAATCGATCATCATCCTCTAAATCAATATTATTTGTTCCTCTTTCAGGATAAAAATCATAATAAAGTTCTGAACATGGTCCACATGGTCCTGTTGGACCTGAAGACCAAAAATTATCTTTTTCATCTAACTTAATTATTTTGCTTGTCTCAACTCCTACTACCTTTTCCCAGATTTCCTTAGATTCTTCATCCTTATAGTAGATACTTACGACAATATTTTTTGGGTCTAAGTTGTAAACATTAGTTACTAATTCCCAAGCCCATTTGATAGCATCTTCTTTGAAATAATCGCCAAACGAAAAATTTCCTAACATTTCAAAGAAAGTATGATGTCGGGCAGTTTTTCCTACATTCTCAATATCGTTTGTTCTAATACATTTTTGACTTGATGTTGCTCTCTCTGAAGGTCGCTCTTTTAGCCCTAAAAAAACTGATTTAAAGGGTAACATTCCTGCTATGGTTAGTAAAACTGTTGGATCTTCCGGTATTAATGATGAGCTTGGAATAACTTTATGAGCTTTCCTTTCATAAAAATCTAAAAATGATTTTCTAATTTCATCTCCAGTTGAAGGAAATTCATTGATTGTAGATGCCATTTCTAGAATAAGTTGTGAACCAAATGATTAAGAAATAAACAATTTCCTTAATTTCACGACAAAAATCACGCGAAACTATATTCTACTGAACTAAAGTTAATAAATAAAGTTTTTTGTATTATGGTATCTTCTACAAAAATCAATACTTCTGACATAGCTCACGTTGAACAAAAATTATCCGTTCAATGTAGAAATTTTGCAGAAGATTCAATTGCCATAAGATCACTAGATTGGGATAGAAGTAGATTTGATATTGAGTTCGGCCTCAGAAATGGGACTACTTATAATAGCTTTATAATTAAAGGGAAAAAGATCGCAGTCATAGACACATCTCACTCTAAATTTGAGAGTTTGTGGCTAGAAAACTTATCTCAGCAAGTCAACCCTAAAGAAATTAGTTATTTAATTTCTAGTCATACAGAGCCTGATCACTCAGGTTTAATTTCCGACTTATTAGATCTTAATCCTGAAATTACTATAGTCGGATCAAAAATTGCACTCAAATTCATTGAAGATCAAATACACAGACCCTTCAAACGTTTAGAAGTCAAAAGTGGTGAATTCTTAGATCTTGGAACAAATAGTGACAGTGGGATTAATCATAATATTGAATTTATTAGCGCTCCCAATCTTCACTGGCCTGACACAATTTTTTCTTTTGATCACGGGACTAAAGTGTTATATACCTGTGATGCTTTCGGTTTACATTATTGCTCAAATGATTTATTTGACTCGAATCAAAAGGAAATTTTTAAAGACTTTCGTTTCTATTACGATTGCTTAATGGGTCCAAATGCTCGTAGCGTCATCCAGGCAATTAAAAAAATTGATAAGCTTCCCTCGGTTGACTCCATTGCAGTTGGTCATGGCCCAATCCTTCAAAATCACGTAGATTTTTGGAAAAATAAATATTTTGAGTGGAGTAATAATAAAAATAAAGGTAATGAATACGTAGCAGTGTGTTATATCAGTGATTACGGTTTTTGTGATCGTTTAAGTCAAGCACTTTCTCATGGCATTGGTAAAGCTGATGCGCAGACGCAATTAATTGATCTAAGATCTTCTGATCAACAAGAACTAACTGCCTTAATTACAGAAGCGAAAGCTGTAGTTATTCCAACATGGCCAATTAATTCTGATGTAGATTTACAGGAGTCAATTGGAACTCTGTTCGCAGCACTAAAACCGAAACAATTTACAGCAACATACGATTCATTTGGGGGAAATGATGAACCCATAGATTCATTGGCTAATAAACTAAGAGAATTAAAACAGAAAGAAGCATTAAAGCCTCTAAGAGTTAAAGAATCTCCAAATCCTATTATCTATCAAAGATTCGAAGAAGCAGGAACTGACATAGGTCAGCTTATCAATAAAAAGAAAAATATTGCATCGATTAAAAATCTTGATTCAAATTTAGATAAAGCTTTAGGAAGATTAAGTGGAGGTTTATATGTTGTCACTGCGAGTGAAGGTTCAAATTTAACTTTCAGGCAAAGTGCAATGGTTGCTAGCTGGGTTAGCCAAGCAAGCTTTACCCCACCAGGTATTACCGTTGCCGTTGCAAAAGACAGGGCAATAGAGTCATTTATGCAAGTCAATAAAACTTTTGTTGTAAATATCTTAAGAGAAGACAATTTTCAAAAAATGTTTAGACATTTCTTAAAAAGATTCGCTCCTGGTGCAGATAGATTTGCTGATGTGGATATTATTAAAAATCTTGCAAAAGGCGGACCTGTATTATCTGATGCACTAGCTTTTCTTGATTGCAAAGTAATTTCTAGACTAGAAACTCCTGACCACTGGATTATCTATGGTGTAGTAGAAAATGGAAATGTTTCAGATCTTTCTTGTAAAACTGCAGTTCACCACAGGAAAGTAGCAAACCATTATTAAATTTTACCTTTTGCAAATAAAAATTTTGAAAAGTCAGTAAAAAAGACTACGTTTGAATAAAAAAATATAGATTTTTATATTATATCTGTTTAAATAACAAACAATTGACCATAAAGTATGCAATCAAAAGATGCAAAAAAAATTAAAACTAGTCGTTTAGAAAAATCTCTCACTTTGTATTTTTTATTCTTAATTCTTATTAGTTCAATAGATAATTTATTAAAAAATAATTCTTACAATGATGTATGGACTATTGGTGAATGGTTAATAAATTACGAAGGAGGCTTTGTTAGAAGAGGTTTATTTGGATCAATAATTTATAAATTGTCTTACGGATTACAAATTAACCCTATTGTGATAGTCCAAATTTTTTCAGTTTTATTTTTCATCTTTTTTTTATATTTACTCAAAGACACTAGAAAATACTTTTCAATTTTATTTTTATTATCACCTTTAGTAAGCCTTGCTCCATTCTTTGAGAATTTCTTTGTAAGAAAGGATTTCAGTGGTGTGGTTGCATACGCTTTATGCACAAATTTAATTATAAAAAAAAGACATCTAACAAATTTTTTCTTAATTAACTTTATTTCATGTATATCTATTCTTAATCATGAATCCTATTTTTTTTATGGGATACCAAGCTTATTTTTATTACATTTGTTTACTTCGCAACAGCCAATAAGCACGCATAACAATTTTTTTAAAATTTGTAGATCAATTATTTTTTTATTACCTTCTTTGATAGCAACATTACTTGTTTTTTATTTTAAAGGAAACTATGAATTAGCTTTTAAAATAAATCAGTCCTGGATAAATTTATCTTCAACTATTCCAATCAAACAAGTTTATAATCCCTACTTTCTTTCAGGAGCGATAGGATCTCTGTCTTGGACATTTAATAAGGCAATAAGTCTTCCATTATATGAATTAAAACGCTTCGTAGGAGGTGGCCTTATTTGGAACCCCGCGATTTGGTTACTAACAGTATTTATTTGTGCACAAATTTTTATTGGAGACAAACAAAAATTAAATGCAAAATTAAAGCTAAAAGTTTTATTATTACAATTAACATTTATATCTCCTCTTTTTTTATTAGGATGGGACTTCGGAAGATGGATATTTCTATGGATGAGTTCCTCCGTTTTTTTAACAGTTGCTTTAATCAAGATTCAAAAAATGAATATAAATAATTTTGATCAAATAAGTATAATTTTTCCGAATTTTTTAATTAGGTTGTTTAATGGTTATGAACTAAATGGTTTTAAAAAATGTTTATATTTGTTTTTAAGTATTCCTGCTTGCTGCTGGAGTTTGAATAGTTTTTTAAAATTATTGCCTATAGTTTATCCTTTCAGAATATTTTAAAATTGATATCTATTAAAAATTATCAGAATATATTTTTCGCCCAAATTGCATCATATACTTAATAATAATAAGAAAATAATAAGATTTGCGAAATACCTAAGTAAAAATAAAGCTTTTAAAGTATTAAAAGATTAAATATTCTCATAAAAATCCAATCCAATTTTTTCTTCACTACTGATTCGAGAATGTTAGAGTATAGTGAAGTCATAAGTAAATTGACATCAAAAATAATGACAAAATCGAAAAAGTGTTGATAGTCTCTCTAACCCACTCTGAAAACAGGGAAAGTTGCTGTCCTCTACTAAAAACTTTTATCTAAGTTACGCTTATAATGACTAACAAAGTACTAGATGAATTGAAAATATTAGATTTTAATTTAGGTCCAAATTTAAATTGCATAAGATTTCTAGATATAAAAAAAGAAAAATTTGAATTAGAATTTAATTTAGAAAAAGGTTCTTCATTTAATACTTTTCTTTTTACTGAAAAAGATTTATTAACAATCATTCATCCGCCAGAAAATATCTTTATTGACAAGTTTATTCAAAAAATAAAATATTACTTTAAAGAATTTAATCTAAAAAGAATAAATATCATCACAGGACACATAAGTCCAAGAATAGTTGAAACAATTAAAAATACAGCAAATATTTTTACAGATCTAACTATTACGTGTTCAGTACCTGGGGAAAAATTAATTTGCGAATTATGGCATCAAAAAAAACCTGGTACAAATAATCATTTAAAAGTAAAACTTCCTCAAATCAATTTAATCAAAAAAGAGATGAAATTAAATTTTAAAAATAATATTTTTCATTTAATACCTTCGCCAACCGCTCGATGGCCTGGGGGATTGATCGTCTATGAAGAAACTTCTGGAATCCTTTTTAGTGAGAAATTATTTTCATGTCATCTAGCATCCAATGAATGGTCAGAGAGTAATAGATTATCTACTGAATATGATAGAAAACATTTTTACAATTGTTTAATGACTCCTATGTCATCTCAAATTACTTCTCTTGCAGAAAAAATTTCTGAATTTGACGTCAAAATTATTGCGCCATTGCATGGACCTGCTATTGAGTATAGTCTTAAAAGTTTTATAAATGATTACATTCGATGGGGTGAAAGTTTATCAATTAATAAACCCAAAATTGTATTGATATATGCTAGTGCTTATGGAAACACGGCTTCAATAGGAGACGCTTTAGCTAAAGGAGTTACCTCTACATCAGTTGAAGTAGAAAGTATTAATTGTGAATTCACCTCTAATGAAGAATTAGTCAAATCTATACAAAAAGCAGATGGATATCTTTTGGGAACTCCTACTCTAGGAGGCCATGCTCCAACTCCTATAGTTAGCGCTCTTGGGAGCATTTTATCTGAAGGTGATAGAGAAAAACCAATAGGTATTTTTGGTAGTTTTGGTTGGAGCGGAGAAGCCATTGATTTACTTGAATCAAAACTTAAAGACGGAGGTTTCACTTTTAGTTTTAAACCAATAAGAATAAAATTTAGTCCTAATAAACCAAAGATAAAAGAAATTGAAGAAATTGGTACACACTTTGGTAGAAAGATACTTAAAAAATCAAGGCAAAAAACACGTAAAACTGATACTGGCATGATATCTAGTAAAACTAATCCTACCCTGCAAGCTTTAGGAAGAGTGGTAGGGTCATTGTGCGTTTTAACAGCTTCCAAAGGTAAAGGAGAAAATAATATTAAAAGCGCAATGCTTGCTTCTTGGGTAAGTCAAGCAAGCTTCTCCCCGCCTGGATTGAGCATTTCTGTTGCGAAAGATAGAGCAGTAGAATCAATTCTTCAAAAAGGTGATTCATTCGCTCTCAACATACTAAGTTCAAATAATTTAAAAGATCCTTTAAAGAGATTCTCTAAACCCTTCGCTCCTGGTGAAGATAGATTCTCTGGTCTAGATACAGAAGAAACCCCTAATGGTCAAATAATTATCCCTGATGCATTGGCTTGGTTGGATGCATCAGTAAAAGAAAGAATGGAATGTGGTGATCACTGGGTTATTTATGCTGAGGTAAACTATGGAAATGTCCTCAATCAAGATGATATAACTGCTGTGCATCATCGTAAAAGTGGCTCAAACTATTAATTCTAATTTTTAAACAATGGGAAACAACTCAAGCCTTATTATTATTTCTGCAAGTAATGGAAAGAACTTAGATCTTTCAAAGAATTTCTTAAAAAAAAGCCAGGCATTAAGTCTTTCATCTGAAATCTTGGATTTAACAACTTTAAAAATACCTTTATATAATCCAAGAATACACTCAAATGATGATATTCCCAATGAAGTTAATTTAATAAAAGAAAAATTATTTGAAATAGACAAATGGATTATTTGTGCACCTGAATATAATGGATCTATACCTCCAATCCTTTCAAATCTTATTGCATGGTTATCAATCTCAGGAGATGACTTCAGAGATCTTTTTAATGGACAACCTATTGCTATCGCGACGTTTTCCGGAGGACCTGGTATTGAATTAATAACCTCCTTGAGAATTCAATTAGCACATCTAGGTGCCCAAGTAGTTGGTAGACATTTATCAGCCAACTACAACAAACCTGCAGAAGAAAAAACCATAGAAGACATAATTAAAAGACTAATTCAAATGAAAAGACTTGATTTGAATAAATAATAAACTAATTATTTCCATGCCACGCCTCTAAAATTTTTCTTGCCATAGGCAAAGCATGAACTGATCCTCCCCCTGGGGTATTTTCTGCGAATGCAACGACAACTAATTCACTATTTTCTGAAGGAGAATAACAAACAAACCATGCATGGTCTGCACCTCCAGTTCCATCTTCAGCAGTTCCTGTTTTGCCGGATACAGTAGGAAGAGTAACATTACCATAGTTCATTGCAACACCTGTACCAGATTGAACAACTTTTTTTAAACCATTTTGGATAGTAATTATATTGTTTGGATTAATCTCAATTTTTTTTCTTTTAATATTATCACCTGAAAAATGTAGTTTTGACAAATGAGGTTTTACTAAAAAACCTCCATTAGCAATTGCAGCATAAGCTTTTGCTAATTGAATAGGTGTTACTTGGACTACAAATTGTCCAATAGACATACTCGCTATATCTTCTGGAATCCAGGGAGTTGTTCCAGGGTTGCCCCAACCTCTCCCGGATTTTGCCCATTCACTATTTGCTATGAGACCTCTATTCTCTTGTTCAGATATTTCAATACCTGACAACTGAGAGAATCCAAGTTTTTTAGAAATTTTATAAATCTCATCAACTCCAACTCCATAACCAACTTGATAAAAAAAAGTATTACTAGAAACTCTTAGTGCATCTTCATATCCAATATAACCAAATCCAAGATCATTATGTTCTCGGAAGCATTGGCTCCCATATGTAATGCAAGGTTTGGTCTCTAGCAAAATATCATCAGGAAATTTTCCTGATTCTAAGCCTGCTAAAGCAGTTACAATTTTCCATACGCTTCCTGGATCATATGCATTTAAAGCTCTATTGAATAAAGGTTTCTTTTTAGAAAAAAACAATTCATTATATTCTTTCTCAGACTTAAATTCTCGTGAGAAAAAATTCAGATCAAATGTAGGTTTACTTGCGATGGCTCTTATGGCTCCATCTCTTGGATCCATTGCGATCAAAGCTCCACCTTTTTTATCAAGAAGAACTTCCTCTGCGATTTGCTGCAATTTTAAATCAATTGTTAATTTAATATCCCTTCCTTTTTTTGATGGTTTCACACCTAAAGACTTTTGATAAATACCAGCTGCATCAACTTCAATCATCTCCCCACCCCATTGACCACGCAAATAATCTTCATAAGCATGTTCGACTCCAGTTCTTCCTATCAAATCATTTAATCGATACCCTTTTTTTGATAAAATCTTAAATTCTAATTCAGTAACTGGGGACGTATAACCAAGAGCATGAGCAGCTAGTGTCTTATATGGATAATTTCTAACAACTTTCTCAGCAATTTCTATACCTTTAAAATATCTTTCATTTTCTTTAAATCGTATAAGTTGTTCTATTGATAAAGAATCTAAAAGTTTTATAGAAAAACTTTGATTGCCAGCAATGAAACTTCTATATTTACTGTCTAGTTCATCTGCATTTAAATTTAATAATGTAGCAAGTTTGTATTTATATTCATCCCAAATCTTTTGATTTATAATTTGCGGCTTAATAACTAAGGAGTAATTTAATTTGCTATTTGCTAGTACTGCTCCATTTTTATCAAAAATGCGTCCTCTTATTGGCTCGGTAGCAATAAGCCTGATCCTATTTTGATCAGACATGTTTTTGTACTTTTGATTATTTAAAACTTGTAAAAAAACAAGCCTAAATAATATCAATAAAAATGCCAATGATGACAACAAAATCATTATCAAAGGCTGGTTATTTAAACGTACTAACTTTTTATTAAATTTATTGTTAATCAATTATCTTTTTGTAGATATTCTTTTATTTCATTCATTATATTTTCAATATTATTAAGTTTCAAAAATAAATTTTCATAATCGTTACTATCATAAATATTATTTTTAATATTTATATTTTCATCTAGAAAAGAATCACAATTAATTGGTTTTTCAGTATCTTTAATATCAATAATATTATTTAGATCAATTTTATTTTTCTTTAAATAACTGATTATATTTTCTGATAAGTTATTAGGATTATTTAAGATTTTTTTAAAATCGGATACAAAATCTTTTGTTAATAACTGATTTAAATTTTCAAAAAAATCTGCCATATTTTATATTTTACTTTTCAGAGAATCCTCAAAATAAGGGTTGCAACTATTTTGAGAAATACCCGCTGACCAACCTATAAATGATGATAAGAATATCATTATAATAACCGGTAATAGAGCCTTATGAGTTTCCTCCAAAGATAACCATTCTTTCCATCTACTTATAAACTTTATTCTTTCAAATTTCTTTTTTTCTCTTAATTGTACGTTAGTTTTTTTTGTAAAGGATAGTTGCACCCATTTTTCAAATGAATACTTTTTACTTATTGACATTTTTCTCTCAACTTCCAGAAGTTGTTCGGAATTTAAATCAGGGTGAAAAGTAGAAATTAACTCTAAAGTTTTTAAAAACATTTCAATAGTCCCATCCTTAAGAGCTTTTTGATCATCATTTAAAGACTCCCAATCCAGCTCTGGGTAAAATCTATACCTATTACTTTTTATTTGCTCTTCTGCAATTTGTCCAGGCTCTCTAAGCCATCTATTTCTATTTTGATCAATTCTCCTCCAATATAAAAATGGATTAATAAAAATTGTTTTACCACCAATTTTTATTATATCTTTTTGCAATTTATTGCTTAATTTATTGTCTTTTGTTTGCAAAAAAGCCACAATCATTTTTTATTCTTCTTTTCAATACTAACTTTGATCCATTAAATTACCAGATCAACAAAAATTAATATCAGATATTTTTAGATAAATTCCATCTTTTCTTAAGATAATTACAAAAATCACATTTTGTCGATGGCTTTGGAAACGTACTTGATCTTAATAAATTGACAGTATCAAGAATTGCTTGCTCAACCCAATTCGATGAGCAATCTAATTTAATCAAATGAGTATCAAATTGAAGATTATTCTGAAAAAATTTTTCATTCTTTTTGCCATTAAAATAAAGCAAATAAGCTTCATTAGATACTTTAAATCCATTCTTTCTGAAAAGCCATTGATACATTTCCAGCTGCCTTTTATAAGCTTTTGGATAGTCATATTTTTGAAACGTTTCTAACCAATTAAATTCATTTCTAGAAGTAGCTTTAACATCTGCAACTATTAATTCACCATTTCTTTTTTGCCAAACATCATCAATTGCCCCTCCAAAATCATAATTATTATCTAAGGATTTATATCTTAATCCTTGAAAATTATTTCTCCAAATATCTAGATAATCGTGTTTAAAAGGAACCGCATCTATTTCATACTCTATAAACAAAGGATGTGGTTTTTGTTTTTTACGGTAAAAATCAAATTCATTTTTGCATAAATTATCTACTGCAATATTCAAAGTAAAAGGTAAAGAGGGAGGCCTAATATGATGATTCTTTTCTAAATAACAACATCTTTGACATTGAATATATCTTTCAACAGTAGATCTACTTAATTTTATAAACCTACTCATCAATTTAAAGTCTTTACAGAATTAATTAGTATCAATGATAATTTTTTAAAATACATAATTAAATTATTTATTTATATTTTTAAAATCATGAAAATTATTTGTGAAATAGCTTAATGATTTCTGACTATTTTCATTTTTAATTTTAGAAATAGAAAAAAAAGCGATTATAACAACTATGATAAAAATAAGTAAATCGCCAACTGTTATTCCTCTTTCTTTTAAATTCATTTTAGATATTGATTAAAACCATCTTACTTTAAAATTGAAATTTGCCTACAAATAATTAATTAATAAACAAATAAAGTCTCTTCAATTAAAAGATTAATTAAAAGTTATTGAACTTTTTTGTCAGTTAGTACAATTGCCCCCAAAATACATAATGGGATTAGATTAATATAAATTCTAGTCTCATAAAAGACACCAAACATTAGGAGACTAACAATAAAAAGGAGGTAATTTAAAGAAAAACCTCCATAGAGAATAGGATTTTTTAAAAAAATCAAAATGGAAACTAAAACAATAGTTAATAAGAAAAATATTATCGGTAATGTTTGAGTTGAGTAGTAATCTATTGAAAAAGCTGTTGACTTAAGAACTTTAAAGTTTTTAAACAACTGGAAAGGCATTATATTTGGATCAATATCTAATCCAAATAATCTTGGAGCAATAGCTTCCTTAAGAAATGTGTTTCTTAGAAATTCAACTATTAAAGTACTTAAACTCACGCAGCTAAAACCAATAAATATTTTCTTAATATCAAATTTAATAAACTCAGATTTAATATAATTCATACGATTTATAATAAAAGGAACTAATGAATCAGCTATAAGATAAGTTCCAATAAAAACTGCATTTTCATGATTAAAAATACCAACAAACCATATCCCCAAAAACCATAATATTGATCTTTTTGAAATTACACTTTCTACAAATAATAAGAAGATAACTAAAGATATATAATCCCAAATATATAACCAATAAAGATTTAGAGTAAAAGTAAAAAGTATGTGAAAAACACATAATATTGAAAAAGCTACTCTGAGTCCACCTTTTCTATCCCCAATCTTCCAAACAATAAAACCTGCTATTGAGATTAATAATATTGATATTAAAATATATGCAAAGAGAGAATCTTTAAAAAGATATTTGCCGGATTGAAAAATCAATGGTCCAAGTAATCTATTTTGATAAACTCTCCAATGAGGATAACCATTTAATACTCCCTCAGCGGCTTTAAGACTTAACTCAAAATTCTCCTTGAGTACAAAAGTGATTATGCGAAATTGTAGTCCTGCAAACAAGATTGAAAACCATAATCCAATAAGATTTTTGTTGGCAAGTAAATTCAAACCTCTTTTCCTAATTTGCATAACTTTCGTAAATACCCAATAATAACTTCCTTAGCATAAGCAAGGTTTTTGATTTTCTCATTTTCTAATATAAGTACGTATTAAATGTAACTTCAGAGAAGTAAAATGAAATATGATTATTTCTAAAGAGATTAGATTGTATCCTCACATACAACCGGCCTCCAGTAAATTTTTAAGACTTTAACAGGTTTATACTGCTTTGCTCATTCCCACTCTATAGTCCTGAAAGTTAAGCAAGAAAAAATGTCAGTCATAGCAATACATCTCAAGGCATAATTTGAAATATTTTCTCATGTGAAACCCGTGTGAAACCATTTTTTAGATCGGGATTATCTAATAAAAACTAAAAATTAATTACTCAGTCACAGTAAATTAAACAATTTTGGTTAGTTGGATGTTCTCTACATTCTTTATCCCAAAAGTTTTGAAACTCAGGGGTACATTTCTCAAGTTCTTTTGGGGTTTCATTAAGATTTACACCTGCATAATTAAATGCAGTTAAGTATCTTGGAAGAACATTAAATTGATTGAATAGTTTCATAAGACCTCCTAGATCTATATCTATATTGTCCTCCTAATAGTTTGAAATTCATAGGGTATTTCTACCCGAGTATTAGTGCTTTGTGGTTTGTACGACTATCTTTTTCTATTCAATAAGAGTAGAAATAATTCAGGAGTCAAAAGCACTTCATCGACTTTGTGGACAGCGAGGTGCATACGACTTGAAGAGGGCAAACAAATGCCCTCTTATTTTATTTTTAAGAAAATAATGGCAAGAGAAAGTGATTACGATAATGATGGATTAGATCCATCCGAAGAGTATTTCAGGAAGAAGAAAAAGGGTAATGATGAGGATACCTATTTCCCTCCCGAAGAATCAGAACCACCTCATTATTAAGTATTTAAAACTTAAAAGAAATGTTTAAAATATCTTGTTGGAATTCAGATTGGGCAACTCCTAAATCTAAGAGAGGTAAATTTTTTATTGATCAATTTGATTCTGATATTATCTGCCTAACAGAAGGATATGAAACTCTGCTTCCCGAAGATGGATATATTATTTCCTCTAATGAGGATTATGGTTATAAAACTAAAAATGGACGAAAAAAGGTAATCCTCTGGTCAAAAAATAAATGGACTGATATTGATCAATTAGGTTCTAAAGAAATTCCATCAGGAAGATTTATATCGGGTGTTACTAATGGAATTAGAATAATTGGTCTTTGTATTCCTTGGAGATTTGCTCATGTCAGCACTGGAAGAAAAGATCGCAAACCATGGGAGGATCATCTCTCTTTTATTCAAAATTTAAGTTTCTCCAATGAGAAAACCATTATTCTTGGAGATTTCAATCAGAATTTTCCAAAAAAGAATCAACCAGAAATTGTATTTTCTTCTTTAAAAAATATGATCGATGGATTTAATTTATTGACTACAAATATGGGTCTTATTCACATAGTTATTTCAAATGATTTAAGTGCAGAGAATTTAAAAAGAATTGCAACTGAAAATAATAGTGACCATGATGGAATTAGTTGTTCAATTAAATATTCTTAATCTCGAATGAATAAAGAACCTAGAGATATAAATTCTCCTGCAATGAAAAAAGAATTTCTAGCATGGTTAGAATCAAGGATAGAAAAGTATGGTTATACAACTGAAAATGCTCCGGATTATTATCTCAAAGCATATAAATCTGGCGATCCTCATGATTTAGAAAATAGTTTGTGGACCGAATGGTATAACTTCAATCATGAATGGAATCCAGAAAGAGATGTAAGACCAATCACTCCAAGATCAAAAGAAGGTTACAGTGAATTTCAGCAATGGGTTTTAATTCATGCAGAGAAAGAGAGTCCAAATGAACTTAAAGGTTATTTAAAGGAATCTTTTGATGCAGATACATGTAGTTCGTTACCACCTCCTGCAGGTGCAAAATATTTTGAATGGTTGATGGGAAGAGAAGGAACTCTTGAGGAGTTGGCATCTTTAGGGATTAATGTTGGTTCAACTCATCACTCAACAGGTGAAGATGGATATGTTTATGTTATTCAAGATTTAGAGAGTGGTTTATATAAAATTGGAATTACTATCGATCCAGAGAGAAGATTTAAGGAGTTAGGAGTGGATAATTCCGCAGTTCTCATTTCATGTGAATACTATCCAAATGCTAGAGAAATTGAAAAAAATGCGCATAAAAGATATGCAGAATATAGATTACCTCAAACAGAATATTTTAAATTAAATCAACCTCCAGAAATTTAAATATTATGCAACCACCAAAGACTTATGAAGAATTAGAAGAAATGTATCCTGACCTTGAACCTTGGCAAAGGGATGAACTAGAAGTTTGGCACAGAGGATGGATAACAAAGTTGATGTCTGGAGATGCAACATCAGAAGAATATAATGCGGCAATTCCTCCTCATCCCGATCCTCATCATCCTGAAGATTAAAAATTAATCTATTGAATAAGTTTCGTTGTATAAATCTTTAAGGTTTTTACCGTTGAAATACCAATAAGGTGATCCATCCATAGGACCAGTTCTATCTAATAACTTATTAGTTAAATTTGATAAAAACCAAGATTCTCCTTTATAGGAAACTTGTCTTCCATTTAAGACTGTGCAGGATTCTTCATTTCTCCCGAATTTTAAAATATCTCCTTCTTTTAAACCCATCTCAAAGTAATTAATAGTAGGTCGTCTTTTCTTCTTGAATTTCTCAGCAGAGGCAGTTGCTTCTACATCAATTGTTTTTGCTTTTTCCTGAACGCTTGGGGTGACATCTTCAATCGCCATTAGTGATAAAACAGCAATTGCCTGTTCTGGATTGATATTAAAAAATTCTCTTTTTGGATTAACCCTGCTTGGTTCAAATGCTGTATGAAATGCTTTTTCTGTCTTATCTACATCTTTAACTTTTGCTGCATATTCACATTCAAAAGGAGGAGGAACGCCAGTCGAATATAGATCAGCAAGTCTAAGTTCTACATCTCTTGTCGTCTTACCAATCTTCACCATATTCGGCATTGCTGGATTAGTTAGAACATAAACACTTCCTTCCATCAGGTTATGATTTCAAATTTTGATGTGACCTAATGATAATCCAATAAGCAGAATTTCCATAAAAACTGAACTATCCATTTATTATCAAATAGGAATTTGAATCAATTAGAAGAAAAATTATCCTTGATATTTAATGTTGCGACTTCTTCCACTACCGATTTTTATTTGCATTTATTTATTCTCTTGGTGGAGATGTAAAAAAAATATTATCGATAGTGATAAGCAACTGAGACCATGCATTGATTGGGCATATGTAAAAAATTTGCCTCTCCCACCAAAACCTTCATTTGTCGAGTTTTATATTGTTTATGTTTCTTCTTTTTTTAAATTTCCCTTTGGAATAATTATTCAACAACTACCTTTCTCAAAGAAAGTAAGATACTACGAAAGAGAAATGAAATTAATATTTGATAAATGGAATTTAGAAAAAATAAAAAAAATTAAAAACTAATTTATTGAGGTGTAGAGAAATTTAAAACTTTACGATTTCTCTGTAGAGATAAATTTTTACCTCCATGTGAAACCCATGTGAAACCTCCATATCGAGATACCTTGCCAATAGGTTGCAAGATTCTCGTGTGAAACTCGTGTGAAACCAATTTTTCTAGATTATAACTAGGTTTATACCCTGCTTTTCATTCCCACTCAATAGAACCATCATAAAAGACCCCTTCACTTCTATTGTTATGATTGACATCTATAAAGTTGATACTTTCGCAACAAACCCGCAACAAACATAAACCCATAATTCTTTATACTTTTGAACGATACTTATTGATTTAAGTGTATAGAAAGTCAAAGAAAATTCAACTTAAAATTGAATAAGTATACTACCGCATAAATGTGGATTTAATTTTCAAATAATAAGATTATTTAATTCGTTGATAAAAATCATTCCCCAAACAATAATCAATTTGTCTCTTGTTATAAATTCCAAGCGGTGTTTCTACTAATTCAAAATAATGTTGATCAAAAACTTCATCATGATAATAAGACCAATTCCTTTGTAAGTTAGTCTTTAGAAATCTGGCATTTGCAGTTCTACCATCAAGAACTATTAGAGTACCAGGTAATAAAAAATGCTCGAATGCAAGAATATCTGCAGACATTGGTAATCTGTCTGGATGATTTGTATTTATACCTCTCACATCACCAGCGGGAGAAAATTGGTCAGGTCCATCTAGATAAATTAAATCAGGACATATATTTGGTAAATCATCATAATAAGTACAAACCCTTCCGTTAAAAGTAGAAATAGAACATCGTGAATAATGATAATTAACAAGAGTTGTTTTTGAAGTTTTCTTGCAAACTTTGATCCATTTTTTACTGTTATCAATCGAAAAACATTGAAATGGATTACTTCGCCTCAAATTATTTTCAACATAAGAAGAGAATCTATTTTTATTTAAATTAAGTGCATGATCAAATACCATAGAACTCTTACCTACTCCGAACTCAAGAATAGTAGTAACGTTTCTAGAAGTTACTAAATAATGTAATCTGACCAAATCATCAAGTTCTGCAGCAAATGCTTCTTTCAAATTAGGATCAACAGAATGATAAGCAGATTTTTCTATTTTTTTCTGAACCTCTCCATATTGCTCTAAATCAATATTCAATAATTTATGAAAAGGGTTTTTTTCTAAATATGCTTCGTAAGAATCAAGTTTTGCAAATAAATTCATTAAATTTTATGAGACAAATTTTTCAATAAGACTACATTAATATAAATTCTTAAAATAAAAAATTCTATATGGAAATTGATTTCTTCATATAGACGATGACAAAGTGACAAATAAAACCCGCAACAAACTGACGAATTAAAAACTCAGTTATATTGTCATCTTGTCTTTATAATTTTACCACAACAAACTCGCAACAAACCGCAAGAATGATGATATAACTACATTTTGCCCTTATGGTTTATTCCCACTCTATAGTCCCTGGAGGCTTACTAGTTATATCAAATACGACCCTATTTACTAAATTAACTTCATTAACTATTCTGTCAGATATTTTTTCTAAAACTTCAAAAGGTATTTTTGACCAATCAGCAGTCATACCATCCTCACTTGAAACACATCTAAGTACGATAGGCCATGCATAAGTTCTTTTATCACCCATAACACCAACAGTTTTAACAGATAGTAAAACTGCGAAAGCTTGCCAAATCTCATTATATAGTCCTGCTCTCTTAATTTCATCTCTGACAATCCAATCTGCATCCCGCAAGCAATTAAGTTTTTCCTTATTAACCTCCCCTAAGATTCTAATAGCTAAGCCTGGTCCTGGAAAAGGATGCCTTTGAATTATCTCGTCTGGGAGACCAAGCGCCTTACCAACATTTCTAACTTCATCTTTAAAAAGTTTTCTTAATGGCTCAACCAACTTAAATTGTAGATCTTTAGGTAATCCTCCGACATTATGATGACTTTTGATTTTAACTGCGATTCTTTCACCAGTTTTTGGATCTACATTTGTTCCAGCACTTTCAATAACATCAGGATAAAGGGTTCCTTGAGCTAAATAATCAAATGGACCTAGTTTTTTACTTTCCTCCTCAAAAACCCTTATAAACTCAGTACCAATTATTTTTCTTTTTGCTTCAGGATCGATTACACCACTAAGTTTATCAATAAATCTTTCGCGAGAATTAATATATTCAACTCTAATATGAAATTTCTTATCAAAGAAATTCATTAGGAACTCAGGCTCTCCTTTTCTCATAAAGCCTTGATCAATAAACATGCAAGTTAATTGATCCCCAATTGCTTTGTGCAATAAGAAGGCTAAAGTTGAAGAGTCGACCCCACCCGACAAAGCTAAAAGAACCTTTTTATTACCAACTTGATCTCTAATTTTTTGAATAGATTCATCAATAAAAGCTTGTGTTGTCCAATTAGCTTTTGACTTACAAATCTTTAGAACAAAATTCTTTATAACATTCATACCATACTCTGAATGAACAACTTCAGGATGAAACTGAACGCCAAATAACATTTCTTTTTCATTAGATATTGCTGCATGAGAAGTATTATCAGTATGAGCAATTTTTAGAAAGTTCTCAGGCAATTTATTAATAGAATCTCCATGACTCATCCACATAACAGAATTATCTTGAATATCTTTTAATAAAAGACTCTCATTGTCTAATGTAATAGGTGCTCTTCCATATTCTGATTTATTTTCCGCTGGAGAAACCAACCCCCCTTTCTGTTTAACCATTAATTGCATTCCATAACAAATTCCTAAAACAGGTATTTCAATGTTAAAAATATTTTCATCACATATTGGAGCACTACTATCATAAACAGAGTTTGGGCCTCCACTTAAAATAATGCCATCTGGATTAATTCTCTTAATTTCTTCAACATCAATCAGATAATTGACTACTAACGAATAAACATTTATCTCTCTAATTCTTCTAGCTATCAACTCTGAATATTGTGATCCAAAATCTAAAATTAATATTGAGGGTTCCCTCTCTTGATCTGATGTAATTAAAGACATATATAAAATTTACAATAGCTTTTTAAAAATTATAATTCACGCACAGTTAAAAATTATCAGGCTTTAAAAACATTGCCTCTGCATTAAGCCCAATCCAACGAACTGATCTTTTTCTATCAAATAAAGCCGCACCTACTTTTAATTCATTTAATGTATATCTTTTAATATATTCGAGTGATCTGAATTCAATAGTATTAGCGATCAAAAGCCATAATTTTTTTACAATCTCAATATTTTCTTTTTCTAGATTAATTAATGCATCCTCAATAGTACTACTTTTGGAAATTTGATGGATTAACTGAATCGGGATATTTGCTTGCAATGCAAGAAATACAAGAATTTCAATTCTTGCATCAGCTAGATGATGATGTGTATGAAAAATGCCACCCGCTAGTTTTATTAATTTTCCATGATAACCAAATAAGAGAATTTTCTTAACATTGTGTAAAGCAGCATGAACTAGAAGAGGCCCAATCCAATTTCCAACTTTTATAACTGGGCAATTTAATTTCATATTTGTTGCAAGATCTAATCCATTTTCTCCAATAACAAAAACTATTTTTTCAATACCTTTTGAAGTAAATTTCTCTAATTCTAGCTTCGCATCGTTTATCTGCTCAGGAGAGGCACTTATATATGTTTCCGCTGTAGTACCAATGATCGATAATCCTTCTACTATTCCAAAGGATTTATTGCTTGTTCTCTCTGCAAGAAATCTTCCTCTTGGGAATATTATCTCCAGATTTAATTGGTATCCGGTAGGAATTAACTCTAATAAATTTTCTTCTAGAAGTTCTAATGCGAATCGAGAAATACAAATTTCTGAAGTTTTTGAATTTATTCCAACTCCATACCCTGGAATGATATTAATTAAACCTTTTGAAGTTTTATCATTAATAAGTTTTTGAAATGAAACCAGAGTCCATATTTCAAGATTTTGAGTAAGATCTAAACTTAATTCAGAATTAGCAAAAGTTATTGCAAGGGCATGATCTTTATCTTTGAGAAAAGCAGATGAATGTACTTTTAATTTCTCAGATTCTTTTGCACCAGGTAGTTTAAGTAATACATAATCCTCAAATGGGAGCATTAATAATTTTTTTACTGCTGCTTGAGCAGATGCTGCAACCCATAAAGGTAAAGAAAATCCTTTTTTCAAATTAACTAATTGAAAAATACATAATGAGAACTAATCTAAGAATGACCTATTTCTTAAAAAGTGGCCATACAAAAAAAATTATCACTCATGATCCCTGGACCAACACCGGTACCAGAAAGAGTATTACAAGCATTAGGAAGTCATCCGATAGGACATAGAAGCAAAGAATTTCAAGATCTAGTTTACTCAACAACTCAAAAATTAAGGTGGCTTCATCAAACTAAAAATGATGTCTTAACTATTACAGGAAGTGGGACTGCCGCAATGGAAGCTGGAATTATAAATACTTTGAGCAAAGGTGATAAGGTGATATGTGGTGAAAATGGCAAGTTTGGTCAACGATGGGTAAAAGTAGCCCGAGCATTTGGATTAGAAGTGATAGAAATCAATTCAAAATGGGGAGAACCCCTTAATCCAAATTCAATCAAAAAAATACTAGAAAATGACCATAAGAAAGAAATAAAAGCAGTAATATTAACCCACTCTGAGACTTCAACCGGAGTAATAAATGATTTAGAAACAATCAGTAAATATATTCGTAATCACGAAAAAGCTCTTTCAATTATCGATTGCGTCACAAGTATTGGAGCATGTAATGTCCCTACAGATGAATGGGGATTAGATATAGTTGCATCTGGTTCTCAAAAGGGATACATGATACCTCCTGGACTAAGTTTTATTTCAGTAAGTGAGAAAGCATGGGATGCTTGCGATAAATCAAATCTTCCCAAATTCTATTTGGATTTAAAATTTTACAAAAAAAGTTTAAATAACAATAGTAATCCATATACTCCAGCAGTAAATTTGATATTTGCATTAGAAGAATCCTTGAAAATGATGCAAGAAGAAGGCCTAGAAAATATATTCCAAAGACATGAAAAACATAAATTAGCCGTATCAAATGCAATTCAAGCACTAAACCTCAAATTATTTGCAGATAATAATTCCCTAAGTCCATCAATAACTGCTATTGAATCTACGCAAATAGATGCTGAAGCTTTTAGAAAAATCATTAAAGACCGATATGATATTTTACTTGCGGGAGGACAGGATCACTTGAAAGGTAAGATCTTCAGAGTTGGGCACTTAGGTTATATAAATGATCGAGATATTATGGTGGCTATATCTGCTATTGGGCTTACATTATTAGAACAAAAAATAATATCAACAGAGAAACTGGGAAAAGCATTAGAAGTGGCAGAGACACACCTGCAATAAGAGCATTTATGTGCCAGGCTCTTCAACATTGCCACCTAGCTCAAAAATTTTCTTCCTCAAAATAGCAGACTTTTCGCCCTCACCTTTAGTTTGAGCTACTGCTAGTGCAAATTCTAACTTTTCTAACTGATGACCGTTTTCAATAAAAGAAAATTTCTTTTTGATTTGATTTCTTTTACCTTCATAAGAAATTTTTGACGCCATAATAATTAACCCTTTTTAAATATTATGCCAACTAGAAGGACATTTATGCAGCAAAAAAAACTAAATACAAAAATCTAAAGATTTGGAATTAGCTTTTTACATAATAAATATCCCAAAATATACAAAAATAAGATCAAAATATAAATATACAAAATTATATTTGCTTAAATCTTTGGTTTTTGAATTGCTATATAAAAAACATCAAATTTTAATAATAAATCAGGTATAAAATCTTTAAAAATATATAGACATAATTAAAATAGAGGATATTTTTTAATAAGTTATTAAATTTTTGATGTTAAATATCAGAAATCTAAAAATAATTTTATTTAGTGTAGGAATTATATTGCCATTGGTTATTATGCCTAAATTAAATGCAGGATCTTTTGGTGCTGAGATATTTTGCACTATGAGAGAAGGAGGTAATGATCACGAAAGTAGTTGGGAGGCAGCATATACTTATATAAAAAAACAAAAAGGAGGTTTTTTTAAAACCTCACCTTATCAGGCGGCATCTCAGATAATAGAAACGGTCGTGAGAGAAAAGGAGAAATTTAGTTATTGCGTTGAATATCTCGATAATTTATATCCAGATAGAAAGGCACAAAGAGAACAGATACGTAAAGAACGAAAAAGAAAGAGGGATGAAATAAAAAAAGAAAAAGAAAGGAAAGAGATAGAAAACATTATTGATAAAGAAAATAATAATTTCTCAAATGAATCGTTTGATAGATACAGTTATTAAATTTAAAAGGTATAAATGTATACAATTTTTATAAATTAATTCATAAATCTTAGGCCATTAATTAATACTTTTAATATTGACTTTTACAAAATTTAAGTCATTATTTATTTAATTAAAATAACTGAATGCACTTTAAGGATGCAGTATTTTTAGAAGACTTATGTCCAAAATTTAGATTCAGACAATGGCGACAATCAATTCATAAATTTACAGAAAAAAGTTGCATATACTGCGGTAAACCATCAGAATCAATTGACCATATTCTCCCAAGGAGCAAAGGAGGCTTAAGTAATACAGAAAACTGCGTCCCAGCATGCCTTTCTTGCAATGGCGATAAATCAAATAATGAAGCATTTTACTGGTACCGGAAACAAAAATTCTATGATCCTAGAAGAGCTATGGCAATCAGAGCATGGTCAGATGGAGATATCAGACTAGCTGTAAGATTATTACAATGGGCTAAACCATCATTAAAAACATTTATAAAAACAAATAGTAATGAAAGTGTTGAATTTGACGCTGCTTAGCTACCAAACATTACAAACCGACTCAGGATTATTATTGGTACATATTGACTCTGATAATTTTGGTGATTCAGGCACTAATAAAAAAATTAAGAAGGAGAATAATAAGAATAAATAAGAGATAATCTTTTTGTTATACCTGAGGTAGATTTTTTGATTTCTGACTGTTTTTGCTGGTATGAGCCTATCGGCAGAAATTGCTATAGTTGAATCAGGCTGAGGTTTAACTAAAGTCTTCATGGGCTAATAATACATATGTACTAGTTATAGATCAACATGAACAGTTTTGCAAGTACTTTAAAAAAGAAAAAGATTCTTATATTTGGGGCAGGTTTTAGCGGCAAAAAAATTGCCATGGAGATAAGAAATGCCGGATTTGAGGCTTTTACAAGTTCAAGAAGTGTTAAAAACGATAAATGGAGTTTTCTATATGACAGTAATAGTAATGAATTGCCTCCAGATAAATTATTTCAAGATGTAACTCATATATTAAGTTGCATGCCACCAAATAAAGACGGGTCAGATCCTCTATTATCAAAGTTAGAAAATAAGCTTTTGGATCTCGATTTGGAGTGGGCTGGATACCTTTCTACAACTGGTGTGTATGGAAATACATTTGGAGAATGGGTATGTGAGAATACCCCTGTTAATCCTGTTCAAGAAAGAAGCAAAAGAAGGTTATTATGTGAAGAAAAGTGGATTAATACAAGTTTACCTACTCAAATATTTAGGCTTCCAGGTATATATGGCCCTGGAAGATCTACTCTAGATTCAATTCTTAAAAAAAATATAAAAGTCATATTTAAGAAGGATCAAGTTTTTTCAAGGGTTCATGTTGAGGACATCGCAAATGCAATAATTTACCTTATTAAAAATCAAAATAAATTTGCTTTTTACAAGATAATTAATATTGCTGATGATAATCCGTGTTCACAAATTGAAGTTATTAGATATAGCTATCAACTACTGAAATTGCAAATGCCTGAACAAATTGATTTTGAAGAAGCAAAAAAAGATCTTTCACCAATTGCATTGTCATTCTGGGAAGAGAACAGAAGAGTTTCAAATTCTTTACTTTGCAAAAAATTAGGATATCAATTAATTCATAAAGATTACAAATCTGGCTTACAGAATTGCCTCAAGCATTTAAAATTAACAAATTAAATTTAGGAAACATCTAACCTTTATTAATTTCTTCAAAAAATACATAAATCACAAATGGATCAGCTGGAAAAAAATAGCTCCAATTTTTTAGAAAATACAATAATAATTTCTGCTGGTGATGAGTCAGGCGTTGGGCCTGAAATCATTCTTAAAGCTTTGGCTTCAAATCAAATCCCTCAAAACGTTAGGTTTAAAATAGTCGGATCTAAAAAAAATCTTATGAATACATATAGATCTTTAAAGTTAATTGGTATAAAAAATATTGCAAATCCTGATGAATTAGATATCGAAGATATTAAAGTGTCAAAACTTAAGAATTCAAGTTGGAAAACTAATTGTGGAAACTGTAGTTTTGTTTATTTAAAAGAAGCAATTAGACTTACAAAATCTCAACAAAATGCTGCCCTGGTAACAGCGCCGATTTGCAAAAAATCATGGGAATTAGCAGGTCATAACTATTCAGGCCAAACTGAGTTACTAGCGGAATGTTGCAATACTACAAATGTAGGAATGTTATTCACTGCAAAATCTCCAATAACAGGGTGGAGATTCAATACTCTTCTTGCTACAACACATATTCCTTTAAGTGAAATTTCAAAGAGTTTAATTAAAAATAAAGATTTAATTTATTCTAAGCTAAATTTGCTGTCTAATTTTTCAAAAAGATTTAAGAAACAACCAACTTTGAGGGTCGCAGGATTAAATCCTCATGCAGGTGAAGAAGGCATTTTAGGATCAGAAGAAAAAGATTTTATAAAACAATCTTTACAAGTTTGGAGAAAAAATAATCCTGATATCAAATTAGAAGGTCCAATTTCTCCAGATAGTTGCTGGATTTCATCATTAAAAGCCTGGAATGAGGAGAACTCAAATGGTCATGATGGAATTCTTGCTATGTACCATGATCAAGGTCTTATACCTATGAAAATAATAGCTTTTAATTACTCAGTAAATACGACAATTGGATTACCCATAATAAGAACATCTCCAGACCATGGGACTGGTTTTGATATTTTTAATAAAGGTATTGCTCAATGCCAAAGTATTCTTGAAGCTATAAAAACCGCCAACGAATTATGCAACAAATCACAACTGTTTGACACGCATTAGAACCTGCCCAAACTCAACAGGAGTTCCATTCTCAACAAGTATCTCGACTACTTCTGCGTTATATTCAGATTCGATTTCATTCATAAGCTTCATAGCTTCTAAAATACAAATTGTTTGTCCTACCGATATTGGACTACCAATCTCAACAAAAGGGCCCTCTCCTGGGGCAGATGCCCTATAGAACGTTCCAACCATAGGAGAAGTTATATCAGTAAGGTCAGAGCGGCCAGGGGGTGACGAAGGAGACGGTGTTTGTAACGGCAATGAGCTAAGGGCCTCGTTATTAACTTGCACTTGGCTTTGATCTACATTTTCTTGAGGCAGAGAATAAACTTGGCTTACTTGAGGAGGAGCAGCTAAATTCCTTTTTATTTCCAATTTGAAATCTTCTCCTTCTAAAGAGAATTCTTGAAAATCACTTTTAGATATTTTATCAATCAAGCGATTTAAGTCATCATGATCTAATTTCATAGCCATCAGTTTTCTCTACCAAGATAACTATCATTTCTAGTGTCAACCCTAATCACTTCTCCAATAGTAATAAATAATGGGACCATGACTTGTGCTCCTGTCTCTAAAATCGCAGGTTTTGTACCACCGCTTGCTGTATCTCCCTTTACGCCAGGATCAGTATCTTTGACTTTTAAGGATACAGAAATTGGAAGTTCAACTTCTAAAACTTTACCATCCCAAAAAACTACATTAACCTCCATCCCTTCTTTAAGATATTTAGAACCCTCCCCTATTTGATTAGAAGTTAGCCTCGTCTCTTCAAAACTATTCATATCCATAAAAACATAATCTCCAGCCTCCACATATGTATGCTGAAGGTTAGACTTCTCTAATATAGCCTGTTGCACAGATTCACCTGCGCGAAAAGTTTTTTCAATTACATTCCCATTTTGAACTGATTTTAATTTTGTTCTTACAAAGGCAGATCCCTTGCCAGGCTTTACATGTAGAAATTCTACAACGCGCCAAACTTGCCCATCTATTTCAATGGTAGTACCTGTGCGAAAATCGTTACTGGAAATCATTCCTGGATTACATACCCAGAGATCATAAACCTGTTTGAGTCCTATGCAAAAATTTTTATCAAATCTGAACAAAAATTATTTTTTTGTATTAATTATACTATCGCAATTCTTTTTTACAAGCCCAGCACAAGTTCTAGCTGACTTACCAAATGGAAATGCAGTTAAAGATCCTAATGCAATCCTTAGAAACGCTCTCCCTATTAAGCAAAAAGAATTACAAAGCCTGCAACATAAGCTCGAAGAAACAAGTGATCTCGTGAGAGGAGGTAGATGGCCTGCTCTTTCAAAAACTGTTACAAAATGTCAATCTTTGGTAAAAAAATATAAAAGCAAAATTATTGATGAAATTAATGCTAAAGACAAGGATTCTGCTGAAAAAACATTTACTGATCTTGGAAACAATTTAGATGAACTAGCAAATAAAGCTAAAACAAAGGATAAATATGGATTTATTGACACAAGAAAAGAAGCTCTTGAAAAGATTGGCTTTTTAGAAGAATTATTTCTTCCTAATAAGTTTCCCTATGAGATCCCATCTGAATTTGATAAACTCCCAAGGCTGCTAGGTAGAGCTAAAGTTAACATTAATACATCTAAAGGAGAAATGATTGCAATCATTGATGGGTATAATGCACCTCTTACTAGCGGCACTTTTATTGACCTTGTCAAAAAGGACTTCTACAACGATCTCCCTATTAACCGTGCTGAAGAATTTTTTGTTTTGCAAACTGGAGATCCAAAAGGTAATGATATTGGTTACATAGATCCTGAGACTAACGAAGAGAGGCATGTTCCACTTGAAATAAGAGTTCCGGGGGAAGCGAACACCTTCTACAATGAAACTTTTGAAGATTTAGGTTTTTATACTGAAACCCCAACTCTTCCGTTCGCTACTTTAGGTACACTTGGCTGGTCTCATTCTAATAAAGAAGTTAGTGATGGATCATCCCAGTTCTTCTTTTTCTTATATGAAGCAGAACTAAATCCTGCGGGGAGAAATCTTATAGACGGACGAAATGCTGCATTTGGATACGTGGTAGAGGGTTTTGATGTTTTAGAGGAATTAACAATGGAAGATAAAATTATTTCTATAAAAGTGATTGAAGGTGATCAAAATCTTAAAGCCAATGGATAATGAAAGAATCAAAGATTTAGGTGAAAAAGAATTAATATTTAGACTTTCAAAATATATGCCTAATAACCAAACGAATGATGATTGTGCGTCTCTTTCAATTGCCAATGAAAATTTACTTATAAATACAGATTTAATGGTTGAAGATACTCATTTTAATAACAAAACAATGCATCCAAAAGATTTAGGATGGAAATCTGTTACTACTAATTACTCAGATTTAATATCTAGTGGATGCTTGAAATTTATTGGAATTAATATAGGGTTAATCATTAATCCTGAGACCAAATGGCATTGGATTAAAGAACTTTATAAAGGAGCATGTGAAGCGCTAGATTATTACGGAGGGATCATTCTTGGCGGAGACTGTTCAAAAGGAATAAAAAACGCAATTTCAATTACAGCGATAGGATTGCAAGGAAAATTAAGTCTCAGAAGGTATTCCTCTAAACCAGAGGAAATTATAATTACAACAGGTAATCATGGGTTAAGTAAACTTGGATATCTTTTAAAAACAAATAAAACAAATGAAGACTTAAGTAAACTCTCAAGAGAACTAATAAGCCAATCATTAAATACTTTTCAAAGACCAAAACCTAAAAGAGATTTTCTGCAAAATATTATTAAATCCAGATTAAGTACAGACCAAGTTGAAATTGGGTGCACTGATAGCAGTGATGGTTTCTATCAGGCTATAAATGATTTAGCAACCACAAGTAATTGCAAGGCAATAATTGACTATAAAAAATTACCAAAATATAAAAATTGGCCTAGCGGTGAAGTTTGGGATGAATATTATTTTTATGGGGGAGAAGATTATGAATTAATATTTTCTCTCCCTAAAGATTGGGCAAAAAGATATCTCAATTTAGATAAAAAATCTTATGAGATAGGAAAATTTATAAAAGGCTTACCTTCTGTGGAAATCATAAATTGTCCCGTAAATATTAAAAGAAATATTTACTCTCATTTCTAGTTTATTGCCATTTTTTTGCAACTATTTCAGCTAAATCAACAACTCTCTGGCTATAACCCCACTCATTATCATACCAAGCAAGCACTTTAACAAGATTGTCTCCTATACACATAGTAAGATCACTATCCACGATTGAAGACTCATTCGTTCCAGCATAATCACTCGATACTAAAGGTAGATCACCATACTTGATAATTCCTTTCATAGAACCTTGTGATGACTCTTTTAGGGCACTATTAACTTCTTCAGCAGTAACTGCTTTTGATGACTCAAAAACAAAGTCTACTGCTGAAACATTGGGAGTAGGTACTCGCATAGCAATACCAGTTAACTTACCTTTCATCTCTGGATAAACAAGCGCTACAGCTTTAGCCGCTCCAGTTGATGTAGGTACAATGTTTGTTGCTGCAGCTCTTGCCCTTCTTAAATCCCTATGGCTATTATCAAGAATTCTCTGGTCACCAGTATAACTATGAATTGTAGTCATTAAACCTTTATTAATACCAAAAGTTTGATCTAAAACTTTTACAACTGGGGCAAGACAATTAGTGGTACAACTTGCATTACTTAAAATGTCAAAATCATTATGGTTATAAGTATCTGCGTTAACACCTACTACATAAGTTCCAACACCAGGGCCTTTACCTGGTGCAGTTAGAATTACTTTTTTAGCACCAACTTCAATATGTTTACTGGCTGCTACATCAGTATTAAAAACACCAGTTGACTCTATAACTAAATCAACCCCCCAGTCTTTCCATGGCAAGTTAAGAATATTTCTATCAGAGAAACACTTGATAGTTTTGTTGTTAATTACGAAAGTATCATCAGTGTACTGAATATCAACACCTTCAAGAGATCCAAGAACTGAATCATATTTCAGTAGGTGAGCATTTGTTTTTGGGTCTGAAGTAACATTAATTCCTACTACTTCAATATTCGTGTAAGCCCCCCTACTAAGCCAACAACGCATAAAATTTCTACCGATTCTGCCGAACCCATTAATCGCAACACGCAAAGTCATAAATAATAATTTCTAAAATGGACCTAAGCTCAAGATCATAATGAATTTTCTGCAATATCGTAAGGATTTTTTGATTTTTTTAGAAAATAGTTTTGTTTTGTATTAATTCCAATTCAATAAATAATCCATATTTGTAAAAAATAAACCCCAAAACCCAAAGAAAAGGGTATCTTTAGTCTGCCGTAAGAATTCACTTTAAAACCAAATTGTCTAAGACTCTTCACTATCATTTTATTGGGATTGGCGGCATCGGAATGTCAGGTATTGCAAAAGTTCTCATGAGCAAGCAATTTTCAGTATCTGGCTCTGATCTGCTTAATAATGATCAAACAAAAAAACTTAATGAT
Source organism: Prochlorococcus sp. W8 (assembly GCA_000291825.1). Classification (GTDB taxonomy): domain Bacteria; phylum Cyanobacteriota; class Cyanobacteriia; order PCC-6307; family Cyanobiaceae; genus Prochlorococcus_A. The sequence continues at coordinate 7,273 of ALPF01000003.1, read as the reverse complement.
TACGGAGCAACAATATTTAATGATCAAAATCAAAAAAATATAGATATTATTTTAAATAAATTTCCAGGGAAAAAAATAATTGCCGTAATAAGTTCTGCAATTAAAAAAAATAACATTGAATTGAGTTATTGTATCGAAAAAAAAATAGTCATTAGACATCGATCTGAAATTCTTTCAATGATTATGAATAATTATCAATCAATTGGAATAGCAGGAACACATGGTAAAACCTCAACAAGTACTTTTCTTTTTACACTGTTGGATCTATGTACTAATAATGTCTCAGGCATTATTGGGGGGATTTTACCAAAATATAACAGTAATTCTTTTATGAAAGATACAAAATATTTTGTAGCTGAATTAGACGAGTCAGATGGTTCAATCTCCAATTACAAAATTAATTTAGGGATCGTAAATAATATTGATTATGACCACTGCGAATATTATAAAAATATTGAACAACTTATAAATGCATTTAAGATCTTCGAAGCTAATACAAAAAAATTATTAGTCAATGGTGATTGTGAAATAATTCAAAAGCACATAAAAAGTGATTTTAAATGGTCAACAGTTAATGTTGATAATATTAATTATTCTTTAATTCCTGTAAATCAAACAGCAACATCAACTATTGCAGATTATTTTGAAGAAGGAAAATTTATAAGTAAACTTGAAATCCCTATTCCTGGACTACATAATCTATCCAATGTGGCTGCAGCAGTAGCAGCATGCAGAATAAATAATATCAATTTTGATGACATTAAAGCAAAAATTTCCAAAATAAAATTACCTTTAAAAAGATTTGAATTCAAGGGAAATATTGAAGGTAGAACAATCATTGATGATTATGCGCATCACCCGAAAGAAGTCAGAGCAACTATAAAACTTGGAAGGCTGTTTATGAATGAGCATAAACAATATAAAAGATTAATAGCTATATTTCAGCCACATAGATTTAGTAGAGTCAATGAATTCTTCATTGAATTTGCAAATGAGCTAGCATTGGCAGATCAAATAATTATTACAAATATTTATGGGGCTGGTGAAAAAAATATCAATGATATAAGCTCGTCTATAATTTCAACAGAAATATTTAAATCTAATCAAAACGTCAAGATAGTTAAAGATAGTAATGAAATAAGAAGGAATTTTAATTATTTAACTAGGGAAAATGACTTAATCATTAATATGGGTGCCGGAGATTGTCATAATTTATGGCAAATGTTAACTACTCAAAATTGTTGAATGTTTAATGAAAGTTAATATCCAAAAAAATATAAATCTTCTAAATTACACAACTATAAAGGTTGGAGGACAAACTGAATATTTTTCGGAGCCGACAAATATATCAGAACTAAAAACCATCCTACAATGGGCAATCAATAAAAATATTAATTGCCAAATTTTTGGAGCAGGATCAAATTTACTTATAAGCGGAAATACTTGGAAGGGTTTATTTATATGTACTAAAAAATTAAAAGCTCTAAATTTAAATCCCAAGACAGGAATTCTCGAAGCCGAAAGCGGAGTTATGCTTCCTACAATTGCAAATTTACTAGCAAAAAATAGTTGTATAGGAGGAGAATGGTCTATAGGAATACCTGGCACAGTCGGTGGAGCAATATTCATGAATGCTGGATACGGAGATTTTTTAATTTCGAAGCATTTAATATCTGTAAAAGTGATCGATTTACAAACTTTAAATATTTTCAATATCTCAAGAAAAGACCTCACTTTCAGATATCGATATAGCCCGTTCCAAAAAAATAAATTTATTATCTTATCAGCAAAATTTTATTTTGAACCAGGAGGGGATAAAGATTTAATTACAAAAGTTACGAGAGAGAACCTTAAAAAAAAGACTGATTCGCAACCATATCACCTTCCAAGCTTCGGGAGCGTATTTAAGAATCCAGATAATTACTATGCAGGTAAATTAATAGAAGAATCAGGATTAAAAGGTTTTAAACTAGGTGGCGCTCAAGTTTCAACTATTCATGCCAACTTCATTGTTAATCATTTGGAAGCATCTTCAGAAGAAATTTATCTATTAATTTCTTTAATCCAAGAAAAAGTACAACAAAAAAAAGGAATATTTCTTCATCCTGAAGTAAGAATGATTGGTTTTTGACTATCCTTAATTAAATATTATTTTTATCAAATGGCTGGTTTTGGACTCCCAAACTTTGGGCAAATAACAGAAGCTTTTAAAAAAGCTAAGCAAATACAACAAGATGCGCAAAAATTACAAGAGGAACTTGAAAAGATGGAAATAGAGGGAATTAGCGAAAATGGCATGATCAGAATATGGCTCAGTGGAAATCAATTACCATTAAAGGTTGAAGTTGATGAAAAAATAAAATCTAGCTCAAAAGAAGAAATTGAAAAAAGTTTTTTAGATGCACTTCAAAAAGCTCATGAAGGCTCAACTAAGACAATGAAAGATAGGATGAATGATCTGACTGGAGGATTAAATTTCAATCTCCCTGGTTTCGAGAATGATGAATCTTGAGATTAACAATTAATTCTTTATAAAACTTATACCTTTCAAAATCTCTATTGATTTGACATCCTGGCTCTGTAATATGCAAACAATCGCGGAATTTACAATTTCTCCTTCCCTCCTTTAATTGACTAGCTAATTCTGGAAACAAGTAAGCAATCTGCTTAACGTCTGAGTATATAGCTTGCATATTAAAACCAGGAGTATCGACTAAGTAACTTCCCTTCTCAAGATAAAATAACTCTATATTTCTAGTTGTATTTTTTCCTCTTTTAATTTTTTTCGAAACATCAGATGTGGACCTATTAATATTAGGTATTATTTGATTTAAAATGGTTGTTTTTCCAACGCCAGATGGACCAATTAATATTGAGCATCTTCTCATTTTTAATTCACAAAGAAAATCTTTAAACCCTTTTTCCTCAACAACTGATAACAACCAAGGTTTATATCCCCAACTTGAAAATTTTTTATAAAAGAAATCTCTTTCTTCTTTTGAAACCAAGTCACATTTTGTGATAATTAAAGAAACATTTACTTTTAAATACTCTGAATATAGTAAAAACATATTGACTTGAGAAAGATCTAGTTCAGGCTCCTGAAATGAAGTCACAACAAAAATATCAGTAATATTTGCAATAGCAGGTCTTACTAAATAATTTTTTCTTTCAATCAAATTTTCAATAATTGCTGTTCTTGCCGCAAGATTTATTTCACTAATGATAACTTCATCTCCTACAACAATAAGTTGATTTTTAAAATATAAGTTTTTGCGACTTTTGCATAAAAATCTTAATCTTCCTTGTTCATTATTATTATCGAAAATATCTACGTAAAAAAAATTATTAAATTTTTTTGTAACTAAAGCCTTTTTTGTATTAATTAATGCCATAAATTACAGAAATTCTAATCCAGCTTGCCTCGTCAATTAGGATCTCTATTCTATATCCCAATTTATCCAAAGTTTTAAAAACCATCTCTTCAGGTTCTCCCTTATCAAGTTCAACAATAAGAGTATCTTCTAAAGATAATTTCTCTAAAGCAAGCTTACATTTAACAACGTTTAAAGGACAAGGAATATTTTTTAAATCTAAAATTTTTATCTCTTCTTTCAAGAATCATTACCGAAAAATTTGCTAAACAAACCACTATTAGAACTTGTATTGTTGGAAGAATAATGCGATGCGAGTTTTTCCAAAAGCTTTCTCTCTTCATCATTAATTCTCACTGGTAATTTGACTTTTATAAGAACATCATGATTCCCTCTTGCAACTGGATTGCCAAGCCTTGGAACTCCTTTGTTTTCTAAAGTTAAAGTACTATTTGGTTGAGTCCCTCCTGGGATATGAAGGTCTACTCTCCCATCAACGGTATCAATACCAATAGTATCTCCTAAAATAGCTTGGAGATAGCTTATCGATACTTCAGAAAAAATATTAATTCCATCTCTTCTTAATTTAGAGTCACTTTTGACTTTTAAAAAAACATAAAGGTCTCCTGAGGGACCTCCCTTTAGTCCTGCGTTGCCCTCCCCAGAAACTCTTAACTTTGTGCCAGTATCTACTCCAGGTGGGATATTAATCCTTAATTTCTTACGAACTTGTTTTACACCATTTCCTCCGCAATTTGCACATGGGTCAGATATGATTTGACCCATCCCAGAACAAGTTGGACATTCTGCGACTTGTGTAAAATTTCCAAACGGTGTTCGAGTAGCTCGTCTTACTTGGCCACTACCACCACACGTTGAGCAATTAACTGGTCCTGTTCCTGGTTTTGCTCCAATTCCTTTACAAGTTAAACATGTTTCTAAATGAGGTATTCTTATCTCTCTTTGGTCACCAAAAATGGCTTGCTTAAAATCTATATTTAAATCATACCTTAAATCATCTCCCTGTTGAGGCCCTCTTCTTTGAGTTCTTGTGCCTCCCCCAGGAGATCCTTGACCGCCAAATCCATTAAAAAAAGTTTCAAAAAGGTCAGCAAAGCCTCCCATATCACCCATATCAGGCATTCCTGCTGCCCCTCCAAGACCAGCCTCCCCGAACTGATCATAACGAGCTCTTGTTCCTGGATCAGCCAGTACTTCATAAGCTCTTCCTATCTCCTTAAATTTATCTTCAGCACCAGGGTCTTTATTAATATCAGGATGATATTGTCTAGCCATTTTCCTATAAGCCCTTTTAAGGGTATCTGCATCTGCATTTCTTGGAACTCCAAGTAATTGATAAAAATCAGCCATAGAAAACGTTTTGCAAATTTAAAAAGAAATTATTCACTCTCAGATAAATCTTCATCTGGGACTTCTTTATCTTCAACTTTATCTTTTTCTTCTTCTCTTTGTGAGCTATTATCAGGACCAGGACCCATCGAAACCTTCACTAAGGCATGCCTTAAAACCTTCCCATCGAGATGATATCCCCGCTGTAACTCTTCTATATTGATATCTTCTTCATACTCATCATTAGGCTCTCTTAGTACTGCTTCGTGAAGGTTTGGATCAAATCTTTGACCAACAACTCTCATAGGAGCTACACCCTGTTGCTTTAAAACATCTACTAATTGCTTATATAATCCCTGATAACTCCTATGTAGTGTTTGCGCTTCTTCACTCTCAGGTTTTAACTGCTGTCTTGCTCTTTCAAAATTATCTACTATGGGAAGAATAGCACTCAAGGATTTTGATATCAGTTGTATTTTTAGATCATCTTGATCACGAGACTGTCTTTTTCTAAAATTATCAAAATCTGCTGCAATCCTTACGTACTGACTTTTAAGCGTTTCATGTTCTTTTTCTAACTGCTCAAGTCTTGCATCAGTATTTGATATTGAATTTTTAAGATTACCTGAAAGACTTTCATCCTGTGAATTATTGTCTTTATTTAAAATATCTTCTGTTGTTAAATTCTCTTCAATATTATTTGATTCTTTATCAGAATTAACTTCTAAATTATTTTCAATACTTTCTTTTTGATTTTCAGTCATTATTTGTATAAACTATCAAACTATATTGAAATAAAATTGTTAACTTCACAAGTTGCGGAAGCCCGCACCAAAATTATTCTGGTTTAAAAATCAAAGCAAGACCATTATTACAATATCTTTTACCTGTAGGTTGAGGTCCATCATTAAAAACATGACCTTGATGACCTCCACATCTAGAACAATGATATTCAGTTCTTGGCACTATTAATTTAAAATCAACTTTTGTCTCAATGGCACTATTAATTGACTGCCAAAAACTTGGCCAGCCTGTACCACTATCATATTTAAATTCTGATAGAAATAAAGCCTGATTACACCCTGCACAATAAAATGTGCCATCTCTCTTCTCATTATTTAAAGGACTACTAAATGGCCTCTCTGTGCCCTCTTCTCTCAGAATATTAAACACTTCCGGAGATAATTTATCTTTCCATTCACTTTTAGAAAGAGACCAGCTCTCTTGAGAATCTTTTGATGAGGCAAAAACTCTTTTTGGCTTGAGTATAAAGTTTATAATAGATGCAAATGGAATGAAGATAAATAATCTTCTTGTAAAATTACTCATTGCTTATTATTTTTTATAAATGGTTAATAATATTTATTCTATATGTAATCAGCACAAAATAAGTATTGCTCCAATGATGGACTGTACTGATAGACATTTCAGAATGATTATGAGGCAAATCAGCTCCCATTCATTGCTATACACAGAAATGATAGTCGCGCAAAGTTTAATATTTTCAAATAGAAGAGAAAAATTCCTATATTTCAATAAAGAAGAACATCCTATCTCCATTCAATTTGGGGGAGACAATCCAAAATTTCTTAGTGAAGTTGCAAAAATGGCAGAGGATTGGGGGTATGACGAAATCAATTTCAATGTTGGATGTCCTAGTTCAAAAGTCTCTTCTGGCAATTTTGGTGCCTCTCTTATGAATCATCCTGAACACGTTGGGTTATGCATAGAGGCATTAAAAACTAGCTGTAAATTACCAGTAACAATAAAACATAGAATTGGGGTAGATACTAATGATAGTTTCGCCTACTTAAATAATTTTGTAAGAAAAATATCTAATTCAGGTGCAGATAGATTTATAGTGCACGCTCGAAAAGCTTTTTTAAAAGGATTAAACCCTAAAGAAAATAGGACGATTCCTCCATTGAGGTATGATCTGGTAGAAAAATTAAAAAAAGACAATCCTTATCTTCTTATTGAAATAAATGGTGGATTTAATGAGATCAATCAATGTAAGGAGGCCTTAAACATCTTTGATGGTGTAATGATTGGAAGAAGTGCTTATAAACACCCTTTAAAATGGACTAAAATTGATGAACAATTTTATGGCAATTTAAAAAGAAAAAAAAGTGCATCAAGTATAATTTTGACTTTACTCCCATATATTGAAAATCATGTTTCTAATGGTGGTTCAACTTGGGATGTTTGCAAACATTTGATAAACATTGTCGAAAATATACCAAATGCGAAAAAATGGAGAAACAAAGTGTCCATTGATTCTATAAAGGGGACTTTAACTATAGATAAGCTAAAGAATTATGCCTTAGAACTTGAAGAAATAGAAAAATGAAAAGCAGATTTAAATGTTTTCTTCTTGCTCTGAAGAGCTTGATCCACCTCTTTTTCTTCTGCTTCTAGAGTTTTCAAAGTCAGAATTTTCTGTGTTATTTCCAAAGCTCCTGTCCTCCCAACCTTTTGCACCAGAAGATCTAGAATCAAAACTTGAACTTTGATCATTATTTGATCCATATCTACCGCTGATATTAGAT
>ALPF01000001.1 GCA_000291825.1 Prochlorococcus sp. W8 | reverse complement strand
TTTTTCCAAATAAGAAAAAGTTTTCTGGTTTAACTAAATCTCTTAATTCAACATTTGCCCCATCAAGAGTACCAATAGTTAAAGCACCATTCATAGCAAATTTCATATTTCCTGTTCCAGAAGCTTCTTTCCCAGCAGTAGATATCTGTTCAGATAAATCAGTTGCGGGATAGACAATTTCCCCAAGTTTTACGTTATAATCAGGCAAAAATACTACTCTCAATAATCCATCCATATCTGGATCGGAGTTTACTACATCTGCTATTCCATTTATAAACCTAATCATTAATTTCGCCATAAAATAGCCAGGTGCAGCTTTCCCTCCAAATATTATTGTTCTTGGTGCTTCATAAGGACTTAAACCATTCTTGATTTTTAGGTATTGAGCAATAATCTGAAGGGCATTAAGGTGCTGCCTTTTATACTGATGAATTCTTTTTACTTGAACATCAAATAAACTCGTCGGATCTACAAGGATACCAGTTTTGTTATGAATATAATTAGATAATTTTCTTTTACCTAAAAGTTTTGTTTCTTCAAATTTATTTAAAAAATTAGAATCATTTTGTTTCTTCTCTAAATTTTTAAGCAATTTCATATTAGTTATCCAATCTGCACCTAACTCTTCTTCTAGAAGATTAGTCAATCCTGGATTCGCTAATGCGACCCATCTTCTTGGAGTAACGCCATTTGTTACATTTGTGAATTTTTCAGGCCATAGTTTTGCAAACTCAGGAAGTAGTTGCCTTTTAATAAGATCAGAATGGAGTGCAGCCACTCCATTGATATGATGAGCTCCAATTGTTGCTAAATGAGCCATCCTGACTGATTTGGAACCATCTTCATCGATGATTGACAATTTTCTTAGTATTTTATCGTCTCCAGGATATCGTAATCTTAGTTGTTGTAGGAACCTCCAATTGATTTCATAAATAATTTCTAAGTGACGTGGCAATAAATCATTAAATAAGTGGAGATCCCATTTTTCTAGTGCTTCTGGAAGTAGCGTATGGTTGGTATATGCCACTGATTGAGTTGTAATACTCCAAGCCTTATCCCAACTTACATAATATTGATCAATTAATAAACGCATTAATTCTGCAACCGCTATCGCAGGGTGGGTATCATTTAGTTGTACAGTCCAATGGTTTGGGAAATCTGTAATAGGAATAGATCTTTTTTCGAGACTACGTAGCATGTCTTGAAGTGAGCAACTTACAAAGAAATGTTGTTGCTTTAGTCTTAATCTTCGTCCTTCATCTGTACCATCATTTGGATAAAGAACTTTTGATAATGTCTCAGAAGCAACTTTTTCTTCTACGGCACCATAATAATCACCAATATTAAAAGCATAAAAATCAAAACTTTCAGTGGCATCAGCTCTCCATAAACGAAGTCTATCGCATGTATTAACTCTATAACCTAAAACTGGGACATCATGTGGAACCCCAATAGCATGTTCATAAGGAATCCATCTTGATCTGTAGTTCCCTTTGTCATCCCTATAACTCTCAGTTCTACCTCCGAATCCTACAAAGCAAGATTCATCAGGTTGAGGAAGTTCCCACGGCCAACCACCCTTTAACCATTTGTCAGTAACTTCAACTTGCCATCCATCTCTAATGATTTGATTAAAAATCCCAAATTCGTACCTTATACCATATCCGACTGCCGGAACTTGTAGTGAAGCTAGTGACTCCATATAACAAGCAGCAAGTCTACCTAATCCTCCATTACCCAGTCCTGGCTCCTCTTCGACCTCTAATATTTCAGTTAATGATTCAATTCCAAATCTTGTTAAAGCTTCTTCAGCTTCTTTTGTGATACCTAAATTTAATAAATTATTACTTAGTTGGGGACCTATTAAAAATTCTGCAGATAAATATGCAACTGTTTTTTGTGGTTTCTTTCTGATAGCTTCTTGGCTAGCTAAATATCTTGTCATTAATCGATCTTTTACTGCATAACTCAAAGCCATATAAAGATCATGATGACTAGCCGATGTTGCTAATTTTCCAAGAGTAAAGAAAAGATGAGAAGTCATACCTTTGAAAACTGCATCTGAATCCATGCCAGCTTTTTCTGAATCCAAGTAGCATCCAGGAGTAGGTAATCTTAGATCTAGAGGTTCATTGGTATTCATAGGATTTCTCATATATTTGACATTAGCTATATTTTTAGATATTTCTGCTTTGTAACTGCAGATCCACACTTGTTTATTTTTTTTTTACATAATTTCAAAAGATGGTACCTGATAAACTAAGGTCCAAGTAGTTAGATTTTTTTGAATTATTTTAGATGTATTATTTTTTAGCAGAACTAAGTGCGCATGATTTAGAAGTTGCTGAAACTCTTATAGGAGTTATAAGGTTTCTATTGATATTTTTAGCGGCAAGAACTCTTGCCGAAGTCCTAGTAAGACTTAGTTTGCCAACGATTGTTGGAGAGCTTTTGGCAGGGGTTGTTATAGGAGCTTCTGGTTTTCATCTATTAATACCTCCATCTGCGCAGACCAACCTGAATGAAGGACTGGTTAATATTATCAGTTCTTTAGCTTCAATCCCACCAGAGGCGGTCCCAGATGTTTATTTTGAGACATTTCCTTCATTGCAGGCAGTTGCGACTTTAGGTTTATATGCTTTATTATTTCTTACTGGTCTTGAGAGTGAATTAGAAGAATTAGTGGCGGTCGGAGCTCAAGCTTTTACAGTAGCTATGGCTGGAGTTATTTTACCTTTTGCATTTGGTACTTTTGGATTAATGTTTATTTTTCATGTGGATTTGATACCCGCAGTATTTGCGGGAGCATCAATGACTGCTACAAGTATTGGAATTACAGCAAGTGTATTTGGAGAATTAGGATACTTAAAAACCCGAGAGGGGCAGATAGTTATTGGAGCGGCAGTTCTTGATGATATTTTGGGTATCGTAATACTTGCAGTTGTAGTTGCTTTAGCTGCTGGTGGTTCACTAGAAATTACTCCAATAGTAAAATTAGTGGCAGCTGCAGTTGTATTTGTAATTGCTGCAATAGCTCTTAGCCGCACTGCAGCTCCAGGTTTTGATTGGCTCTTGGATAGATTGAAAGCTCCTGGGGCAGTAGTAGTTGCATCTTTTGTGATTTTAGTGTTGTGTTGTTTTGTGGCAACTGCTATTGGGCTAGAGGCTGCTTTAGGGGCATTTGCTGCAGGGCTTATTTTAAGTAGTTCCAAAAATAATCATGCAATTCAACAATCTGTACTTCCGCTAGTTTCTTTATTCGCAACGATATTCTTCGTATTAGTTGGAGCAGGCATGGATTTATCTGTGATAAATCCTTTAGATCCTGCAAGTAGATCAGCTCTTACAGTTGCTGGTTTCTTATTGGTAGTAGCAATTATTGGAAAAATTGCGGCAGGTTGGTCATTTATTATTGATAAACCAACTGATAGGTTAGTTGTTGGTCTTGGAATGATGCCTCGAGGTGAAGTAGGTTTAATCTTTCTTGGGTTAGGAACAAGTGCTGGTTTGTTAACGCCTTCATTAGAAGCCGCAATATTATTAATGGTTATTGGAACAACTTTTCTTGCTCCAGTACTTTTAAGAATCGTTTTAAAAGATAAAAATCCAGGAGATGGAAACAAAATTTCAGATGATGTTGCAGCTGATCCTGTTGGACTTCGTTAATAAATAATTCTATTAGTATAAAGCTAAAGGATATTACTCTATATGACAAAATCATCTGTACTAAGCCCTAATGGAAACTATTCTTGGAATTTCTTAAATTATCCAATACATACTCTTCTGGCAAAATCAAAAGAAAATTCAGCGAATAAAGCTATTTTGTTGATTCATGGTTTTGGGGCTTCTACAGATCATTGGAGATACAATGTTCCCGAATTATCTAAACAATTTGATGTTCATGCTATAGATCTTTTGGGTTTTGGTAAAAGTCCAAAGCCTAACGATATAGATTATTCTGGTTCTTTATGGAAAGACCAAGTCATTGCATATGTTAAAGAAGTTATAAAAAAACCAACTGTTATTGTAGGTAATTCACTTGGAGGTTATGCTGCTCTTGCAGCAGGTGCAAGCCTTAAGGAATTATCTGCGGGAGTGATTTTACTTAATGCGGCTGGTTATTTTAGTGAAGAGAAATTAATCAAAAAAAACATGCTGCAAACTTCATTGGAAACTGTTGCAGGTATTTTTCTAAAAAATATTATTTTACAAAGATTAATCTTTGAGAACATGAGAAAACCAAGCAATATTAGAAAAACATTAAAACAAGTTTACGTTAATACAAAAAATGTTGATGACTTTTTAGTAGAGTCAATAAGAAATCCATCTCTTGATTTAGGAGCATTCAATGTTTTTCGAAGTGTATTTAATCCTTCGGGGCCGCAAGGAGAACCTTTAGATAAACTTTTTAATGAATTAAATTCTCCCCTTCTCTTGCTTTGGGGTAGTAAAGATCCATGGATGAATACGCCAAAAAAAAGAAATTTATATAAGAAATTCACTCCAGAAAATACGACTGAAATTATTCTAGATGCAGGACATTGTCCTCATGATGAGATACCAGAATTAGTGAATAAACATATTTTGGATTGGATGAAATCCTTATAAAATTCGAACCTAATAATGAATATAATTTCTCAAGACAATAGGATTTATGTTTTTAAAAAAGATGAGGACAACTTTATAAATTTCTGCCCTTCAAGAGGGGGAATAATAACTAAGTGGGTTAAAAATTCAGAAAATATTTTATATTTTGATGAAGAAAGATTTTTAAATAAATCTCAAAGTATTAGGGGAGGGATACCTATTTTATTCCCTATTTGCGGAAATCTCAGCAAACGTGCATTTTTTGGAGATAACTATAGAGATCTTAACCAGCATGGTTTTGCAAGAGATATAACTTGGCAGTTTGCAATAGATAGCGAACAAAGAATATTAAATTTAAGCTTAGTTAGCAATCAATTCACAAAAAAATACTATCCTTTTGATTTTAAGCTAAAGATTCAAGTACACTTCGGAATTGATTCTTTAGAATTCAAAATTAAAATAGAAAATTTTTCTAGAAAAAAAATGCCTATAAATTTTGGTTTGCATCCATATTTTAATATCTCAACATTTAAAGAAATTGAGTTTATAAATCACCCATTGAATTGTCAAGATCAAAAAAATAATACACTTGAATTATCAGATAATTTACTTAGAAAAATTTCAAATGGAGTAGATTTATTAATGTATTCTCGTGGGGAAATGTCCTTTAAAGATGTCGGCTTTAATAGGAAAATTACTTTAATTAATCCTTATCCTTTTGATTTAAGTGTAGTATGGACAGATCCACCTAGAAAAATGATTTGTTTAGAACCTTGGATGAGCCCAAGAAATTCTTTTATTGATGGATATAGAAATATAAATTTACTTCCTAATCAGAGTCAAATATTAAAGGTATCTATAAAAGTAAATCATTTATAAAAATGCAAAGTATATGAAAATAATTGTTATTGATGATGATCCAACTGGCTCTCAATCAGTTCATGATTGTTTGCTTTTGTTGAATTGGAATTATCAAACTCTACTAAAGGGATTACTCAGTGATTCAAGTTTATTATTTGTTTTGGCAAATACTCGATCTTTATCGGAAAAGGAAGTAAAAAAAAGATTAGAAGAAATTTGCAACAATTTCTATAAAGTATCTATTGAAAATCACATAAAAGATAATTTGCTTTTTGTGAGTAGAGGAGATTCTACTTTAAGAGGTCATAATTTTTTAGAACCTGATCTTATAAATAAATTCCTTGGTCCTTTTGATGCAACTTTTCATATTCCAGCTTTTTTAGAGGCAAATAGAATAACTCTTAATGGGAAACATTTTGTTAATGGCGTCCCAGCGCATAAGACTATTTTTGCTAAAGATATTATTTTCGGGTATGAAACAAATGATTTAAAAAAAACTTCTATATAAAAAAAAGTAGATCTAAAATTAAATTGAAAAATATAGAAAATTTAAATTGTATTGAACAAAAATCTTCATATGAGCTTAAAACATATATTGAAAATTTAAAAACAATACACATGTAATAGTAGATATTTATACATATTCTCAATTAGAGAAGTTTTCAGAAATAATAAGGAAGCTAATTAAAAATAAAAAATTTTTATTTAGAACGGCTGCAAGTTTCTTGAAAGCAATTTCTAATACTAAAAGTTCTACAAAAAGTAATTTTTATTACTCTCAATTACGAGCAAGAAATAAGCTAAATCAGTTTTTGCCAGGATTAATAATCATTGGCTCTTATACGGATACTTCAACAAAACAATTAAAAAAGTTATTAAAGTGTGATTGTTTTCAAGCCATTGAAATAGATGTTGAAAAATTTTATAAGATGCATGTTTCGAAAGATAAAAGAACTCAATTTTTAAAATTAAAGGGTTTAATTTTGGAAAAGATTGAAATAACTTTTGAGAATTCTTGTATACCCGTTATCTATACATCAAGAAAAGAAAAAATCCTTGAAAATAATCTTGATCAAATTGATTTTTACAATTCACTATCTTTTTTTGTGGCTGAATTAGTAGCAGATATTAAATATAAAATAGGTTATATCATCTCTAAAGGTGGAATTACTTCAAATACTATTTTGAATTCTAGTTTCAATGTAGATTATGTTTATTTAGAAGGTCAAATTTGTAGCGGTATTTCTTTAGTAAAAGTCAAACTGATTAATAATAATTATTTACCAGTGATCACATTTCCAGGTAATTTAGGCAATGATGATTCTTTAAAGGATGTTTGGCAAGTAATAGAGAATAAATAGAATTATTTTAAAAATTTGATATTATAGCTTCGGCAAATTCACTGCAAGAAAGAGGATTAACTTTAGGCTCCATTAATCTTGCTAAATCGTAAGTAACTTGTTTATTTTTTATTGACTTACTTAACCCCTGGGTTATCAAATTCGCTGCTTCATTCCAACCAAAATATTCAAGCATCATAACTCCACTCAATATGACTGAACCAGGATTGATTTTATCTAATCCTGCATGTTTTGGTGCAGTCCCATGAGTCGCTTCAAAAATTGCTGCATTGTCTCCTATGTTTGCTCCAGGTGCCATGCCTAATCCACCAACAATTGCGGCAGCGGCATCAGATAAATAATCTCCATTTAAATTTAAAGTTGCCAGTATAGAGTATTCTTGAGGTCTTGTTTGTATTTGTTGAAATATACTATCAGCTATTCGATCATCAATTAAAACAAGTTCCTTCCATTGGTTATTACCATGAGATTCAGAAATAGATGAGATGACTTGACTGATTTCTTCACATATAATGTTTTGTTTTTCGATGGTAAGTTTATTAAAACCTGGCTCAATAAGCCTTGCATTGTTTTCAATATTTATTTCTGGATTGTTTTTTATGTTATCCAGGATCCAACTTTCTCTTTCAGTGATACAGTCTCTTCGGAACTCATTAATAGCTAAATCATAACCCCAATCTCTAAATGCTCCTTCAGTGAATTTCATGATATTACCTTTATGAACAAGAGTTACATGTTTTTTATCTCCTTTTAATCTTTTTGCATGCTCAATTGCTTTACGAATATGTCTCTGACTTCCTTCTTTGCTGACTGGCTTTATTCCTATACCTGCTGATGATGGAAGCTTTCTATTTTTTAATTTTTCACTATTTGGAATTACAAAATTATTTAAATGATTGATCAAGTCTTTACAAATTTTATCATCGGCCTCCCATTCAATGCCCATATAAATATCCTCTGTATTTTCTCGATATACAATAATGTCTAGATCCTGTGGTTTTTTATGAGGACTTGGCGTGCCAGAATAATACTTACATGGTCTTACACAACTATATAAATCAAATATTTGTCTTAAAGCTACGTTTAATGATCTTATTCCGCCACCTATTGGAGTAGTTAATGGTCCTTTTATCGCTACGCCATAAAATTTTATTGCCTCGATTGTATCGTTAGGTAGGTAATTATAGGTACCATAATTTTCACAAGCTTCATCACCAGCATAGATTTTAAACCAATTTATTTTTCGTTTTTCCCCATAACTGTAAGCTATAGCAGAATCAAGTACTTTTTGTGTTGCTGGCCAAATGTCAACTCCTGTTCCATCTCCTCTGATGAAAGGGACAATTGGATTATTAGGAACAATTGGTTTGCCCTTTTTAAAGGTTATCCTTTCTCCAGTAGTTGGGATTGTTAATTTCTTAAATGAAGGCATAAATAATAATTGTTAAAAAGATTAAACTAAATCTGCAAAATTTTAATCTCGGAATGGAATGATTTATTGAACTTTATAATCACTCCTCTTCAGAAAGATTTACTGAATAATGTTCATTTCAACATTTAGATTAAAATAGAAAGCTTTTGAATAGCAAATTTTTATAAGTTATGTCATTTTCAGTCAAAGATTGAAATTATTATGAATGCAAGCGCAAATGTAAGAAGTTTAGATATTGCAAATAAAATTGCCTCCACAGCCACCTTATTTCGTAGATACTTCCCAGAAGCTAAAGTTGATTTTAGTCCATGGGATAATTTAAATCAGAATGAATGGTTAGATACGTTGGATTTCTCTTTTAATTTCCCAGGATGGAGCCCTTGTATGGAATGTAGAGCTGTTTTACTTCAATTGCGTATTGATAATAATGATCAGGAAGGTGTACCTAAATTATTAGGAATTGTTATGAGAGGTATGATCTTACCAAAAGAAAGATGGAGAGTCGCAACAGTTGGAGAATGGGAAATAACTGGAAGTCATCTTCCTCAAAACCTACAAAAAGATAATTTGTTTCAAGTTTGCAAAGAACTTTATAAGTTATTCTCTACAACATCTTCTAGTAACAAAAAATAGCTGTTTTTTTGCATTTTATTAGTAAATTAAATATATATTAAATATCTTCTTTAGTTTATAAATGGCAGTTGCATTAGCAGGTCAATTAAGAGAAGGGACTAAAAAATCCCATACCATGGCTGAAAATACAGGTTTTGTTGCTTGTTTTTTAAAAGGTGTTGTAGAAAAAACATCTTATAGAAAGTTGATCAGTGATTTATATTTTGTTTATACAGCTATGGAAGAAGAGATAGATAGATTAGTTCAAGAAGATCATCCTGTTATTAAGCATATTGGTTTTAAAGAATTATTTAGAAGACAAACATTGGAAAAAGATCTTGAATTTTATTATGGAGATAATTGGATAGAGCAAATTAAAATTTCTGAATCTGCTCAATCCTATGTAAATCGAATAAGGTTAGTAGCTAATGAATCACCGGAGTTATTAGTTGGTCATCACTATACAAGATATATAGGAGATTTATCTGGTGGGCAGATTCTAAAGAAAATCGCAAAAAAGGCTTTAAATTTAGGGGGTGATGATGGATTGCATTTTTATGAATTTCAATTAATTGAGGATGAAAAGTTATTTAAAAAATCTTATTCAGAAACTCTTAATAAACTACCTATTGATCAGAAAATTGCTGATAATATAGTTGAAGAAGCAAATGAAGCTTTTGCTTATAATATGAATATGTTCAGGGAACTTGAGGGTAATTTAATTTCTGTACTAGGAAGAATTGTATTTAACTTTCTTACAAAAAAAGTCAGAAAAGGAAGTACCGAAGACTAACTTTTATGTTAAATTCCTTACTTGATGTTTTAAATATTAGCTTTCAAGAAAGAAATTTTTCAGAAAAAAAACTTCCAATAGAGTTTCAAGAGTTTCATAATAAAGATTCTAAATATATTATTAAAAATTATCTTTTTGAATCTTCAAAATACAAAAGATGGCGTGTCACAACATTAAATGGAGGAGATAAGTTACAAGTATTTAATACTGTAGCTTATCCGAATCATAGTAATGAAAAACCAATACTAGGGGTTGATGTTTTATGGTTTGGTGTATCTAAGAAATTACTTGCAGTCTTAGATTTTCAACCTTTAATTCAAAATAAAAATTATCTTAATAAATATTGTTCAAGATTACATTTAATCAAAGAAAAATATTCAAATTTTGATAATGAAAGAATGAAGGAGATATATGATTCAAATAAATATTTTTCACCATGGGTAATAATATGTAGAGGTAATAAAATACATCTAGACAGAGAATTAAATCAAGTATTTAAGATGTTTTTAACAGAGTATCTAAGTATGGATGATTTATTTATCGATAATCAATTTTTAAATAATAAAGAAATTAGATCTAAACACATTGAATATGATAAATATAGTGCTGAAAAAGATCCTGCTGAAAAGTTATTTACATCTTTTTTTGGGAAATCTTGGACTGAAAAATTTGTCAAAGAATTTTTATTCACACTTAGTTAAATAATTATGCACCATGATTTTTAAAAATACAGTTTTTAATAGTTATAAATGGAGATGGTCTAAATATATAAAATATTTATTATCAAAATCACAAGAATATAACTTGACTGAAAAAGCGATTCCACCAAAGTTTTCTTATTCGGAATCATTATATGGATCTAAGAGAAATAAAAAAATTGTTAATCTGTTTAATTGGGCCACATGCAGTGAAAGAATAATGCTTTCTAGAGCTTTGTGCATCAATAGTCCTGATTATGCTGTTTTAAATTTTCTTATAATCCCAGAATCAATATTTAATATGCCTTTTTTAGGCTTAGATTTTGTATCGTTGCCAGGATATCATCTATTGGTACTAGACTTTCAGCCATCAATTGATTTGGAAAGACAATTTAAGAAGGAATGGTTGGATAAATTATTAAAAATAAAAAATAATTTTTATCATCAATTTCCATGTGATCATGAAATGTCTCAAGAATTCTCTAATTTTTTTTCCCCCGCTTTGATATGGATGAAATTACCAAAACAAACTGAAAGTGATTATTTGATATCAAATCAATTATTTGATGTTTTTAAAGAATATCTAAATTTATATTTTGAAGTTCTTTATAACACTAATAGAGTTAACGACGATTTGAATTCAGAAATTATTAAAGGACAGAATTTTTATTTACAATTCAGAAAAGATAAAGATCCTGCTAGACCAATGCTAAATACTTTATTTGGATCTGATTTTGCAGAAACTTTATTAAGTGATATTTTATTTAAATTTGAGTAGTTTTATCTTAATTATTATGGAGAAAATTTCAGTTTTGTTTGTTTGCTTGGGAAATATTTGTAGATCTCCTGCTGCAGAAGCCTTATTTATAAAAAAAATAAGAGAAAAGGAAATTGAAGATAGATTTTTAGTTGATTCTGCAGGTACTGGTAGTTGGCATGTTGGCAAAAAATCAGATTCAAGAATGAGAGAAGCGGCAAAAAATAGAAAAATTGATATTATCTCTACAGCGAGACAGATCAGCAAAAATGATTTTCAACAATTTAACTATATTCTTACTATGGATGATTCAAATTATAACAATGTAATGAGTATGAAAAATAGAGAACCATATTCTGATTTATGTGAAGTAAGGAAAATTCAGGAATTTTCAAATAGTTTTCATGAGAAAGAAGTACCTGATCCTTACTTTGGCGGAGAAGAAGGATTTGATTATGTGCTAGATATT
The DNA here is from genome assembly GCA_000291825.1 of Prochlorococcus sp. W8. Taxonomy (GTDB): domain Bacteria; phylum Cyanobacteriota; class Cyanobacteriia; order PCC-6307; family Cyanobiaceae; genus Prochlorococcus_A. Next base: position 95,401 of record ALPF01000001.1, on the reverse strand, counting down.
TTGAATGATTCTATAAGTGGTTTTTTAGACTATATATTTAAAAATCATTTTTAATTTCTTTTGGTAGTTTTTCATAGAAAATTTGAATAATTTTATCCGCAATTTGATCAGCTGTATGATTATCTGTAATAATTTCTATAGCATCTTCTGCTTTTACTAGTGGCGAGATATTTCTAGTAGAATCATCCAAGTCTCTCTGTTTTATTTGATCTTTGAGTTTATTAAAGTTAATTTCTTGTCCTTGTTGTTCTAGTTCGATTTTCCTTCTCTTTGCTCTTTCATAAATACTGGCAGTTAGGTAAATTTTTATTTCTGCTTTTGGAAAAACTGTAGTACCTATATCGCGACCCTCTGCTACTAATCCTCCTTTATCTCCAATTTTTCTTTGTTCTTTAACTAAAAATTCTCTTACTTTACTAATGGATGCAAAAGAAGAGACAATTGAACTTATCTTTTGTGATCTAATTTTATCTGTAACGCAAATATTATTTATAAATATATCTTGATCAGAATTTAAATTTGTCTTAAAAACTATGTTTAATTCTTTTAAACATTCTTGTAAGATATTAACATTCTTATAATTTATTTTCTGATCAATTAAAAACCAACTTAAAGCTCTATACATTGCTCCTGTATCAAGATAAATAAAGTCTAATTTTTTTGCAATTAATTTTGTAACTGTACTTTTACCAGATCCAGCTGGACCGTCAATAGCAATAATAGGTTTTCGCTTCATAAGAAAAACATGATCAATTAGTCTTGTACTGCCGCATAACATCGCACCTGCAAGTATTGTAATATTTTCTTTGTCAATTGATTCATTTAACGAAAATGCACTTAAGTGTTGTAAGTATTCAATTTTTAAATTCTTAGTTTCAAAAGACTTATTAATTTCCTTTAAATTAATTGCTTTATTGACTGTAAAACTTTTTTTTGCTTTTTTTAATTCTTCAGAAAAGAATTGAAGATCTTTTCTTTCTGAAGTGGTTAGGAGATTATTTCTAGAGCTATATGGAACTCCATCTGCATCCCGTTGAGTCGTTATTGATTTTACTTCAACTTTTAAATTTAATTCCTTAATCATATTTTTTAATATTATTAATTGTTGCCAATCTTTTTCTCCTAAAAAAATTTTCTTAGGATTTATGATTTTTAACATTCTCAATACAATGGTGCAAACTCCATCAAAATGTCCTTCTCTACTTTTGCCACACAAATTAGAAGATAATTTTTTGCATGCTTTTTGATAAATCAAACTCTTTATATTTAAAATTTCGTTTTCACTTGGTAAAAAAATAGCATTTGCTCCTGAGGAAAACGCTAGCTTAATGTCTTTTCCGATTGTTTTCGGATAGTTTTTAAAATCTTTCTTGTCATTAAATTGGAGTGGATTAATAAAAATACTCACAAGAGTTTCATTAGATCCATCTTTATAAGATTGTTGAATCAATTCAAGATGGCCTTTGTGTAAGTTACCCATAGTAGGCACAAAATTAATATTTTCTATGTTTTTTTTCCATTTATTAAGATCATTTATTGTTTTGAGAATGGTTTGCTGCACTTTTGGTTTTACAAAATAAATCTATTTAACAAATAATTACTGGACAAAATTAATCTTCAGAGGAATATCTATATAAGTAAGTTTATCATTTAATTATTATGGATTACAAAAAATCCGGGGTAGATATCGTTGCAGGAAGGAAATTTGTATTAGATATTAAACAAACTGTTGAATCAACACATTCTGATAATGTGGTGAGAGGTATAGGAGGTTTTGGTGGTTTATTTAAATTGCCTTTGGCAGATTTTAAATCTCCTATCTTGGTTTCTGGTACTGATGGTGTGGGGACAAAACTTGAGTTAGCTCAAAAAAATAATTTTCATTATCAAGTAGGAATTGACTTAGTGGCGATGTGCATAAATGATATAATTACCTCAGGTGCACAGCCATTATTTTTTCTTGATTATATAGCCACAGGAAAACTTGAAAAGAAAAATCTCCAAAAAGTTATTGAGGGTATAGCACAAGCTTGTAAAGACAATAATTGCTCATTACTTGGTGGGGAAACGGCAGAGATGCCAGGATTCTATGCAAATAATAAGTATGATCTGGCTGGATTTTGTGTTGGGATAGTTGAAGAAGAGAATTTAATTAGTGGTGACAATATTTGCGAGAATGATTTGATAATTGGAATAGGAAGTAGCGGTATTCATAGTAATGGTTTTAGTTTAGTCAGAAAAATCATTGAAAAATGTTCAGATATAGAAGAAAAATTTGAATCTTTAACTAAATTAAAATTTTATGATGAATTATTAAAGCCTACAACAATTTACTTTAATCTAATAAAAAAAATATTCGCTGAAAATATTGATATCAAAGGTATGGCGCATATAACGGGGGGAGGAATACCAGAGAATTTACCAAGATGTATTCCTCATAATTTTTTACCATGTATTGATAATCAATCATGGGAAATACCATTTATTTTTAGATTCTTACAAGACATTGGTGAAATACCTGAAGATGATTTATGGAATACCTTTAATCTTGGTATTGGCTTTTGTTTGATAGTAGAGTCAAAATACAAAGATCTTATTTTTAAAATATGTAAGTCACAAAATATGCCTTCTTGGGTAATAGGAAAAATCAAGAAAAAAAATTAAGTTAGATACTAATTTAATTATTGAGGGATGATAAATATAAATATTATTAAATTATTTATATTTAAAAGTTAAAGAAGAAAATTGTATATACAAATAAAAAAGTTAGATGTAATATAATATGTGAATTAATGTTTTTTCAAGCAGAATTAATTACATTTAATTACCCTTATGCCTTTTGAAAATAATAAGCGAATAACTCGTAGAAGGAGTTCAGCTGGTCCTACTCCTCCAAAAAGACCTTTAGGTAATACATCAGATTTTAATAGACAAAATCAGGGTCCAAGGCCTACATTCCTTACCTTGAGAGATCATGGTAAGGTTTTTGTAGCTGATTTACCAAATTTATCAGATGGTCAATTAGCTCATATTAGTAAAGAGGCTAATGAGGTACTTAGTAGTCTTGATAAAAGATTAAGTGATCTTGAAATAGAGACTAATATTGCAAACCCTGAAAATGATACCTTAATAAAGGCTTCGACAAAAAGAGATGTAACTCTAAGGTTTATTAAATCGATAGAAGAAGAACAAGAACATAGAAGAAATAATCCTGCTTTGAGAGATGCTGCATCTGAATCTTTACCTAGAACTTTTTTAGAAGTTGCAAGGCATAGATTACCAGGAGCGACATTTGATTCTCTTTTGAGAGAGGCTTTAGAAGCCTGTTCTGTTGAAGAGCAACCTGAGGATAACTCTGTTAGAGAAAGAGCTAAGGGAACCGTTAAGATAATGGATATTCCTTCATCTAACACAAAAGCGTCACTGGTTGTTAGTATCGATTCAGAAAATAATGATGGGGATGGAAATTGTTAAGCCAAAAGGTGTAATAATTAATAAAGATATTAGCTTCAGTTCATGTCCCTTAACAAAAGAAGAAGATCCTATTTTGTGTGAGCATTGCCTTAGAACTGCCTCTAATGGTATAAGATGTATGGGTATTTGTGTCGCCGATAATGAATATTAAGTGAATTTCTGAATAGTTTGAAAATTTTTTTGATCCACTTTGATATTTATTTTAAATGAATTTATAAATCTAATTTCTCACGAACTTAAGTCCTTTGATATTTAATTAGAGATGTATCAAATCATATAAGTAAGACTCATTTGGGTAACTGTATGTCGCATAAAGAACTGATCGGTTTGAGAATAGTTGTGCGCCAATAAGCTCAAATTCTAATTGCCCCAAAAAAGTGTTTAGGTATGGTAAATTTGCAATAATGTAGATATAAAGCGGGAAATTGACTCCTCATACCGCTCCTATACCGTTAATTTAGTTTGAAACTTCTAACCCGCTACACATGGAGCTTAGTTCTTGGAAGGGTCTTCAAGAAAGTTAAACGTGTTTTAAAAAAGGCGGCACCCAGATTCGAACTGGGGATAAAGGATTTGCAATCCTCTGCCTTACCACTTGGCCATGCCGCCGTGCAAAATTCAAAAGATTCACAGGAACATCTTAACAGTAGAACGTCTATTTATTTATTAATTATATGTAATGGACATGGAGAGGACCTTATTGCCCAAGAGATTGTAAAAAAATTATTATCTTTAAAGCGAATTAAAAAAATTGAAGTTTTGCCTTTAGTAGGTAATGGTCATATTTTTGATTCTATTTCTTCAGACTCATTTAGTAAAATTGGAACTCAAATATATTTACCAAGTGGAGGTTTTAGTAACCAAAGCTTAAAAGGTTTATTTAGAGATTTAAGAGTTGGATTACTAGAAAATCTTTTTAATAACTGGTTACTAGTTAAGAAGAAACATAAGGATAATTATAAGATTATTGCTATAGGAGATTTATTACCACTTTATTTTGCTTGGAGTTCAAAATGTATGTTTGGATTTATAGGTACTCCAAAAAGTGATTATACCTGGAGTAGTGGTCCAGGAAAAGCCATATCTGATTTTTATCATAAGTTAAAAGGCTCGGAGTGGGATCCATGGGAATTATTCTTAATGAGCAGTCAAAAATGTAAATTCGTAATTGTTCGAGATGCACTAACTGCGAATAATTTAAATTTAAAAAATATTAATGCTAAATATTTTGGCAATCCTATGATGGATTTTATAAAAGAAAAAAATTTAGATCATAAAGATATTGAATCATTCCAAAAGTTAATAATGTTAATAGGAAGTAGGTCTCCAGAAGCTTTTGATAATCTTGAGATGTTTTTATCCTCTTTATCTACCATAGATTTACCCTTCAAAACTTTAGTTTTTGTTCCATTAAGTTCAAATATAGATGTCAATATTGTTGAAGATTTTTTCTTTAAATATAAATTTTCTAAAGAAATTAATGGAGAATATAATCTAGGGGAAGAGTCTATCTGGACAAAAAATAATATTATTTTTCTAATTGGTCAAAATACTTTCGATGATTGGGCTAATCTATCTCAGGTTGGTTTGGCAAATGCTGGTACAGCTACTGAACAAATAGCAGGTCTAGGAGTGCCATCATTATCACTACCAGGAAGAGGTCCTCAGTTTACGAAGAAATTTGCAAATAGACAACAAAGATTATTAGGTGGAAGCGTTAGAGTATGTAGCGACAAAGAAACTCTTAAGAAAAAATTAATTGATCTTTTATTAGATGAGAAGATGAGAAGGAAACAAGCCATTATTGGTTTAGAAAGAATGGGTCCAAAAGGTGCAAGTAAAAAGATAGTAGAATATATTAATTTAAATTTTTTGTCTTAAATAAAGTAGAATTAAATAATTAATTTGTTCAATATGTATCCAATTAATGATCGAGAGTTTTTAAAAATATGTGCAGACATTGCTTGTTTAATGAGTATTAGTTTGGCATCAGCAAAGAAAAAAGTAGAAATTCAGATTACTAAAAAAGGATGTAAAACGATTGATGAAAAAAGAAAAGTGGCAAAAGAAGTTTATGAGAAATGTAAGAAAGATAACGCTAATGATTTAAATTCCATTAAGCGTTTCGATGTTCTCATGCAATCATTAGATGGTAATGATGATTTTTTAGTTGAAGATTAAATTTAATGTTCAAAAATATTTGAATAATGATTGATATCTAATTCTGAGTGTACTGAAATAGCTTCAAAGCATTTTTGTGCCAAATCATATCTACCTTCTCTTTTTAAAATTATATTTAATTTTTTCATTGCATCAATTAAATATCTAACATCATTGGCTGCATAATTAATTTGTTCTTGAGATAAGTTGTCTTGACTACCCCAGTCGCTACTCTGGGATGTTTTATCTAATTCAACACCTAACATTTCGTGAATTAAATCTTTCAATCCATGCTTATTTGTATAAGTTCTGGCTAATTTACTTGCTATTTTAGTACAAAAAATATTTTGAGTATTGATTGTTAAATTGGCTTTTAATGCAGCAACATCAAATCTTGCGAAGTGAAAAATTTTGAGGATGTTTTTATTTTCGAATAAAATTTTTAGATTAGCTGCTTCATAAACTCCATTATTAATTTTGATACAGGATGTGAGTTTGAATTCATTACAAATTTGTATAAGGCATAATCTATCTCTTCCATGAACTAAGCCCATTGCTTCAGTATCTACTGCTAAGTATTGAGAACTCTTATATTTTTCATAAAGATTATCTGATAAATCATTAGTACAAAATATAATTTGATCTTTATTGTTTGTTTTAGTCATATAATTTTCTGCAAAACTGTAATAATCCTAACTGATATTATTTAAAAAAATTATTAGTTTAAGATTTCTAATTAAAATTTATAATTTTATGATTTAATCTATGGTAAGTAAATTTGGAAATTTTTTATTTACGAGAAGAATTTAAATAGATGAATTATTCATTAAAATCAACATTTTTATTAACTATTCTTCTCTCAATTGGATTATTTTTCTTCATTAGAGCATCCAGTAAAGATAGAACTACCACTATAGATATTTCTACAGAGACAGATCAAATTGATGCGCTTAATATTATTTGTGGTTGGCTTAGATTAAGAGGATGGAATCAGGTGGGAGGTAATATTGATCAAAAAACTTTAACTTTTAAAGGTCAAGTTACATCAAGCAATTCATTAGCAATCTTCTTATCTGTTTTAGGGGGATTGGGTTCATGTTCATTAGGTTTAGTTATTAAACAAATTTACCCAAATTTAAGTTGGTGGCCTATCCTTTTAGGATTGATTGGTGGTCCAATATCGGGAATTATTTATTCAAAAAAATCTACAAGAGAAGAAACCTTTGAATTTAGATTACTTGATACGCTTGATAAATCAACTAAATTAAGATTGCGAGCTCATAGAGATGAATTAATAAGTTTGGAGAAAGAACTTCAAGATACACTTCAATTTAAGAGTGATGGTTCATTATTTAAGACACCAATTTAAATAAAAATGTTTATTCAAATATATTACGCTCTTTGCAATATTGTTCTAAATCTTTGTCATTTAACCAATCTTGAGGTTTAGTAAAAATTTTGGTTAATAAATCTTCTCTCGAATTATCTTTAGCTTTGAATCCATATTCCCATCTTGCTAATGGTGGTAGGGACATCAAAATTGATTCAGTCCTTCCATTGGTTTGAAGTCCAAATATGGTCCCTCGGTCCCAAACTAAATTGAATTCTACATACCTGCCTCTTCTATAAAGCTGAAATTCTCTCTCTTTTTCAGAATAAATTTGGTTCATTCTTTTATGAATAATTGGTTCATATGCAGGAAGAAATGCATTTCCACAATTCTCTGCTAATGAAAATAGACTATCCCAACTAAGTTTTAATTCCCCAATACTTTTAGATATCTCATAAGCCTGTCCTTTCTTCTTATTGCCTTTATAAAGATTTCCGGTCCCATCTTGATAATCATAAAAAATACCCCCGATGCCTCTAGATTCTTTTCGATGTTTTAAGTAGAAATATTCATCGCACCAAGGTTTAAAGACTGTATGTAAATTAGGATCAATTTTTTGACATGCTTTGCGATGTTCTTGATGAAAATGTATTGCATCAGATAAGTATGGGTAATAAGGTGTAAGATCTGCACCTCCACCAAACCACCAAACAGGTCCTGCTTCAAAATATCGATAGTTTAAGTGAACTGTTGGTATATACGGGTTTTTAGGATGTAAGACCAATGATGTACCAGTTGCAAACCAATCATGTCCTTTCGCTTCTGGACGTTGAGAAATAATTGATTCAGGTAATTCTTTTCCATATACTTCAGAAAAATTTACCCCTGCCTGCTCAAAAATATTGCCATGTTTTAAAACTCTTGACTTTCCTCCTCCTCCTTCAGGCCTAAGCCAGGTTTCTTCAATAAATTTCCCTTTACCATCAATCTTTTCTAAGTTGTTGCATATTTTTTCTTGTAGTTTAATTAAGAGACTTTTTGTTTTTTCTCTTGAATTTAAAGGTGGTTTATTTGACATTTCTTTTTAGCTTGATAAAGAGTAATTTGTTTGGTCAATTAAGATTTTGCACTTATAATTTCCCTTAAGGGGGTAAATTTCTTATTATTTGATAGTTCGACATAGTTCTTAATCTTTTAGCAAGTCGGCTAACTTATAAAAAAGTATCAAAAATTTTGATGACCACTGTTGAAGAAGCTAGTTATGCCTTATCAAAGATAGTTGATGCTGGTTCCCAGAAGAGTGTAATTGATTTAGGTTGGATTAAAAATGTTAGGGTCACATCACCAAGATCAATCATAACTTTAGCATTACCATCTTATGCAAATTCTCAAAGAGATAGGATAGTTAAAGAAGTCAGAGAAATCTTACTTAACTTTAATGATATTGATGACGTACAGATTGAGTTGGATAATAGTTCTCCAGAAGCAAATAGTAGTGAAACTAATACTCCTCAACTTCAAGAAATAAAAGGCATCAAGCAAATTATTGCTGTTAGTAGTGGTAAAGGTGGTGTAGGCAAAAGTACGATTGCCGTAAATCTAGCGTGCTCTCTTGCAAAACTAGGTTTAAGAACTGGATTATTAGATGCAGATATTTATGGACCAAATACTCCTTCCATGCTTGGAGTTTCAGAAGAGAATCCGAAAGTTCACGGAAGTGGTAATGAACAAAGACTGATACCAATAGAAAAATATGGAATTTCAATAGTATCAATGGGTTTCTTAATAGAGGAGGGACAGCCTGTAATTTGGAGGGGGCCGATGTTAAATAGTATTATTCGACAATTCCTTTATCAAGTTGAATGGAATAATTTAGATTTTTTAGTTATTGATTTACCTCCTGGAACAGGAGATGCTCAGATTTCTTTGGCTCAATCTGTACCCATCGCGGGGGCTATTATTGTTACGACTCCTCAAAAGGTTTCACTACAAGATTCTAGGCGGGGATTAGCTATGTTTAAACAATTAGGAGTTCCTTTATTAGGAATTGTAGAAAATATGTCGGTTTTTGTCCCTCCAGATCAACCCAATAAAAAATATGAAATATTTGGTAATGGTGGAGGGGAAATTTTAGCTTATGAAAATAATTTACCTCTCCTTGCAAAAATTCCTATTGAGATGCCTGTAGTGGCGGAAAGTAATATTGGAGTCCCCATATCTATATCTGAACCTAATGCAAAAAGCTCTATTGAATTTCAAGAGCTTGCAATACTAGTTAAATCTAAATATTTCAACCAATGATTGGTAATATTCCATTGTTAAAAGAAAGAAGATTTAAATATAAAAAAAATTTTTATCTCGATCGATTCCTTTCTCCCCTGCTCTTATTACCTTTTAGTCTTGTAATAATTTCAAGTTTTTTAATTCAAAGTATTCAGAGGCAGCTTGAGAGAAATGATTCATTCAATCATTTTTTTATGGGAATCGTAGGCTACTTAGTTGCAATAGTAATCTCATATATTCCATTACAAAAAGTAAAAAGCTTTATATTACCTTTTTATCTCTTGGCTTTATTTTTTTTAATCTTAATTTATTTTTTTGGGATTTCGATGTATGGAGCTCAAAGGTGGTTAAGTCTTGGTTTTATTACATTTCAACCTTCGGAAGTTGCTAAATTAAGCACACTATTAGCTCTTGCAGCTGTTTTTGAGAGATCATGTTTTAAATCTTTTAAAGATCTTCTCCTCCCAATTGTTGTAGCGCTTATTCCTTGGCTATTAATATTTTTTCAACCAGATTTAGGGACTTCTTTAGTATTAATTTTTTTATTTTTAATATTGCTCTATTGGGTACAAGTTCCTGTGGAAGCAATAGTAATCGTTCTTTTTTGTTTAATAACAGCCATTTTATCAATGATTTCATTTCGACTTATATTTTTATGGATCCCTTTAATTAGCTTTTGGGCTTATAAAAGATTTAAGAAACAAAAAATATTATCATTATTGACTTTAATTTTTCATGGATTAGTAGCAAAATTCACTCCTTTTTTATGGAATATAGGCCTCAAAGATTATCAGAAAGATAGATTAATTTTATTTCTTGAGCCTGGAAAAGATCCTTTAGGTGGAGGATATCATCTTTTGCAAAGTAAAATTGCTATTGGTTCAGGCGGATTATTAGGGACGGGTTTAATGCAAGGAAAGTTAACTAATTTACAATTTATACCTGAACAACATACTGATTTTATTTTTAGTGCGTTAGGCGAGGAAGTTGGATTTCTTGGATCAATACTTGTAGGCGCAATTTTTTTCTTGCTGATATTTAAATTAATAAAGATCGCAAAGAATGCAAGAACTGATTTTGAATCATTGCTTGTTATTGGAATTGTATCTATTTTTTTATTTCAAATAATTATTAATATTTATATGACAATTGGATTAGGACCTGTAACTGGTATTCCTCTTCCTTTCATGAGCTATGGAAGAACTTCTTTGCTAATAAATTTTGTGTTTATAGGCTTAGCTTTGTCTTCATCTAAAAGGTGCATCTCAGTAAGATGAAAATTAATGAACCAATTACCTTTGAATTAATTAAGAGTGTTCTGCTCAATGATTTTCAATCCTCTCTACAAGTTGATGATGAAACTTCACGAAGAATGTGGTGGAACTCTTTGGAAGTAATACAAAAAGATTTTCTCTCAAATAACTATAGTAATGGTGGTTTGTGGGTTGCGTCGCCTTTGCCTGCAATAAATGATAAGAAATTCATTAAAGCAATGAAAGGATGGCTTTGGGCTCCTAATGGGTTTTCTAGATTTGATTTTGAAAAAACTAAGTTTCTTCCATATCATCAATCCAGAAATGGATCTGAGGACTTTAATTATTCAAATAACTATGAAATATTAAAATTACATTCAAGTGATGGCTATGATCCGTTTCTGTTGTTAATTACCTCAAAATTACAGTGTATTTTGACAATAACTGGAGAAAGAAATAAAAAAAATTTAGTAATGAGAAATGATGAAAATAGTTTGAAAAGAGTAATTGAATTAGTAGATCTTAAATTAGGTCAGGAGAATATACAAGCATCAATAGCATTTAAAAATCATTTACATAAATTAGGAGAACTTTCATTTAATAATGATTTTACAAATAATTTTTGGCCAATTTTATCTAGCAGGCTTGCGAATATTGTCCCAAATATAAACCTTAAAGTACCCAATAAAGAAGAGATGAATGAGACAATTCATATAACTGAGGCTAAGCTTTTGGAAGCAATTTCTCATGAGGTTAGAACACCTTTAGCGACAATAAAAACTTTAATAAGTTCTACCCTTAAGAAATATAATATGGATGAAAAGATTAAGAGTCGACTCATTCAAATAGATAATGAATGCACTGAGCAAATTGATCGATTTGGTTTGATATTTAATGCAGCTGAGCTGGTCAGTGGAGATCCCTCTCCCCCTCAATCACTTGCAAGCATAAATCTAGGTGAAATATTAAAGAGTTTATCTCCATATTGGAGAGCACAATTAGAGAGAAGAGGTATATCCCTTAAGATGGATATTCCAAAGGAATTACCTGAAATACTTAGTAACTCTGAAAAAATTGAATTAATGTTGGCAGGTTTAATTGATAAAAATACTAGAGGACTGAAAGAGGGAAGTACTTTGATATTGGAATTACGTCCCGCGGGACAGAAGGTTAAGTTACAACTTTATGCGCAAAAAGAGAATTCGGATATTAAAGAAAGAACTTTAAAATCAGATGGATCAGATATTGGTCCTGTATTAAATTGGAATCCTCAGACTGGGAGTTTGCAGATTAGTCAAGCGGCTACCCAAAAATTACTAGCAAGTTTGGGTGGCCATGTAACTCAAAGACGAGATACTGGCCTTACAGTTTTTTTCCCAATAGCAACTTTGAATTAAGTGTTAATCTTTTATTAAATAATGTAGATACTTCAATAAATATTCAATAAATATAAAATCTAGATGTTAGTTTTTTATTACTAACCAATTTTAAGAAGGATGACTGAAGCATTAGTTGGTCAATTTCCAAAACATATAGGAAGTACAGGTGGTTTACTAAATTCCGCAGAAACAGAAGAAAAGTATGCTATTTGTTGGAATAGCTCTAAAGAACAACCTTTTGAATTGCCAACTGGTGGTGCTGCGATTATGAATGAGGGAGATAACCTAATGTACTTTGCAAGAAAAGAACAATGTCTTGCTCTTGGAACTCAATTAAGAGGTTTTAAACCTAGAATTGAGAACTTTAAAATATATAGAATTTTCCCAGGAGGTGATATCGAATTCTTGCATCCCAAAGACGGTGTATTTCCAGAAAAAGTAAATGAAGGACGAGAACAAGTAGGGCATAATCCCAGGAGAATTGGAGAAAATCTTAGTCCTGCAAAATTTAAATTTACTACAAAAAAAACCTATGATTAAACGCTGAAATTTGATATCGGAAAGATTTTATTTATAATTTGAACTATCTTTGTTAGTATGATTAGCTCAAAAAAAAGTAGTTTTGTGCAAGCATATAAAGATGGGAAGAACTTTATACCCATTTACGAAACTTGGCCTGCTGACTTAGAGACTCCGTTAACTACTTGGCTTAAATTACATAGGGAAAATACTCATGGCGTCTTTCTTGAGTCAGTTGAAGGCGGAGAAAATATTGGAAGATGGAGTATAGTCGCTAACAATCCGCTTTGGGAAGCAGTTTGTTACGGAAAAAAAACCACTAGAGTATTTAGAGATGGTAACAAAGAGGTAAAAGAAGGAGATGTATTTAATTTACTAAGGGATTGGACTAATGAATATGTTTCTCATAGCTTAGAAGAATTTCCTTTTTTAGGGCAACTATATGGATCTTGGGGGTATGAATTAATCAACTATATCGAGCCTACTGTTCCCGCTCATAAAGTTTCTAATACAGAAGTTCCAAATGGTGCATGGATGTTTTTTGATCAAATTATTATTTTTGATCAATTAAAAAGATGTATAACTGCTTTGGTTTATGCAGATTTTTCACAAATAAGACAATTATCTATTGAACAGGTTTATGAAAATTCAGTTAAAGAAATTCGTGCAATAAAGAGTTCAATGCTTATGCCATTGAAAGAAGTGGATATTTTAAAATGGAAACAGAAAAAAGATTTAAATATTGATATTACTAGTAATTGGTCGCAAAAGGATTTTCAAGGTGCTGTTTCGAAGGCTAAAGAATTTATTAGAACCGGAGATATATTCCAGATTGTAATCAGCCAAAAATTTAAGACAAATGTAAAAAGTAAACCATTTGATTTATATAGAAGTTTGCGAATGGTAAATCCATCACCTTACATGGCTTTTTTTGATTTTGGATCTTGGTATTTAATTGGTTCTAGCCCGGAGGTAATGGTGAAAGCAGAGCAAGTTAAAAATGAGAGGATTATTGCAAGCCTGAGGCCAATTGCTGGTACAAGGCCCAGAGGTAGAGATCTTGATGAAGATAATCAATTAGCCACCGACCTTCTTAATGACCCTAAAGAGATATCTGAACATGTAATGTTGGTAGATCTAGGAAGAAATGATCTCGGAAGAGTTTGTGAGATTGGTAGCGTTAATGTTAAAGACTTAATGATTATTGAAAAATATTCACATGTTATGCACATAGTTAGCGAAGTTCAGGGGATATTAAGAAAAGATAAAGATGTCTGGGATTTATTAAAAGCTTCTTTTCCTGCAGGTACGGTTAGTGGAGCCCCGAAAATAAGAGCCATGCAATTAATTCAATCTTTTGAGAAAGAAGCAAGGGGGCCTTATTCTGGAGTTTATGGTTCTGTTGATATTAATGGATCACTTAATACAGCAATAACTATTAGGTCTATGGTAGCCGTACCTTCTAAAGATGGTAGTCTAATAGTAACTGTTCAGGCAGGAGCTGGAATTGTAGCTGATTCTTCTCCATTAAATGAATATCAAGAAACCATTAATAAGGCAAAAGGTATCTTAATGGCAATTTCATCTTTGGATTAGAGTGAATGCACAAAGATAACTTATATAAAGGCTTTGAAATAGAACTTTTCACTGGAACTTATAACTCACATGTAGGCATATCTGATCAAGTTGAGAAAAATTTTAGTAATTTTGTTAAGGAGCCAGATAATAGAAATGTTGAGTATATAACTGATCCTAGTAAAGACTATAAAGAATTATACAGCTTTCTTCTTCAACCAAGAAAAGATTTAAGGAGATGGCTTTCCGAAAGGCAATTGACAATTATTCCATCCTCAACACTATGTTTTAATCATGATTCCAAATTCAAAAGATCTGATAATTTAAATAATTATCATAATTTTATTGAATCAGCTTATGGGATCTCGATTGCTACATCGAGTGTACATATTAATTTAGGAATTGATAAGGTAGATCAACTGTTCGCAGCAATACGCCTTGTTAGGTGTGAGGCATCAATATATCTAGCATTAAGCGCTAGTTCTCCTTTTTTAAATGGAGAATTTACAGGTAATCATTCACAAAGATGGTTGCAGTTTCCAAAAACACCAGCAGAAGTTCCATTCTTTAAAGATCATAGACATTACATAAATTGGGTAGAAGAAAATTTGAAAAGTGGAAAGATGCAAAATATTAGACATTTTTGGTCCTCTATTAGACCAAATGGTCCACAAAGACCATTTGAATTAGATCGTTTAGAATTAAGAATCTGCGACTTTATTTCAGATATTGACTTATTGTTAGCTATCACTACTTTATTAGAGTTAAGAGTTCTTTTTTTATTTGAAAATATTGATAATTTAGATCCTTCATTATCAAGTAATTTTTCTTTGAAAGAATTACAGTTTATTTGCGATAAAAATGAAAAGGAAGTTGCTAAAAATAGTCTGAATGCAGAATTGATACATTGGAAAGATGGTAAAAAATTTATTTGCCATGAATGGATTAAAAATTTATTAGACGAAGTAGCTCTACTTGCAAAGAAATTTAATATGGATTCTCAATTAGATCCAATTCGTCTAGTGCTTCAAGAGGGTAATCAATCTATGAAGTGGATTAATAGTTACAAAGAAGGAAATTCTGTAGAAGAAATCATGAAATGCGCAATAAACGATATGATTAAATCTGAATGAATTATTTCATGGTTTAAATAAATAAAAATATATGATTATCTTATTCTTTGTTTGTAGCATATTAAATATATGGAGTCTTTCAAAAATTTAAAAGAAAATAGAATGGATCTTATAAGTAATTGTGATCCATCAAAAGCAAATCGTGATTTGATAGAAGAATTATGGGAATTAGTGTTACGACAAGAATGCCCTCAAGAGCAGGCAGATCGTTTGATTAAATTAAAACAACTTAGTTATTCAAAGCAAAGTAATGCTACTGAATCTAAAACCTTCAAGAATGAGATAGTAAAAATTATTAATGAAATGGATTTGGCAGAATCAATATCTGCGGCAAGAGCCTTTTCATTGTATTTTCAGCTAGTTAATATCTTGGAACAAAGATTTGAAGAAGATAGATATATATATAGTTTTACTAATCAAAAGAAGGAAAAATCTCAAGATAATTTAGATCCTTTTGCACCACCTTTAGCCAGACAAAATGCTCCGGTTACTTTTAAAGAATTATTTCATAGATTAAGAAAATTGAATGTTCCACCAGGGAGATTGGAGGACTTATTACAAGAAATGGATATAAGACTTGTTTTTACGGCTCATCCGACTGAGATTGTTAGGCACACAATTAGGCATAAACAAAGAAGGGTGGCAAATTTGCTTCAAAAAATACAAACCGAAACTTTTTTGACTAAAGATGAAATATATTCTTTTAAATTACAGTTAAAAGAGGAAATCCGTCTTTGGTGGAGGACGGATGAATTACATCAATTTAAACCGTCTGTTCTAGATGAAGTTGATTATGCATTGCATTATTTTCAGCAAATTTTGTTTAATGCAATGCCACAGTTGAGGAGGAGGATCTCATCTGCATTAGTTGAAAATTATCCTGATGTTCAAATCCCCGTAGAATCATTCTGTACTTTTGGTTCATGGGTTGGATCAGATAGAGATGGAAATCCATCTGTAACGCCTGAGATTACCTGGAGAACAGCCTGTTATCAAAGACAGCTTATGTTAGAAAGATATATTAGCGCTATTTCTAATTTGCGAGATCAGTTGAGTGTTTCAATGCAGTGGAGTCAAGTTAGCCCATCCCTTTTAGAATCGTTAGAAACTGATAGAGTAAAATTTCCTTCAGTATATGAAGCTAGAGCAACGAGATATAGATCTGAACCTTATAGATTAAAACTTAGTTATATGCTTGAAAAATTAAGATTAACCCAAGAAAGAAATAATTTGTTAGCGCAAACTGGTTGGAAGGTATCTCTAGATGTTGAATCAAAAAAGAAAGATTTTGAATTCAATGATGAGCCTTATTATAGATCAGTAGATGAATTTACAAATGACCTCGAATTAATAAAGAATAGTCTTAATACTACTGATTTGAGTTGTGAACCTTTAAACACTTTATTAACTCAAGTACATATTTTTGGATTTTCATTAGCAAGTTTAGATATTCGCCAAGAGAGTACGAGGCATAGTGATGCAATAGAAGAACTTACAAAATATCTGGCGTTGCCAATTACGTATGAAAATATGACAGAAGAGGAAAAAACTAATTGGTTAATCAGTGAATTAAATACTAAAAGACCATTAATACCAAACACTGCAAGTTGGTCAGAGCATACAGAGGAGACATTTGCAGTTTTTAAGATGGTTAAAAGACTTCAAGAGGAATTTGGGAGTAGAATTTGTCACTCTTATGTAATCTCAATGAGTCATAGCGTCTCTGATTTATTGGAAGTACTTCTCTTAGCAAAAGAGACTGGTCTAATTGATCAGGGGTCAAATCAATCAAATTTGCTTGTAGTGCCACTATTTGAGACTGTGGAAGACTTGAAAAGGGCTCCTAAAGTTATGGATGAATTATTTCACTTAGATTTTTATAGATCTTACTTACCTAAAGTCGGGGAATATAATAAACCATTACAAGAGTTGATGCTTGGGTATTCCGATAGTAATAAAGACTCTGGTTTTCTTTCTAGTAATTGGGAAATTCATAGAGCCCAGATAGCATTACAGAATTTGTCGAGCCAGAATGGAATTCTTTTAAGATTGTTTCATGGTAGAGGTGGCTCAGTAGGACGGGGAGGTGGTCCTGCTTATCAAGCAATACTTGCACAACCAAGTGGTACTTTGTTAGGGAGGATAAAAATTACTGAGCAAGGAGAAGTCTTAGCTTCTAAATATGGTTTGCCAGAACTGGCTCTTTATAATTTGGAGACTGTAACAACTGCCGTCATACAGAATAGCCTTGTTAATAATAGACTTGATGCCACGCCAGAATGGAATGAATTAATGGGAAGATTAGCTGACTCATCAAGAAAACATTATCGAGCACTTGTTCATGAGAATCCTGATCTATTAACTTTTTTTCAAGAAGTAACTCCAATAGAAGAAATAAGTAAGTTACAAATTTCAAGTAGGCCAGCTAGGCGAAAGAAGGGGGCAAAGGACCTTTCAAGTTTAAGAGCGATCCCTTGGGTATTTGGTTGGACTCAAAGTAGGTTTCTTTTGCCAAGTTGGTTTGGAGTTGGAACCGCTTTGTCTAAAGAATTATGTGAAGATTCTAAACAAATAGAGTTATTAAGGATGCTTCATCAACGTTGGCCATTCTTTAGAATGCTCATATCAAAAGTTGAAATGACTTTATCAAAAGTGGATTTAGAAGTAGCAAAGTATTACGTTGATACCTTAGGCAGTAAAGAAAATGGTAAATCTTTCAATGAAATATTTCGGACCATTTCGGAAGAATATTCTTTAACAAAAACTTTAATATTGCAAATTACTGGAAAGAATAAATTATTGGAAACTGATAAGGATTTAAGAGATTCTGTTGAGCTTAGAAACAAAACAATTATACCTCTTGGTTTTTTACAGGTATCTCTTCTAAAAAGATTAAGGGATCAAAAAAGGCAACCTCCTATAAGTGAATTTATCAATATTAAGGATGAATCAAGGAGAACTTATAGTAGAAGTGAATTACTTCGAGGGGCCCTTTTAACGATTAATGGCATTGCCGCCGGTATGAGAAATACTGGATAAAAATTGGCATATTTCCCTAAAAAAAAATTGATTTTACCAGAAGGTTTTTACTTGGATTCTGTAAAAGTACCCACTGGAAGGTTGGTAAATAATTTATTGATATCATGTGGGATTGATTTCTTCCCAAATTTTAAATTAGAGCTAGCAATTAAAAATAGTAACTTTTTTTTTGTGATTTATGCTGAGAAACAAAAACAAATTTATGGGTTTGTCAGAGTAACTTCTGATAAAGGTCTTAATGCAAATTTATGGAATTTGTGTGCAAAACCTGGAAAAAGTCAAAAACTTTTTTATTTAGTTTTACTTAGAGCAACTCTTGAAAAAATAAATAGAGAAATGCCTGGATGTAGTATTTCAGTTCAGGCACCACCTTCAGCCTTTGATAGCTTGGAAGAGAGTGGATTTGTACTAGATCCAAATGGTATAAGAGTAATGGGTATAAAATTTTAAGGATTTAACGAGCATGGAGGGACTTGAACCCCCGACTCTCAGAACCGGAATCTGATGCTCTATCCAACTGAGCTACATGCCCAAAAAATTTTTCAATTTTATTTAAGGATAATCTAAAACCTAAGAAAGTAGCTAACTTGATTATGTAATACATTAAAAACATTTTTTTAAATCAACTTAAAATTAAAAATTTTCGAAATCATTTAACTTTTGATCTAAATGTTCAAAAAAGTAGAATCATATTACTTGGTTGTAATGGTATTGGAAAAACCAATTTACTTGAAGCAATTGAATTCTTGAGCCATTTAAAATCAAGTAGAGCTTTAAGTGATAAAGATTTAATTAATAATGAGGCTGAATCAGCAATTGTTTCAGCGCAAGTTAATTTAAGTGAAGATTTGAAGATAATTTTATTTAAAAAAGGATCAAAGAAAATTTATGTGAATGATAACTTACTAAAAAAGCAAAGTGAAATAAGAAACTATATTAGAACGGTATGTTTTAGTTCGGGTGATATAAATATTGTAAGAGGGGAGCCAAGCTTTAGAAGAATTTGGCTGGATAAGGTGGTTTCTCAACTTGAACCAGTGTATGTTGAGTTGATATCGAGATTTAATAAATTACTGAAGCAAAGAAGACATTTTTGGCGTTCTGGGATTGATAAAAAATATCAAGCAGATTCTCTACTTGATAGCTTTGACGAACAAATGTCAATTATTGGAACAAGAATCTTCAGAAGGCGAAAGAGGGCATTAGCAAGATTAAAACCCTATATTGAATACTGGCATAACTATTTAAGTAAATCTAAAGAAAATATAGGATTTAATTATCTAGGGGTATTGCAAAATTTTTCAGATGAAAAGTCTGAGGAACAAATAATCATAGATCAATTTTGTAGAAAGTTAAGGGAACAAAGAAAATTAGAGGAAATCACAGGAAAGTGCACAATAGGACCGCATAGGGATGATATTGAATTTTTAATAAATAATAGCTCTGTAAGAAAATATGCTTCGTCAGGTCAACAAAGAACTATTACATTAGCGTTGAAGATGGCTGAAATGGATTTAATTCGAAAGTCAATGTCTATTAATCCAATTTTAATATTGGATGATGTTCTTGCTGAGCTGGATGTTGTTCGACAAAATTTATTACTTGATTCAGTAGGTAATGATAGTCAATGTTTTATTAGTGCAACACATCTTGATAAATTCAATGAACTTTATTTGGATGATTCGCAGATTATTTACTTATAAATTTTTAAAATTACATATATTTAGCTAATATGTTTCATTAAATAATCCAATTAATGAAAGTTTCAAAAGAAAATCAAGCAATTGATATTTGTACTCAAACAGGAAATACTGATTTTGATAGATTTCAAGGGAAGCATTTATTATTAGAACTTTATGGATGTAACAGTGATAAATTGAACGATGAGATTTTTCTTAGATGTAAAATTGATAATGCGTCTAAACTTGCACGGGCATCAGTTATAAATTTGGTGAGTAATAAATTTGAACCATTTGGAGTCACTGCTATTGCACTGCTCGCAGAATCGCACTTGTCAATACATACTTGGCCTGAATCTCAATATGCAGCTATAGATATTTTCACATGTGGAAAAAACATGCTTCCAAATTTAGCTAGTCAATTTTTAATTGATCAATTAGAAGCAAATAATCATATTTTAAAAATTATTAATCGAGATTATCCTCCATATATCGAGAATCAAACTCGAACTGTTATGTAAGCAACTTATCTATTAAGTTTTCCACTCACTAAACCTTCTAGATCTAAACTCGCATTTTTAAATCCTAACTTGAAAAAGAATTTAATTAATTCATCACGATTATATAAATTGATAAAAGTTTTAATTTCTTCTTTAGGTATTTCTATTCTGGCTGACGTCCCTTGACATCTTACTCTTACATCTTTTATTCCAAAATTTTTTATATATTCTTCAGCTTCTTCGATCATTTTTAACCGCTTTTGAGTAATTTCATATCCATAAGGAAATCTTGAAGATAAACATGGCTGAGCAGGTTTATCCCACCATGGTAAACAAAGAGATTTTGAAATATCACGAATGTCTTGTTTAGAAAATTTGAGGACGGCAAGAGGAGAAATTACTCCTGCATCTTTAGCAGCATTAATTCCAGGTCTATAATCTCCTAAATCATCTAAATTGACTCCATCAAGGACATACTTATAGTTTAATTTTTTTGAGATTTGTGTTGTATGTTTATGTAGTTCTCTTTTGCAGGCAAAACATCTTTCTTTTGGATTATTACTATAATTTTTATCCTCTAATTCGAATGTTTCTATTTCAATATGTTTAATACCTATCCATTTAGCTTGTAATCTTGCTTCATTAAGTAGTTGACTCGCAAGAGCAGCGGAAACACCTGTAATAGCTAATGATTGATCTCTTAATTGCTCAAATGCGATGGTTGCTACTAAAGTACTATCAACCCCTCCTGAATAGGCTATACATGCAGTTTTAAGATTCTTTAGAAATTCTCTTAGATTATTGAGTTTCTTAATTTGTTCCTCAGAAATAATTTCTAACTGATTGAACATTTTTCAGGTTGTTTTGATTATGAGGTTGAATTTATTATTAAATTTTTAATAACTTTATCAACTATAACTTAAATTGATAAATATTATTTTGTAAAAATTGTCAAATTCTAATAGAAATTCTGGGATAGGAATTACCACTGCAGCAGTTAGTCAAGAGAGATCAAAAGGTCAATTACATATTTATGATGGTGAAGGAAAGGGTAAGAGTCAAGCTGCATTAGGAGTTGTTCTAAGAACAATAGGTTTAGGTATATGTGAAAAGAGACAGACAAGAGTTCTTTTATTAAGGTTTTTAAAGGGACCTGGACGTCCATATGATGAAGACGCGGCTATCGAAGCATTACAACGGGGATTTCCACATTTAATAGATCATGTGAGAACTGGAAGGTCTGAATTCTTTAATGAAAAAGAGGTTAAAAGATTTGATAAAGAGGAGGCTCTAAGAGGATGGAATATTGCAAAAGGTGCAATCGCCAGCTCTCTTTATTCAGTATTAGTGCTTGATGAATTAAATCCCGTTTTAGAGTTGGGATTATTAGATATTAATGAAGTTGTAAATACGCTGGAGAATCGCCCAAATGGATTAGAAATCATAGTCACGGGAAGAGCGGCACCTTCTGCTTTAATAAGAATCGCCCAACTTCACTCAGAGATGAGACCTCGCTCCAAAACGGAATTGGATGATTCTTTTAATAATGATGATTTAGGTGATATTGAAGTTTATACAGGCGAGGGGAAAGGAAAATCAACAAGTGCTTTAGGAAAAGCACTTCAGGCTATAGGTAGAGGTATATCTCAAGATAAAAGTCATAGGGTTTTGATTTTACAGTGGCTCAAAGGTGGTACAGGCTATACAGAAGATGCCGCAATTGAGGCTTTAAGGGAGAGTTATCCTCATTTAGTGGATCATCTGAGATCAGGTAGAGATGCTATCGTTTGGAGAGGACAACAACAGCCAATAGATTATGTTGAGGCTGAAAGAGCATGGGAAATAGCTAAAGCAGCAATCTTAAGTGGGATATACAAAACCGTAATCCTTGATGAAATAAATCCCACTGTAGATTTAGAGCTTTTACCAGTAGAGTCAATCCATCAAACACTTTTAAAAAAGCCTACTGAAACGGAAGTTATCCTAACTGGAAGATGTAAAAATGAACCTTCATATTTTCAATTAGCTAATGTTTATTCTGAAATGGTTTGTCATAAACATTATGCAAATATAGGTGTCGATTTAAAAAAAGGTGTTGATTATTAGTTCTTTGGTTTAATTGAAATTATCTATTCCTCCCTCTACCGGTATAGATTTAATACTTTCTCTTATTAATATCTGAGATGCCTTTTCTGATCTAATCCCTTTTTGGCATATAGTATATATTTCTTTGCCTAAACTGTTTTTTCTTATGAATTCAAAGGATGATTTTTTATTTAATAAGCTTAGTGGCATAGAAATGGATCCTTGGATTGAAAACTTTTTGAATTCATCTTTTTCACGTACATCTAAGACCATAATTTTGCTTGAATTGTTTCTATGAATTTTTTTAAACTCAAAATCACTTATTTTCTGGATATTTTTAATGCTAGAGCAATCCTCAGATATATAATCTTCTTGAGATGATTTAAGATCAACAATACTCTTATCTGAATTTAATTTAAGATTTAATTTTTTCATACTAAGATCTAATAAGTTAAAAACTAAAATTTTTCCATCTAGAATTTCTCCTTTATTAAGAATGATTTTAATAATTTCATTTGTTTGTAGAACTCCAATTAAACCAGTTGAAACACCTATTACCCCAAACTGATCACAACTAGGAATCAAGGTGTTTTGAGGAGGAACTGGTATTAAATCTCTTAAAGTCGGACTATTCTTATTTAAATTAAAAACGCTTAGTTGGCCTTCAAAACCTTGAACAGAACCAAAAATAAGTGGTTTAGAAAGAATTATGCATGCATCGTTCACCAGATATCGTGTTCCAAAATTATCTGAACAATCACAAATAATATCGAAATCCTTAAGAATTTGAAGTACATTTTTGATGTCTAGCCTCTCTGTAAATATTTTTACATCACAATTTGGATTAAATTCTAAAATTCTTTTTGCAGCGGAGTCAGTTTTGTTTTTTCCCAATTCATTAATATTATGTATTATCTGCCTTTGAAGATTAGACTTTTCAACTTGATCATCATCAATTATGCCAATTCTTCCTATTCCAGCAGCAGTTGCATATAAGATTGATGAAGAACCTAATCCCCCAGCGCCAACAAATAAGACGGAGGAGTTTTTTAATTTTATTTGACCATGAGTCCCTATCTCTTTAAGTGAAATATGTCTTTTGTATCTTTGAATATCATCTTCATTCAATTCTTTATTCACTGAATTTGATCTTTCCATTCTCTAAGGTAAGGAATTCAATGAAATCATTCTAATTGTTTATAAATACAAAGCTATTAATATTCAGTTGTTATTTTTAATTTTTCACTTTAAGTCTTATTTCTTAAGTTAAAAAAATATGTGTCCTTTAAAGTTTTATTGTGAAAAGGTGATTAAATGTGAAGTTTTTGTAAATCCTCTTTTGAAATCTAATATTCATAAACTCAATCGTATCAATTGATCTCTTGCAAATGAAATGTTTCGGTTCGGAATTATCTACAACAAATAGGTAGTCAACTGTCAAATTTTCCGATACTGTCTGGTTCATATAACGTGATTACTGAATTCATGAGTGATAACACTCCTGAGTCAAATCAAGACTCTGCCACCGATACTAATTCTGAAACAAAAAGTATTTCAGAGAAATCCTCCGACGTAATGGGAAAAATTAATGAATCTCTTGGAAAAGTTGATTGGACCCAGATGGGCAAGTATGGTAAAGCAGCAGGAATTATTGCTGTTGTCGTACTAGCACAAATTATTATTAAAGTTATTATTGACACTATTAACTTCTTCCCTATTATTCCAGGACTTTTGGAATTACTAGGTGTCATTGTTGTTGCTCAATGGAGTTGGCAAAATCTTCGTACAAATGAAAATAGAGAGGCTGTTTTGGATAAGTTAGAAAATCTTAAGAAAACTTACTTAGGCTGAGTTCTTCTAAAAATTCAAAATAAGTTTAATTTGTCTCCTCAATTGACTTATATATACACCACCAAACATATTGGCATGATTTAATATGTGGTAAAGATTATATATTTCGTTCCTTTTTTCACATTTTTTTGATAATTTGTTGATTTTATAATATTCTTCATAAAAGTCATTTCCAAAGCCACCAAATAATCTTGACATTGCGATGTCAACTTCACTATCTGCCCACCATGAAGCTGGATCAAAAATAACTCCTTTATTATTTTTTGCTATGCCTTGATTCCCTGACCATAGGTCACCATGGACTAAAGTACTTATTGGGTCATGTTTAGATAAAGTTTGTCTGGTTTTTAATTTTAAATCATCAATTATCTTTGATGAAAAAATATTTTGATTTAAATATGATAATTGAGGATTTAACCTATATTTGATAAAAAAATCTGTCCAATTTTCCTGCCATCCTTTAATTTGGGGATTCGTTCCAATAAATCCTTCAACAGAGTAGCCAAATTTGTTTAATTTTCGATTATGAGAATTTATGTGCATTATGGCTAAACCTTTGCCAAGTTTCTTATGGTCAACATTTTGCATGTCTATCCATTCCAAAATTAAAATTTCTGAACTTTTAATTTTTTTATAAGATATAACCTTTGGGATTAGTAAATATGTGTCATCTACATAATCTCTTAGATCATTTAGGCAATATTTTTCAAATTCAAGAAAAAGTTTTTTGCTAGTATTTTTTTTTACAAATATTTTTGATGTTCTAAACTCTAAGCTCCATGAAGAATTGATATTTCCTCCAAATACAGGTTTGATATTTATTGGATATTTTTCTCCTAAATGATCACAAATTTCGCTAAGTTCAAGTTCAGATAATTTGATCATAGTGATGAGTAAGAACGAAATTATTGTAGTTGGAGCAGGTATTGCAGGTCTAACTTCTGCCGCAATCCTAGCAGAATATGGATTCAAGGTTACCTTGATTGAATCTCATTCACAATCGGGTGGTTGCGCAGGCACCTTTAAAAGAAAGAATTATGTATTTGATGTAGGAGCTACTCAAGTAGCAGGATTAGAGAAGGGTGGAATACATTCAAAAATATTTGAGTTTCTTCAAATTCCTCTTCCAAAAGCTAAAATTTTAAACCCATCTTGTGTTGTTGACCTTAAAGATGGAACTAGACCAATAAATATTTGGCACGATTCAAAAGAATGGATTACAGAAAGAAATATGCAGTTTCCAAATAGTTCAAAATTTTGGAATCTTTGTTATTTAATACATCAAAATAATTGGAAATTTGCAAATAATAATCCAGTTTTGCCATTTAACAATTTGTGGGATTTAAGTCAATTTTTGAATGCTTTATCTCCTACAAATCTTTTAACAGGCATATTAATAAAATCAAGTATGTTTGATTTATTAAAAATTTGTGGTTCTCACAAAGATGAGCGCTTAATCAAATTCTTAAACTTGCAGTTAAAACTTTATTCACAAGAGGATGTCTTTAATACCGCTGCTTTATATGGCTGTACAGTTCTGCAAATGTCGCAAAATCCCCATGGCCTTTTTCATCTAAAAGAATCTATGCAGGCACTCAGTCAAGCCTTAGAAAGTTCATTAATGAAAAATGGAGTTAAGATCCTATTTAATGAAAAAGTCAATTCATTAGATTATGATTATAAAAATAAATTGTGGAGAGTATTTACAAAGAAAGGTAGTAATAACTTTGAATATAGATCTCAAGATGTTGTTTATACTCCACCTCCTCAAAGCCTTTTGAAAACCTTAAATCAAAATTCGAAATTTTTCAATAAGTACAGGAAGAAAATAGAGTCTCTACCAGACCCAAGCGGTGCTGTAGTCTTTTATTCAGCAATATCAAAAGATAATTTAAATAATGTAACTTCAAATCATTATCAAATAGTTGATAATGATTTGGGATCACTTTTTATCTCTTTTAGTGAAGATGGAGATGGAAGAGCACCTTTGGGGGAAATTACCCTAATAGCAAGTGTCTTTGTCAATATTAACGATTGGCAAGAAATTAATACAGATCTTTATCTTATAAAAAAGGATTATTTTTTAAAAAAGATTTCGAAAACCATTGAAAATAAATTTGAAATCTCTCCAGAAAATTGGCTCCATAGAGAATTAGCTACTCCTCTATCTTTTGAAAGATGGACTAATAGACCTAAAGGTATAGTCGGTGGGTTAGGTCAAAATCCAGATATCTTTGGAATTTTTGGATTGTCCAGTAGGACCCCCATGAGAGGATTATGGTTATGTGGAGATTCAATATATCCAGGAGAAGGTACAGCAGGTGTTAGTCAATCTGCAGTAATGGTTGCGAGACAAATTATTGCATCTAAGGGTTTGTCAAATTTTAGAATATAGAAAGATTTTTATTCACAAAATTTCTTTCTTGCTTGGTGAGATTCCTCTAGCTTTTTTTTAAGTAATTGCCAATCTTTCCTAATAATAATATCCTCTAATTCATTAAATTTATCTTTAAAAATTTTTAATGCCAAAAGGATATTAATTCGATTATTTTTAGCTAAATCTACTCCTAAATCTGGGTTGCCTCCCCCAACTCTAGAAGTATCAGAAAATCCTGATGATGAAATTTGTTGAGATAAATTTACAAGAGATAGATCTTCCTTTGTATTCGCCGTTTCTATTAAAGCTGATGATAAAAAAATTGGTAAATGAGAAATAAAAGATACTGCCTTATCATGTTCCTCTGGAAATGTTTCATAAATTTTGCAATTCATTGATAATATCAATTTTTTAAGTTTTTCAATTGAACTCTTTTTAGTTGATGGTGTTGGTGTAATTATCCATACCTTATTTTCAAATAATGATTCTTCTCCAGCTTTTGCTCCCTTGTTTTCATTGCCAGCCATAGGATGAGAACCTATAAAACCAGGATGTAGTTCTTCCCATTTCTTAATAATGGGATCTTTAATGGATCCTACATCCGTAACCACTGCATTTGTTGGTATTGAATTTATCAGCTCCATTGAGGGGTTCATTAAATCTTTTATAGGTAAGGCTAAGATTATTAATTCGCAATTTTTTAAAATTCCATAATCGCAACTTATAACATCTGCTAAATTGCGATTTATGGCAATCTTTTCATTAGAAACATTATTTACGCACCCATAGACTGTATGATTTAATTTTTGTAATTTCAATCCGATTGAACCCCCTATCAATCCTAATCCCACAATTCCGATATTCATTAAAATAAAAATTTATTAATTACTATATTGATAACAATTTTATTTATATAAAGTAAATAAGCTTTGCAATCATAATTTATTATTTATACATGCTTGAAATAGAAAGTCATCGATATTTAAAGCAATTCTTAAGAGATAATCAATTGGAATGGAAGCATGTATTTGCATTTGGAAGACTATTGTCCAGATCCTTGAGAAAGAATGATAATTATTTAATAAATTCAGAGATTTTTAAAACAAATAAATGGATGCCTGCTTTATTAATATCTCTATTTTTAAATCCAAAGAATACAGTTTGCATAATGACTGAGAAAAATTTGAATAATATTTTATTAAGTTACTTAAGTCCCATACAAAAACTTGGATTTGATTTTACAAAAGTAAATAACGAGTTAATTCTTAAAACTCATAAGATTATTTTCATTTCTTATCATGAATTTATTCACAGAAAATTTAATAGTCATAATTTACAAAAACAAAGCTTTATTTTTATAGAAGCTGAAAATCTAAAAAATAATTTAAAAGAAGCCTCAAAATTATCACTATTTAAAAAGGATTGGTTTAATGCAACGCCATTAGATTCTGAATCTAAAGAAGAATTAATAAGGACTTATAATGTTTTAAAGAAAAAATTTTTTCTGAAATTTATTTCAAATCAAACAAAAATTTGTCTAGATGAGAATGATATAAAAACTTTAAAATACATATTTACAAAATATTCTCATCTCTCTAAACAATTTTTAAATATAAAGCTGGCATTATTGTCAGATTGGGCATGTTGGGTTGTTTTGGATAATGAAAAATTCGAATGGGCATTAAAATTAGAGCCTGTAAATCCAATTTCTTTAATTAAACCTTTATCGACGGCAAACCATGTTATTTTTTTATCTTCTCTAAGAGAGGATTATTTTCTTCAAAAATATCTAAAGACTGCCGACTTCAAAATCAACTTAACAGTTTCTTTTAAAAGTGATTTCCCTGAACAAGATATTTTAATTTATATCCCTACAAGGCAACTCCTTCCCAATAATCCACTATTTACTGAGTCGACCTTTGATAAATGTAATAAGATATTCCTTTTAAGTAAAGGTACCACTATTATTCTATCTAATGAGATTAACTTAAAGAAATTCATAGCAACTAAGTTGGCTTCTATCTATGGAAGAAAAGTTTTGTTAGAAAGAATTCCTAATACTAAAAATAATAGGTTGATAATTTGTTCGAGTTTCGATTGGTGGATTCAAAATTTACATTTAATTAAGATCCCTGATCAAATTATTATCCCTCTATTGCCTATACCAGATATGTCTGAGCCAGTTAATCAAATTACGGCATCGTTTAATAAAAAATTATCTCAAGATTGGTTTAGAGAATTTATGATTCCAGATACCTTTGAAAAATTGGATAAATCTGTAGCTCCTTTAAGAATGAATTCAGGTAAGTTATTTTTTCTTGATGGCAGAGTAAATTACCGGAAATGGGGAAGAGATCTAATAGAAATGATTCATCCTTCAAAATATATTCATCAATTAATTCCTTTTGAATAAGCTAATATTTATTAAAAGTTCAATTTATAATGGGCGAAGCAAAAAGAAAGAAAGATCTAGGGTTGCATTCTAGAAATGTCTACAAGAAAGATAATATTGATAATTCTCCAAGATTAATTGAATGGATTCCAATTACTATTAATCAAAAAGATCGATTTATCAAATTGAGTATAAAAGCTGGATGGGTAGGAATTTTTTGCTTGATTTTATTATGGATAGTTGTTCGTTTTATTGGTCCTGCTGCAGGATGGTGGATTCCTGCTGATGCCAGATAAATCTAGGCTACGCTTTTTATATCATTAGTTGAGCTGATAATCTCCTTCTTAGAAGTTATTTGCTTCATTGAGTTAGAGCTTACTTCTGTACCTTCAGTAAGTTTTTGTTTAACAATCGTTTCTATTGTATTTTTGATTTCTTGGTTTTGATCTAGCCATAGAATTGTATTATCTCTACCTTGTCCTATATTTTCTCCTTCGTAGCTATACCAAGCTCCTCTTCTAATTACAATATTTGTTTCTTCTGCTAAATCTAATAGACAGCCTGTAGTACTGATTCCTTTGCCAAATAAAATATCAAATTCTGCAATTCTGAATGGGGGAGCCACTTTGTTTTTTGCTACTTTAACTTTTGCTCTAATTCCATATTCTTCAGTGCCTCGTTTAAGAGTTTGAATTCTTCTTATATCTAATCTGACTGATGAATAAAATTTTAATGCATTTCCGCCTGTGGTTGTCTCCGGATTTCCGTATGTAATTCCTATCTTAAGTCTTAACTGATTTAAGAAAATAACTGTGCATCCTGATTTACCAATATTTCCTGTGATCTTTCGCATGGCTTGACTCATTAATCTTGCTTGACTACCCACTACATGATCTCCCATTTCACCTTCAATCTCAGATCTAGGTGTAAGAGCGGCAACAGAATCTACAACAACTAAATCTACTGCGGCTGATCTTATAAGTTGATCAACTATTTCTAAAGCCATTTCGCCAGTATCAGGCTGCGAAACTAATAAATTCTCAACGTCTACACCTAAGGAAGCTGCGTAAACTGGATCTAAAGCATGTTCAGCATCTACAAATGCTGCTATGCCTCCATTTTTCTGTACTTCTGCGATTGCATGTAATGTCAAGGTTGTCTTGCCAGAACTTTCTGGCCCATAGACTTCTACGACTCTGCCTTTTGGATATCCTCCTCCTAAAGCTAAATCTAGAGTTAGAGCCCCGGTTGAAATTGTTTCTACTCTCATTCTTGAGGCATCACCTAACCGCATTATTGACCCTTTGCCAAAGTTTCTTTCTATTTGTCCTAAGACAAGAGTTAATGCTTTATCTTTTTCTTTGGATAATTGGTCTTTAGTACCTTCTGATTGTTGTCCTTCGATACTCATGATCTTAGATTTACTAGTAGTTATTTGTAATTCTTCATTTAATTTTCATCGAACATTATTAGTTCAATATTAATGAATGAATTTATAGTACACACGTACTCTAGCCAATTAGGCGAAATTAGCAAGTCTATTGTTTAAATCATTTAATTTTAAAAGTTTTATCGTTTTTGGTAAGTTATTGCGATCATTTTCTTTTAAGTAACCCCAATCTGCAAGGTAGCATGGCAATGTTGAAGTCTGACTATTATTCACTACATTTAATAGAGTTTTGAGTCTGTCTTCTAAGAATCCGATAATTTTATAATCATTTATTAAATTAGCAATAATTTCAGTTTTTGAGCCGGATTCATATCCATATAGATAATCAGGATTGATATCAATGTTTTCTAGTATTTTTTGAGTAAATAATTTTCCTTTTGTAGTAATAATTCCAATTTGAAATCCATTTTTTTCTGCGTCTTTAATAAATTTAACAACCTCGATAAAAGGTTTATGAAGACTGATCCATTGATCAAAATTGTCAGATATTTGAAGTTCTCTTGCTCTATCAAGAGATTTCTGTAGATTTTTAGAATCCCATGAATTTTTTTTTATTATTTTGGCGCAATTGTTTTCATAATTTGCTACGAAACTGTTTTTGTTTTTATCAGTAAGTGGATTATTTTTTTTGATTATTTCATGGGTGATAATTACCATTTCCCATCCATACTTTATCCAGGGTCTTAAAGAAATAAATACATTAGATATTTTTAAATTAGTATTAATATTTGAACAAATATCTTTAGAATTTAAATAATATTTGCATGCCAAAAGAGAACTATGCCAATATTCATTCATTCCATCAATTATTACGCCATCAAAATCAAAAAGAATTAATTCTTTCTTTTTCACACCTAAAAAAAATTAACTGGGCCGCTAGGATTCGAACCTAGGAATGGCGAGACCAAAACCCGCTGCCTTACCACTTGGCGACGGCCCATTATTATATTTATTTTAGTACATTTATAGATTTTTTACTATTAAATAATTAAATCCTTTTTAATTTTTCCAAGGATTTAATAGGATTTTTGCTTTTTCAATTGCTAGAGCCATTTTTTCTGGATTTTCATAAATTTTTTTATTCTTATCAAAAGTCTCTTGTATCAAAGGTTGCACTAATTTTCTAGCGACGCTTCCAAAAGCTATCCCATCTGGGATCTGATTACGTTTAAGAAATTTATAAGTGTTTCCGTTTGTACCGCCAGCTAATTGAGTTAAGCCAGGAGGTAAAAGGGATCTTATATTCTCCCAAAGTTTAACAGCTGCTTTTGCGGTTGTTGCTGCTATATCTCCAGACATAGGCCTCCCATCTAATTGCCATATTAACTGAACTTCATGGTCAGCTAATATTTCATACCTCTCCCAAAAAGCTCGTGCAAGATCTTCTGGCCTTCCATGGGATTGAGCCAATCCGCAACTTACAGAAATTTTTTTTAATTTTACTCCAGAGTTTTTGATAATATTTGCAACTTTCTGGAATGCATCTGCTCTATTGATTTCCGTGTGAATCTCTACTGCATCAGGTTTAATTTTGTGTAATATATCTTTTAAAGAATTTTTTGATAATTGATATTCATATTCAGAAATTAAATTTAAAGGACAGCTTGCAATACATCTGCCGCAGCCATAGCATTTATTCTTACTAATGCCATTTTGATTGATTGCAAAAGTAGGACAAATGTTTTCGCACGGTCTTGAGCAGTTTGGAGGGCACTTTAAAGGATCAAAATGTGCTTTTCTAAAGTGAATGTCTTTGCCATCACTAATACTGATCATTAATCCAGGATCTTTGCCAAATACTCCTTTTGACCAATTTATTCCATTGCGAGCGGCTGTAACTACAGAGGGATCTGCAGCAACATCTATATAGTCAACCCCTGCTGCAGAGTAAATTGCGCAAAGATCTTCTATCGAAGCAACATCTTCATTACTTGCTCCACATATTAGTTTTACCCACTTGTTTGTGAGTATACTTTTAACCATATAAAGATCATTCTTTTTAAGAATATTTTATTTTTCAGATTATTCAAGTTTTAAAATTCATTTGTGATGTAATCGCTTAATGATTGCCATTTAAGCTTTCTAGAGCCACCCATTTCAATAACGATTTTAAGAGTATCATTTTCTTGAGACATTTTTAGAAGGCTTGCTAATTCTGATTGAGATAATACCTGCCCCTCTATTAACCAAAGTAATTTCTTTTGATCATTATCATTAAATAGTTCTGCTGCTTGTGGAATAACTTGTTGAACTTCTCCAAGAGCTCCATTTCTCCCTACATTTTGGTGACCAAGATGTGGAGGTCTTATTCCATGAAGTTTTAAAAGGAAGACTTCGGGGTCTCCTAAACCTCTGGAGGATGTAATAAAGGTTTTAAATCCTTTAGCCCTCATACGTCTCAATAAGCGTGTTTCATAACCACCTTCTAAAGGCGCAAAAACTGCAATGCAGCCATATTTATACAAATCATCATGGAATTTCTCTCCAGAAAGTATTAGCGGCATAAAATGAATTTTGATTTATTTATATGTTATTTCATTATATGGGACTTGATGATGTACAATAAGAATTTGGTGGAAATTTAATGCTCGTACAACTAGCCGAGCCTCTCAAATGTTTCACGTTTTAGCGTTTGAGCTAAAAATTGGTAGGTAATTTCCTTAGAGAAACTTTTTAATTTATTTAAACTAAGTCTCAGCCACAATTATTTTAGTTTTTTAACTATTAGCTAGTCCCTAACAAACAACTAAAGGAACTAGGTAATTAAATTAAAAATTAACTAATACAGCTAGTTTCAAAGAAATTTTATGTCAGTAGGAATTTTAGGAAAAAAATTGGGAATGTCCCAGTTGTTTGATGATAAGGGTAATGCTGTGCCAGTTACCCTTATTCAAGCTGGACCTTGCAGGGTTACTCAATTAAAATCTCTTCCAGTGGATGGATATTCTGCTGTTCAGATTGGTTTTGGGCTTTCTAAGGATAAGCTATTAAACAAACCTAAGAAAGGACATTTGGCTAAGTCAGGGGATGATTTATTAAAGTACTTGAAAGAATATAGAGTAGAAGAAACTACACAATATGAAATCGGTAGTAAAATAACAGTGGATAATTTTGAGGTTGGTCAAAAAGTTGATATTAGTGGTAAGTCAATGGGAAGAGGCTTTGCTGGATATCAAAAAAGACATGGTTTTAGCAGAGGCCCTATGAGTCATGGTTCTAAGAACCATAGACAACCTGGCTCTACAGGCGCAGGAACAACTCCAGGCAGAATCTATCCTGGTAAAAGGATGGCGGGTAGATATGGAGGCAAAAAAATTACGACTAAAGGTCTTATTGTTGTAAAAGTTGATAACGAAAAAAATTTAATTGTAGTTAAAGGATCAGTACCAGGAAAACCTGGTTCACTCTTAAACATAAGGCCAAATAATAAGGTCGGAAATAAAGGAGGTAATAGATCATGACTACTTTTGAGTCTCTTAAATGGGATGGTAAAAAAAGCGGAAAAATCTCTTTAGATTTGAAAGTGGCCAAGGAATCTTCAGCAGGGGATTTACTCCATCGAGCTGTATTGAGACAATTAGCAAATAAAAGACAAGGTACAGCATCAACTCTAACGAGATCTGAGGTTAGAGGTGGAGGTAGAAAACCTTATAAACAAAAAGGAACAGGTAGAGCAAGGCAAGGTTCAATTAGGACACCATTGAAACCGGGAGGGGGAATAATCTTTGGGCCTAAACCTCGTTCCTATAATTTAGATATGAATAGAAAAGAGAGAAGATTAGCTCTAAGGACAGCTTTAATGTCCAGATCTTCTGATATTCAAACTGTAGAGGATTTTGGCTCGTCACTCACTACTCCAAAAACTAAGGAAATAATAAAAGGTCTTGACCGACTTGGAATTGATAAAACCAAGAAAATTCTTATTGTCCTTGATAATCCTTCCACTAACATTCGGAAATCGTTACATAATATTCCTAATATCAAACTTGTATTAGCAGACCAATTAAATGTTTTTGACATTCTGAACGCTAACCAATTGGTTATAGGAAATTCAGCAATTGAAAAGATTAAGGAGGTTTATGAATCATGACTAAATTATTTGAAAATCGATTGGCAGAGGTAATACGTAAACCTCTTATCACTGAGAAAGCAACAAATGCTTTAGATCTTAATCAATATACTTTTGAAGTTGATCACAGAGCGGCAAAACCTGAAATTAAAGCAGCGGTTGAGTCTATGTTTAATGTTAAAGTTATAGGTATTAACACAATGAATCCCCCTAGGAAAACTAGGAGAGTCGGTAAATTCTCTGGAAAGCGTTCGCAAGTTAAGAAAGCGATTGTTCGCCTCGCAGAGGGAGACAAAATTCAGTTATTCCCTGAATCTTAAGGAGTTTTATTATGGCAATACGTAAATTCAGACCTTACACACCAGGAACACGACAAAGAGTTGTAACAGATTTTAGTGAAATAACAGATAGGAAACCTGAAAAATCACTGCTTGTTTCTAAACATAGAGCCAAGGGTAGAAATAATCGTGGTGTTATTACTTGTAGACATAGAGGAGGAGGACATAAAAGGCAATATAGAATAGTTGATTTCAAACGTGATAAAAGAGATATTACAGCAAAGGTTGCAGCGATTCACTACGATCCCCACAGAAATGCAAGACTTGCACTTTTATTCTATGAAGATGGCGAGAAAAGGTACATAATTGCTCCAGCAGGTGTAAAGGTTGGTCAGAAGTTAATTTCAGGTCAATCAGTACCTATTGAAAATGGTAATGCTATGCCACTTTCAGTCATGCCATTAGGATCCAGTGTTCATTGTGTTGAACTATATTCCGGGCGAGGAGCTCAGATGGCTAGATCCGCAGGCTCTAGTGCTCAAGTCATGGCTAAAGAGGGAGATTATGTAGCTTTAAAATTACCATCTACTGAAGTAAGACTTGTTAGGAAAGAATGTTATGCAACTCTTGGAGAAGTAGGTAATGCTGAAATACGCAATACTAGTCTTGGAAAAGCAGGAAGAAAAAGATGGTTAGGAAGAAGACCTCAAGTTAGAGGTAGTGTAATGAATCCATGTGATCATCCACATGGTGGAGGAGAAGGTAAGGCCCCTGTGGGAAGAGCTGGACCAGTAACTCCTTGGGGAAAACCTGCGTTGGGTTTGAAAACACGCAAAAAGAACAAGCCTAGTAATAAGTTAGTTCTTAGAAAGAGACGTCGTGTTTCTAAGAGAAGTCGTGGAGGTAGAGATTCATGATTTTAATTTTTTTAAATTTCACTTATTAATTATGGGAAGATCACTCAAAAAAGGACCTTTTATAGCAGATAGCCTACTCAAAAAGGTTGAAAAACAAAATAATGATAATGATAAGTCAGTTATCAAAACATGGTCACGCTCCTCCACCATTCTTCCTGTAATGATTGGTCATACGATTGCTGTACATAATGGCAAATCTCATATTCCTGTATTTATAACCGAGCAAATGGTTGGACATAAATTAGGAGAATTTGCCCCGACAAGGACTTATCGTGGTCATATTAGAGATAAAAAAGGGGCAAGATAATGACAAAAACACCAGACATGATAAAAACCGCCAAAGCTCATGGTAATTATATAAGAGGCTCAGCATCAAAAGTTAGAAGAGTCTTAGACCAAATAAGAGGTAAATCTTATCGAGATGCTCTTATTATGCTTGAGTTTATGCCCTATAGATCTACTGAACCTATTACAAAGGTTTTAAGGTCAGCAGTAGCTAATGCGGAACATAATTTAGGAATGGATCCATCTACTCTGTTTATTAATTCTGCTTCGGCAGATATGGGACCTGCAATGAAAAGGTTTAGACCGAGAGCTCAAGGGAGGGCATTTGCTATAAAAAAACAAACCTGCCACATCACTATTTCAGTTCAATCACAAATTAACAAAACTAACTCGGAGGAACAAAACTAATGGGACATAAAATTAATCCTTCGGGTTTAAGACTTGGTATTACGCAAGAACATCGTTCAAAATGGTTTGCGTCATCGAAAACATATCCATTGCTTTTACAAGAAGATCATAAAATTCGAACATTTATTCAAAAGAAATATGGTTCAGCTGGAATTAGTGATGTCCTTATTTCTAGAAAAGCTGATCAATTAGAACTTGAATTAAAAACTGCTAGACCTGGAGTAATTGTTGGAAGGCAAGGTAGCGGCATTGAAGAGCTTCGATCTGGAATTCAGAAGACAATTGGAGATAGAACTAGACAAGTAAGAATTAATGTTGTTGAAGTTGAAAGGGTTGATGCTGATGCATTTCTTCTTGCAGAATATATTGCTCAACAACTTGAAAAAAGGGTTGCTTTTCGAAGAACTATTAGGATGGCCTTACAGAGAGCTCAGAGAGCAGGAGTTCAAGGTTTAAAAATACAAGTTGGAGGAAGACTAAATGGTGCTGAAATCGCAAGAACTGAATGGACTAGAGAAGGAAGAGTCCCTCTCCATACCCTAAGAGCAGAGATTGATTATGCCACCAGAGAAGCTAATACTACCTATGGGGTTTTGGGTATAAAGGTTTGGGTCTTCAAGGGCGAAGTTCTATCTAAGGAAGAACAAACTATTCCAGTTGGTTCTACTTCCAAAAGAAAGGGTGGAAGAATGCCTCAACAGTTTGAGGATCGTTCTAATGAGAATTCATAGGAGGTTTCAAAATGCTTAGCCCTAAACGTACTAAATTTCGTAAACAACACAGAGGTAGGATGAAAGGTATTGCCTCAAGAGGAAATACTATTGCTTTTGGTGAATTTGCAATTCAAGCCCAAGAATGTGGTTGGATAACGTCTCGACAAATTGAAGCCAGTAGAAGAGCTATGACGAGATATGTTAAACGTGGCGGTAAGATTTGGATTCGTATTTTTCCTGATAAGCCAGTCACTATGAGGCCAGCAGAAACAAGGATGGGTTCAGGTAAAGGTAATCCTGAATTCTGGGTTGCAGTTGTTAAACCAGGAAGGATATTGTTTGAGATGGGTGGTGAAGAAATTACCGAAGATATAGCCAAAGAGGCTATGCGCCTTGCTCAATATAAATTACCTGTAAAAACTAAATTTATCGTTAGTAACGCAACTACTAATTGTTCTAATGATGATAAGAACAAATTAGTTGATGTCGAAACAAAGGAGGTTAAGACATGAAAAAAAGTGAAATTCTAAAAGACTTTAAGAATTTAAATGATTCTCAAATAAAAGAAAAAATCAATGAGCTTCGTAAAGAACTTTTTGATTTAAGATTTAAACAAGCCACAAGGCAATTATCTGAAACACATAAGTTTAAAACGTTAAAGAAAAACATTGCACAATTATTGACACTTTCAAATAGTCAATCTAATTCTCAAAAATCAACTGATTAATTATTATCATGGCATTAAAAGAACGAGTTGGAACAGTAGTAAGCGACAAAATGGATAAGACAGTTGTTGTAGCTGTTATTAATAGATATCCGCATCCTACCTACAAAAAAATTGTTAGTAGAACAAAGCGCTATCAAGCACATGATCCTGAAAATATTTGTACTACAGGTGATAGGGTTCGTATCAGAGAAACTAGACCACTTAGTGCAAACAAAAGATGGGCTATTGATGAAATTCTGAATAAATCACTTGTAGGAAAGGAGGATAAGTCATGATTCAACAAGAAACCTATCTAACAGTTGCTGATAATAGTGGAGCAAAACGTCTTCAATGTATTAGGGTTTTAGGCTCAAATAGAAGATATGCTCATGTCGGTGATGTTATAGTTGCATCAGTAAAAGATGCTTTGCCAAATATGGGTGTAAAAAAGTCAGATGTTGTAAGGGCTGTAATAGTAAGAACAAAAGCTACTTTAAGAAGGAATACTGGTAATTCCATTAGATTTGATGATAATGCTGCGGTGTTGATAAATGAAGATAAAAATCCAAAAGGGACAAGAGTTTTTGGACCAGTAGCAAGAGAATTACGAGATAGAAATTTCACTAAAATTGTATCTTTAGCTCCGGAGGTGATTTAAATGTTAAATGCTATGAAAAAATCTCAAAATCTTAAAAGGATAAAAATGAAAATTAAAACAGGTGATTTAGTTAAAGTCATTAACGGCAAAGAGAAGGGTAAAACAGGTGAAGTGTTAAAAATTTTCCCATT
This sequence comes from Prochlorococcus sp. W8, assembly GCA_000291825.1. GTDB lineage: Bacteria > Cyanobacteriota > Cyanobacteriia > PCC-6307 > Cyanobiaceae > Prochlorococcus_A. Next base: position 56,757 of record ALPF01000001.1, on the reverse strand, counting down.
TGAAAATAGAGTACTTGTTAAAGGTATTAATTTTAGAACAAAGCATTTAAAACCTACTCAGGAAGGAGAAAATGGTAAGATTACGACCGAAGAAGCCTCGATCCACGCTTCTAATGTAATGTTTTTTTCCAAAGATAAAAACATTACTAGTAAAATTGAAGTTTTTATCGATAAGGATGGAGTAAAGAAAAGAAGGTTAAAAAAAACAGGTGAATTAATTGATTAATTTTTTCATCACATTGAGATTTTTATTTATCTTTTCTCAACAATTCTGACCAAGACCAGAATTAATTTTATCAAATTTATGACTCTCAAGAATCGCTACAAAGAATCAATAAGGCCAAAACTATTAAAAGATCTTGGCCTCACAAATATTCATCAAGTACCTAAGGTTGTTAAAGTAAATATCAACCGCGGCCTTGGAGAAGCTGCTCAAAATTCCAAAGCATTGGAAGCATCTCTTAATGAAATGGCAACTATTACAGGTCAAAAAGCCTTAGTTACCAGAGCCAAAAAGGCTATTGCTGGGTTTAAAATTAGACAAGGTATGCCTATTGGTTGTTCTGTTACTTTAAGGGGTGAAAGGATGTATGCCTTCCTTGAGAGATTTATTAATCTTGCTCTGCCTCGAATAAGAGATTTTAGAGGTGTTAATCCTAAAAGTTTTGATGGTAGAGGAAATTACACAATTGGTGTTAAAGAACAATTGATATTTCCTGAGATTTCATTTGATAAAATTGACTCAATTAGAGGTATGGATATAACTATCGTCACGAGTGCAACAACAGATGAAGAGGGTAAATCTCTTCTCAAAGAACTTGGGATGCCATTCAGTAGTAATTAACTTTTCGAATTATGTCAAATCACGATCCAATCTCAGATATGCTCACTCGTATAAGAAACGCGAGTCAAAAAAGGCATACTACTACTTCTATTCCTGCATCAAAGATGTCTAGAAGTATTGCATTAGTTTTACAAAAGGAAGGTTTTATTAATGATATAAACGAAGAGGGCGAAGGTTTCAAGACACAACTAATTTTAGGTTTGAAGTATAGCGGAAAAAATAAATTTCCAACTATTCGTTCTATGCAAAGAGTGAGTAAGCCTGGCTTGAGGATCTATAAAAATACCAAAGGGCTGCCAAAAGTTCTTGGGGGCCTAGGAGTTGCTATAATATCAACTTCAAAAGGCGTGATGAGTGATCGTGATGCTAGAAAGCAAGGAATCGGTGGCGAAGTCCTGTGTTACGTTTATTAAGGAGTTTAAATTATGTCTAGAATTGGAAAAAATCCAGTCCTTATACCTGATAAGGTTTCAGTTGATATCCAAGGGTTATCAATAACAGTCAAAGGTCCTAAAGGTGAGTTAAAAAGAATGATGCCCTCAGGAGTAAATTTTGATAAAAATGATCAGGAAGTCATTGTCTCACCATCAACTTCTAAGCGCTTTTCTAGAGAAAGATATGGATTATGTAGAACATTGATTTCAAATATGGTCCAAGGAGTAAGTGAAGGTTTTACAAAAAAATTAGAGATTGTTGGTGTTGGTTCTAGAGCTCAAGTGAAAGGTAAAAATTTAGTTGTTAGTGCAGGCTATAGTCATCCTATTGAAATGGTTCCTCCTGATGGAATAACTTATAAGGTTGAAAGTAATACAAATGTCATTGTATTTGGGATTGATAAAGAAGTTGTGGGTAATGAAGCCGCAAAAATAAGATCAATAAGACCACCAGAACCCTATAAAGGTAAAGGTATCAAATATCATGATGAAAAAATTATTAGAAAAGCTGGTAAATCTGGCAAAAAATAACTTATATTATTAATCATGACTTCACTTTCTAGAAAAAAACAAACTCAAAAGCGTCATAAGAGATTGAGACGTTTTCTTACTGGTACTCAAGATAGACCAAGACTTTCTGTTTTTAGATCCAACAATCATATTTATGCACAAGTAATTGACGATGATGCTCAACAAACTATCTGTGCCGCATCAACTGTTGATAAAGAATTAAAAAAAGATTCTGATAAATCTTCATCTAATTGTGCGTCATCGTCTGATGTCGGTTCTCTATTAGCCAAAAGAGCTATAAAGAAGGGGATTAAACAAGTGGTATTTGATCGAGGAGGTAATATATATCATGGAAGAGTAAAAGCTCTTGCTGAAGCTGCAAGAAAGGGTGGCCTTAAATTCTAAATATTAAAAACTATGACTAACTCACCAACAAAACAAGACAATCAAACCAACAACGAGAAGATAAATTCCGTTAACCAAGAGGAACCTAAAAGAAATAGTAGAAAAAGGAATAGAAGAGATTCTAAAAATTTAGAAAGGGATACTGATTGGCAAGAAAGAGTTGTTCAAATAAGAAGAGTTTCTAAAACTGTTAAGGGAGGAAAAAAAATGAGTTTTAGAGCAATAGTGGTTGTTGGAAATGAGAAGGGCCAAGTTGGAGTTGGTGTAGGGAAGGCTGGGGATGTGATTGGAGCAGTTAGAAAAGGTGTAGCTGATGGAAAGAAGAATCTTGTAAGAGTCCCTCTAACTCAAACCAACTCAATTCCAACTTTATCATTAGGAAGAGATGGAGCTGCTAATGTACTTATAAGGCCAGCTGCCCCTGGAACTGGTGTTATTGCAGGCGGTTCTATTAGAACTGTTTTAGAATTAGCTGGTATCAAAAATGTATTAGCAAAGAGGCTTGGTAGCAAGACTCCATTAAATAATGCTCGCGCAGCGATGGTTGCACTCTCTCAGCTCAGGACACATAAATCTGTCGCGAGGGAAAGAGGCATTTGTTTAGAGCAGCTTTACTCCTAAAAATCATGACTTCAACATTAAATTCTTTAAAACCAAATACCGGATCACGTAGGAAAAAACTCAGAAAAGGTAGAGGTATTGCTGCAGGTCAGGGAGCTTCATGTGGATTCGGAATGAGAGGGCAAAAATCCCGTTCAGGTCGTCCAACAAGACCAGGCTTTGAAGGTGGTCAAATGCCCTTATATCGCAGAGTTCCCAAATTAAAACATTTTGAAATTATAAATCAAAAGAAGTTTTCAGTTATTAATTTGGATAAATTAAATAAATTTAATGACGATGAGGTAGTGAATTTAGATTCATTAGTAAAAAAAGGTTTAATCTTTAAACCTAAGTTTCCGTTGAAAATTCTTGGTAATGGAAATATAAAAGTAAAATTAAAAGTTGAAGCTCATTCTTTCACTAATTCTGCTAAAGAAAAAATAGAGGCTGCAGGCGGCTCATGTAATATTATAGATTAAAGAAATAAAGCTTAATAAATTTGTACTAATAAATTTTTATGTTAGTTAAGAAAAGTAGAAATCCAAGTGCATCAGAAATTCTTACTCAATTATTTTTAAATAAAGAGTTAAGAACAAGAGTATTAACCACTTTAGGTTTACTTTTGCTCGTCCGATTGGGAATCTATATTCCTATGCCAGGTATTGATAGAGAAGCCTTTAAGAGTTTTATTGATCAAGGAGGCCAATTAATAGGCTTTTTAGATATTTTTACTGGGGGAGGAATTTCAACACTCGGAATATTTGCTTTAGGTATTTTACCTTTTATCAATGCTTCCATAATCATTCAACTACTTACTGCTGCTTTACCAGCACTAGAGGATTTGCAAAAAAATGAAGGCGAAGCAGGAAGAAGAAAGATTGCTCAAATCACTCGATATGTTGCTTTAGGATGGGGATTTCTTCAGAGTATAATTTTTTCTCTCATTCTTAGACAATATGCAATTGAAGGGGTCAGTCAATCTACATTTGTTCTTCAAACTTCAATAGCACTTGTTACAGGTTCGATGATTGTTATGTGGTTTAGTGAAATAATTACTGAAAAAGGAATTGGTCAAGGTGCTTCACTAGTCATTTTTTTAAATATTGTTGCAACACTACCCAAAGCATTAAGTTCAACAATTGAGAAGGCTCAAACAGGAGATAGAGGGGATGTTTTAGGAATAGCAGTATTACTAGGGGTTTTTCTCCTTACAATTGTTGGAATTATTTTTGTTCAAGAGGGTGCTAGACGAATTCCTATCGTTAGCGCAAAAAGGCAGATAGGTAATCCATCTTTGTTACCAACAAGACAGAGCTACTTACCACTTAAATTAAACGCTGGAGGTGTAATGCCTATTATATTTGCATCAGCATTAATTTTTTTACCAATCACAATAGCTAATGTCACAGGTAATCCCTTATTAATAAAATTTGCTAGTTCTTTAAACCCCAGTTCTTCGAATCCTTGGCCATATGCATTAACTTTTTTTGCGTTAATTCTTGGATTTTCATATTTTTATGCTTCTCTTACAATAAACCCAGTTGATGTGGCATCTAACCTTAAAAAAGGTGGTGTAGCTGTTCCTGGTGTAAGACCAGGTTCAAAAACAACTGCTTACTTAACAGGTATTCAAAACCGATTAACTCTTTTAGGTGGACTGTTTTTAGGTTCTGTAGCAATAATTCCAGCTGCTGTTGAAAGAGCTACTAATGTACAAACTTTTCAGGGATTAGGAGCAACTTCTTTATTAATTCTTGTTGGAGTTGCTATAGATACTGCGAAGCAAATACAAACTTATGTTATTTCTCAAAGATATGAGGGGTTAGTGAATAACTAATGAAGAAATATTTATTATTTTTAGGACCCCCAGGTGCAGGCAAAGGTACGCAAGCTGGGTTAGTGAGTCAAGCAAGTAAGTATCTGCATCTCTCAACAGGTGAATTGCTTAGAAAAGAAGTTGACATGAAAACAAAACTCGGGATTCAAGTTAAGGAAATTATTAATAGTGGAAATCTTGTGAAGGATGAACTGGTTCTAGAAATTGTTAGAAAAAATCTTTTAAAGAAAAACAAAGGCTGGATTTTGGATGGCTACCCAAGAAATATTTCTCAGGCAAATTCATTAAATAAAGTTTTAGAGGATATTAATCAGTCTTTAGAAATGGTTTTTTATTTAGACGTAAAAGAAGAGAATCTTGTAAAAAGACTACTTAATAGGGGAAGAACTGATGATAATGAAGATACCATTAGGACAAGGTTAAGTATTTATAAAGAGACCACTGAACCTCTTATTGAATTCTATAGAGACAAAAACATATTAAAAAATATTGATGGAGATAGAGAACTTAAAATAATTTCTGATGAAATAAAACAAAAAATGGCAACTTGATGATGTAGGATATAGTATTAGTATTTAATGAGAGAAACCTTATGAAGGTTAGAGCCTCAGTAAAACCAATGTGTGACAAGTGCCGTGTAATTAGACGTCACGGCAGGGTAATGGTTATTTGCACCGCCAGCCCTAGACACAAACAACGTCAAGGTTAAATTTGACGTAATTTAATTTTATAAAATTAAATCTTAATTCAGTTTAAAAACTTTTATTTATTGAAAACAAGTGGCTAGGATTGCAGGCATTGACATACCTCGTGAAAAACGAGTTGAAATCTCCCTTACGTATATCTATGGTATAGGTTTAACGAGGTCAAAACAGATATTAGAAAATACAGGAGTCAATCCTGATACTCGTGTTAAGGAACTCTCTGATTCGGATGTTCAAAAATTGAGAGGTGCTACCGAATCATTCACTGTTGAAGGTGACTTGCGTAGGCAAGAAGGAATGGCTCTGAAGCGTTTACAGGATATTGGTTGTATCAGGGGTAGGAGACATAGAATGAGTCTTCCAGTAAGAGGACAAAGAACTAGAACTAATGCCAGGACTAGACGTGGAGCTAGAAAAACTGTTGCTGGAAGGAAAAAATAATGCAATTATTTAAATTTATCAAATTTATCATTTAGAAGTCATGCCAGCTCAAGCAAAAAAAACAGGTTCAAAAAAATCTAAGAGAAATGTACCCAATGGAGTAGTTCACATACAGAGTACATTCAATAACACAATTGTCTCTATCACAGACACATCGGGACATGTTATTTCATGGTCTTCTGCAGGTGCTAGTGGATTTAAAGGTGCAAGAAAAGGAACACCTTTTGCTGCACAAACAGCAGCTGAATCTGCTGCGAGAAGAGCTCTAGATCAGGGCATGAGGCAGATTGAAGTGCTTGTGCGTGGACCAGGCTCAGGTAGGGAAACCGCCATAAGAGCTTTACAAGTCGCTGGTTTAGAAATAACTCTAATAAGAGATGTTACTCCATTACCTCATAATGGATGTAGAAGGCCTAAACGCAGACGCGTTTAGACACTTGTCTCATTTAACACTATCCATTTATCCTTTTATTTTCCGTGTTGCAATACCAGATTGATCGAATTGACCATCAAATTTCAGATGATCGTTCCCAAACAGGAACATTTTTAATTGGTCCTTTAGAGAGAGGACAAGCAACTACCTTAGGGAACTCTTTAAGAAGAGTTTTGATGGGAGGCCTTGAAGGAAGCGCCGTTACAGCAGTTAGAATAGCTGGAGTAAATCATGAATATGCTACAGTTCCAGGTGTTAGAGAGGATGTTTTAGATATATTATTAAATTGCAAACAACTCTCCATCAATAGCTCAAGTAATGAAGTAGAAATTGGGAGGCTTGTAGCATCTGGACCTATGGAAGTTACTGCTAACGATATACAATTCTCATCCCAAGTAGAAGTTGTTGATGGAGATAAGCCAATAGCTACTATACAAGACGGGCATAATCTTGAACTAGAGATCCATGTTGAGAGAGGTACTGGATATAGACCTGTAGATAGAAGAAATGAAGAAACTACTTCAATAGATCTTTTACAAATTGATGCGGTATTTATGCCCGTTAAAAGAGTTAATTTTACGATAGATGAAACTGCTGTTGCTGAGGGCGGAACTGGTAGAGAAAGATTAAAGATGGAGGTTGTAACCGATGGTTCAACTAGCCCAGATGATGCAATAGCAGAAGCAGCTAACCAGCTCATAGAATTATTCCAACCTTTGGCTACTGTCACTATGGTTGAAGAAATACCTGAAGAGCCTGAACCCTCCCCGGAAGCTCAGATTCCCCTTGAAGAACTAAATTTGTCGGTTAGAGCGTATAATTGTTTAAAGCGAGCTCAAGTTAACTCTGTTTCGGATCTAATGGGTTTTAGTTATGAAGATCTTTTAGAAATAAAGAACTTTGGTTCAAAATCTGCTGATGAGGTGATTGAAGCTCTCGAAAGAATAGGTATTTCTATTCCGCAAAGTAGAACTTCTGTTTAACATTTTTAAATCATGAGACATCAATTAAGAATTCCATTACTTAGTAAACCTTCTGACCAAAGGAAGGCTCTTCTAAGAGGATTAACAACTCAACTTATTAGGGAAGGCAGAGTTACTACCACTAAAGCTAGAGCAAAAGCATTGAGAAGCGAAGCTGAAAGAATGATTACTTTAGCCAAAGATGGGTCTCTTTCATCAAGAAGAAGAGCTCTTGGATATATTTATGATAAGAAACTTGTTCATTCATTATTTGAAAAAGCTAAAGAGAGATATGGTGATAGAGATGGAGGATATACAAGGATAGTTAGAACAGTCTCAAGAAAGGGAGATAATGCTCAGATGGCAATTATTGAGCTCGTTTAAACTTATTATTGAAAAGGGTTGCGTTAAAAATACAATATAATGGAACTGATTACTCTGGATGGCAAAGACAAAAAAATACAATTACTGTTCAGCAAGTTTTAGAAGAGGCAATCACTACTTTATCAAGTAGAGATGTGAAAACCTTTGCAGCAGGAAGAACAGATGCTGGGGTTCATGCAGCCGGTCAAGTTGTTCATTTTGAATCTGATTTTGTTATTGCAGAAAGTAGATGGGCAGATGCTCTTAATGGAAAATTACCGTTAAATATAAGGATACTGGAGTCAACTGTTGTTCCTAGAGAATGGCATTCTTGCTACTCTGCAATTTATAGACATTACAGGTATGTTATTAACAATGGTAAAGTTCCAAATATTTTTATTAGTAATTGGTCCTGGCATAGATATCAAAAAGTTTTAGATGAAATATCGATGCAAAATGCCTTACTAGGTATTACTGGTAAGCATGATTTCTTTGCATTTCAGAAAAGTGGAAGTAATAGATCAACATCCATTACAGAAGTAATAAAGGCTAATATTAAGAGAAAAGGGGATCTGATTTTTTTTGATATAAAAGCGACTGGTTTCCTATATGGAATGGTAAGAGCAATAGTTGGCCAATTAGTTTTGGTAGGAGAAAAAAAAATTACACCAGAGATTTTCATTGAAAGATGGAAAAATAAAAAGAAAGATGAGGTTCTTGAGTCTGCTCCAGCGAAAGGACTTTGTTTTATAAATGCCAAATATAGTAAAAATATTTTTAAAAAAGTAAATAATAAAGATCTGTTTCCGAAATTTATAATTTCTGGTAGTTCTTAAAATAAAAATAATATAAAAGTTTTTTAGAAAATCAAAATTTTTTTTAATAAAAAATTGTTTAAAGCTCCTTCAATGATGTAGTATATATAATTAATTTTATAGAATCGACAGATGAATAAAACAACTACTCCATCAATAGAAACTATAAAAAGGGAATGGTTTTTAGTGGATGCTAAAGACAAAACTTTAGGAAGACTTGCTACTGAAATAGCAGCCATATTACGCGGAAAAAATAAACCTTCCTTTACTCCGCACTTAGATACAGGCGATTTCGTAATAGTAGTAAATGCCGAAAAAATTGAAGTTACAGGTAAAAAATCCTCTCAAAAATTATATCGTCGTCATTCTGGTAGACCTGGAGGGATGAAGATTGAAAAATTTGAAACACTTCAGGAAAGAATCCCTGAAAGAATAATTGAGCAAGCTGTTAAGGGAATGCTGCCTCATAATTCTTTAGGAAGGCAACAATTTAGGAAATTAAAGGTTTACAAGGGCCCAAATCACCCTCATGCAGCACAAGATCCTGTATTATTAAATAAGTAATTTCTTAATATGAATAGTCAAATAAAAAACAAAGCAGTCTATTGGGGAACAGGAAGAAGAAAAACCTCTGTAGCACGGGTTAGATTGATTCCTGGTAATGGTCAAATAAAAATCAATGGAAGAACTGGAGATGATTATTTGAATTTCAATCCTTTACATTTAAGCGCAGTAAAAGCACCTTTACAGACGTTGGGATTAGAAAATTCCTATGACATTTTTGTAAATGTATATGGAGGGGGCTTAACTGGTCAAGCTGATGCAATTAAGCAAGGAGCTGCCAGAGCACTCTGTGAATTATCTCCTGATAATAGAAAGCCTTTAAAAACTGAAGGTCATCTTAGTAGAGACCCTAGAGCAAAAGAAAGAAGAAAATATGGTTTAAAGAAGGCTAGAAAAGCCCCTCAATACTCAAAACGTTAATTTTAATTATGCCTAAATCAGAAATACATCCTAAATGGTATCCAGATGCAAAAGTTATTTGTAATGGAGAAGTTGTCATGACTACGGGATCAACTCAACCTGAATTACATGTTGATGTTTGGAGTGGTAATCACCCATTCTTTACAGGAACTCAAAAAATTCTTGATACAGAAGGTAGAGTTGATAGATTTATGAAGAAGTATGGAATGGGTTCCCCAAATACTTCTCAAGAAGATAAAAATAAAGAAAAAAATTCTAAATAAAGAATTTTATTAAATATAATTTAGTCTAAATTGGAATATTCTATATTACTTTCAAGGTTAAAAACCGCTTCAGAAAGTTTTTTGAACTTAGAAACTCAACTTGCAGATCCTGATATATCTAATAACCCCAAAAAACTTGAATCTATTGCTCGAGAAAGATCTAAACTAGAACCTTTAGTGAATGACTATGAGCAATTACGAAAATTAGATATAGAAATTGATGAAACTAAAAGGCTTTTAAAAGATACAAAAGATGATAAAGAAATGGAGGGTTTAATTAATGATGAATTACAAGATTTACAAAATAAAAAAGATAGTTTAATTCAAAGAATAAAAATTGCTTTACTTCCCAAGGATCCCAGAGACGATAGAAGTGTAATGTTGGAAATAAGAGCAGGAGCTGGTGGTAATGAAGCCTGTATTTGGGCTGGTGATTTGGCAAGAATGTATGAGAGGTATGGGCAAAAAGTCGGTTGGTCAGTTAAACCAATAAGTGCCTCTGAGTCAGATCTTGGAGGTTTTAAAGAACTAGTTATTTCAGTAAAAGGTGAATCTGTTTATAGTCAATTGAAGTTTGAAGCAGGAGTTCATCGAGTTCAAAGAGTTCCTGCAACAGAATCACAAGGTAGAGTGCATACATCTACTGCAACAGTTGCAGTAATGCCTGAGGTTGATCCAGTAGAAGTAAAGATTGATCCAACTGATTTAGAGGTTGGTACGGCGAGGTCTGGTGGAGCTGGAGGGCAAAATGTTAATAAAGTTGAGACGGCAATTGATTTATTACATAAACCAACAGGGATAAGGGTTTTTTGTACGCAGGAAAGATCGCAATTACAGAATAGGGAGAGGGCAATGGAAATTTTGCGAGCAAAACTATATGAAATACAAATTGAAGAGGCGAATAAAAAAGAGAGATCAGAAAGGCTTATGCAAGTAGGTACAGGCGATAGAAGTGAGAAGATAAGGACTTATAACTACAAAGATAATCGTACTACTGATCATCGATTAGGTTGTAATTTTTCTTTAGAGCCTGTAATCTCTGGTCAGCTAGATGAAGTCATAGAAGCTTGTATTGCACAAGAACAAAAAAGACAAATGGAGCAATTTAATGGTGATGATTGATATTTGTGTAAGTTTAAGCAGCTAGACCAATTACATATTTTTTCCAATCTTCATGTTTACCCGAGTGTATTTGCTTGGTGGCCTCAAAATTCAAATTACTAAGAGGTTTATAAGGTTTTATTATTAAAGGCATATTAGCTTCTTCAGGAGTTCTATTTCCTTTTTGAACATTACATCTTAAACATGCTGTTGTTACGTTTTCCCACATGTCTAAACCGCCTCGACTTCGAGGAATCACGTGGTCTATAGATAAGTCTTTACCTCTATAGTTGCAATATTGACATGAGTTATTATCTCTTAAAAGTATGTTTTTTCTAGATAAAGTCACCTCTCTGTATGGAATTTTGACATAATAAAAGAGTCGAATTACGGTTGGAAGTTTTTTATCAAAGTGTATATTATGAGAAAAATCTTCTTCTAAACTTTCTGCCTTTCCTTTAAGCATTAAAATAATTGCTCTACGCCATGTAGTGATGTTTAATGGTTCATAAGAGGCGTTTAAAACGAGAGTCTGGCTCATGCCAATTTCCCAATTAAATTTAATGTTAACCCTATATTTATATAAACGCATAAATTATTGAGAATTTATTCATGCAAATAGGATTCAAAAACATAAAAAATAATTTTAAAGTTGATAATAATCACTTGATTGCAATAGATCCAACTCAAAGAGCATGGATTGAAGTAAATGGAAATGCTATTTCAAATAATGTTCGACAAATCCGTTCAACTCTTAAATCACAATGCAAATTTATGGCTGTTGTAAAAGCAGATGGATATGGTCACGATGCAAAATTTGTATCTGAATACGCTATTCGAGGAGGGGCTCATCAATTAGGAGTAGCAACTTTACAGGAGGGGATTTATTTACGTTCTAAAGGTATTAAAGTTCCTATATTAGTTTTAGGTAATATTTTTACAAAAAAGGATTTATCAATATGTTTTAAAAATAATTTAATGCCTACTATTAGCAGTATGAGAGAATGTTTGATTTGCAATAATATTGGAAGAAAATATAAAAAAAATTTTTATTTACATCTTAAAGTTGATACGGGAATGTCAAGATTAGGTTTTCGTATAGATGAATTTATTAATACATTTGATGCTATCAATTCATTTCATAATATATCTATTGATGGTATATATAGTCATCTTGCAACAGCAGATGAAGATGAATCCCTAAACCAAGAGAGTTATACACATAAACAAAAGTTGAAATTTGAGAAGCTATTACAAGATATCAAAATTACTAAATATCCAAATATAAAAATTCATTTAGCAAATTCTGCTGGTACATTTTTAGGAAAAGATTTTCATTTCGATATGGTTAGAGTAGGGCTATCTATGTATGGTTACAATCCTTTTTTTAACCAAATTGTAGACTTAAAACTTGAACCAGCCCTTTGCTTGAAATCAAAAATTTCTTTTATTAGAGATATTGAGGGGGACACAGGAGTAAGCTACGGAAGAAAATTTATTAGCAATCAAAAAACAAGATTGGCTGTTATTAGTATTGGCTATGCAGATGGAATATGTAGAAAATTATCAAACAATATTTCTGTAATTCACAATGGAGTTAAGTATCCTCAAGTTGGAGCAATCACAATGGATCAATTGATGATTAATATTACACATTCTAAAGATATTAAAGTTGGAGATTCCGTTTTATTACTAGGCTCGGATGGCAAAGAATCAATCTCTCCTCTTGAGTGGGCTAATAAAGCTTCAACAATTCCTTGGGAGATACTGTGTGCATTTAAAAATAGACTACCAAGAGTTTTAATGAAATAGACATTTCGATTAACTAAAAAGTTTTGTAGGTTTGCCCAAAAGTTGATAACCTATAAATACTGGAGAGGTGGCTGAGTGGTTGAAAGCGGCTCCCTGCTAAGGAGTTACAGGAGGTAACTTTTGTCGAGGGTTCGAATCCCTCTCTCTCCGTACTTATTGAAGTTTCAACAGATTCTATGAGTTACATTAGATAAGATATTACTAAAGTTTTAAACGAAATTAAGTATCTTAAATCCTATATAATGCTATTAATAACAGGACTTTAAGGGTTAATTTGGTGATAATTTAAACTTCTGACAATAAAGAATCTACTTTAAAAATAAACTTGAGGATATTTTTAACAAATCATTGGTGGATTTAATTATCAGATCAGCGCCTGACATTTCAAGATTGGATTCGTATTTTATTCTTTCTTTCTCATAAGTAGTAGAGTGTAAATGTGGAGGAGCAATTCCAATACTGATGAATACTTGTTCGGGTATTAACTGTCTTGCATTAATGACGGTATTAATATCAGCAATCGTATCACCTACATATGCAATGGGTGGTGATTTTGGCCCAAGTTTTTGGGTTAATAATTTTTGTGCTAAATAAATAAAGCCCTCTGGATTGGGTTTATCTGGTGCGTCTCCCATAGCAATTAAGGGAGGATTTTTTAAATTAAGTTTTTCTTCTAATACAAATTTTGCAGAGGGGGCTTCTGCACCACTTACGAACCCCCAAAGAATCCTATCATTAGTAAGAGTGCTAAAGAGTTCTTTACTAACTAATATTTTTTCGTTTTGAATAAAACCAGACCATTTAGTATAGGCTTCATTTGGGGAACAACCAAAATATAAATTTTCAAAAAATTTAATTATTTCCTCCCTCATAGGAGCCATGGTTTTTAAATTTCTTTCTTTATTAAATCTCTTTATTAATTCTAGAGTAAGATCCCAGTCGTTATTCCAAATCCCTTCATTTTTTAAATTATCAATATCTAAAGAGGAGGGTTCCCATCCACAAAAAGAATATACAGTTTTCTTGACAGCCAATCTATAACTTTCCGAGACATCCCTTATAACACCATCAATGTCGAATAAAATTAATCCTTTTGGTTTCAATTCTTTTAAGTTGATTTTTTATTATCTTATTATTTTATGAAAAATAATGATTTAAAACATTTAATTAGCTAAAAAACTATAACTCAAGAATAAATAGGATCCATATTACTTCTAATAATTTCAAATTATCTTGTTAAAAAAGAATTTGTACATGAATAATTATAAAAACTGTTCTGTAAACTAATATCAGTATAGTTTTCAGTACGTGTTTTTAATATAGTAATTAGAATTTATAATTTTTTCAATATTATACTAATATACTACAATTTATTGTTCTGTTTAGTGTTTTATTTATATATTATTGATACAATAAAAACCATAGGAATTAATTTTTACTCCTGTGAAATTCTATCGAAATAAATTACTTCTTTCGGAAAAAAATAAAGTCAGAACTTCTATTGGTTATGCGCGAGCTCTTGATGGGCAAGCAGATTATTTAAATCAGCAAATTCAGCAGTTGAAGAATCATGGATGTAAAATTATTTTTTCTGAAATTGTTAGTTTGAATAATGAACACAAGCCTCAACTTAAAAAAGCTCTTGAATCTTTATCAAGAGGTGATCAATTCGTTTTGTATAAATTAGATAGAGCATTTAAATCTAAAGATGAGTGTATTAAAATAATTAATCAACTTTTAGATAATGGAATTAATATAAAAACTTTATCCGGAGTATTAGAAGCTAATATTTCAAATGAATTATTACGGACGATCTTTAAAGTTTTGTTGGAGTTAAATAATTTAGAACTTGATTTTTTAAGCGAAAAGAAATTTGAGACTTTACAAAATAGAAAAATCGTAGCTGGTAATTTGGGAGGAAGGCCGAAGATAAGTCCTTTGAAAGAGGATCTTGTTATTCGTTTGCGAAATGATGGATTCTCTTACAGATCTATTCGTGCGCAAACTGGTATTGCCTTATCAACTATTAGAAGAATTCTTGTGGAATATGAGTCATCAAAATAAGTAATTTAATGAATAATAAAATCGAAAAATTAATTAAAGAAAGCTTTAAAGATATAGCTATTAGGCTATATGATCTAGACTATAAAGATAGAAAAAGTTTATTAGCTGAATATAAGGAATGGATTATGAGTGATATTGATTTTGAAAAAATATTAATGTTGCCCTATGAAGCTTATACACCAATTAATGAAACAGAGATAAATGATGATAACTTATTGTGATGGAGCTAAATTTTGTTGATTATATGTATAAATAGCATGCGATATTTCAGGAAGAAATGAAGTGTCATTTGCAAAATTTTGACCATTGCCAAATACTACTAATAAAGTCTGGCTGGATTGATTATTTAACCACCATGCAGCATCATGTCTAGCTTGACTCATCAATCCAGCTTTACTCCAAAAAGGAGTTTTTTTAGGAAGTCCTTCGCCTAAAAAACCTTTAACTTGATTCTCATTTTCTGTTATTTGATCTATTGCTAGATTTCTGAAAAGAAAATCTTTTAACTTTAGATTGTTCTGATGATAAATTTTATGGTGGATAATTTCCTCTAAGATTTTTGCTGTACCATAAGCTGACATGGAATTTCTATTTCGATTATTTTGATCATAGAAATCTTTTTCTCTCCCATAGGGTCCATCTTCCCATGTTTTTTGACAACAATTAAATTCTTTAACTTCATCCCATCCTAAACCTATTAACCAATCATTTATTATCTCTCTTTGATATTTCCATTGATCCCAAACCGCTCCTTCAATTGATAAACCACTTGTTGTTCCAGTAAGTAGATCCATGAGAAAACTAGTTGCATCATTACTTGAGTATTGGAGCATATTAAAAACAGCGTTTTCAATCTCTTTGTTTAATCTCACTCTTTTTTTCTCAATCCAATCATAAATTGCTAGCCCATAAACCAATTTAACTATGCTTGCAGGATAATATTGTTTTTTCTGATTTATACCGCATCCAAACCCCTTTTTAAAATTAATATTTGTACTATAGTTAATCCAGGTAATAGCAATATTATCAATTAAAAAATTTTCCCTGTTATTTGATATCTTGTATAAAATTTCTTTTAGAAATATATCCATTTCTTCTTTTTGATAATAAAAAGACATTTTTAATAAAACTATGGAGGCACTAGACTTATTTAAACAAACTAATTTTTCTAATACAATTTGGTGGACAGTAAATAATAATATTAGGGGTTATAAAAATGAAACAGGAAATGAATTAGTAACTGAGATTATAAAAAATAGACTTTTTAGAATAATTGAGACTAATTTAATACAAAAAAATTGGCATAATAAACATAGAATATTTATTCAATGTTTTGAAGATGGATATATTTGTTGGGTTGATATTAATAATTTAGTAATTGAAAAATATGAGGCCATTAAAAATAGTTTTATATTGGTTGATAAATTATTTATACAGCAGCAAATGCCAAAGATTTTGGAATGGATTCAAAACCAATCTAAAAAATCTAATTTTTATCTTTGGGGAGGTACAGCGGGTCCAAATTATGATTGCTCAGGATTAATTCAAACAGCTTTTTTGAAAAGTAAGATTTTTGTGCCTCGTGACTCTTTTCAATTGAAAATTTTTTGTGAACATCTTTTTAACTTTCCAGGAGATATAACAGTTCTGCAGATGGGAGATATTTTATTTTTTGGTGAGGGGGGAAAGTGTGATCATGTAGGAATTTATTATTCTAAAGGAAAATACTTTCACTCTTCTGGAAGAGTAAATGGAAGAAATGGTATAGCTCTTGATAATTTACTAGATGTTGAAAATGGTGATAGTGTATCTCATTATTATCGTTCAAGATTAATATCTGCTGGTAGAGTAACAAAATCTTATTTATGGAATAAAACCATAAGATGATTTGCAAAGATAAATTATTCTATAAATTAGCTGTTCCCTAAACTTCTAATTATTGGCATTACAGTATCAAGATGTAATGTACCACACAATAGCCAAGCAAAAACTGCACCGCCACATCCGCCTAACCAGAAACCACTGGTAAAATCAGCCCATCCAGCTTTAGTAAATAAGTCTTTAGGAGGATTATTTACTGTACAATCTACAGGTTGTACATTAGGGGCTTTACCTGGAGAGTTATATAACAATAATAGTGCTGTAAGGATATGTACAGCTCCGATAGCTCCTAAAAGTCCAACTGTTAATGCAAAATCAGACTCTCTTAAAGGACCCGTCATAGTAAAAGGTCCATATAAAAGATATCCAAATGCAGCTCCAGTTTCTAGGCCACGAAAATTATTTGAAATTCCTTTTCTATAAAAAGGTAAATTATTAATAAATGCTTTTGTTACGTAACCGCTATTAACGGGAGTTTGTAAATTACCCACACATGGGTCATTTACTGTTTTTATAGCCCAATCTTTTGCTGCGCCATAATCATTTTCTTCTTTTTGGAGATCTTCGGATTTTAGAGCGTCAGATGTTGGTTGTTGAGTGTTCATTGTTCTTTAATTTAATAGTTTAGTTTTATTCAGTTGCAGTTATATATCTACCAATCAAAATTATAAAAACAGCAGGTACTAGTATTCCTATAAGTGGAACAAATACAGAGGGTAACCAGCTAGCAACCATGTCAGTAGACATAACTTGTATATTCATTTTTATTACTTTAAATGAATATTTCGATTTTGTGGTATTTTCATTACTATATGATATAAAATTTATTAACTTTCTTTATGTTTAGGCTACTTTCAATAATACTTATATTATCTATTTTAATTGTCTTATTAATATTTAAAAGGAGTTTAATAATAAAATTTTTTAATAAAAAAAAGATTGCACTTTATAATAATGATCAAGAAACGCAGGCTGAGATTTCTTCATCTTCTTTGAAAAAAAAGTTTCTATTTACAAATGATATAAAAGTATATTCACATAATGAGAGAATATTTTTAAAAAGAAAAATGGAATCTCTCTTCAAGGGTTCTAAAGAAGATAAGTTAAAAGCATTAAAAATTGCCAAGGACTTATCTGATAAATCAGCACTTCCTATATTACGGATGGGACTAAAGGATATGGACTCCGATATTGTTGCGATTTCTGCAGATTTAATAGATAAATTTAAATAAATTATGGATTATTTGTTTACATACTTTTAATTTCTCTTACTCTATAAATCGGTCTGTTTTGACTTTCATGATAGGTGCGCATTAATAATTCACCTAATAATCCAAAGCTGAAAAGTTGAACTCCTGCAATACCCAAAATTAAAGCGAAAATTAGTAATGGTCGATTACCAATGCTTTCTCCTAGAAATTTTAAAACTATCAAATAAGAACTCATTATAAAGCTACTAATGATGCTGATAATGCCAATAAAACCAAAAACATACATTGGTCTGGTTAGGAATTTATTCATAAACCAAACAGTTAATAAATCCATTAATACTCTAAAAGTCCTATCAATTCCATATTTGCTTTGACCGTATTTTCTACTTCGATGATTTACTTTGATTTCTTTAATTGTTGCTCCTTCTATATTGGCTAAGACTGGGAGAAATCTGTGTAATTCCCCATATAATTTTATGTCTTTAATGATTTCATGTTTAAAAGCTTTTAATGAGCAACCATAATCATGAAGGTGAATACCGGTTATATTTCCAATTAATCGATTAGCGATTTGAGATGGAATGCGTCTATTTAATAATTTGTCTTTTCTCTGAAAACGCCAACCACAAATCAAATCATAACCATCATTTATATTTGTTATTAATTTAGGAATATCATTAGGATCATTTTGTAAATCTCCATCTAAAGTAACTATTATATCCCCATTTGAATTATCGAATCCAGCTGCCAGAGCAGCTGTTTGTCCATAATTTTTTCTTAAATTTATTACTGTTAATTGTTTAATTTCTTTAGATAAATTTTCTAGAACGATACTTGTGCTATCAACAGAACCATCATTCACAATTATCAACTCAAATAGTAGCTGATGGCTTTTCATAACATTAATTATTTCATTAATTAATAATTTGATGCTCTCACTTTCGTTATATACAGGAACTACTACTGAGATCAAATTATTTAATTTATTCATATAAAATAATCAATTTAATTTTTAAGTTTAACTCAAATTAATTTAATAATAACCCAAAAAAAATCACCAACATATGATGATGACTTTTTTCAATGTTTTATTAACCAAATTTACCGGAAGTTGATGCGATGACAAAAGCGCCGAAAGTTAAAATATTTCCTATGGTGAAATGTGCTAATCCTACAAGTCTTGCTTGTACAATTGAAAGTGCAACTGGCTTATCTCTCCAACCAACAAGATTTGCTATTGGAGTTCTTTGATGAGCCCATACTAGGGTTTCTATAAGTTCTTGCCAGTATCCTCTCCAAGAGATTAGGAACATAAATCCAGTAGCCCAAACGAGATGACCAAATAAGAACATCCAAGCCCATACGGATAACGCATTAACTCCAAAAGGGTTATAACCATTAATTAATTGTGCGGAATTAAGCCATAAATAATCTCTAAACCAACCCATGAGGTAAGTTCCGGATTCGTTAAATTGAGCTACATTACCTTGCCATATTGCTAAATGCTTCCAATGCCAATAGAAAGTAACCCAGGCAATTAAGTTTAGTGCCCAAAACATGGCGAGATACATTGCATCCCAGGAAGAACTATCACAAGTACCACCTCTACCAGGACCATCGCAAGGGAAAGCGTAACCAAGATCTTTTTTGTCTGGAATTAATTTAGTTCCTCTTGCATCTAAAGCACCTTTAATAAGAATAAGAGCTGTTGTGTGAAGTCCTAAAGCAATGGCGTGATGAACTAAGAAATCAGCAGGACCAATAGGTAAAAATGCACTTAAAGCATCTTGCCTATTGATTAAATCCATCCAATAATGATTACCGGGTAGAGAATTAGCTGCGACACTAGCTGCACTTGTTGGATCAGAGAGTAAAGCATTGAAACCATACATCATTTTGCCCTGAGCAGCTTGCACAAATTGAGCAAAAACTGGTTCTATTAAAATTTGTTTTTCAGGATTACCAAAAGCTACAACTACGTCATTATGAACATAAATACCAAGAGTATGGAAACCTAGAAGCATAGTTACCCAACTTAAATGACTTATCAGTGCTTCTTTAGTTCCTAGTACTCTAGCTAGTACGTTATCCCTATTAAGTTCAGGATCATAATCTCTTACAAAGAAGATTGCGCCATGGGCAAATGCACCAACCATGAGGAACATGGCAATATATTGGTGATGAGTATATAGAGCCGATTGAGTCGTGTAATCTCTTGCTATGAATGCATATGAAGGAAGAGCCCCCATATGTTGAGCAACAAGTGAAGTGGCCACGCCTAGAGCAGCTAAAGCCAATCCAAGTTGAAAATGAAGAGAATTATTTAATGTTTCGTAAATTCCATCATGATTTATTCCAAAACTACCTTTGTGGGGATCAATAGGATGTCTGGTATTATGAGCTTCTGTAATTTCTTTAAGACTATGGCCTATACCAAATGAAGTTCTGTACATATGGCCAGCAATAATAAATACTGTACCAATAGCTATATGATGATGAGCTATGTCAGTAAGCCATAAAGCTTCACTTTGAGGATGTAATCCACCTAAGAATGTAAATATAGCTGTTCCTGCGCCTTGTGATGTACCAAATACGGCATCAAGTGAATCAGGATTTTGGGCATAAGCTCCCCAGTTAAGAGTGAAAAATGGCGCAAGTCCATCTGGATGAGGGAGTACAGTAAGCCAATTATCCCAACCTACATGCTGGCCTCTAGATTCAGGAATTGCAACATGGACTAAATGACCAGTCCAAGCGATACTGCTAAATCCAAATAAAACAGATAAATGATGATTGAGTCTTGTCTCTGCATTCTTAAACCATGCTAGTGAAGGTCTAAATTTGGGTTGAAGGTGAAGCCAACCTGCAAATAAAGTCCAGCATGCAAGAATACTCATAAAAATAGAAGCCTGGAATAATTGCTCATTCGTTCTCATTCCAATTGTGTACCACCAATGATATACACCGGAGTAAGCGATATTAACAGGACCTTGAGCCCCTGCTTGAGACATTGCCTCTGTTATCCCTTTACCAAAATGAGGATCCCAAATTGCATGTGCTATCGGTCTTACATGAAGTGGATCAAGAACCCACTGTTCAAAATTACCTTGCCATGCAACATGAAACAGATTTCCTGCAACCCATAATGCAATAACTGCTAGGTGACCGAAGTGAGTTGAAAAAAGCTTTTGATAAAGTTTTTCCTCTGTCATACCATCATGACTTTCAAAATCATGAGCTGTAGCAATTCCATACCAGATTCTTCTGGTGGTTGGGTCCTGAGCCAGACCCTGGTTAAATGATGGAAATTTAGTTGCCATTAGATTAAAAGGAAAAGTTCAGGTTTAGCCCAGACCAAACAGGCGAGCGTGGAAGAAAGCCCAAGTTGTTGCTATGCCTCCAACTAAGAAGTGCGTTACACCAACAGCTCTACCTTGAGTAATAGATAAAGCTCTAGGTTGAATGACTGGAGCAACTTTGAGTTTGTTGTGAGCCCAAAGAATTGATTCAAATAATTCTTGCCAGTAACCTCTGCCGCTGAATAAGAACATCAAACTAAATGCCCAAATGAAATGTGCTCCTAAGAACATTAAGCCATACATGCTAATTGCTTGTCCGTAACTTGTAAGTACTTGAGAAGCTTGTGCCCAAAGGAAATCTCTTAACCATCCATTTACAGTTATAGAACTTTGAGCAAAATTACCACCCGTTAGACCCCAAACGTCACTTTGCATTTTCCAGGAAAAGTGGAAAATAACGATTGATATGCAGTTATACATCCAGAAGAGACCAAGGAAAACATGATCCCATGCTGAAACTTGACAGGTACCTCCTCTACCAGGACCATCACAAGGGAATCTAAATCCAAGAGAGGCTTTATCAGGAATTAATCTAGAATTTCTTGAGTAAAGAACACCTTTTAGAAGAATAAGTAAACATACATGTATCTGGAAAGCATGAATATGATGAATCATGAAATCTGCGGTACCTAGTGGAATGGCTTTCATAGCTATCTTGCCACCGATTGTAATCGTATCTCCATTAAAAACTTGACTAACACCATTTCCGCTTAACATGGTAGTTCCTATTCCAGAAGATTGTATATTCTGTACCCACTGAGCAAATACTGGCTGAAGTTGTATCGCCTTATCGCTAAACATATCCTCAGGTCTGCCTAAGGCTCTCATCGTATCATTATGAACATAAAGACCAAAACTATGGAAACCTAAAAACATACAAGCCCAGTTTAAGTGACTTATGATCGCATCTCTAGCTTTTAAAATTCTATCTAAAACATTATCAATATTCTTGGCTGGATCATAATCTCTAACCATAGCTATAGCCGCATGAGCTCCAGCACCTACTATGAATAAAGCTCCTATCCACATGTGATGAGTAAAACAACCTAACACAGTCATATAATCAATGGCCATATAAGGATATGGAGGCATTGCATACATGTGATGAGAAATAATTATCGATAGAGATCCCAACATTGCTAAATTCACAGATAGTTGAGCATGTCTACTTTCTGCCATGAATTCAAAGAGGCCTTGATGTCCTTTGGGTGCAGGAAATAATAATGGATCCCCAGTTTGAGCATCTAAAATCTCTTTCATGCTATGACCTATTCCATAATTAGTCCTGTACATATGTCCTGCGATTATAAATAAAACTGATATGGCAACATGGTGATGAGATATATCTGTCATCCATAGACTTCCTGTAACTGGATTTAACCCACCTTTAAAAGTTAGGAAATCTGAGTATGCCCACCAATTACCTGTAAAGAAATTCTCTGCAGATCTTGCTGCTAGGCCTGGAAAAATTTGGCTAACAACACTTGGATTACAGAGTTCATGAGGCATTGGCATATCAGCTATTGAAGCAATTGCTGTTCCGTTGATAACAAGCGGTTTGCCAGCATCTATTGCATCCAAAAGTGCTGCTGTAGGAGCACCAATATGGATACAGTGTCCTGCCCAAGCAAGAGAGCCTAAACCAAGTAAACCTGCAAGATGATGATTCATCATAGATTCAACATCCTGGAACCACTCCATCTTGGGAGCGGCTTTGTGATAATGAAAAATACCCGCATGAAGCATTAATGCTGCCATAACAACAGCCCCAATTGCTAAAGCCATCAACTCAGTTTCATTTGTTATACCCCAAGCTCTCCACATCTGAAATATTCCTGAACTTATCTGTATACCGTTATAGTTAGCTCCTAAATCACCGTTCAACATTTCCTGACCCACAACAGCCCAAACTTGCTGAGCACCAGGCTTGACGTGAGTTGGATCTGCAAGCCATCCAGTGTAATTAGAAAATCTTGCTCCATGGAAAAATGCTGCACTCATCCATATGAAAATTACAGCAAGATGTCCAAAATGAGCAGAAAATATTTTTCTTGTAGCTTCTTCAGCATCTCCGGAATGGATGTCAAAATCATGCGCATCAGCATGTAAATTCCAAATCCAGGTTGTTGACTTAGGACCTTTAGATAATTTACTGGACCAGAAACCAGGTTTATCTAATTTGCCAAAATCAATTGGTCTTGGATCTGCCTTTATAGGCTCAGCCAAGATTTTTTTGTTTTTTTCTCCACTTTCTGGTGGGCTGATGGTCATCTAAAACCTCAAAATTAATTAATCCTTGTAACTAAAGGTTGTAAAACCCGAAAGAATATCTTTAATAATAGACTTTCAAGCATCCATCCCGACGTTACTTGGGGTTTACGTTCTCAAAACTATAAGATAAAGATTCTTTGATCATGTGAGAAAGTAACAAATGTTTCATTGATTGTAACTAATCAATAATTTCTAAGAACTACTAGTATGACTAGTTTCTAGGCATAATTACTTAAAAAAAGAGCTTTTAATCTTAAATATTTTTTTATATTTTGAGTATATATGTATTAATCCAATGACAGTATTAGAAAATACTTTTAAATTAAAATTGTTTATGCGTTGAAAATTGAAAGTTTTAGCTATTGGTTTTTCTTCAGGCTCAATAAAACTTTTAGAAATATTTTATAGTGCTAATTTTATTGATGAAATTTATCTTTGTAGCTCTTCCAATCAAGAACATAAAAATGTAAAAGTTGTAAAAATTTTAAATATTAAAGATTTTTTAAAGGAAAATTGGTTGAAGGTAAATGTATTTATATTTATTGGTTCATTGGGTGCGACTACAAGATTAATATCATCTTTTATTTCTCATAAAGAAATCGACCCTGGTGTATTAGTTATAGATAAAAGAGGATCCAAGATAATACCTATTTTAAATTTGCATCATAATCAAACAAAAAATATCGCCTTTAAACTTCATAATTTAATCGGGGGGGAAATTATTGAAACTAATAATTCTTCACTTGAGAATCTTTTAAATCTCGACTCTTTTGGGAAAAGCTGGGGATGGTTAAGATCAGGATCAACAGAGGATTGGTCTAAATTAGTAATCAATCAATCAAAAAAACAAGCAATTTCTTTTCAACAGTTTTCTGGTAATGAATTATGGAAAAGATGTAAATCAAGTAAAAATTTAAATCAAATAGTCAATTGTGATGATATTTATGATCGGGAATCAACTTTTTTTATAGGAATAAAAAAAGAATATCAAACCACATGGCATCCTCCTACTCTTTGGTTAGGCATGGGATGCGAGAGAAATACAAATAAAAAATTTATACAAGACTCTCTAAAGCAATTTTTGGATGATAATGAAATTTCAGTATTATCAATAGCAGGTATAGCAACAGTTGATTTAAAGAAAGGGGAAAAAGCTATTTTAGATATTGCAAAAGATAATCAATGGCCAATACAATTCATCACTGCTAAAAGATTATTAAAGGAAAATGTTCCAAATCCATCACAGGTTGTATTTGATGAAATTGGTTCTTATTCTGTTGCAGAGGCCTCATGTTTAATAGCCGCTGGAAAGGATGGAAAATTATTAGTTGAAAAAAATATTTTTACTAATAAGAAATTTTCAGCAGATAGAGCAGGAGCTGTAACTCTTGCTGTGGCGGAAGCAAAGAAGCAATTTGCTCCTTCCAGAGGTCATATTCATGTAATAGGAAGCGGTCCAGGAAATTTATCATTATTGACTATTGATGCAAAAATTGCTTTATCAGAATGTCCAGTTTGGATTGGATACAAGATGTATCTAGATTTACTCGATCCTCTTTTAAGAGATGATCAAATTCGAATTGATAGTGAAATAACTGAGGAAAAGAAAAGATGTGAAAAAGCAATAAGTCTTGCTCAAGAGGGAATAAAGGTTGCACTAGTTTCATCTGGTGATTCTAGTATTTATGGTATGGCAGGACTACTTTTAGAATTAATTCAAAATTTAGATACATCAGTTAGGCCTACTTTTACTATTCATCCAGGTATCAGTTGTATTCAATTGGCTGCTTCATTAGCTGGTTCACCTCTTATGAATGATTTTTGTGCTATTAGTTTGAGTGATAAATTAACTCCATGGGAAATAATTGAAAAAAGAATTAAAGGAGCATTGTTGGGGGAATTTGTAGTTGCAATATTTAATCCACAATCAAAAGAAAGAGATTGGCAATTAAAAAAAACTATAAAAATGTTTTTAGAAAAAAGAGAAAAAGACACACCTATTCTTATTGCTCGGCAAGTTGGAAGGAAAGATCAAAGAATTAGTTTTAGCACATTAGAAGACTTTCCTTATAGCCAAATAGATATGCTCACACTAATAATAATAGGCAATTCCAAAACTAAATTGGTTGAGAACAAGTTTATATCTCCCAGAGGATATTTATAAATTTAAAAAGGTTAAGAATTTATATTTTGACTAACATATCTAATAGATAAAAGAAGCTTTTATTAATGATAAATAAAGTCAATAATGCCTTAAAAAAACCTGATTGGCTTAGAGTAAAGGCACCTCAAGTTGAGAGGATAGGTAATACGGCTGACTTGTTGAGTGATCTAAAGTTGAATACAGTGTGTCAGGAGGCGAGCTGTCCTAATATTGGAGAATGTTTTTCTAGTGGAACTGCAACATTTCTAATAATGGGGCCAGCCTGTACTAGAGCTTGCCCTTATTGTGATATAAAGTTTGATAGGTCCAAACGAGAATTAGATCCAACTGAACCTCACCGCTTAGCAGAGGCAGTATATAGATTAAATTTAAATCATGTAGTCATAACGTCTGTAAATAGAGATGATTTAAGTGATGGGGGAGCATCTCAATTTCATTCTTGCGTCTCAGAAGTCAGGAAAAAGTCTCCTAATACCACTATTGAATTATTAATTCCTGATTTATGTGGCAATTGGGAAGCACTTGAAAAAGTAATTGATGTAAAACCAGATGTTCTTAATCATAATATTGAAACAGTTCCTTCACTTTATCGAAAAGTTAGACCCCAAGGAAATTACAAAAGATCTTTAAACTTATTAAAAAAAGTGAGAGAATATAATTCTGGTATTTATACAAAATCAGGATTAATGCTTGGGCTAGGAGAAAAAGATGAAGAAGTTCTCAACTTATTAGTGGATCTTAAAAAAAATGATGTAGATATTGTAACTATTGGACAATATTTATCTCCTGGTCCATTTCATCTCCCTGTTCAAAGATTTGTTAGTCCTTCAAAATTTAATTTTTTTAAATTTTTTGGAGAAAATGAATTAAATTTTTTGCAAGTGGTTAGTTCACCTCTCACAAGAAGTAGTTATCATGCTGAAGAAATTCAAAAGCTAATGAAAAAACATCCCAGACAATAGTTCTTTATTTATTTGTAATATCAATCCATTCATGTAATTTCCAATCAACAATATTGTTTGTAACCATAGGATCACTTTTAATTATTTTTTCAGCTTCATAATAGCTTGTACATTCAATCATTAATAACCCGCCTCCACCAGGTTTTTTCAGAATGTCAATTAAGTATCCACTGTTAATATTTATGCCTTTATCCTTAAGTGTTTTTACCCAATCAATGTGAGCTTCTATTATTGTTTTTTTTAAATTTAAATCTGATAAATATTTTTTTTTTATAAATTCAGTTTTTATAAAGAGGGGCATTACTTTTTATGGGGATGTTTTATTTGTAAAAGATCTTCTTCACTGGGGGGAACAATGATTTTAAAAAGTTTCATTGATTCATCCCAATTTTGCAATATCATGGATGCCTTCAAACTACCTGTATTGTAAAAGTAATCAGATATTATTTTATTTAACATTAACTCCTGATGTTTATTATGAATTCTGTAGATACTAACAATCTCCGTATTAACTTTCTTTTCTAAGTTATTATCTTTATCAAGAATGAAAGCTACACCTCCTGTCATCCCAGCACCAATATTTCTCCCTGTAGATCCTAAAATTATGATTTTACCTCCTGTCATGTATTCGCAACAATGATCTCCTGCACCCTCAGTAACAGCAGTGGCGCCGCTATTTCTAACAGCAAAACGTTCTCCTGATTTTCCTAAGGCATACAGTTTGCCTCCCGTAGCACCGTAAAGGCAAGTATTTCCAAGAATCACTTGTTTTGAGGATTTATTATTAATTTGTGGAGGTATTACAGATAATGTTCCACCATTCATTCCTTTGCAAACATAATCATTAGCTTCACCAATTAATTTAATATTCATTCCATCAAGTAAAAAGGCACCAAAACTTTGTCCAGCGGCACCATCAAAAAGAATATTTAATTCTCCTTTGAAGCCCTTGTTACCATGCAATGCGGCGATTTCGCCAGAGATTTTGGCACAAACACTTCTATCGGTATTGACAATGGACAATTTTTTATTAATAGTCTGATGATTTTGAATAGCTTTTTGAAATTTAGGATCCGATAGAAGTTCATCTTCTAAAACAAATCCATTATCATGAGCATTATCTGAATGATTAATCCATGATCTATTAGTAAATAAATTATTTTCTTCAACTAGGGAACTAAGGTCAATATTTTTAGTTTTGGATAAACATACATTCCTAGTTTTAAGAAACTCTCTATTACCGATTAATTCATCCATGCTTGAAACACCAATGATACTCATAATTTGTCTAACCTCTTCAGCAATATAGATGAAGAAATTTACTACATGCTCTGGGATACCTTTAAATCTATTTCTGAGTTCTTCCTTTTGAGTCGCCACTCCAACTGGGCAGGTATTTTTATGGCAAACTCTTGCCATAATGCAACCCTCTGCAATCATAGCTACAGAGCCGAATCCATACTCTTCAGCACCAAGTAATGCTGCTATGACAACATCCCATCCAGTTTTTAGACCGCCATCTGCTCTTAAGAGAACTCTCTCTCGTAAATTATTTTGTAGAAGAGATTTGTGAACTTCCGCTAAACCTAATTCCCATGGTAAACCTGCATGTTTTATAGAACTTAGAGGAGAGGCTCCTGTCCCGCCATCATGACCAGAAATTTGTATTACATCAGCATTTGCTTTACTAACTCCGGCTGCAATAGTTCCAATTCCAATTTCTGAAACTAGTTTGACGCTAACTTTAGCTTTTGGATGTATTTGATGTAAATCATGAATTAGTTGGGCTAAATCTTCGATGGAATAAATATCATGATGGGGAGGTGGCGAAATTAGAGCTACGCCTGGCTTACTATTCCTTAATTTTGCGATGTAGTCATCTACTTTTGGACCAGGAAGTTGTCCTCCTTCTCCTGGTTTAGCCCCTTGTGCCATTTTTATCTCAAGTTGTTTTGCACTACGAAGATATTCGGGCGTAACACCAAATCTTCCTGAAGCGATTTGTTTAATAGCTGAGCATGCAGTATCACCTTTTTCGAGACCTTTTATAAAGGGTAAAGTTGCCGATTTAGTATTTTCGTCAATATCATTTAAAACATTAAACCGTGCGGGATCTTCTCCACCTTCTCCACTATTACTTTTTCCTCCAATTCTATTCATCGCTATAGCTAAAACTTCATGTGCCTCTCTCGATAGGGCTCCTAAGCTCATTCCTCCAGTGCAAAACCTTTTGCATATAGATTCAACACTTTCAACATCCTCTAAGGAAATACTTTTTCTTTTGGAATCAATCGTAAGTAAATCTCTAAGGGCTGTAATTGGCCTACTTCTAATTAATTTTTGATAGGTGTCAAAGTGATCATATCCGGGTCCTTTTTTAAGAGCTGAATGTAGGATCTTAGACATTTCTGGATTATTTGAATGATATTCTCCGTAATTTCTAAATTGCACAAATCCAAGAAATTCGAGTTTTTTTAGGTCGATTTCTGGATAAGCTTTTGTATGAATTGAAATTGTTTCTATTGCTAATTCTTTAAGTGAAATTCCTGCAATTCTACTGGTTGTTCCATCGAATGCTTTCTTTATAAGGTCAGAGCCTAAACCTAATGCTTCAAAGATTTGAGCACCGTGATAGCTTGATAGTAGTGATATTCCAATTTTTGATAAGATTTTTCTTAAACCATCTTCAAGCGCTTTTTTGATATTTTTTTGTACTTGCTCAGTAGAAATTATTTCAAGTTTGCCAGAATCAAAAAGTTTTTTGGTCTTTGGATGATTGATCCATTGTCTTCCAGACTCAAAAATCAACCATGGACAAATTGCGCTTGCTCCATAGCCAATTAAACAGGCTAAGTGATGAGTACTCCAGCATTGGCCTGTCTCAATAACCAAGGAGGCCTTAAGTCTTATTTTTTGCTTAAGCAAATAGTGATGGATCGCCCCAACTGCCAAAAGGGGAGGGATGAAAGTTTTTTTTGCATTGACACCTTGATCAGAAATAATTAATATTGCGCATTGATTTTGAATAGCCTTTTCACTTTCTATACATATCTCATTGAGTCTTTTTTCTAATCCATAAACACCTTGCTCTAAGTCAAATAAAGTAGATATTGTTTGAGATTTTATATCGCTATTCTTTATTCCTTCTAATTGGTTTTGGTTAATTATGGGGCTATTTAAATGAATAAAAGGCTTTAGGTTTGTCATCTTAAAGGGTGAGCATCTTTCACCTAAGTGCATTTCAAGACTCATTACTAATTTTTCTCGTAATGGATCAATAGGTGGATTAGTTACTTGTGCAAATCTTTGTTTGAAATAGTCATATAATATGTGCGGTTTAGAGGAGAGAACTGCTAGGGGTATGTCATCACCCATACAATAAGTTGCTTCTTTTGATAAGGAAGCCATTGAATCAAGTACTAAGTCATTGTCTTCTGCTGAAAATCCATATGCTGTTTGTTGCTGCAGTAATTCTAAGCTTGTTAATTTACAGTTTTTTTCCCAAATAATATTTTCGATGTTAATAACTCTTTGAAGAAATAACTTTTTAAAGTCATGTCTTTTTGCTGCCTCAGATTTTACTTCCCAGTTTCTTAGGATTTTTGAGTTTTTTAGGTCAACTGAAAGCATTTGTCCTGGTCCTAATCGACCTTTTTCTATTATTTTTTCTTCATCAAGCTCAACAACACCTGTTTCTGATCCCATAACTACAAAACCATCTTTGGTTATTGAATATCTTGCGGGCCTTAAACCATTTCTATCCAATGTAGCCCCAATGGAATTTCCATCACTGAAAACTATTAAAGCAGGTCCATCCCAAGCTTCTTGAAGACTTGCTGAATATTCATAGAATGACTTGATCTCCTCTCTATTTTCTAATTCTGGCTGGTCTCTGAATGCTTCTGGAACCAATTTAAGTAAAGAATCAGTAATTGGTTGTCCTGAGCGAATATTTATTTCTAAAGTCGCATCAAGATTAGATGAATCACTTCTTGATCTATCAACTATTGGCTTAAGATCACTTGCTAAATCACCCCAGAAATTATCAATATGAGTTTCACTTGCTTGCGCCCAATTGATATTACCTAAAAGGGTATTTATTTCTCCATTATGACCAAGAAATCTCATGGGTTGAGCTAAGGGCCATTTAGGAAGAGTGTTTGTACTAAATCTCCTGTGATAAATAGAAAAAGATACTTTGAAATCTTCATTTCTTAAATCCTTATAAAATTTTGATAAAACCTTAGAACGAACCATTCCTTTATAGACAACTGTTTTTGAACTGAAAGAGGCAAAATAGAAATCACTTGAGTGATTAAAACTTTCTCGAACTTTCTTTTCTATTCTTTTCCTTAACTGAAAGAGTAAAAATTCAAAATCACTATTTGGTTTCTTCTTGAAAGATACGAGCCATTGCAGGATAAGAGGTGCATTAGCCTTCGCAAGGGGTCCCAAACAATTATTCTCTACAGGTACTTTACGCCAATTAGTATTTATGCATGACAGCTTAAAAGCTTCTTGATCGCAAAGAATTTTTAATTTCTGAATAAGTGATTTATCATTAGGCATAAAAATCATTCCTAGGCCTAATTCTTTGGATTGGTCAATTTTAAAATCGCATTTCTTTTCTAAGTATGACCAAGGTATTGAACATAATATTCCTGCACCATCCCCTGAATCGTTATCTCCTCCACACCCACCTCTATGCTCCATACAATCCAATCCTCTGAGAGATTGTTTTAGCACCCAATTACTTTCTTTACCTTCAATATTTGCAACAAAACCTACGCCACAGGAATCTTTTTCACCAGAAATAAAATCTGGGGAAACAGAATCAGTATATGGATTCATATTAATTTTTAGTTTCTTTGGCATAGAAATTAATAATTTATTAAATTTTAGAAATTTAATATATTTATTATAAAAATAAATCTAACAATAGAACTAAAAAACATAAAGAATTACTAAAAACTTTTTTAAAAAAATTTAGGGAAAATAAAAAAAACTTCAGTAGTTACTCATTAGAGGTTATGATAGTAAGATGTGTAATTTAAAATTGTAGAAATTTAATGCCAACCATTCAACAACTTATTAGTTCAGAGAGAAAACGTACAACTAGGAAGACTAAGTCACCTGCTTTGAAAGCTTGCCCTGAAAGGAGAGGAGTATGTACAAGAGTTTATACTTCAACCCCTAAAAAGCCTAATTCTGCTCTAAGAAAGGTTGCACGTGTTAGGTTAACTTCTGGCTTCGAAGTTACAGCATATATTCCTGGTATTGGCCATAATCTGCAAGAACATTCAGTAGTATTACTCAGAGGAGGAAGGGTTAAAGACTTACCTGGAGTTAGGTATCATATTATTAGAGGAACACTTGATACTGCAGGTGTTAAAGACAGGCGCCAAGCGAGATCGAAATATGGTGCCAAAGCCCCAAAGAACAACTAATTTTATCTAAGAAAAATGTCACGTCGAAACGCCGCTGTAAAAAGACCAGTTCAACCTGATCCACAATTTAATAGTCGTCTTGCCTCTATGATGATTTCAAGGTTGATGAAACATGGCAAAAAGTCAACTGCACAGAGAATTCTCTCTGACGCCTTTGGTTTAATAGGTGAGAGGACAGGGGGTAACCCTGTTGAGTTGTTCGAAACTGCTGTAAAGAACGCTACACCTCTTGTAGAGGTTCGTGCTCGAAGGGTGGGAGGTGCAACATACCAAGTTCCTATGGAAGTTCGTCAAGAAAGGGGAACTGCAATGGCTTTAAGATGGTTAGTTACATTTTCAAGAGCAAGAAATGGTAAAAGTATGGCACAAAAACTAGCAGGTGAGCTTATGGATGCAGCAAATGAAGCTGGAAGTGCTGTTAAAAAAAGGGAAGATACTCATAAAATGGCTGAAGCCAATAAAGCTTTCGCACACTATCGTTATTAAGTTGATCCTAAAAATGACTTCGTTGTTCTATTATGTATCAATAGTTTATTCAAGTTTAATAAACTAATATTCTTGAAATTTTATTTGGAGTTTGAACATTGGCACGCGATTTTCCCCTGGAACGAGTTAGAAACATTGGTATAGCTGCTCATATTGACGCTGGAAAGACTACAACCACAGAGAGAATTTTATTTTACTCTGGAGTGGTTCATAAAATTGGTGAAGTTCACGATGGAGCAGCGGTCACAGATTGGATGGCCCAGGAGAGAGAAAGAGGAATAACCATTACCGCTGCAGCAATTTCAACAAGTTGGCAAGATCACAGAATAAATATTATTGATACTCCAGGACACGTTGATTTTACAATCGAAGTTGAGAGATCAATGAGAGTTTTAGATGGAGTAATTGCTGTATTTTGTGCTGTTGGAGGGGTTCAACCTCAGTCAGAGACTGTTTGGCGCCAAGCTGATAGATATTCTGTACCAAGGATGGTATTTGTTAATAAAATGGATAGGACTGGGGCAGACTTTCTTAAAGTTCATGACCAAATTAAAGATCGTTTAAAGGCTAATGCTGTCCCAATTCAGTTGCCTATCGGTGCTGAAGGAGATTTATCGGGCATTATTGATCTTGTTTCAAATAAGGCATATCTTTACAAGAATGATTTAGGCACAGATATTGAAGAAGCTCCTATCCCTGATCATATGAGGGATCAAGCTGAAGAGTGGAGAAGTAAATTAATGGAAAGTATTGCTGAAAATGATGAAGAACTAATTGAAATATTTCTTGAAAAAGGTGAGTTGTCAGTTGAGCAACTTAAAAAAGGTATTAGAGAGGGAGTCCTTAAACATGGATTAGTTCCGATGCTTTGCGGGTCAGCTTTTAAGAATAAAGGTGTCCAGTTAGTTCTAAATGCAGTCGTTGATTACCTGCCAGCACCTATTGACGTCAAGCCTATTCAAGGCATATTACCTAATGGTAAGGAAGATGTAAGACCCTCCGATGATAGTGCTCCATTCAGTGCCTTGGCTTTTAAAGTTATGTCAGATCCTTATGGGAAATTGACTTTTGTAAGAATGTATTCAGGTATTCTTTCTAAAGGAAGTTATGTAATGAATTCAACTAAGGATGCAAAGGAGAGAATTTCAAGACTAGTTGTACTAAAAGCTGATGAAAGAGAAGAAGTTGATGAATTGAGAGCTGGAGATTTGGGTGCGGTTTTAGGTTTAAAAAATACTACTACTGGAGATACTTTATGTAATACGGATGATCCTATCGTTTTAGAGACTTTATTCATCCCTGAACCAGTAATATCAGTTGCAGTTGAACCAAAAACCAAAGGTGATATGGAAAAACTTAGTAAAGCTTTACAAGCTTTGTCTGAAGAGGATCCTACTTTTAGAGTCAGCACCGACCAAGAAACCAATCAAACAGTTATAGCAGGTATGGGTGAGCTTCATCTCGAAATCCTGGTGGATAGAATGCTAAGAGAATTTAAAGTTGAGGCTAATATAGGTGCTCCTCAAGTTTCATACAGGGAAACGATTCGTTCTAGCTCAAAAGGTGAAGGTAAATATGCGAGACAAACAGGAGGTAAAGGTCAATATGGACATGTGATAATTGAAATGGAGCCCGCTGAGTCTGGTGCCGGGTTTGAATTTGTTAACAAAATTGTTGGAGGATCAGTTCCAAAGGAGTATATTGGACCTGCAGAAAGTGGGATGAAAGAGACCTGTGAATCAGGCGTTTTAGCCGGTTATCCATTGATTGATGTAAAAGTTACACTAGTCGATGGTTCATTCCACGATGTAGACTCATCTGAAATGGCCTTCAAAATTGCAGGTTCAATGGCTTTTAAAGATGGGGTGAAAAAATGTAACCCCGTTCTATTAGAGCCTATGATGAAAGTTGAGGTCGAAAGTCCTGACGATTTTCTTGGATCTGTAATAGGTGATCTTTCTTCACGGAGAGGTCAAGTAGAAGGGCAATCTGTCGATGATGGGTTGTCTAAAGTACAGGCCAAAGTGCCTCTAGCCGAAATGTTTGGCTATGCAACACAGCTCCGATCAATGACTCAAGGTCGGGGTATTTTCTCAATGGAGTTCGCCAACTACGAGGAAGTTCCTCGTAATGTTGCCGAAGCAATTATCTCCAAGAATCAGGGCAATTCCTGATCTCTTATCCTAAAATAAACACCATTTAAACCCTCGATTCTTAATTCAAATGGCTCGCGAGAAGTTCGAAAGAAACAAACCACATGTCAACATTGGTACTATTGGCCACGTTGATCATGGAAAAACAACATTGACTGCTGCTATCACAAATGTTTTAGCTAAAAAAGGTCAAGCCCAAGCTCAAGACTATGGAGACATTGATGGTGCTCCAGAAGAAAGAGAGCGTGGCATTACTATAAATACAGCTCACGTAGAGTACGAGACTGAGGGCAGGCATTATGCTCATGTCGATTGTCCTGGTCATGCTGACTATGTAAAAAATATGATTACTGGTGCTGCTCAAATGGATGGCGCAATCATTGTTGTTGCTGCAACGGATGGTGCAATGGCTCAAACCAAGGAACATATTCTACTCGCTAAACAGGTCGGTGTTCCCTCATTGGTTGTAGCACTTAATAAATGCGATATGGTTGACGACGAGGAAATGATTGAACTTGTCGAAATGGAAATTAGAGAACTTTTAAGTAGCTATGATTTTCCTGGAGACGATATTCCTGTTATTCAAGTTTCAGCTCTTAAAGCATTAGAAGGAGATGCAAAGTGGGAAGGAAAAATTGACGAACTAATGAAATCAGTTGATTCTTCAATTCCTGAACCAGAAAGAGAAGTGGATAAACCTTTCTTGATGGCTGTAGAAGATGTATTTTCAATTACAGGAAGAGGTACTGTCGCAACAGGAAGAATAGAAAGAGGTAAAGTTAAAGTTGGAGAAGAAGTTGAGATTGTAGGAATCAAGGATACTAGAGTTACAACAGTAACTGGAGTTGAGATGTTCCGTAAACTTCTTGATGAAGGGATGGCAGGAGATAATGTTGGTCTTTTACTCCGTGGTGTTCAAAAAGAAGACATTGAGAGAGGTATGGTGCTTGTTAAAAAAGGATCAATAACTCCTCATACTAAATTTGAGGGAGAAGTTTATGTCTTAAAGAAAGAGGAGGGTGGTAGACATACACCTTTCTTTACAGGTTATAGACCACAATTCTATATAAGAACAACAGATGTAACTGGACAGATTACTGCATTTACAGGTGATGATGGAAGTAATGTTGAAATGGTAATGCCAGGAGATAGGATAAAAATGACGGGTGAATTGATTTGTCCAGTTGCTATTGAACAAGGTATGCGTTTTGCAATTAGAGAAGGGGGTCGAACAATTGGCGCTGGTGTAGTTTCAAAAATAATCAAATAAGGTCTTAATATTAATTTTTGACGCTTAATCAATTAGAATAATAAAAAAGTATGGGTTATTACTATTTAATAACCCATCTTATAATTTCTTTAATATCTTATGACAGCAACTATAACGCAACAAAAAATTCGTATTAGATTAAAAGCTTTTGATAGAAGAATGTTGGATTTATCTTGCGATAAAATTATTCAAACTGCAGATACAACTTCAGCTTCTGCTATAGGTCCAATACCATTACCAACTAAAAGAAAAATTTATTGTGTTTTAAGATCTCCTCATGTCGATAAAGATTCAAGAGAGCATTTTGAAACACGTACTCATAGAAGGATTATTGATATATATAGCCCTTCAGCTAAAACAATTGATGCATTAATGAAATTGGATTTACCAAGTGGAGTGGATATTGAAGTCAAGCTTTAAAAAATGCCCGAAATGTATCATTATTTACTAATATAAAATTATTATATTTTACTAAGCATGGGAGAGCTGTCAGTTAGAGAGTTACCACTTTTTCCTCTTCCAGAAGTCGTTTTGTTTCCAAACGAAGTTTTGCCATTACATATTTTTGAGTCCAGATACAGAATAATGCTTAAATCGGTTTTAGAGTCCGATTCATTATTTGGTGTAGTGAAGTGGGACCCTGTTACAAAGTCAATGGCTAATGTTGGATGTTGCGCTCATGTAATTAAACATCAAACTTCTGAAGACGGCAGAAGTAATATTATTACTGTAGGTCAACAACGGTTTCAGATTTTAGAGATAACACGAAAGACACCTTATCATTCAGCGATGGTAAGCTGGATTGATGATAATAATATTACAAGTTTACAAAATTTAGATATTTTGAGAGATTCAGTTATTGAGGCTCTTAACGATGTTGTCAATTTGACAAGTAAATTAACTAACTCACAAAAAATACTACCTGACAAATTACCTAATAATCCACTTGAGTTATCATTTTGGATTGGTGCTCATTTAGGTGGTCCTGTTTCTGATGAACAACAAAGATTACTAGAAGAAAGAGATACTTACATAAGATTGCAAAGAGAATTTGAAATGCTCGATCATACAAGGAAACAATTAGCAGCCAGAACAGCATTAAAAGAAAGCTTTCCAGATGTAAAAGAAAACTAAAATTCTACTAATTATTAAATATCAATATTTTCAGATAAATAACAACCAAAATCATTGAAATGTTCGCATAAGGGCTTTATCTCCTCCCTTAGATTGCGAAAAGTAGCAATATTATTCTTATCATTTAATTCAACATCCACATAGATTATGTATTCCCCCAATTCTCTTTTGGATGGTCTAGATTCAATTTTGCTCATGTTGAAGCCTTTTTCGGCTATGCATTTTAAAGCTTTTAGTAATGAACCTGGTTTGTTAGAAAGTAACGAAAATGCAAAACTTGCAAAGTTAGCATCAGTTTCCTCTGTCTTTCGTGTTAATAAAA
Source organism: Prochlorococcus sp. W8 (assembly GCA_000291825.1). Lineage (GTDB taxonomy): Bacteria > Cyanobacteriota > Cyanobacteriia > PCC-6307 > Cyanobiaceae > Prochlorococcus_A. The sequence continues at coordinate 19,525 of ALPF01000001.1, read as the reverse complement.
CAAATCTAGTACAGTTACCAGGTACATCGTTTATTGGGAAAGCAAGTTCTTTCAATCCCTCTATTTGAACTAAAGATTTTGATCCAATTGCAGCTCTAAAAGAACTACCTTTTACCATATTGACAGCCTCAGAAGTGGAATTTGTTGGGAGCAGAATGGCTTCTGGTAAGTTTGATGCAAGCCATTCTGAACATTGCGAAAGTGCTTGAGGATGTGATAATACCTCTGAAATATTAGATATTTTTCCGCTACTAATCAAAGCATGCTTAATAGGTAATACAATAGCTTTATTAATATAAAGATCAGGGAATTTCCAGAGAGCATCTAAAGTAGATGTTACTCCTCCTTCAACAGAATTTTCGATAGGAACAACTGCTGCATCACAATTTTTGTAGGCTATTGATTTAATAACAGAATGCAGCCCTTTACATGGTACAAATATAGGTGACTCATAATTAGCAAAGTCTGATAATATTTCAGCTGCTTTTTCTGCGTATGTACCCTTTGGACCTAAATATGCAACTTGTTTGCGCATGATTTATAAAAATGAAAAAAAGAATATAGTAAGCATTGGAGGTTTATAATACAATGCTTTTGTCTTTTGATGCTAAACAGAAACTCAAGCTTTCTGTAACAACAAATAAAGAATATCTTTCTGATTATCTTTTGCAAGAAGAAAGAGTTGTTGGAGCAATGCTTGACTCCAATAAATTAATACCCGAAGGTGAAGGAAAGTACAAGTACAATGTTACAAGTTTCAGAGTTTTTCAATTAGATGTAAATCCAGTCGTTTCTATCGCTGTTGAAAATAATAATGGTGCACTGATAATGTCAGCTCTTGATAGTAAGCTTGATGGCTTAGGTATAGTTGAAGACTTTAAGTTAATTCTAAAGGCAAATTTACAGGCGACTGAAATTGGTTTAGAGGGAGAGGCATTATTAGGAGTTACAGTCAGCCAACCGCCTCTTTTAAAACTTATTCCTAAAAAGATTTTAGAGTCAACAGGTCATTCCGTTTTAAATGGAATTTTATTAGGAATTAAAGCTAGGGTTCAACAACAATTAGTAAAAGATTTTAGAGCATGGTGCTCATCGAATAACATTTAGTTTTTTTAAGAAAGATATTCTATGCATTTTTGTTAAACCATTTGTTTGAATAGATAAAAAATGTTCTTTTGTTCCATATCCTTTATTTTTTGAAAGAAAATATCCTTTATATTTGGTTTCAAATCTATTCATTAAAGCATCTCTTTTAACCTTCGCTAATACGCTTGCTGCTGCTATTGATGCAAATTTTTGTTCACCTTTAACTATATTTTTTTGAATCCCTTTCCATGATCTTATAGAAAGTGGCCCATCAACAAGTATTTTTATTGGACAATGTTTGAGTTTATCTATTGCTCTAATCATTGATAATTCGGTTGCATATCTTATTCCAAATTTATCAATTTCATTTGCTGAACTTTGCCCGATTCCCCAATCTTCGCTGAAAGCGAAAATGTAAGGAGTTAATATAGATCTTTTATTTGGTGATAATTTCTTGCTATCGTCAAGACCTAAATTTCTTAGAATAACTCCATTTTCTTTTGAAAGGACTACAGCGGCTGAAAATACTGGTCCAAAAATACAACCTCGTCCTGCTTCATCTATACCTATTTCAAAAGACTTAGTCATCCGCAGCAGAGGATCTTCTTCTTTTTCTTCTAGATTGATCAATCTCTTCATTCAATTCCGTATTTGCTAAATCTGAGTAATTTTTATTTTCATTATCTTTAGAGGTTAACTCTTTCTCAATAATCGGAGTTTTTTCAAGATCAGATGTTTTAGTATCAATTTCTTCTTTTAAATTTTTACTATCTGATTTTTTAATTTTTTTCTCATCACTTAATTCATTATGTTTTTTAGGTCTTTCCAATTCCGCGGTATTGTTTGCATTTAGATATTCTTTTCCTTTCTTTAATAGCGGATTAATTCCTAGTTGACTGAAGACAAATTTCTCCTCCTCAGTCAGTTCGATAGAAATAACTTCTTTCTCATTTGAATTATTAGCAATTTCATCTTTAGATTCCTTCTTTATGTTTGTTGATTCATCATCGGGAACTACAACATTATTGAATTCTTTCTCAATGTTTTTAGTACTAATATCAAGTTGATCAATTTGATTTTGATCATTAAATCCTTCATAAGATTTTTTTGATTTTTTAGTTATTGATTTCTTGGACTCTAACTCAATTTCTTGAAGATCAGGAAGATTTTCAATATGACCTAAACCATCGCAGCAATTGCATTTTTGGCCAAATAACTCATAAATATTTTGACCCTGTCTTTTTCGAGTTAATTCTACTAAACCTAATTCTGTTAATTGAGCAATTTGTGGCCTAGAGGAATCCTCTTTTAATGCTGTAGTAAAGTGCTCAAGAAGTTGAAATTGATCTCGTCGAGAATCCATATCTATAAAATCAATAATTAATACTCCTCCAATATTTCTTAATTTGATTTGTCTTGATATTTCTATTGCGGCTTCGCAATTGGTCCATAAAACTGTTTGCCTTGAATTAGCTGAACTTGTGAATGATCCTGAATTTACATCAATAACTGTTAGTGCTTCTGTTGGCTCAATTATGATATATCCTCCTGAGGGCAAATCAACTCTTGGTTGAAGGGATGTTTGAATTGTTTGATTTATTTTATACTTTTCTAGTATGTTTTCATCTTTTAAATTATTGTGAAATTCGACTAATACCTTTGAATTATTATCAGCTAAAAAGTTTTTTGATCTTTCAATAGCATTTTTATTATCTATTGTTATTCGATTAGTTGAATTGCTTAAATGATCTCTAAGTATCTTAAGAGCGAAGTCATCGTCTCTGCTAATGAGCATAGGTGGTTGATTGGCTTCAGCAATATTTATTATATTTTCCCATTTTTGAATTAAGCTTTCTAAGTCATCGATTAATAATTCCTCATTGATATTTTCGGATTCAGTTCTAAATAATAGTCCAGTGCTAGGAGGTTTTATTAATACACCAAGTGCTCTTAAACGACTCCTCTCTGTTTCTGTATTTATCTTTCTAGAAATATTGACACCTTGGCCAAATGGTTGAAGAACAATATACTTTCCTGGAAGCGAAATATTTCCAGTTAACCTAGGGCCTTTTGTGCCAGTCGGTTCTTTCATGACTTGAACAAGCACTTTTTGCCTTGGCTCTAGGAGTTCTGTTATCCCAGCAGCGCCTTTTTTAAGTTTAAGTGGCCCTAAATCCGAAACATGGATAAATCCATTTTTTTCGCTTTCTCCGATATCTATGAAAGCTGCATCTATTCCTGGTAGAACATTTTCAACTGTTCCAAGAAAAATATCATCAATTTGATATTGACCTTGCGCGACAATAAGTTCATCAACTCGATCATCTTTCAGTAGAGCTGCAATTCTTGCTTGCTCAGCGATAACAATTTGCTGAGGCATATAAAAAATTTGTATTGGGATGTATTTGAAAAAGAATCAATAAAGTACTAAATATTAAATTGTAGATTATTTTCAAAACATGTTAAGAAACAACCAAGAATAAAAATTTAGTATTTGATTGAATATGTTGTGGATAAAATTTTTAACGAATTTTAAACAATTAATTAATTAGTAGATTATGAAAATTTTTCATGGATCATAATCTCTTTAATATTATCATTATTTTATCGTTAAGTCATATTATCATTTATCCTAGAGGGTAAGTTTAAATTTTAAAGAAAGTGGTTTTAGTAAACGAAAATTATCTTAAGTTAAAAGCGGGATACTTATTCCCTGAGATTTCTAAGAGAGTTAGTTTGCATACTCAAAAGAAAAGTTCTGAAAATATTATTAAATTAGGAATTGGAGATGTCACAGAACCTCTGCCAAAAGCTTGTGTAAAAGCCATGAATGATGCACTTAAAGAAATGGGAACTCATGAAGGCTTTAAGGGGTATGGACCTGAGCAGGGGTATATTTGGTTAAGGGAAAAGATAGCAAATAATGAATTTATTTCGAAAGGCTGTAGCATAGAACCCGACGAAATATTTATTTCTGATGGTTCTAAATGCGATAGCAGCAATATTTTAGACATCCTCGGTAGAGATAATTTAATAGCTGTTACAGACCCTGTTTATCCTGTTTATGTTGATAGTAATGTTATGACTGGAAGAACTGGTAACCCTCTCAATGAAGGGGGGTATGAAGGTTTAACTTATTTGCCTATCACTGAAGATAATGGATTTAAACCTCAAATACCCCAAAAAAAAGTTGATATTATATACCTGTGTTTTCCTAATAATCCAACTGGAGCAACTATTTCGAGAAAAGAATTAAAAAGGTGGGTTGATTACGCTATCCAAAATAATTCTCTGATTTTTTTCGATGCTGCATATGAAGCATTTATTAAAGAAGAGGATATTCCTCACTCAATTTATGAAATTGAAGGTGCAAAAAGTTGTGCAATTGAGTTTAGATCTTTTTCAAAAAATGCAGGTTTTACAGGGGTTAGATGTGCTTATACTGTAATTCCTAAGATATTATCTGGTAAAAATTTAAATGGAGAAAAAATACAATTATGGTCATTATGGAATAGACGTCAAAGTACAAAATTTAATGGAGTAAACTATGTTGTGCAAAGGGGCGCAGAAGCAATTTATACCGAAGAGGGCAAAAAAGAAGTAAAACAATTAATTGACTTTTATATGAATAATGCAGCAATCATGAGAGAAGAATTGCAAAGTTCAGGTTTTACAGTTTTTGGAGGGACCAACGCACCATATGTGTGGATCAAAGTTCCAGAAACAATGTCATCATGGGATTTCTTTGATTATTTACTTGATAAAGCAAATATTGTTGGTACGCCTGGAAGTGGATTTGGAAAAGCTGGTGAGGGTTATTTTAGATTATCAGCATTCAACTCTTTAAATAATGTTGTTGATGCGATGAATAGAATTACTAATATATAATTAACTTGTGATTCATTAAATTTTCAGGATAAAATGCATACTATCAACTCAGATAATGTTGGGAATAATAATTCAGCCCTACTTGAAAAACAGACTTCGAATTTAAAACAGAAATCCCCAAAATATAAAGTTCTTCTTCATAATGATCAGGTTAATTCAATGGAGTATGTGGCATCAACTTTAAGGGAGGTTGTCCCACAACTTAGTGAACAAGATGCAATATCTATAATGCTTGAAGCTCATAATAGTGGTGTGGGATTAGTAATTGTATGTGATCTAGAACCGGCTGAATTCTATTCGGAATCATTAAAATCAAAAGGTTTAACAAGCTCAATTGAAAAAGAAGATTAAATATTAAATTGTTAAGAAATTTTTTAAAAAAAAATAATTTATTTTGTTCATTATTTTTTTTTCCTTTTATATATCTAGTTGGCTGGACATCAATTTCCTTAATTATTAGCGTTTTTCCTCTCTTAGAATTAGATAAATCATTATATGGAACGTTTATAACTTTTTTGATGTTTTTAAGCTTTCTTCCTTTTTGGAGTAATCATAGATGGGGCAAAAATTTATCAAAATTATTAGGAATAAAGAATTTAAGCGATAAAAAATCATTGATTTCTTGCATATCCGAATTCTTAAAGGCTCTGATAATAATATCAGTATTCATATTTATTTTAATCAAAGGAGAATTTGTTCTTTTTCAAACTAATCTGAATTTAACCATAGTGCTCAATAGCTTATTTTTAGCTTTTTTTGTAGGTATTGCAGAAGAATTAGTTTTTAGAGTTTGGTTATTTGAAGAATTAAATTTATTTTTCAAACCTAGAAGAGCTAATTTTTATCAAGCAATTTTATTCTCATTAGTACACTTTCGACTTGATTTTGATCTTGTGAGTAATATTCAACTTTTAGTGGGTTTATTTATCCTAGGTCTATATCTCAATACATGGAGACTTATGCAAAAACCAACTGTATTGATACCTATATTTTTTCATGGATCTTTAGTAGGAGTTTGGTTTTTTGTAACTAATTCTTTAATGACTATCAATAAAAATATACCTAACCTATTATTTGGACCAGGAGAAGGAATTAATTTTAATCCGGTTGGAGGTTTGATAGGAATTTTTATTTTGCTTTTACTATATTATTTTCAAAAAAGATATTTTTCGAGAAGTAGTTTTTAATTGCAAAAAAAAATTAAGTGAATTGATTTATTACTTACTTGAAGAGCTTAGTTTTACAAAAAAATAAATTAGTTACAATTCGTTTCTCATATTATCTAATTTATATCTTTTTATTGAATCCGTCATTAATGAAAAGACATTTAATCTGATAAACTTGATTTTTCTAAGGAAATAAAAAATCAAATTTCTTAATGGGTATGTAATTTTAGTTTTATTACAAAATAATTTAATTAAAAAATCAGTAAATAATATTAATGAGATAATATCATTTGATCTTTTGAGGAAGTAATTTAAATGTATAACTTTTCGATATAAGTTTGATTTATTTTCTAAATTGTTTAAAATTTCTCCAAGTTCATAAACATCTCGTATACATGAATTCAATCCTTGACCACCTACTGGGTGAAAAGAGTGGGCGGAATCTCCAACAATTAATTTTCTTGTATTAGTTAATGTAGGAATTGCAAAAGCTTTAGCAACTGAGTAATTGGATATTTCCCCTTCTACTTTTTCTGCGATTATTTTGTCTGGTAGTACTGTAGTTAATCTATTTAATAATTCATCGTTTGATAAGCTTAGTTTTTGTTCAGTATCTTTAATGGATGAGAACCAAATAACTTGATAAGTACAATTTTTTAAGGGTAGTAAAGCAAGAGGACCTTCATGTCTAAAAATTTCATAAGCTCTTTTTTTAGGAGCTCCTTTTAAAATTGCCTTAAATGAAATACATCTTTGATTATAAAATCTTTTTAAATATCGTATTTTCCATTTTTTTCTTGATGATGAATCTCTTCCATCTGCAGCTAAAACGAAATCAAAAGTTTTATCATCGGTTGAATCGACTTTAAATTTATTTATATATCTATTACTGTTAATTGAATCAATTAATATTTTCATAAGATCTTTATGATCAATCACCCATCCAAGATTGATTTGATTATGATTTATTTTCTTTAAGTCATTTGCTCTTATAATAACTGAACTTGATATCTCCTCATCGATAATTGATAAAGTTGTGAATCCACAAGCTGATTTCTCAATTAATTCCCACAATCCAAATTTCTCAAAAATTCTTCTTGAACTTTGAGTAATTGCGTATCCTTTATCTTTGGATAATAAATCTTTTTCCTCTAAAGGCTCAATTAAAATTACATTACAATCTTTTGAAGCTAAATTCAATGCTAATAATGAACCTGTAGGGCCAGAGCCTAAAATTTTAATATTTTTTGCCAAAATTTTTCATCTTTTAAAGTACATTAACTATTTATCTTTAAGTATGTGAAAAAGGAATATATAAAAAATAAAAATTAACCAAAAATTTATGTATTTAAAATAATTAAATTTATTAATAACAAAAAAAAATAGAAGAAATTAGTTTTAATTTTTTTTAGATATAAAAATTATCCTCTACATCTAAAAACACCGAATTGCATTAAACCATTTCCAAAAGCCCAATTCATTAATAAAATAGTTGGAATTTCTCTAAAGGATTTAAATAAGGAAGATAACCCTAATGAAAAAAATACTTTTGGGCGTCTAGCTCCTTCAAAAATTGATTCCCACCAAGATGGTAAGGTTTCTCTTGTCCAATCGTCAGTCTCAACTGGACTACCTACAAACGAACTCATAGATAGATTTTTTTGAAAACTATTAATGCTGCTGAAGCTAGGGTGAGCCCATTGTTCTAGAAGTTGCTTTAAGACCAACTTTTCAATGAAATTTGGAGCCTTTTTGGTAAGGTCTCTAGAGTTCCAATCTGCAACCCCAAGATATCCTCCAGGCCTTAATACACGAAGCATTTCATCTGCATATTTCTGCTTGTCAGGCATGTGAGGGCCAGCTTCAACACTCCAAATACCATCAAATTCGCCATCTTTAAATTCAAGATTCATAGCATCCATTTGTTGAAAGGTGCAAGTCAAACTTGATTTTGTAAGTTCTCTAGCTCTTTTAACTTGCTCAGCACTGATTGTTATTCCTACGACATTAAATCCATAATGCTCAGCTAATATTCTAGAACTTCCTCCTATTCCGCAACCCACATCAAGTACTCTTGAACCTCTCGGAAGTTTATCAAGACCACTCCATTTTACTAATTCATGAACAAATATAGCTTTGGCTTCTCTAAAGTCTCCAATATTGGAAGGGTCATGATAGTAACCGAGATGTATATGCTCTCCCCATAACTTTTCAAGTATACGATCGCTAGTCCAGGTGTCATATGCATCAGAAACAGAATCAGTGGTTTGAAATTTTCTGTTTTTAACAAACCACAAAATGACTAAAAAACTGACTAGTGCAATGATTAAAAAAATGTAGATCTGGTTCATAAGGTTGTTGACTTTTTATGAGATTTTAAGCTTGTTTAGAAATATTTTCTTTAGCTAGAAAATGCTAAAAGTTTGTAATAATTATATTATCTAAAAGGTGTTTTAAGTTTACACCATAGTTTTAACAACTTTTGTTACGCTACTGCGACAATTTTTTTAGAAAAACTTTGTTTTAATCTAAAAATTTATCTTTATAGACAAATTAAAATATTGAATAAATAATAATTCCCTATTATTTCAATATTATTTCATTAAATTTAAAGGTAGAAAATTAGATGTATTTTTTATTGATTAGAAGTCTTAATCATAGTTCAGAAATCATATAGTACCAACACACTCTTAAAAGTTTCAAGCCATCAATCCATCTGGAAATATTGGGTGAGCCAGATTTTCTTGCATAATATCGAACAGGATAATTTAATATTTTAAAGTTATTATTTGCAGCTTCAAATATTATGGTAAAGTCTCCGAAGGGATCTAATTTAGAATCCCAACTTCCATTGTTTTTCATGAGATTAAAAAATTTTCTTGAAAATACCTTTGTTCCACAAAGTGAATCAGAAATAGAGTTATTTATTAAAATTGAAAGAAATATAGCAAAACATCTATTACCTATGTAGTTGGCCCATCTCATTGCATCTTTTTCCATTGGAAATATTGTTCTTGAACAATTAATTAGTATGTTTTCATTCTTAGAAGCTTGAATAATTGCATCAATGCTATCATTAATGTCAACCGTGAAGTCACTATCCACAATTGCTAAGGTATCTCCTGAAGATATATTAAAACCTTCTACAACTGCATTTTTTTTTCCTTTACCTGTTTGTTTTAATAAAATAATTTTAAATGAATTAGAGAAATCTTTTTTTATTTGTTTTAACACAGAATAAGTGTTGTCTTGACTATTGCCTTCAACAAAAATTATTTCAACATTATTTTGTATTTTTTCAAACTTTTTAAGTGCAGAAACTAATAAATTTTTATTGCCGGCTTCATTTCTTGCTGGAATAACTATTGAGATCAATTGATTATTATTTTTTTCTTTGTATTTATAGAGCGTAATTTCAATTTCAAAGGCAAGATCTCTAATTAAAGGTAATTTTTTTACTATGTTTTTAATTGAAGTAGGAAAAATTTGAGTGTTCAAAGGAGTTAATTTCTTCACTTTCCAGCGAATTGGTCTGTAATTATAAATTTCTCCTAGAGACTCTATATCGCACAATGTAATACGAGCTCTATTTGTAGTTTCCTTGAAAATTCTAGAATCTAATCTTAACCATCTAGTAATTGGTTCCCAAGAATTGCCCCTGACTTTAAGTTTTATGAAGTCTCCATTATTTTTAAAAGTTTGATGTAATTGATTATTTGTTAAATCCCAGGTATTTATTGATATCATTTTTGGATTTTTTAAAATTTTAACATTTAATTGTTAGTGTATTTTTTCTTTATTAACTTCCAAGGTTTAATATTTTATCAGTGAAAATTATTTGATAGGAAAAATTTTCTTCTGATAATCTGTTATCTAGAGTACACCATTCGAATTCAGAATCCTTAAATTATTTTAAGCTATCGATACCTTTTCCTAGTTAAGGGTAAATGAGCGGCAAAGGATGAATCACCAAAAATTTCTTGTGATTTTGTGATAATAAATCGAATCCCAATTTTTCATTTAAAAACTATTCACCCTGCCATGTTGGTATAAACCAATTGTTATTTTGAATTATCTATCCATCTTGCTTATAGAACATAGAAACCTTAGTCATAAAATATATAACTTCGCTCTCCAACATATAAAAGTATTGGCAAAAATAAAGAAAATTTAAAAATTTTTTATTTATTTTTTAAGCCATATTTAGATGTTTCGCATAATGCCGATAGTTGGATTTGAACCTACGACCTACTGTTTACGAGACAGTTGCTCTACCTCTGAGCTATACCGGCAATTTTCAGTAAATGATTTTTCGTACTAAACTTAATTTTATGTTCTAAATTTCTAATGTCAAAAATTGACCCTGAATTGAAGAAAAAATTACTTAGAGAAACAAAAGCTCCTTTCAAGGGATTGAGAAGATTGATTTGGGCGGCATGCACTGGATCAGCTTTTTTGGGCATTTTTATAATGGGATCTAAAATATTAGCTGGTAATGAGATAGACATGAATAATCTTCTTATTCAAATAGCAGCATGTTTGTTGTTTCCTACTCTTTTCTATTTTGAGAGAGATAGATTAAATTAATTTTTATTCAAAGTTCTTTTTTTAGTAACCATTCTGTAAGCCTCTATAATATCTCCTTCAATCCAGTTTGTGAATTTATCACAACCTACTCCACATTCAAAACCGGTATTAACTTCCTTAACATCATCTTTAGATCTTTTCAGTGAATCCAAATTACCCTCATATATAATATTGTTTTCTCTACGAACGCGAACATAACAATTTCGCTGTAATTTTCCGCTATTTACATAGCACCCCGCAATGGATCCTTTACCAATAGTAAAAATAGCTCTAACTTGAGCTTTACCTAATTCTTCTTCAATTAAGTCAGGTTCAAGAAGTCCTTCCATAGCTGCTTGAATATCCTCTAATAGTTTATAAATAACTTCATATTCCCTAATATCAACATCATTAGCATCAGCAGCTCTTTTTGCTCCCGAAGCTAGTGAAGTATTGAAACCTATAATTACAGAACCTGACGCTGCTGCTAAATCTATATCTGTTTCTGTAATCTCTCCAGGCGCTGAAAATAATACTCTTACCTGAACTTCGTTTTTAGGTAACTGCTCTAATGATCCAAGTATTGCTTCTACACTTCCTTGCACATCTGCTTTTAATATTAAATTTAATTCTTTAAGCTCGCCTTCATTAGCTTGGCTAGAAATTGATGATAAGCTTACTCTTCTGGAAGCCATTTGTTGAGCTAATTTTGTTGCTCGTGCATCTGTAGCTCTATCACCCACTATTGATCTTGCTGTTTTTTCATCTGGGTAAACTTCAAATTCATCTCCCGCTGTTGGCACTTCACTAAAACCTAATGCTTCAACTGGAAATGACGGAGCTGCTTCTTTGATCCTATTCCCATGTTCATCAACCATTGCTCTTATTCTTCCTAATACTGAACCTGCCGCTAATACATCACCAGATTTTAATGTACCATTTTGGATAAGAAGAGTAGCTACAGGGCCTTTTGCTTTGTCAAGATGTGCTTCAATGACTGTTCCTTTTGCTAATCTTTCAGGATTAGCTTGAAGATCCTCAACTTCCGAAACTAAAAGAATCATTTCAAGTAACTTATCTATATTTTCACCCCTTATTGCACTTACGGGTACCATTACGACATCTCCTCCCCAGTCTTCTGCGATTAAATCTTTCTCTGATAATTCTTGCTTGACCCTGTCCGCGGAAGCACCTTCTTTATCTATTTTATTGATTGCAACAACTATAGGGACTTTCGCTGCTCTTGCGTGGCTAATGGCTTCGAGAGTTTGTGGCCTTACTCCATCATCAGCTGCTACAACCAAAACAGCTATATCTGTAACTTTAGCACCTCTAGCACGCATAGCTGTAAAAGCTTCATGCCCAGGGGTATCAAGAAAAGTTAATTTTTTAACCTTATTTTCATGTTCAACCTCTACTTGATAAGCTCCGATATGTTGAGTTATTCCACCTGCTTCTCCAGAGGCAACTCTCGCTTTTCTAATGGAATCCAAAAGACTAGTTTTACCATGATCTACATGACCCATTACAGTCACAACTGCTGGTCTTGTAATTAAATTATCAATATCTGCATTCTCAATCATTTCTACTGTTTTCTTGGCAGCCTCTTCAATATCGTCCTGAAGAACAGGTACCCCAAATTCTTCTGCGACAGTTTCAATAGTCGCTAAATCTAAAGATTGGGTGACTGTAGCAGTTATACCTTTAAAAAAGAGAGATTTGATGATTTCTGAACTCTCAAGCTTTAATTTATCTGCTAATTCTTGAACAGTAAGATTATCATCTGGAACAATTATCATCTCAGGCCTCACTTGTTTAGCTTCTCTTGAGGCACGTAGTTCCATCGCTCTTCTTTTTTGTCTTTGCCTAGTTGTTTCTTTTTTCTTTTTCTTAAACTGTTTTGATGTTTTTTGGTTTTTGTCATTATTAGACTTAGCTTTGGTTGGCCTAGCTAAGCTTGCAGATAAAATAGTATTTTTTTGTTCTCCTGCAAAACCACTAGTTTCAGTTGTTAAAGAATCATCATTTTCTCCAATAATATGTACTTTTTGTCTTTGTTTCTGAGGATTTTTATTTCTTAAAGCTTCAAGTTTTGCAGAATCATCCCAATCGCGGTTATTTTTTTTAGAGGGATTGCTAGCTCTATGAGGTGCCTTCTTATTAATTGGAGCAGAATTGGGACGATTAACAGGAGCTTTAGCTTTCTGTTTATTTAAATCTATAGATTTAGGGTTGATATATTCTCCCTGTGGAGATTTTGCGTCACTCGAAGATCTTGTCTTTTGCAGTTGCATTAATTCATTTGGCGCAACTGGCTTCCTTACTCCTGTGGATGCTTGTCGATTAAATTTAGGATTATTTCTATTAAATTCTCCTCTTCTATTTGATAACACTGTCCTGTTTTGACTGCTGGGTCTATTTGGCCCTCCACTTCTATTCGTAAGGGCAGATCTAGAAGGATTCCCAGTCTTTGAAGGAGCAGAAGGTCTATTTGGTGAATTGGTTCTATTTGAAGTGTTATTTCTATTATTAGTATTGGAATTACTATTTGATGTTTGCCTAAAATTTGTAGATTGTCTATTTATGTTCTGTCTATTTGGATTATTGTCCCTTCTAATTGGAGCCCCAACAAGTTCAGGTGGATTTAAGGACGGCTTTTTAGGATTGTTTTTGGGATTAACAGGAGAAGTCTTATTATATTTTGAGGTGTTATTATTTCTAGCAATTAAATTATTAGTTGATCTATTTTGTGCACTTTCTCTGGAATTCTTAGTAATATTTTTTGGCTTCTCTATAAGTTGAATGGGAGGTTTTGGAGCTCTAGGAACTAAATTATTAAATTTACTCTTTTCACTTACTGTAGGTTCGTTTGATTTAGGACTATTTAATTTATTATTGTTTGTAGTATTGTTTTGTGGTTTGGTTGTTGATACTATTTGAGGACGATTTATTGGTTCTCTTTTTTTAGGCGTATCACTTTTCTCTGAAAATTCAGAAATACTTGGTTTAGTTAATAAAGATTTCGTTACTACTTGAGGATTGTGACTTTTATTGATGTTTTTTTGGTGTATGTTTGTTGAATTAGGCTTTTTTTGAGGTTTAGTATTTGAAAGAGATTTATTTACAGAAATTATATTCTCATTCTTAGTCCTTTTATTATTAATAAGATTTTTAATTTTTATTGCATCTTCTAAATTAATCGAGCTGCTATGGCTTTTTACTGAAATAGAAAGCTTTTGAGCTGCATCCAATATATCTTTATTCTCCAGATTAAGATCTCTGGAAAGTTCATAAATTCTGATTTTATCGCTGAGAGTCATTGAAGTTTAAATATACTCTACTTTGGATTCATAGAGCTTTATTTTAATTATATTCCCTTTTGGGAAAGTTATTTATAGTTTTGTATTTCCATGTCAATAATCTCATAAAACTTTGGATCAATTGTAATTTTTAAGGCTTTTTGTAGATTTTTTTTGAACTTGGAGTCTTTTGAACATTTTTGGGTTTTGCATACGTAAGCAGAACGACCAATGCCTTTATTGACCATTAACCCCAATTCAAAATCATTAGTAAACTTCAAAAGTTTAAGCCTATCCTGAACTACTCGGCATGAAATACATCTACGCAAAATAAGTCGATTTTTGATCACCGTGTTCTTTCCTCTTGTGAAACATTATCTTCATCAATTGTGTCAACAAAATCTTCATCATCTTCTGGCAGTGGATATAATTCTCTAAGGCGAGCATCTTCTTCTGCTCTAGCAGCTTGTTCAGCGGCTAATTTCTTTTCAGCTTCTTTTTGAAGACTTTCCTCCTCCTCTCTTTGTGAAATAAGTTCAGCTACTACTGCATCCTCTGATGCTTGATCATATTCATGAGAATTTTTTACATCTATTTTCCAACCTGTTAACCTTGCAGCCAACCTAACATTCTGTCCTTCTCTGCCTATAGCTAGACTGAGTTGATCTGGAGGAACCAAGACATGTGCATGTTGTCCTTCGGGATCGACTAATCTTACAAGATCAACTTTTGCAGGGCTAAGTGAATTTAATATGTACTGTATTGGATCTGGTGACCACTTTATTACATCAATTTTTTCTCCTCTCAGTTCATTGACAACTTGTTGGATGCGAGCTCCTCGAGCACCAATGCATGCACCAACTGGATCAACCTCTTTTTCGGTGCTATCAACAGCAACTTTTGTTCTTGGTCCAACAGCTCTGGTAGGAGGATTAGCTTCTCTTGAAACTGCAACAATCTTCACAGAAGCCTCTTGAATTTCTGGAACTTCATTTTCAAATAAGTAGACAACTAACCCAGCATTTGCTCTGCTAACAAACAATTGTGGTCCTTTTCTTGAAATTTCGCTAACTTCTTTTAAAAATACTTTAAAAGTTGCATTCGCCCTATAGTTATCATTTGGTAGTTGATCTCTTTTAGGTAGCTCTGCCTCTACTTCAGGCCTCCCAATTCCTGAGCTTACTGCCATTATCACCGACTGTCTTTCAAATCTAATTACTCTTGCGGTTAAAACTGGGTCCTCTAAGTCAGCAAATTCCTCTTGAATCATTTTTCTTTGTTGATCTCTGAGTTTTTGAGCAAGAACTTGTTTTGTTGTTGATGCAGCCATGCGACCGAAATCTTCTTTTTCAGGAGTTACATCAAGAACAACAGTGTCTCCAATTTGTGCGTCATCAGCAACTTGTTGAACCTCTGCTAAAGATATTTGATGATCTTCACTTTCTACTTCTTCAACTATTATTTTACTTGCTAATATCCTGTATCCTTCTTCATCAAGATCTAGTCCTACATCAAAATTGCTGAAATATTCTTCTTCAAAGGGATCATCCTTTATTCCAATGTAGAAAGTACGTCTATACTTTTCATAGCCTTTAAGTAATGCTTCACGCAATGCAGCTTCAACGACTTGAGGTGGAAGTTTTTTTGCCTCACTAATGTCGTCTATAAGATTGTTTAAACCTGGGAGAATAACTAATGCCATCTATGATGGGTAAATGAAAAACGATTTGAGATAAAGTTTAGTCTTCTATTGTAGCAAGACTAACCTTAAATACTTCATCAAAGGGAATTTTTTTTATCTTACCTTTAATGTTAATGGCTAGGTAATCTTTAGACTTTTCATAAAGTAAACCATTCAAAATTTTTGTATTAGAAATTTTGTGGTTTAATTCAACCTTAACCGGAAAACCTTTAAAAGTTTTGAAGTCTCTATTAGAGGTTAATTCATCACTGACACCTTGACTACCGATTTCTAAAACATATCTGTAATTTATAAGTTTCGAATTCTCAATAAGACTCTCTACAGGCACGGTAAAATTAGTGCAGTCTTCAATTGTGATATCTTTTTGATCAATCCTCTTAAGAATGATTTTTAAAATAGCTGGATTTTTATTTGTTAGCATACTTAAACTATCAACTTGAAAATCAAATTCTTCTGCAAGTTTTTTAACCAAAGAATTAAGTTTCTCTTTATTTTCTTTATTCAAAATATTTCCTTAAGTATTAATAATATTAATGCTTATCATCAATGGAGTCGACATAAAGTATGGGTAAACAATTTTTTAAGCAGCAAAATAGGTTTTTAAGACTAAAATCCAAAATATGCATTAAAATTTATATAATGTTTATGTGTCTAATAAACTTTTTATAATTGTTAACTTTATGAAAGCGATATCATCATTCTTAGTAGCATTAATATTGGTTTGTAATTTTTCTGTTGGTAAGGTTTTTTCTTTGGAAATTTCCAATGAAAGAAATTTTGTTTCAGATGCAGTAAAAACTGTAGGCCCAGCGGTAGTAAGAATAGATACAGAGAGGTCTATAGAAAGACAACAGTTTGATCCTACATTGTTAGATCCACTTCTCAGAGACTTGCTTGGAGAGCCAGGAATATTACCAGATAGAGAGAGAGGACAGGGTTCTGGAGTGATCATAGACTCCAATGGATTAGTATTGACTAACGCACATGTTGTTGAAAGAGTTGATCAAGTATCAATTACACTGGCAGATGGAGCTATTTGTGAAGGTCAAGTACTTGGGACTGATTCAATAACTGATTTAGCACTTGTGAAAATTAAAGATAAAATAAATTCTAAATTTGCTCCATTAGGAGACTCTGAAAAGCTTGAAGTTGGTGATTGGGCTATAGCATTGGGAACTCCCTATGGATTAGAAAAAACGGTAACCTTAGGAATTATTAGTAGTCTTCATAGAGATATTAATAGTTTGGGATTCTCAGATAAAAGACTTGATTTAATTCAAACAGATGCAGCAATAAACCCTGGGAATTCAGGTGGACCTTTAATAAATTCTAATGGTGAAGTTATTGGTATAAATACCCTTGTTAGAAGTGGTCCTGGAGCAGGATTAGGATTTGCCATCCCTATTAATTTGGCAAGAAGAGTATCAAATCAATTGCTTAAAGATGGAGAGGTTATTCATCCTTATTTAGGTGTGCAGTTAATATCTTTAACAGCGAAAATAGCTAAAGAGCATAATAAAGATCCTAATTCGCTTCTACAACTTCCTGAGAGATCTGGTGCGTTAGTCCAATCTATAGTACCTAATAGCCCAGCAGAAAAGGCTGGATTAAAAAGAGGAGATTTAGTTATAGCCGCAGAAGATATGGCTATTAAAGAGCCTAAAGCACTATTGGACGAAGTTGAAAAAGCAAAAATTGGTAAAACTTTCCCTTTACTCATAGTGAGAAATAATGAAGAAATTAAAGTTAATATAAAACCCGAACCTTTACCAGGTTTGACATAAAGTCCTTCCTGAAATTAAATGTTCTTTAGTTAAGAATTAAATTAAAATTTTGGATTTACAGAATCAAATGAAGAAAGCTGTTGCTATTTCAGCGATAGAAGATGTAAAAGATGGCATGATACTTGGCTTAGGTTCAGGTTCAACAGCTGCTTTAATGATTAAAAGTCTCTCAGATAATATTAAATCTGGAAAGCTAAAAAATATAAAAGGAGTTCCTACCTCTTTTCAATCTGAAGTGCTTGCTCAAGAGCTTGGCATTGAGCTAATAGATTTAAGTTCGGTTGGTAAGATTGATTTAGCGATTGATGGTGCTGATGAAGTTGATCCAAGTCATCAACTTATTAAAGGAGGTGGAGCATGTCATGTTAGAGAAAAACTTGTTGCAACCAAAGCGGATCAATTATTAATTGTTGTTGATGAAACGAAGTTGGTTGATAAATTAAATAATGTGTTTCCTCTCCCAGTAGAGGTAATTCCCAGTGCATGGAAGCAAGTTCAAACTACAATTAATGATATGAATGCTGAAAGTAGTTTAAGGATGGCGGTGAACAAAGCAGGTCCTGTTGTTACCGATGAAGGAAATTTAATACTTGATGTTTTATTTAAAGGAGGAATAATTGACCCACACAAAGTTGAATATGAAATTAATAATATTCCTGGAGTCCTAGAAAATGGATTATTTGTAGATTTGACGACAAAAGTGTTAGTTGGAAAAATTGAAAATAATATCCCAAAAGTTTTTACTATGAAAAAAACTTAATTTTTAAATCTAACTTTTACTGAATCTGCATGACTATGAAGCCCCTCACTATTGGCAAGATTAATTATGTCATTTTTGTTGCTATGCAAACTTTGTTCATTAAATTCGATAATTGAGGAATTTTTCATAAAAGTTTCGACTCCTAAAGCACCACTGAATCTTGCATTACCAGATGTTGGTAAGGTGTGATTTGGTCCAGCAAGATAATCACCTACAGCTTCTGGGGTCCATTTGCCAATAAAAATTGCTCCTGCATTTTCAATGTTTCCAAGTATTTTATGAGGACTTTTGGTGATAATTTCAAGATGTTCTGGTGCAAATTTGTTACTTAGTTCAACACATGTTTCCAAGTTTTCACAAATTCCTATCAAACCCCAATCTTTAATTGATTTCATACAAATCTCTTTTCTCGGATGATTCTCTAATTTTTTATAAATCTTATGGGAAACTTCACTCGCTTTTTCTAAGGATGTAGTTAATAGAATTGAGGCAGCAAAAGGATCATGTTCTGCTTGGGCTAATAAATCAGTTGCCAATTGGTTAATATTAGCTGTGTCATCTGCAATTATAAGTATTTCACTAGGACCAGCAAGTGAATCAATTCCAGTTGATCCAAAAATAAGTTTTTTTGCTGTAGTAACAAATATATTTCCAGGGCCAGAGATCACATCAACTTTATTAATTTCTTTGGTTCCAAAAGCTAAAGCTCCTATCGCTTGTGCGCCTCCAATTCTGAAAATATTTTTGATTCCAGTTATGTAAGCTGCTGCTAATACTGTTTGATTGATCTTGCCTTCTTTATTCCCTGGAGAAACCATAATAATCTCTTTAACACCAGCTACTTGCGCTGGAATCGCGTTCATTAAAACAGTGCTTGGATATGAAGCTCTACCTCCTGGAATATATATGCCTGCTTTATTGACAGGTAACCATTTCCTTTGAACACACTCTCCATAAATCCCCTTTAGTGAGATATTTTTAGGTACTTGTTCTTTGTGAAATTTTTCAATTCTATTTTTTGCATTTTTTAAAGCTACTTGCAATTCACTATTAGTGGAGTACCATGCATCTTCTATTTCCTCGAATGCTACTCCCATTGGTTCAGGATTAAACCCATCAAACTGTAAAGTATATTTTTTTATAGCGGTATCACCATTTTTTTTTATATCCTCAAGAATATTTTTAACGGTAAGATTAATCTCATCATTGTTTTCAATATTCGTTCTCTCAGCTATCTTTTTGAGTTGCTTTACGGTTTCAATTTTGTTATCAAT